>NZ_JBEPRY010000025.1:0-124634 GCF_040548605.1 Bradyrhizobium sp. JR4.1
ACCCCGACAGCCGATCCAGCGCTGCATTGGCACCTGCTCCCTTCGGGAGCCAAGCCTCAATAAAACTCGGCTGCCCCGTCTGCTTCACCGCCATCATCATTCCTCCAAGGCTTTGCCTTAGAGAATCACAATTGACGGATTACGCAACAGGCCCCTTGTGGGAGAAGGTGGCGCGAAGCGCCGGATGAGGGGTACGTCTCCGCGAATTCCGGCGTGAGAGGTGCGCGCGGAGAGAGACCCCTCGCCCGTCTCCCTGCTGAGCGGCGAGCCACCCTCTCCCACAAGCGGAGAGGGTTAGCAGAGTGCATCTGCATCGAAGGCCCTACGCCGCTGACGTCAGCCGTTGCAGGAATTGCGTCACCTCGCGCCGGAGCGTCTCGACCTCGCCATGGACGCGTTCGGAGGCGCTGTTGACGCGGCTCGCCACACGGCCGGTGTCGGCGGCGGCTTCGCCGATGCCGGTGACGTTGGAGGACATTTGCGAGGTACCGGCCGAGGCTTCCTGGACGTTGCGGGCGATCTCACGGGTGGCGAGACCCTGCTGCTCGATCGAGGCCGCGATCGAGGCGGTGATGCCGTTGATCTCGGTGATGGTCTGCGCGATTGCCTCGACGGCGGCGACCGAATTGGTGGTCGATTGCTGCATCTCGCCGACTTTGGCGCTGATCTCCTCGGTCGCCTTCGCGGTCTGGTTGGCGAGGCTCTTGACCTCGGATGCGACCACGGCGAAGCCGCGGCCGGCCTCGCCTGCCCGCGCGGCCTCGATGGTGGCGTTGAGCGCCAAGAGATTGGTCTGCTCGGCGATCTCGCTGATCAGCTTGACCACGTCGCCAATCCGCATCGCTGCATCCGCAAGCATGCGAATCTCGCTGCCGGCACGATTGGCTTCGTTCACCGCCCGCCCCGTGCTCGTGGTCGAACCGGCCACCTGCCGGCTGATCTCGGCGATCGATGATGCGAGCTGCTCTGCGGCGCTGGCGACGGTGGCGACGTTGCGCGAGGCCTGGTCGGACGCACTGAGCACGCCGGACGTCTGTCGGCTGGTCTTCTCGGCCGCCGCCGCCATCTGGCCGGCGTCGGATTCGAGATCGGTTGCCGCGCCCATCAGAGTGCCGGCGACCTGGTCGAGATGGGTGCCGAACTGCTTTGCGAGGTCCGCGATCTCGACCACGCGACGGCCGAGGCTGTCGGTGCCGGAATTGATGACGGTGGCTGAACGGCGAAACGAGCCGGGTAATCCGCGCGCGAGGATCTTGCGGAAATATTTACCGCGGCTTGCATAGTCCATCGACGCCGAAGCTTCCCGCAAATAGGCATCGGTGATGTCGAGCATGTCGTTGACCGACTTCTGAATGGCGCCGATCCGTCCGGCCTGGCGGATGCTGAGGATGCGCGCCTCGAGGTCGCCACCTGCGGCCTTGCGGCACACGTCTGCCACCTCGTCGACGGCCACCGCCGTGCGGTGCTGGCACCAGACGGCATAGACGAGCAGCACGACCGTAACGCCAAGCAACGCCGCGCCGGAAACTCCGGTCGTACCGGCGAGCGAGAGCACGAACGCGACGACGGCAAGAACGGATGCGAGCGCGGTCGCTCCCTGCGCTTTAGAGAGAGAGCACAAATTCATCGTAACCGACACCCTGTTGCTTGAGCAGCCCGACCATCGCCTCGAAGCTCGCATGCATGCCGTCCTTGGCATTGGCATGCCGCGCCTCTTCCGCGCACAGCGTCTTGTAGATCGGCTTGATACGCTCGATCTGCGCAGGATCGGGCCTGCGACGGTTGGAGTGATAGCCGACGATATTGCCACGCTCGTCGAATGTCGGCGTGACGTGGGCGAACACCCAGTAATGGCTGCCGTCCTTGGCGAGGTTGACGACGTAGGCGAAGATCTCCTGCCTGGACTGAAGCGTGTCCCACAGCAGCTTGAAGACGGAGCGTGGCATCTCAGGGTGGCGGATCAGGCTGTGGGGGGCGCCCATCAGCTCCTTCCAGGAGTACTGCGCCATACGGATGAAGACATCGTTGGCGTAGGTGATGCGGCCCTTGAGGTCGGTCTTCGACACGATCAGCTCCTCCTCTCCGAGGAGATTTTCCACGCCGGTCGGCCGTATCGCACGCGTCATCGTTGACGAATCCTCACGAAGGGCGAACGCTCCAAATGAGTGGAGCTCGCATCCTCCCAGGGATTACGGCAGAAGATGTTAATCAGGTGTGACCGCGGGAACCCCCGTGATCACTTGACGGCTCCGTATCATTACTTAGGAGCATCGCTTGTAGTGTCGGGCTACCGCCGGCGCGCAACAACGAGGTTACATCGTCGCGCCCAGCACCCATGGCGCGAACTCGGCGCCGCCGAAATCAAAACTCTCGCTCTTGGTCGGCTGTCCGGACGCGGTCTTGAGGATGAGATCGAAAATGCGCTGGCCGCACTGCTGGACGCTCTCCTCGCCTTCGAGGATGGTGCCGCAATTGACGTCCATGTCCTCTTCCATGCGCTTGTACATGGGCGTGTTGGTGGCGAGCTTGATCGAGGGCGCCGGCTTGCAGCCGAACACGCTGCCGCGGCCCGTGGTGAAGCAGACCAGATTGGCGCCGCCGGCGACCTGCCCGGTCGCGGCAACGGGATCGTAGCCGGGCGTGTCCATGAAGACGAAACCCTTCTTGGTAATGGGTTCGGCGTAGCGCAGCACTTCGACGAGGTTGGTGGTGCCGGCCTTCGCCATCGCGCCGAGCGACTTCTCCAAAATGGTGGTGAGACCGCCGGCCTTGTTGCCCGGGCTCGGATTGGCGTTCATCTCGGCGCCTTCGCGCGTCGTGTATTCGTCCCACCAGCGCATGAGATCGACCAGCTTCTCGCCGACCTCGCGGCTGACGGCGCGGCGCGTCAGCAGATGCTCGGCGCCATAGGTCTCCGGCGTCTCCGACAGGATCACGGTGCCGCCGTGACGCACGATGAGATCGCTGGCCGCACCGAGCGCCGGGTTGGCGGAGACACCGGAATAGCCATCCGATCCGCCGCATTGCAGCGCCACGGTCAATTCGCTCACCGGTACGGATTCGCGCTTGACCTTGTTGGACTCCGCGAGCGCCTCGCGCACGAACGCGATGCCCGCCTCCACCGTCTTGCGGGTGCCGCCGACCTCCTGGATGTCCATCGCTCGCAGACGGCCGGCGAGCTTCTGCTCTTCCATCAGGCCGCCGATCTGGTTCACCTCGCAGCCGAGGCCGAGCACGATGACGTGGGAGAAGTTCACGTGCCGCGCATAGCCGCCGAGCGTACGGCGGAGCAGAGCTAGCGGCTCGTTCTGCGTCATGCCGCAGCCGGTCTTGTGGGTCAGCGCGACCACGCCGTCGACATTCGGGAAGTCGGCCAGCGGATTGTCGCCGGTGAACGGATTTTTCTTGAACACGTCGGCGACGAGGCTTGCGACATGCGCGCTGCAATTCACCGATGTGAGGATGCCGATATAGTTGCGCGTGGCGACGCGGCCGTCCGGACGGCGGATGCCTTCGAAGCTCGCCGGCAGATCGAAATTCGGCGTCGGCTTGACGTCGGCGCAATAGGCATAGTCCTTGGCAAAATCGCCCATGCCGCAATTCTGCACGTGCACGTGCTGGCCCGGCGCGATCGGCACCGTCGCAAACCCGATGATCTGGCCATAACGTATCACCGGCTCGCCGACTGCGATCGGCTTGATCGCGACCTTGTGGCCGGAAGGAATGCGCTCGACCGTGGTCACGCCGTCGGCCACCGATGTTCCCGGCGGCAGGCTTGCGCGCGCGATCAGCACGCCATCATCGGGATGCAGGCGAATGACGGGGCTGATGGTCATGGGATGTCTCCAGTATCGAAACTATCATGCCCCGGACGCAGCGCAGCGTGAAACGGTGCGCTGCTGAGCCGGGGCCCCAGTTGTTTACGTAATGTGCTTCACTGGCTTCTGGGTCCCGGCTCTGCGGAGCGGCGCTACGCGCCGCACCGCGTCCGGGACACAGAGAGAGATCAGGCCTTGCCGCCGGAATCCTTCCGGGTGGCGTTGACCTGCATCTTGGCGTAGGTCGTCATCAGACCGACCTCGTTCGACAGCGTCACCAGCTTGAAGCCCATGTTGACGGCGCGCGCGGCACCTTCGGCGCCGCTGCAATGGATGCCGGGGTTGAGGCCGCGCTTGCCGCACTCCTTGACGATCTTCTCGTAGATCGCGAGGATTTCGGGCTCGGTGCGATCGAGCTTCGGTTCGAGGCCGTAGGAGAAGCCGAGGTCGGACGGGCCGATATAGACGCCGTCGATGCCTTCGACGTCGAAGATCGCTTCCATGTTCTCGACCGCGGTCCTGGTCTCCATCATCGGCAGCAGCACGATGTCGTCGTTGGCCGTCTTCTGGTAGGAGCCCGCGGTGCCGTACATGCCGGCGCGAATCGGTCCGTTGGAGCGCACGCCCTTCGGCGGGTACTTGGAATAGGAGACGAGGTTCCTGGCTTCCTGCGGCGTGTTGACCATCGGGCAGATCACGCCATAGGCGCCGCCATCGAGCACCTTGCCGATGATGCCGGGCTCGTTCCAGGGCACGCGGACCATCGGCGTGATCGGGTGCTTGTCCATCGCCTGGAAGCACTGCACCATCGAGAGATAATCCTGCACGCCGTGCTGCATGTCGACGGTGACGCTGTCGAAGCCGCATTGCGCGATCATCTCGGCCGAGAAGCCGGAGGGAATCGCGAGCCACGCGTTGACTACGGCCTTGCCCGACTTCCAGATTTCCTTGACCTTGTTCGCCACGTTGCCTTCCTTCTTTGTTTTGGACCTTCGTCACCATGACGAGCGCCGCGACAGCACGATGCCGTTATTAGCGCGAACCCGACTGCCGCGCTACGCTCGCGATGACGCAAGGTTTCACTTGGCAAAGACGGCGCTATCCGTTCCGGCGCGCCGATTTTCGAGCTATCGGCTTGGGCGGCACTTTGAGCGAAAAAGCGCGTCAATGTCCATTGCTGTCGCTACGCGCTTGCGCATATCTGCTTTCACTCCTCGGCACTTGCCTCCTCGCTTGCGCCGAGCCCTGCGAGACTCTGTTCGAGTTCGCCGAGCATCTCCTGCAACTCGACGAGCTTGCGTGCGCCGAAGCGTCGCGTGATCTCCGCATAGATCGCTTCGGAGGACGGCGCCACCGAGGCCATCAGCTTCACGCCTTTTTCCGAGATCGAAACCATGCTGCGGCGCTGGTCCGCCTTCGCGGTCTTGCGCTCGATCAGGCTGCGCGCCTCCAGATCGCGCAGGATGCGCGACAGGCTCGGTCCGAGCAGGAACGCCGTGCGCGCGAGTTCCGTGACCTCGACCGTGTCGATTGCCGCGAGCGCGCGCAGAATACGCCATTGCTGCTCGGTCAGGCCATGCTCACGCAACGAGGGACGGAATTGCCGCATCACCGCTTCGCGTGCCCGCAGCAACGACATCGGCAGCGAGCGCGAGAAGTCGCGCATCGGCACCTGCCGCACGGCGGGCTCGCTTCCGTTCGCGGGATCAGCCGGTCTCTTCGTCATGACGCCCTTTCAAGCCGCGAAACGTTTGCAGTGCAGCAAGCCAAATTGTGTTTGACGCATTCACTTAACATGTTAAGTATCTTCCGGCACTACGATCTGTAAGATTACACATGGCGCTTTCAAACGACGATATCCGAGCTTGCGCGAACCGTCTGCACCAGGCGGAGAAGACCCGTACGCAGATCCGGCAGCTCTCGCAGGACTTCCCCGACATCAGCATCGCTGACGCGATTCAGAAGGCTTGGGTCGATATCAAGATCGCCGAGAGGCGCATCGTCAGGGGACACAAGATCGGCCTGACCTCGAAGGCGATGCAGAGCGCGCTTGGGATCAACGAGCCGGATTCCGGCGTGTTGCTCGACGAC
Source organism: Bradyrhizobium sp. JR4.1 (assembly GCF_040548605.1). Classification (NCBI taxonomy): domain Bacteria; kingdom Pseudomonadati; phylum Pseudomonadota; class Alphaproteobacteria; order Hyphomicrobiales; family Nitrobacteraceae; genus Bradyrhizobium; species Bradyrhizobium sp. JR4.1. Next base: position 5,910 of record NZ_JBEPRY010000025.1, read on the forward strand.
ATGTTCTTTGCCGATGGTGGCCTCGTCCCGACGGAGCGCTTCATCGCGACGCGCGTGGAAGCCGAGCTCGCCTTCGTCATGAGCAAGCGCCTCGCGGGCCCCGACTGCACGCTATTCGACGTGCTCAACGCCACCGACTTCGTGGTGCCGGCGCTGGAGATTCTGGACACGCGGATCGAGCGCGTCGATCCCCGGACCAAGGCGACGCGAAAGATCTTCGACACCATCGCCGACAACGCGGCGAACGCCGGCATCGTGCTCGGCGGACGGCCGATCCGCCCGCTGGATGCCGATTTGCGCTGGATCGGCGCGCTCTGTTTCAAGAATGGCCAGCTCGAAGAGACTGGCCTTGCCGCCGGCGTGCTCAATCATCCCGCAACGGCTGTTGCCTGGCTCGCCAACAAGATCGCGCCGCTTGGCCTTGCGCTCGAGCCCGGACAAATCGTGCTGGCCGGCTCCTTCATCCGTCCGATCGAGACCCGCAAGGGCGACACAATTCAAGCCGATTATGGCGCCTACGGCTCGGTGAGCTGCTACTTCGCCTAGACGAACAAAAAAACAGGGAGTGAAACCGCGATGCCGCATTTCACGATCGAATATTCGGCCAATCTCGACGACCGCCTCGACATCGGCGCGGCGTGCGAGGTGGTGCGCAAGGCGGCGGTCGAGACCGGCATCTTCCCGCTCGGGGGCATCCGCGTCCGCGCCGTCAGATGCGAGCATTATGCGATTGCGGACGCGCGGCAGGACTACGGCTTTCTCGACATGGTGCTGCGCATCGGCGAAGGCCGTGAACTTGCCACCCGCAAGAAAGCCGGCGAGCAAATCTTCCAGGCGCTCTCCCGCCATCTCGATCCCGTCTTCGCAAGCTCGAAATTCGCGCTCTCGTTCGACATGCAGATCAACGACAAGGACACGAGCTGGAAGCGCAACAACATCCACGACGCCCTGAAAGCGGAGGCCGCCCATGGATAAGCCCACGCCGAAAACCGATGTGTTCCAGGCCAACCGCGACCGCGTCGCGCCGCTGCTGAAGAGGCTGCGTGCAGACGGCATCGGCCACATGATCGACGGCAAGATCGTGCCGTCAATCTCGGGCGAGACCTTCGAGACGAAATCGCCGGTCGACGGCGCCACGCTCGCGAGCGTCGCCCGCGGCAATGCCGAGGACGTCGATCGCGCCGCCACCGCTGCCGCCCTCGCCTTCAAATCCTGGCGCGACATGGGCCCAGCGATGCGGAAGAAGCTGCTGCATCGCGTCGCCGACGCCATCGAGGACAATGCCGAGGACATCGCGGTGCTCGAATGCATCGACACCGGCCAGGCCTATCGCTTCATGGCCAAGGCTGCGATCCGCGCCGCCGAGAACTTCCGCTTCTTTGCCGATCGATGCGGCGAGGCGCGCGACGGCCAGAACACGCCGAGCGACGAGCATTGGAACGTCTCGACCCGCGTGCCGATCGGCCCGGTCGGCGTTATCACGCCGTGGAATACGCCGTTCATGCTCTCGACCTGGAAGATCGCGCCTGCCCTCGCGGCGGGATGCACCGTCGTGCACAAGCCGGCGGAGTGGTCGCCGATCACGGCGGCTATTCTCGCGAAGCTCGTCAAGGAAGCCGGCGTGCCCGACGGCGTGCTCAACACCGTGCACGGCTTTGGCGAAGAGGCCGGCAAGGCGCTGACCGAGCATCCCGCCATCAAGGCGATCGGCTTCGTCGGCGAAAGCTCGACGGGATCCGCGATCATGATTCAGGGCGCGCCGACCCTGAAGCGCGTGCATTTCGAACTCGGCGGCAAGAACCCGGTGATCGTGTTCGACGACGCGGATCTCGACCGCGCGCTCGATGCCGTCGTGTTCATGATCTACTCGCTCAACGGCGAGCGCTGCACGTCGTCGAGCCGCCTGCTGATCCAAGCCGGCATCGCGGAGAAATTCGTGGAGAAGCTGACAGCGCGCGTCAAGGCGCTGAAGGTCGGTCATCCCCTCGATCCCGCCACCGAGATCGGGCCGCTGATCCACGAGCGGCACCTGGCAAAAGTCTGCTCCTATTTCGATGTCGCGCGCCAGGACGGCGCGACGATTGCCGTGGGCGGCAAGGCCTATGACGGCCCGGGTGGCGGACATTATGTCGAGCCGACTTTGGTGACCGGCGCACACGGCAAGATGCGCGTGGCGCAGGAAGAGGTGTTCGGCCCCTTCCTCACCGTGCTGCCCTTCAAGGACGAAGCAGACGCGATCGATATCGCCAACGACATTCGCTACGGCCTGACCGGCTATGTCTGGACCAACGATGTCGGCCGCGCGTTGCGTGTCGCGGATGCGCTGGAGGCCGGCATGATCTGGCTGAACTCGGAAAACGTCCGCCATCTGCCGACGCCGTTCGGCGGCATGAAGGCTTCAGGCATCGGCCGCGACGGCGGCGACTATTCGTTCGACTTCTACATGGAAACCAAGCACGTCTCGCTGGCGCGGGGCACGCACAAGATTCAGAAGCTGGGAATTTAACTGCCATTCCGGGGCGGCTCGAAGAGCCGAACCCGGAATCCATCGCGCAGCAGAGTTAGTGGAAGAATGGATTCCGGGCTCGCGCTCCGCGCCCCGGAATGACAAGGGCCGAGAGGGGAAACGCAATGCCCGTACCGCAACATATCTTCGAGCCGCCGTTCAACATCATCCGCTCCAGCCACGCCGTGCTGGACGTGACCGATCTGAAGCTCAGCCGCGAGTTCTATGAAAGCGTTGTCGGCCTGCATGTCGAGGACGCCGACGACAAGGTCGTCTATTTGCGCGCCGCTGAGGAACATCAGCATCACTCACTGGTGTTGCGCAAGGCGGCGGCGCCTGCCTGCAACCGGCTCGGTTTCAAGGTCGGCAATGACGGGGATCTGGACAAGGCCGCAAAGTTCCTGTCCGAGAACGGCCTGGGCTACGCCTTCGCCGATCAGCCCTTCCAGGGCCGGACGCTGCAGTTCACCGATCCCTTCGGCTTCCAGATCGAGCTGTATGCATCGATGGACCGGCGGCCGCATCTGCTGCGCCGCTACGACCTCTACAGGGGTTGCCATCCGCAGCGGCTCGACCATTTCAACGTGTTCGCAGCCGAAGTGCAGGACACTGTCGAATTCTATGCCCGGCTCGGCTTTCGCCTCACCGAATACGCCGAGGAGGACGGACCGAACGGGCGCATCGCCGCGGCCTGGATGCATCGCAAGGGCAATGTCCACGATTTCGCCATCACCAACGGCAAGGGCCCGCGGCTGCACCACTTCGCGTACTGGACGCCGACGGCGATGAACATCATCCACCTCTGCGACGTCATGGCCTCGCAAGGCTTCGTGAAGAACATCGAGCGTGGTCCCGGCCGCCACGGCATCTCGAATGCGTTCTTCCTTTATGTTCGCGATCCCGATGGACACCGTCTGGAGCTCTACACCAGCGACTATTTCACCGGCGATCACGACCACGAGCCGCTGCGCTGGTCGCTGCGCGATCCGCGCCGCCAGACATTGTGGGGCGCGCCCGCCCCGCGCTCCTGGTTCGAGCAGGGCTCGCCGTTCTCCGGGCAAGCCGTGCGTGAGCCGAAGTTCGTGGCCGACGTGCTGGTGGCGGATTAAGCAATGACACTCCCTCGCCTCGCGACCTATTCCGTCAAGGGTGCAATCCGCTACGGCGCCGTCGTCGACGGCGGCATCGTCGATCTCTCGGCGCGCCACGGCAAAGACTATCCCACGCTGCGCGAGGTGATCGCCGCAGGAAAGCTCGCGAGCCTCGCCGAGGAGGCCGCCAGCCGCCCCCCCGATCACGCGCTCGGTGACATCATCTGGCTGCCGCCGGTGCCCGCGCCGGAAAAGATCATCTGCATCGGCGTCAACTATCCCGATCGCAATGCCGAGTACAAGGACGGCCAGGACGCGCCGAAATATCCGAGCATGTTCATGCGCTCGCCGCGCTCCTTCGTCGGCCACGACACGCCGCTGGTGCGCCCTCGCGCCTCCGCGCAGCTCGACTATGAGGGCGAGATCGTGCTGGTGATCGGCAAGGCCGGCCGGCACATTGCTGAAAGTTCTGCGCTCGACTACATCGCCGCGCTGACGCTCTGCAACGAAGGCTCGGTGCGAGACTGGCTGCGCCATGCCAAGTTCAATGTCACGCAGGGCAAGAACTTCGATTCCAGCGGCAGCCTCGGCCCGTGGCTGGTGCCCTACACGCAGGAATCGCAGGTCGCCGACATCCGCCTCACCACGCATGTCAACGGCGAGCTGCGGCAGGACGACCGCACCAGCAGGCTGATGTTTCCGTTCCGCTATCTCATCAGCTATATCTCGATCTTCGCAACGCTCGTTCCCGGCGACATCATCGTCACGGGCACGCCGACCGGCGCCGGCGCACGGTTCGATCCGCCGCGTTATCTAAAGCCTGGTGACGCTATCGAAGTCGCGGCCGAGGGCATCGGAACCTTACGCAACGGCGTCGTCGACGAAGCCTGAACATTGATTGAAATGGAATAGTGCCATGACCACCCTCACCGGCGGCGAAGCGATCGTAAGCGGCCTTGTCGCCCACGGCGTCGACACCGTGTTCGGACTGCCCGGCGCGCAGGTCTACGGCCTGTTCGACGCCTTCCACCAGGCGCAGCTCAAGGTGATTGGCGCGCGGCACGAGCAGGCCTGCGGCTACATGGCATTCGGCTATGCGCGCTCCAGCGGCAGGCCCGGCGTGTTCAGCGTGGTGCCCGGTCCCGGCGTGCTCAACGCCAGCGCGGCACTGCTCACCGCCTTCGGCTGCAACGAGCCGGTGCTGTGCGTCACCGGTCAGGTGCCGACGCAATTTCTCGGCAAGGGCCGCGGCCATCTGCACGAGATGCCGGACCAGCTCGCGACCTTGCGCACCTATGTGAAATGGGCGGACCGCATCGAATATCCCGGCAACGCGCCAACCACGGTTGCGCGCGCCTTCCAGGAGATGACGTCCGGACGGCGCGGCCCCGCCTCGGTCGAGATGCCCTGGGACGTCTTCACCCAGCGCGCGGACACGGCCGCCGCACAGGTGCTGGATCCCTTGCCCGCGCCGCGGCCCGATCCTGATATGATCAAGCAGGCGGCCGCGCTGATCAGGAACAGCAAGGCGCCGATGATCTTCGTCGGCAGCGGCGCGATCGAAGCGCGCGAGGAGATTCTCGAACTCGCCGAGATGATCGACGCGCCTGTCGTCGCCTTCCGCAGCGGCCGCGGCATCGTCTCCAATGCGCATGAGCTCGGCCTGACCATGGCGGCGGCCTACAAGCTGTGGCCGACAACCGATGTGATGATCGCAATCGGTACGCGCGCCGAGCTGCCGGCATCGGGCTTTCGTTGGCCGTATCAGCCGAAGGGGCTGAAATCCATTCGTGTCGATATCGATCCGGCCGAGATGCGCCGGCTCGCCTCCGATGTCGCTATCGTCGCCGACGCCGAAGCCGGCACGGCCGATCTCGTCGCAGCCGTGAAGAAGGCCGGCTATGCGAGGACCAGCGGCCGGCGGGGAGACATCCGCGAGGCGACTGCGACGGCCCAAGCCGAGATCCAGCGCATCCAGCCGCAGATGGCCTATCTCAACATCCTGCGCGAGGTGCTGCCGGCGAACGCGATCGTGACCGATGAATTGTCGCAGTTCGGTTTCGCCTCCTGGTACGGTTTTCCGATCTACGAACCGCGCACCTTCATCACGTCAGGCTATCAGGGCACGCTCGGCTCGGGCTTCCCCACCGCGCTCGGGGCCAAGGTCGCCAATCCCGACAAGCCGGTGGTGGCGATCACCGGCGATGGCGGCTTCATGTTCGGGGTGCAGGAGCTCGCCACCGCCGTGCAGTTCAACATCGGCGTGGTGACGCTGGTGTTCAACAACAACGCCTACGGCAATGTCCGCCGCGACCAGCGCGAACGTTTTGACGGCCGCGTGGTGGCGTCCGATCTGGTCAATCCGGATTTCGTCAAGCTCGCGGAGTCCTTTGGCGTCGCGGCTGCACGCGTCACCGCGCCGGACCAGTTCAAGGCGGCGATGGAGACGGCGCTGGCCCATGGCGGGCCGTATCTGATCTCGGTGGAAGTGACGCGGGATTCGGAAGTCAGCCCGTGGGCGTTCATTCACCCGCCGAAGCCGTGATGACGATCCTCATGGTGAGGAGGCGCGTGAGCGCCGTCTCGAACCATGAAGGCCCCGCTGCTGCAGCTCGGCCTTCATCCTTCGAGACGCGCGCCAACTGGCGCGCTCCTCAGGATGAGGAGATCGACTAGCGCGTCCTGCGGAAGGTCAGATTGACCCGCGTGCGCCCGAGCAGCGCATGCTCGCCATCGGCGAGCGGCGCTACGCCGTGATAGGCAAGCCGTGACGGTCCGCCCCAGACTACGACATCGCCATGGACGAGCCGGAAGCGACGCGGCTTGTCGTTGCGTGCCATGCCGCCGAACAGGAACGTCGCGGGCAGGCCGAGCGAGACCGAGACGATCGGCGCCGAATAATCCAGCTCGTCCTTGTCCTGATGCAATGACAGCCGCGTGCCGGGCTCGTAGCGGTTGACGAGGCAGGCATCGGGCGCGAAGTCTTTGAAACTGCCCTGCTCGGCCGCACGGCCGGCGAGATCACGCAGCACGGACGGCATGGCGGGCCATGGCGCACCGGTTTTCGGGTCGATCGGATCATAGCGGTAACCGGTATGATCGGTGATCCAGCCGCGCTCGCCGCAATTGGTCATGGCGACCGACATCAAATGACCGCCGGGCGTGGTCATGCGGCGGAACGGCGACTGCGCCACGATGGCGCGCACGGCTTCGATCAACTCGCTTTCGATCGGCTTGACGAAGCCGCGCAACAGCACGGCGCCGTCGGCGATCTCCTCGCGCGACGGCTGGGCTTCGGCGACGCTATCGAACAAATCCGCCATCAGCGGCAGCGCTTATTTGGCATCGTGAAAGATCACACCCAGCGTGTGGCGCTGGCCAGAGCGAATCCGGCTGACGCCATGGCGGAGATTAACGCGGTAGGTGCCGCGTGTCCCCTGCACCGGACGGTGATGCACAGCGAAGGCGACCGCGTCGCCCTGCGCGAGCGGAACCACCTCGGCACGGGACTGCATGCGCGGGCGCTGCTCGGTCAGCACGAACTCGCCGCCGGCAAAATCGCGGCCGGGCTCGGACAAGAGGATCGCGACCTGCAGCGGGAACACGTGCTCGCCATAGAGATCCTGATGCAGGCAGTTGAAATCGCCGGCTTCATATTGCAACAGCAGCGGAGTGGGCCGCGCTTGGCCGGCCTCGTGGCAGCGCTTCAGGAACGCCGCGTGTTCGGCGGGATAGCGGATGTCGATCCCCATCGCCTCGTTCCAGCGGTTGGCGACGCCCTGGAGATGCGCATAGAGCGCCGGGCGCAACTGCGCGATCAGGTCGGGCAGCGGATAGGAGAAATATTTGTACTCGCCGCGGCCAAAGCCGTGGCGGCCCATGACGATGCGGCTGCGGAAGTTGGCGTCGTCGGGATAGAGCGCGGCGACGGCGCGGCATTGGTCCGGCGTGAGCAGGCCCTTCAGGACAGCGCAGCCGTGCGTGTCGAGTTCGGCGGTGATCTGGGGCCAGTCGAGGGTATCGACATGGGCGGCGGGGTCGGCTGCCGGAGATTGAGGCGATTTTCGTGCTGTTGCTGTCATGGCTCCGACTTTCGCAAGACCGCCCCGCCCTCTGCCACCCGATTTCCGACTCTCTCCCCGTCATTGCGAGGAGCGCTTGCGACGAAGCAATCCAGAATCCCTGCGCAGAACCAGTCTGGATTGCTTCGCTTCGCTCGCAATGACGGTGCGGAGAGACCTTAGCCCCTCACCGGCAGCGTCACCACGTCGTAGCCGTGCTTGATCGTCCGCCTCAGCACGGGATCTTCCAGCTCGAAATCGAAACGGTCGGCGGGGCGGATACCGCCTTTCGCCGCAAACGTACCGCCGAACATGGCGCAGCCGTCGGGGAATTTTCCACTCTCGAAGCCACGCGCGATCAAGTCAACCACCGGAAGCATCGCGTCGAGCGTGCCCTCCTGGTAGAGCACGCGCTCGCCCTTGATGGTGGCCCAGGAGCGCAGGATCATCCTGTCCCAATGGCCGATGACGTCCTCGAGCTCCCACAGCGTTGAGGAGATCGGCTTGTCGCACATCTGCTTGGACACCGTGACGTTGTAGGCCTCGACCTTGCGGTCGGTGTGGTCGGAGCCGCAGCCGACGAAAATGCGACCCTGCCAGCCGATCAGCACGAACTCGACCTCGCCGCTGGAATCGCCGCCAGTGCACTCGATGCTGTCTTCCATTGTCAGGCGCCGCGCCGAGGCGCGATAGTAGATCGGCGTCGAGGCTGGCGGGGCGATACCCATCTCCTGCAGCTCGGCAATGTGCTTGTCGCGCGCGACCGGATCGCGGCCGGTCCAGCCGGCGATGACCATCTGGTCGATCGCCAGCGTCAGCGGCGTGGTGGTGTCCTGGGCGTCGACGGTGAAAGTCAGGTCAAACACGAATTACGGCCTCCATGCCGGCAGCAAGCTCGAAGATACGGCGGTCCGATCCGCCCGCGCCCGCCAGCATCAGGCCGACCGGAATCTCGCCCTCGCGATGCGCAGGCAGCGAGATGGCGCAGCCGTCGATCATGTTGATCAGGGTGCAATTGCGGAGCGCCCGCAGGTTTTCCCTGGTGAACGCCTTGTCGTCGGCAAGATCCGCAATTTTCGGCGGCGTGTTGGCGGTGGTCGGCAGCACCAGCGCGTCATAGGGAGCGATGCGCGCATTGACGCGGGCGATCAGCGAGCGGCGCTCGTTGAGAAGATCGATGTAGTCCGCCGCGCTCTGCGCCTCGCCGCGCATGATGCGCACGGAGACTCTGGGATCGTAGACGTCGCCCTTGGACGTGAGGAGGTAGCGATGCCAGGCATAGCTTTCGGAAGCCGCAAAGCCGCCCTTGGCGTTCATCGGTCCGATGTCGTGGAATTCGGCCATCTCGATGCGCTCGATGATCGCACCGTGATCGGCAAGGCTCTTGAGCGCCCGCTCGAATGTCCCGGCCACGGCCGCATCGAGGTCGTCGAGCGCGATCGTGGTCGGCACCGCCAGCCGCATGCCCTTGACCGGGCGAGGCTTCAGCGGGGCGATCGGCTCGTTGGCGAGCACGGCGTCGAGAATGGCACAGCAACTGACCGATCGTGCCAGCGGCCCGATGCTATCGAGCGAGAACGACAGCGGCACAGCCCCGTCGAGCGGCACGCGCCGCTGCGTCGGCTTGTAGCCGACGATGCCGTTATAGGCTGCCGGAATCCGGCAGGAGCCGCCGGTGTCGGTGCCGAGCGCGCCATGCGCCATGCCGTCGAGCACGGAGACCGCGGCACCCGAAGACGAACCGCCGGGCACGTGGCCCTCGGCCCGGTTCCAGGCGCCCTTCGGCGTGCCGTAATGCGGATTGATGCCGATGCCGGAATAGGCGAACTCGGTCATGTTGGTGCGCCCGATCACGACGAAGCCGGCCTTGCGCAGCCGCGCCACCGTGGGGGCATCCTGTTCGGCCGGCGAGGAATCGTCGAGCGCGCGGGAGCCGGCGCGCGTCACCTGGCCCTTGATGTCGAAGAGATCCTTGATCGAGACCGGGATACCGGCGTAGCGCGACGGCGCCGCCTTCGCCTTGCGCAAACCGTCCATCGCATCCGCCGCCACAAGCGCGGCATCCTTGTCGACATGGATGAAGGCACGCTGCCCCTCGCCGGCCGGATCGGCGATTTTGGCGATGCAAGCCTCGACCAGCTTGCGGGAGCTGGTGCGGCCGCTTTCGAGGTCTTCGGCGAGCTTCTTCAGTGTCGAAAAATCGGGCATGTCTGTCTCACGGAATATTTGCGCGCAATGTATAGCGCTGCCTCACTTCGACACAAGCATTGTGCGCATGATGGCATGCATGCGCATTGCTGGACCGTTGACGCGCCATGGTCGATTGTCGCATCAAGATCGCAACAGCCGGGCTTAGCTTGGCCTTGGGAGGACCTGCCGAGATGGCCGAACCGCAGCGCGCGCGACCGAAACCGACGCCGGAGACCCAGCATTTCTGGGACGGCACCAAGGCGGGCGAGTTGCGCCTGCAGCGCTGCGACGCCTGCGCGCATGTCTATTTCCCGCCACGCCCGTTCTGCCCGTCCTGCGCCTCGCGCAAGGTCAGCATCTTCAAGGCGGGCGGCAAGGGCTTTCTCTACAGCTACGTGATCAACCACCGTCCCGCCGCGCCCGGCTTCACGCCGCCTTACGCGATCGCGGTAGTCGAGCTCGACGAGGGTCCGCGGATGATGAGCAACATCATCGACTGCCCGCAGACACCGGAGGCGCTCGAGCTCGACATGAAACTCGAGGTCGCCTTCGAGGCGCTCGACGATAAGGTCACCCTCCCCGTATTCCGTCCGGCGAAGGGATAGACCATGCGCAGCAACCAGGTTGCCGTCGTCGGCGCGGCCGAGACCACCGAGCTCGGTGTCATCCCCAACGCCTCGCAGCTCCAGCTTCACGCGGATGCGGCGCTCAATGCCATCGCCGATGCCGGCCTGAAGCTGTCGGACATCGACGGTTTCGCCACCGCGGTCGAAACGCCGCAGCAGGTCTGCCACTACCTCGGCATCAAGCCGACCTGGGTGGACGGCACCTCGGTCGGTGGCTGCTCCTTCATGCTGCACGTCCGCCATGCCGCGGCTGCGATCGAGGCCGGCCTGTGCAAGACCGTGCTGATCACCCATGCCGAGAGCGGCAAGTCGATGATCGGCAAGGCGCCGCGCTCGATTCCCCCCGACAGCCTGCAAGGCCAGTTCGAGGCGCCGTTTGGCGTCTACGGCCCGCCCAGCATGTTCCCGATTCCCGTGCTGCGCTTCATGAAGACCTATGGCATCACGCACGAGCAACTCGCCTCGGTCGCGGTGGTGCAGCGGGAATGGGCGGCCAAGAATCCGCGCGCGATGATGAAGGATCCGATCACGGTCGCCGACGTCCTCAACTCGCGCATGATCGCCTATCCGTTCCGCCTGCTGCAATGCTGCCTCGTCACCGACGGCGGCGGCGCGCTGATCCTGACCTCGGCGGACCGCGCCAGGGATTTTCCGCGCAAGCCCGTCTACATCATGGGCACCGGCGAGAGCGTGGAGACGCCGATGGTCAGCCAGATGGAGACGTTCAACTCCTCGCGCGCGTTCAAGACCGCCGGTCCCCTCGCCTTCAAGGAGGCTGGTATCGCGCACAAGGACGTCGACCATCTCATGATCTACGACGCGTTTGCGCATCTACCGCTGTTCGGCCTCGGCGATCTCGGCTTCATGCCGCACGAGGAGACCGGCAAGTTCATCGCCGACGGCAACACGCGGCCAGGCGGCAAGCTGCCGCTCAACACCAATGGCGGCGGCTTGAGCTACATGCATTCGGGCATGTACGGCATGTATGCGCTTCAGGAGAGCGTGCGGCAGATGCGCGGTATTGCGCCAGCGCAGGTCGCGAATGCGAAGATTTCGGTGTGTCACGGCGTCGGCGGCATGTTCGCCGCGTCGGGCACGATCGTGTTTACGAACGAGAGGTAATGAGCTGCTCGCCTCTCCCTCTCCCCGTTCTTACGGGGAGAGGGTTGGGGTGAGGGGCTGCTTCCACACACTCGGACTCGCGGAGAGTCCCCCCTCACCCGGATCGCATCTTCGATGCGATCCGACCTCTCCCCGCAAGCGGGGCGAGGTAAGACAACAGGAGAACCCAAATGACGAAATCACTGCAAGACAAGGTCATCATCGTCACCGGCGCAGGCCGCGGCATCGGGCGGGAGATCGCGCTGCTCTGCGCTGGCGAGGGTGCCAAGGTCGTCGTCAACGATCCCGGCGTCGCCGCTGACGGCGCCGGCACGAGCGCCGCGCCCGCCGAGGAAGTGGTCGAGGAGATCAAGAAGCGCGGCGGCACCGCGGTTGCCAATTTCGAGTCGGTGGCCGAGGCCATCCCCGCGAGCAAGATCGTGAAGACCGCGACCGATCATTTCGGGCGGCTCGACGGCGTGGTCAACAATGCGGGCATTTTGCGCGACATGATCTTCCACAAGATGAGCGTGGAAGCGTTCGAGGCCGTCATCAAGGTGCATTTGATGGGCTCGTTCTACGTCAGCCACGCGGCGGCGCGGATCTTCCGCGAGCAGGAGTCCGGATCGTTCGTGCACTTCACCTCGACCTCCGGCCTGATCGGCAACTTTGGACAAGCCAACTACGCCGCCGCCAAGCTCGGCATCGTCGGCCTGTCGAAGTCGATCGCGCTCGACATGGGCCGCTTCAACGTCCGTTCCAATTGCGTCTCGCCGTTCGCCTGGACCCGCATGATCGGCACCATCCCGACCGAGACCGAAGCCGAGAAGGCGCGCGTCGAGAAGATCAAGCAGATGGGCCCGGAGAAGATCGCGCCGGTCTGCGCCTATCTGCTCTCCGATGCCGCCAAGGACGTCTCCGGGCAGATCTTTGGGGCACGCATGAACGAGCTGTTCCTGTTCAGCCAGAACCGTCCGCTGCGCTCGGTGCACCGGAGCGAAGGCTGGACGCCGCAGTCGATCGCGGAACATGGCATGCCGGCGCTGAAGGGATCGTTCTACAAGCTCGACCGCTCCGCCGACATCTTCCCTTGGGATCCCGTGTAAGGAATCCCGTCGGACCGCATTTGCGGCATCTCTGCCCTGCGATCTCCGGTTATCTTACTCCGGAGATCGCTCCGCTTTACGCCCGATTGCTGGCGGATCATTTCCTCCCAACACAATTTTGGGAGGAAACCATGACAAGAATACTGACCAACTCCGACGACACGACTGCAAGCAGCGGCCTCGCCCGCCGCACGCTGCTCAAGGGCGCCGCGACTGTCGCCGCGTCTGCCCTGCTCGCCTCGAACGCCGACGCCCGCGACTTCGGCGCCAATGCCGAGCCGCAGCGCTATCCCGACCCCGACATCGTCGTCATCGACCCCAAGCGCTTCAAGGCCAAGGTCGGCAACACCTCGATCAAGCGGCTCTATACCGGCTGCCTGTGGGCGGAAGGACCGGCATGGAATGCGCAGGGACAATATCTGGTCTGGAGCGATATCCCGGCCAACCGGCAGCTGCGCTATCTCGACGACGACGGCCATATCTCCGAGCAATTCCACAAGCCGTCGAACGAGGCCAACGGCAACTCGTTCGACACCGAGGGCCGCCAGATCAGCGCCGAGCGCACCCGCCTCGTCCGCTACGAGCATGATGGTTCGGTGACGTCGCTGGCCGAACAGGCCAACGGCAAGCCGCTCAACGGCCCGAACGACATGGTGGTGCATCCCAACGACAAGGCGATCTGGTTCACCGATCCCGGCTACGGCGCGATCAGCATCTATGAGGGCAAGCTTGCCAATACCGGCTCGCTGCAGCCGTATCAGAAGGAAGCGGTTTATCGCATTGATCCGCAGAGCGGCCAGGTCGCGAAGGTGGCCGACGAGCCGTTCAAGCCGAACGGCATCGCTTTCAGTCACGACTACAAGAAGCTCTATGTCTGCGACACCGGCATCACGCATTATCCGCAAGCCGAGAACGTGGTGTGGTCCTACGATATCGACGGGGCGAAGCTGTCGAACCCGAAGAAGTTGATCGACATGAAGCTCGACGGCAAATCAGGCTTCCCCGACGGGCTGCGCGTTGACACCGAGGGCAACATCTGGGTCGGCGCCGGCTGGGTCGGACCGGGCTATGACGGCGTGCAGGTGTTCGCGCCGAACGACGGCGCGCGCATCGGGCAGATCCTGTTGCCCGAGACCTGCGCCAACGTTTGCTTCGGCGGCAAGAAGCGCAACCGCCTGTTCATGACCGCGAGCCAGTCGCTCTATGCGGTCTATGTGGAGACGCAGGGCGCGCATTTCTGTTGAGGCCGTGCTCTCACGACGCGTCATGGCCGGGCTTGTCCCGGCCATCCACGACTTGAACCGCGGCACTGAGAACGTGGATGCCCGGGACGAGCCCGGGCATGACGAGGGTGGGTCGCCTTATCCCGTATTCCTCAGCCCCGCCGAGATCCCGTTGATGGTCAGTTGAATCCCGCGCAGCACCTGCTCGTCCGGGTTCTGCGCGCGGTGCTCTTTCAGCAGTTCGACCTGCACGTGGTTGAGCGGGTCGAGATAGGGGAAGCGGTGGCGCACCGAGCGCTCCAGCAGCGGATTACTCTGCAGCAGCCGGTCCTGGCCCATGATGTCCAGCAGCGTCTCGATGCAGGAATGCCATTCGCGGCGGATGCGGCCGAAGATTTTTTCGCGGAGCGCCTCATCCGGCACGAGCTCGGCATAGCGCGAGGCGATCGCGATCGAGCTTTTGGCCAGCACCATGTCCATGTTCGACAACAGCATGCGGAAGAACGGCCATTCCTTGTAGAGCTCTTTGAGGAACGGCATGCCCTTGTCGGGATGCTCCGCGATCCATTGCTCGACCGCGCTGCCGAATCCGTACCAGCCGGGCAGCATCAGGCGGCATTGCGCCCAGGAGAACACCCAGGGGATGGCGCGCAAATCCTCGATCGCACGAGTCTTCTTGCGCGAGGCCGGACGGCTGCCGATGTTGAGTGTCGCGATCTCGTTGATGACGGTCGACGCCCAGAAATAATCGACGAAGCCGTCGGTCTCGTAGACGAGGCCGCGATAGGCCTTGAAGGCGAGGTTTGAAAGCTCGTCCATCGCGGTCAGATATTCGCGGCGCGGCGCGCTCTGGCGCGGATGCAGCAGGCTCGCCTCCAGCGTCGCGGCGGCAAGGATCTCCAGATTGTTGCGGCCGACTTCGGCGTTGGAATATTTCGACGAGATGATCTCGCCCTGCTCGGTGATGCGGATCTGGCCGTTCACCGCGCCGCCGGGCTGGGCGATGATCGCATCGTAGCTCGGCCCGCCGCCGCGGCCGACCGAACCGCCGCGGCCATGGAACAGGCGCAGCCGCACGCCGTGGCGCTCGAACACGTCGACGAGCCCGATCTCGGCCTTGTAGAGCTCCCAGCCCGAGGTGACGAAGCCGCCATCCTTGTTGCTGTCAGAGTAGCCGAGCATCACCTCCTGCACGCTGCCGCGGCTGTCGACCAGCCGGCGATAATCATGCAGCGAGAGCATGCGGTCCATGATGGCGCTGGAAGCCTGCAGATCCTCGATGGTCTCGAACAGCGGCACGATGTTGATGGCGCTGCGCCCGGAGGGATGCACCAGCCCCACTTCCTTGAGCAGCACCGCGACCTCGAGCATGTCGGACATGCTTTTGCACATCGAGATGATGCACTGGGGAATGGCGTCCGAGCCGAACTTCGCATGCGCTTCTGCTGCGGCATGGAAGACGTTGAGCTCGCCCATCGTCTCGTCGCTGTACTTGACGAATGGCGACACCAGCGAGCGCGTCGAGCGCAGCTCGTTGGTGAGCAGGGAGATACGCGCGTCCTCGCCGAGCGCGAGATACGACATGCCGGGGTTGGCGGCGTCCATCAGCTCAGCAATGGTGCGCTCGTGCACCGCCGAGTTCTGGCGGATGTCGAGCCGGGCCAGATGGAATCCAAAGCAGTCCACCGCACGCCGCAGCAGCCGCAGCCGGCCGCGGGCGATGACGCCGGCGTTGTTGGAGATCAGCGAGCGGTGCAGCACGTCGAGATCGGCCTTGAACTCCCCGACGCTGTCATAGGGAGCGCCCTTGCCGACTGGCCGCCGCGTGATCTCGACCTGAAGCATTTCAGCCGTGGCGGTCAGGCGCGCATAGATGCCGGAGACCGCGAGGCGATAGGGCTCGCCGCTCCGGTGCGGCGAGGTATCGGGCGAGCGCTCCGCCAGCGTGCGCAACTCCTCGGACACGTCGGCGAGATGCGCCGCGATCGACAGCTCGGAGCCGAGCACGTGCAGCTCATTGAGATAGAACTGCATCACCCGGCTCGACTGCAGCCGCAGCGTGCCGCGCATCACGTCGGCGGTGACGAAGGGATTGCCGTCGCGGTCGCCGCCGATCCAGCTGCCCATGCGCAGGAACGAAGCGAGCTCGCCTGCCGCCTGCTCGCCGCCCTCCTCCAGCCGGTCCTCCAGCGTGTTGACCAGCCGCGGCACCTCGCGGAGAAACGTGTAATCGTAGAACGACAGGCCGTTGGCGACCTCGTCGAGCACGGTGAGCTTGGTCCGGCGCAGCAGATTGGTCTGCCACAGCGTCAGCACCTCGCGGCGGAGCTGCTCGTCGCTGGCGGCGGCCTCCTCCGCCGTCAGCGCGACGCGCTCGCGACGATCGAGCAGGGCTGCGACTTCCATTTCGCGGTCCATGGTGCTCTTGCGGCGGACCTCGGTCGGATGCGCGGTCAGGACCGGACTGACCAGCGCGCTCTTGAAGAAGTTGCGCAGGGCATCGGCGCCGATGCCCGCAGCCCTCGCATGGGCGAGGGTCTCGGCCAGCACGCCGGAGCCGCCGCCCTTGTTGGCGCGCATCTGGCGAATGTTGTTCTGAT
Source organism: Bradyrhizobium sp. JR4.1 (assembly GCF_040548605.1). NCBI lineage: Bacteria > Pseudomonadati > Pseudomonadota > Alphaproteobacteria > Hyphomicrobiales > Nitrobacteraceae > Bradyrhizobium > Bradyrhizobium sp. JR4.1. Next base: position 22,414 of record NZ_JBEPRY010000025.1, read on the forward strand.
CCTCGGCGATGTTGGCGAGGTGGGAGAAATAGCTGAAGGCGCGGACGATCCGCACGGTCTCCGAGGTCGACATGCTGTCGAGGATCTGCTCGAGCTCGCGGCGGGCGAGCCGGTCCTCATCGCGGTGGAATCGGATCGAGGTCTGGCGGATGCGCTCGACCAGATCGAACAATTCGGCGCCCTCCTGGTCGCGCACGGTGTCGCCGAGGATGCGCCCGAGCAGGCGGATGTCGTCCCGCATCCGCGCGTCCGCCTCCAGCGCCTGGACATCCTCGGGACGGTTGGGGCGCTGATCGGCGGTGTCGGATGGTAATGTCTGGAGGGACATGGCTCGCTCCCCTTGTAGAGCTCCCTATGGCTCCCCGGCCCGGTCGAGTGTGCGATATTCTTCTACCGCAGTGCAAGGTGAACTTGGTGGCGGCGCACACCGCCGACGCCATTGGAGTCCCCGGCACGAGAGATTTGCCTGCAACTCGTCACTGCACACGTCCGCGGTCTCGCGGCGCGAGCGCCCGAGTTTTGCTGTCCGTTTCGCCCTCATCGCGAAGAAAGGGCGCAGGGAAGGCCGGGCGCCGGCTGGCACCCAGGGTCCGCACGCGAAAAACGCACGCGGGGGTGACCACAGGTGATGCCGGAACATCCGGCCTTCCCTGCGCGATGGTTTTACGGCTTATGGCGCGCTCTCCCCGGGAAGCGATGCACTATTGCCCCCGTCGCCTTGCGGATGATCGATGCGCGCACCCGGTCGGGCCGCACATCACCGCAAGCCTTGACGCACAGACCCCGGGCGTCAGGACCACACGCTTTTGCCGTCCGCGGACGTCCCTCCCCGGACATCCGGAAGCTTGCGCGTGCTCGCCACCGAAGCCGAAAAGAACCGATGTGACAGCGCCGGGTCGTTCGCGCAGATCGCGATGGCTCACAGGGGTCGCCCGCCCTGCCACCTCGTCACGCGCCGGCGCTGCCGCGTCCATCGCCTCCCGGCCTGCGTATTGTGACGATCGCGAAACGCCCCTTCTGGCGGGCCGGGATGACTGCGGTTTACCCGAAGAGAATAATTCGGTCAATCAGAATATTCGACGGCCCGGTGCTTGACCTGCATGTGGCGTGTTTTGCTTGTCGGGCAACGCGAGGGTGGTGTGCTCGGCGTCGACTGAGCGCCCCACCCACTGCCACGAGCGGACATGGCTATGGTGTGAGAGAGCCATCCGGCTCTGCCTTGGGCCGCGTAGGATGGGTAGAGCGCTTGCTCTACCCATCCTACGAGTGCTGAAGCGCTCGGCAGGTCGACCAACGTTATTTTTGCTTTCGAGGATCATCCTCGGCGTTCAAATAGTCGATGCCTGTCGGTCCAATCCCGGTAATCTCGAAGATCACCTCTTCGTCCCTGGTTTCCGCAAACTGCCACACTTTTGGCGGCACGTGCGAAAACGTACCGGGGGGAAAGCTCAGGAGCTTCGATGCATCGACCTTGTCGCCCAGCGCAGAATAGTACGTCCCCGAAATGATGACGCGAACGCGTTCATCGGGGTGAGAGTGCACAGGCATTTTGGAATTCGCCGGTACTTTGAGTCGAACGGTATAGAGGCCCGGCTTGCCCGGATTGCCGTGTAGCACCGCCGATTGCGTCCCCTTAGGCATCGAAAGCAGCGGGCTCCACTTCAGTTCGGTCGCCGTCACGCGCTTGTATTCAAGTGAATTATCTTCCGCGAGGGCCGCACAAAATCCACTCGTCGCAAGGACGGCCAACAAACCGATCCCAAACTTGAGAAAGGACATCTCGGGCTCCGTTGAAAATATCCGGCGCCGCTACTCTACTCCAAGTGGTCTTTCTCTGCCATGGGTCGTCAGCACGCGTAGGATGGGGCGCTCGCAAAACCAATCATGCTTCGTCATCGGCGGACGGTGATGGGTTTCGCTCACGCTCTATCCTTCCTACGAGCTGTACAGTGTGCTTATCGCCTTCGCGTCAAATCATGCTCGCCATGCCGAGCGCGCGAAGAAGGTCGTTCTGAATCGGGGCGACGGCCTCGTTCAGCCGCTGGACACCGAGATCCATGCCTTCGGGCATCACGACCGTCCGCAGAGGCCGCCGTTCCGTGGCCTCGACCAGCTGCGCGATCGCATTCGCGACGAGCTGGGGCTGCGGCGGATTCTGCGGATCGTTTCCATCGTTGGAGTGCTGCTTGATCTGACCCGGGATCGCCGCGACATCGCCATAGGTTTTCAGCACGGCGTGGTCGGAGGGTTCGGGGCTGGATGGAAGAAGGTTGCTCGGGAACGGGCCTGGCTCGACGATGACCGAATCCACGCCGAAGCTCGAAAGCTCGTAGCGGTAGGCTTCCGCGAGGGCTTCGAGCGCGAACTTGCTGGCGGAATAGACACCGAAGAACGGGAAGACCACCCGACCCATGAGCGACGTGACATGGATGAGGACGCCGCTGCCGGCGGCCCGCATGTGCGGCAGAACGGCGCGATCGGTGCGAACGGCGCCGAAGAAGTTCACGGCGAACTGCGGTTCGATATCCTTGACGGTATAGGCTTCCGTGACGCCGACGGGCATCATTCCCGCGTTGTTGACCAGGGCATCGACCCTGCCGTGCTGCCGGATGACATCCGCGATCGCGACGTTGACGGATTGTTCGTCGGCGACGTCCATCTCGAGGACCTGGAGCGCATGCCCTTCAGCCTTTGCCGCTTCGACAAGCTCGTCGCGAACACGGCTATTTCTTCCTGCGACTTCGCGCATGGCAGCAATCACCGTGTGACCCCGCTTTGCGAGCTCCAAGGCGGTGAGTTTTCCAAAACCACTGCTTGCACCCGTCACAACCACAACTTTTCCGCTCATCTCACGATCTTTCTCTCAAATCCAAGAGGACAATGGAGCTATAGACAGACCTGTATGTCTTTGCAATCCTTAAATGGACAGAATAGTCTGTCCAGCGACGTAAACGGCTCGGTTAAGGACGATCGATGGGCACGGTGCTTGATTTCGTGGACGTGGATATTCAACCGCTCGATGCGCTCGCCCCGCGCGAGCGCATTTTGAAGACGGCGTCAGACCTGTTTTACCGGTTCAGCATCAACTCCGTCGGAATCGACCGGATCATCGCCGAAAGCGGCGTGGCCAAGATGACGTTCTACAAGCACTTTCCCTCGAAGGCCGACCTCATCGCCACCTATCTGCGCTACAAGAGCGCCGTCTGGTTTCAGATGCTTTCGACCTCCACCGAGCGAGCCGGTCTCACGCCAGTGGAGCGCGTTCTCGCTGTTTTCGACGCACTCGAACAACCGCTCCTTGCGCCTTCGTTCCGCGGCTGTCCGTTCGCCAAAGGAATGGCCGAATTCGGCCCGGAGGCAAACTCCCCGGGCGTAGAGGCGACCATCGCAGCGTATTTTACAAAGTTGCACGACTTCGTTGCGTCACTCGTTGAGCCCTTGTCATTGAGCAAACCCGAAAGGGCCGTGATCCAGATCCTGTCGCTGTTCGAAGGCTCGCTCGTGATCGCACAGTCAACGCGTGATCCCGCCATCGTCGAGGCTAACCGCGAGGCAGCCAGAGTGTTGTTGGAACAAGGGATCGCATCGTCGTCTTAATCTGGAGCCCTTGCGAAACTCTTCCTGGTTCGTCACTGGCGGACGGATCGATGGGGGCCGCTGGCGCTCTCCCCATCCTACGCGCTCAAGCTAAGCGCCGTCTGAATGCGCTTGGTACAGCCAGAATTTGCAATCTTGGTACTGGTTTCATGACCAGGCGCGACGCATCTAGCTGCTAGTACCGCGACCGAAGCGAACCCGATCGGCAGTCTCAGTACGAGCCGGTCAATGCAGACAGCGCAGATCGCGGACACTTCCACACTGCCCGGCAGTTTGTGGATAGCCGTTGTGCTTACGCTGCCTGCAACAGTTGCATCAAGAGACAATGACCGAGGAGATAATCCCATGAAGGCGATCGTTGTAACGGAACGGGCCGCGGGAACGGCCGGGATGAAGCTGGTGGAGCGGCCCGAGCCGCAGGCATCGATAAACGACGTCGTTGTTCGGGTTCATGCGTCGGGATTTGTTCCGACCGAGCTGACATGGCCCTCGACCTGGACCGATCGCCTCGAGCGTGACCGAACACCGTCGATCCCTGGGCACGAGTTGGCTGGAGTGGTCACCGCTCTCGGATATGGCACTACGGGGTTGTCGGTAGGACAGCGGGTGTTTGGCCTCGCGGACTGGTATCGCGACGGCACGCTCGCCGAGTATGTGGCGATCGAGGCACGCAATCTCGCGCCGCTCCCGGGCGACGTCGACTTCACAGTGGGCGCAAGCCTGCCGATCTCGGGCCTGACGGCATGGCAAGGGCTGTTCCAGCACGGCCGCTTTCAGGCGGGGCAAAGCGTGCTCGCACACGGCGCGGCCGGCGCAGTCGGGTCGATGGTGACGCAACTCGCACGAGAGGCCGGCGCCCACGTCATCGGCTCTGGACGCGCCGCCGACCGTCAGACAGTGCTCGACTTCGGCGCGAAGGAGTTCGTTGACCTCGACAACGATGCCCTGGAAGACATCGGCAAAGTCGACTTGGTGTTCGATGTCATCGGCGGTGACATCCAGAAGCGGTCCGCAGCATTGATTCGAGCCGGAGGAACACTGGTCACCATCGTCGGGCCCGCAGAGGCGCGACCCTCCGACGGCCTGGCGGTCGACTTTGTCGTCGAGGCCGATCGTGCCCAACTGAGTGAGATCGTCCAGCGGGTGCGGGACGGACGATTGCGGACAAACATCGGCAACGTCTCGATGTTCGACGATGCCGTCGCCGCCTTAAATCCGACCAGGCGACGCAAGGGGAATACGATCATTCGCGTTCGTCCCTGAGGGCGCATGCGCATTGATGCACGCCGCGTGCAGGATGGGCCGAGCGCTTGCGAAACCCATCATGCTTCGTCATCGGCGGACGGTTTGATGGGTTTCGCTCACGCTCTACCCATCCTACGAGCTTGGTTGGTCCTCAAGCTCCCGGATGTGCTTCGCGGTCCGTATTAACATCGGTACCAACTCCGATCTCGGGACAATCGTGACGCTCACCAGTGGTGATGGTGCCGCCAGCCATAATGATGACCTCGGCCTCTGCCCCAACCGTAATGATGACCACGGCCGCCGTGATGACCCCAGCCGTGGCCACCGCCGTGTCCGTGGCCGCCCTTGACCTCGATAGTGGCAGTCTGTGACGCGCCCAGCGCGTCCGGCTTGGCAGCGGGCATCGCCGAAGCAGAAGGTGAGGGTATTAAAGCAACGCCCCCCGCCACAAAGCCGATCAAACAAAGCCACTTCATGCAATCGCCTCCCGATAAGAATGAGCCAAGGGCCAGCCCACGCGGCACATTGCGGCCGCGTTCGCTCCCGATCTTCAACAATGAAGCCGGGAAAAAGTTGCAATGAATCTGACGCATTGCCGAGGGGCAGGATACCTACGCCCGGTCGAAAGCAGTCGTGGTCCACTTCGAATCAGCGCGTAGGATGGGTTGAGCCCTTGCGAAACCCATCATGCTTCATCATCGGCGGACGGATTGATGGGTTTCGCTGGCGCTCTACCCGTCTTACGAGCTGAGCAAGCGCCTCGTCCTTCGAGACGACCGCTTCGCGGTCTCCTCAGGATGAGGCTGAGTTGCGTCGGGATTCGTTGCAGGTGGAGCCACGTGTTCCGCCCTCATCCTGAGGGCCCGCCAACGGCGGGCGTCTCGAAGGATGTGCCGCGGGGACGCTTACGAGTTCCCCTAAGCCGGCACGATCACCTTGCCGATCGGCCAGAGCGCGATGCCCGCGAGCTTGAGGTGGGCCCAGGCGAAGGGAATGCCGATGATGGTGATCGCGAGGGCCAAGGCGGTGAGGAGATGGCCGAGCGCCAGCCACCAGCCAGCCAGCACGAACCAGATGATGTTGCCGATCACCCCGAGCGGGCCGGTGCCGACATCCTCGACACCGGTGACCTCATAGCGGCTGACCGCCCGCGAGCCGAACGGCATCAGCGTGTAGACCGCGATGTTGAACGCTGCCCGCGCCCACGGGAGGCCAATGATGGTGATCGCCATGATGACCGCGGCGATCAGCCAGCCGAGCGCCATCCAGGCGCCGCCGATGAGGATCCAGAGCAGGTTGAGCAGGATGGAAACGGGAGCCATGGGATGATCCGCGAGACGGTGATCCCGTGAGTATAGCACGATGAGCGAGGTTGCGGTCGACGAAGCCGCTCACGAATTCACGGGCGTGTGTAGCCCGGATGAGCGAAGCGACATCCGGGGCTTATTATCCCGGGTATCGCTTCGCTCACCCGGGCTACGCACTACGCACCGTCAGATCTTCCGTCCCGCCTGCTCCCAATAGGGATCGCGCAGGCGGCGCTTGAAGATCTTGCCGGAATCTTCGCGCGGCAGCCCGGCGCGGATCTCGATGTGTTTTGGCACCTTGTAGTCGGCGAGCGAGGCCTTCAGCCGGGCGCGGATTTCGACGGCGTCGAGCGTGATGCCCGCCTGGGGCTCGACCACGGCCATCAAGGTCTCGCCGAATTCTGCGTCGGGAATGCCGAACACCGCGCAATCATGCACGCCGGGCACGGCATGCAGAACCGACTCGATCTCTGCCGGGTAAATGTTGACACCGCCCGAGATCACCATGTCGCGCTTGCGGTCGCATATGAAGACGTAGCCCTCTTCGTCGATATAGCCGACGTCGCCGGAGGTAATGAAGCCGTCGCGATCGATCTCGGCGCGCTTCTCCGGTTTGTTGTGGTAGGTGAAATCGGCCATCCCGGCCATGCGCGAATAGATCTCGCCGATCTCGCCCACGCCCAGCAGGCGTCCGTCATCGCCGATGAAGCGCAGCTCGGCGCCGGGCGAAATCCTGCCGACGGTGCCGGGTTTCCTTAGCGCATCCTCGGAGGTGGCGAAGGTGACGGCGCTGGATTCGGTCGAGCCGTAGAATTCGTAGATCACCGGCCCCCACCACTCGATCATGGCGCGCTTGACGTCCGCCGGACAAGGCGCGGCGGCATGGATGATATGGCGCAGCGAGGACACATCGTACTTCTTGCGCACCTCCTCCGGCAGCTTCATCAGGCGGATGAACATGGTCGGCACCATGAAGATGGTGTCGATTTTGTAGCGTTCGATCAGCTCGAGAAATTCCTCGGGCTCGAAGCGCGGCATCAGCACCAGTGCACCGCCGAGTTTTCCCGCGCGGATGCCGAACGAGTTCGGCGCGGAGTGATAGAGCGGACCCGGCAGGATCGTGCGGGCGCCGGGCTTCAGCCCGTAGATCATCGCGCGCATGCGCTCGCCGGCGGCCGCCTGTTCCGGCGTCGGTGCATTGCGCCGTACGCCCTTGGGATGGCCTGTCGTGCCCGAGGTGTAGATCATGTTCATGGGCTGCGGCACGATCGGGCCGTCATAGGGCTGGTGCTGTGCGAGCCAAGGTTCGAAATCGATCGCAAAGTCCGGCGTCTTCAGATGATCGGAATCGATCTTGTAGTTGGACAGGATCTCCGGCGGTGTCGGCACGCTGAGCACGGTGACGCCTTTCGGGATCGCATCGCGCAAGGCATGCAGCATGTCGGCATGGCCGATCAGCACGGAGGTGCCGGTGTCGTTCAGGATGTAGGTGATCTCCTCCGGCTTGAAGTGCCAGTTGATCGGCACACCGTAGGCGCCCAGCCGCATCGCGGCATAGGCAGCTTCCAGAAGGCAATGTCGTTGCGCATCAACATGCAGACGCAATCGCCCTGCCTGACGCCGATTTGGCTGAGGCCCGAGGCGATGCGATCGGCACGATCAGCGACCTCGGCATGGGAGCGGCTGCGCTCACCGGAGACGATGCCGAGGAAATTTGACGTTTCGCTCATTGTTGGTTTTTCTTTGGTTGGTGTTCATCGCCGTCATTCCGGGGCGGCTCGAAGAGCCGAACCCGGAATCTCGAGGTTCTCCGGTGCGCAATTGCGCACCTGAGGTCTGGTCCTTCGGACCATCCCGGAACGACAGGCAATCAATCCGCAAATTTCGGCGCGCGCTTCTCCAGATTGGCGCGCACCGCCTCGGTCTGGTTCGCACTGCCGATCAGCTTCTGCTGCTCGACGGACTCGGCGAGCAGTGCGGGGCCTGGATCGACCGAGAGATTGTTGAGCATGCGTTTGGCGGCGCGGATCGCATCGGGGCTTTTTCCCGCGATCTCGCGCGCGACGTCGAGGGCGCTCGCGCGCGGGTCGTCGCAGATGCGCGTGGCGAGACCGTAAGCCATCGCCTCCTGCGCGGAGAAGATGCGGCCGGTGTAGGTGAGATCGCGCAAGATATCGTCGCGCACGAGTGAAGCCAGGATCGGCGTGCCCGCCATGTCGGGCACCAGGCCCCATTTGATTTCCATCACCGACATCCGCGCATCCGGGGTGAGGAAGCGCATGTCGGCGCCGAGCGCGAGCTGGAAGCCGCCGCCGAAGGCGACGCCCTGGATCGCCGCGATCACCGGCACCGGAAGCTGGCGCCAGCCCCATACCGCTTGTTGCGCAAAATTCGCCTGGCCATGCGTGCGCTTGGTGAGATCGCGATTTTCGCCACCCGGAATTCCGTTGCCGCCCTTCTCCTTCATGGCGGCAAAACGCCCCATGTCAAGACCGGCGCAGAAGGCGCGTCCTTCGCCGGACAGCATGACAACGCGCACGCTCTTGTCCTTTGAAAGCCGGTCGGTTGCGGCGACAAGGGCCTCGAACATGGCCTGATCCAGCGCATTCATCTTGTCCGCGCGCACCAGCCGAACATCGGCGACGCCTTCCGAGATCGAGATCGAGACGCGCTCTTCCATGAATGAATTCTCCCCTGGTTCCCTGCTGTTCTTGTTCGGTGCCGCTTTACAGGACGACGGCGGCCGGATTTAGTCAATCGATCAATTAATCGACAATCGCAACGGGGAAAACAGCCATGTTCAAGGAAAATCTTCTGGCGGGACGGCGCATCCTCGTGACCGGCGGCGGCACCGGGCTCGGCAAGTCGATGGCGGCGCGCTTCCTCCAGCTCGGCGCCGAGGTGCACATCTGCGGCCGGCGCAAGATCGTTTGCGACGAGACCGCGACCGAGCTGATGGCCGAGTATGGCGGCCGCGTGAGCAGCCACGGCGTCGACATCCGCAACGCGCTCGCGGTCGAGGAGATGATCGAGACCATCTTTCGCGACGGCCCCCTCACCGACCTCATCAACAACGCCGCCGGCAATTTCATCTCGCGCAGCGAGGAACTGTCGCCGCGCGGCTTCGACGCCGTCGCCAACATCGTCATGCACGGCACGTTCTATGTGACGCAAGCGGTCGGCAAGCGCTGGATCGCGTTGAAGCAGCCCGGCAACGTCGTCTCGATCACCACGACCTGGGTGCGCAACGGCTCGCCTTACGTGGTGCCGTCGGCGATGAGCAAGTCGGCGATCCACGCCATGACGATGTCGCTCGCGACCGAATGGGGGCGCTACGGCATCCGCCTCAACACCATCGCGCCGGGCGAGATCCCGACCGAGGGCATGAGCAAGCGCATCAAGCCCGGCGACGAAGCCGGCGCGCGCACCAAGGCGATGAACCCGATGGGCCGCGTCGGCACCATGGAGGAATTGCAGAATGTCGCCGTGTTCCTGATCTCCGGCGGTTGCGACTGGATCAGTGGCGAGACCATCGCCATGGACGGCGCCCAGGCGCTCGCCATGGGCGGCAATTTCTACCAGCTCCGCGACTGGAGCGACGACGACTGGAAAACCGCGCGCGAGAGCATCATGGCGCAGAACGAGAAGGACCGGGCGAAGCGGGGGTGACGTAGTCGTCCTGGCGAAAGCCAGGACCCATTCCCACCGAATGTTTTTTGGCGAAGATTGGTCATGGCCAGTCTTCGCCAAATTGCGTTTTGTGGCTATGGGTCCTGGCTTTCGCCAGGACGACGACGTTGAAGCCATGGCGTACCTCCCCCGTCTTGTCTTCCCCTGCGGATGACGCCACACTCCGCAGCATAAGAACAAGACGGTATGGGAGAAACATGACCACACAGCCATTGGCCAATCTCGCCGACATGGTGCGCGAGCGCGCCAAGAGCCGCGGCAACGCGATCGCCTTCGAGTTCGAAGGCCGCGTCACCAGCTTTGCCGAATTCGACGTCAAGACGAATAAAGTGGCCAACGCGCTGATCGCGATGGGTGTGGGACGCGGCGAGCGCATCGCCTATCTCGGCAAGAACAGCGACATCTATTTCGAGCTGCTGATGGGCGCCATGAAGGCCGGCGTGGTGATGGCGCCCGTGAACTGGCGGCTCGCGGGCCCCGAGGTCGCCTTCATCGTGAGCGACTGCAAAGCGCCGGTGCTGTTCGTGGGACCTGAGTTCATCGCCCTGGTCCGCCAGATCAAGGGCCAGTTGCCGGGCGTGCGCAGCGTCATCACCACCGAAGGTGGCGCGCCGGAATGGCAGGATTTTACAGCTTGGCGCGATGCACAGAGTGGCGATGATCCCAAGGTGCCGATCGACGCGAAGGACATCGCGATTCAGCTCTATACGTCGGGTACGACGGGCAAGCCGAAGGGCGCGATGCTGTCGCATGCGAACTTCCTCAACCTCGTGCAAACCGGCAATGCCGAGGACAAGCCTGAATGGAACCGGTGGTCGACCGACGACGTGTCGCTGGTGGCGATGCCCATCTTCCACATCGGCGGATCCGGCTGGGGCGTGATGGGGCTCTATCACGGCGCCCGCGGCGTGATCGCGCGCGAGTTCGATCCAACCAAGGTGCTGGATTTCTTCGAGCAGTCCGGCATCACAAAGCTGTTCATGGTGCCCGCCGCGATGCAGTTCGTGGTGCGGCAGCCGCGCGCGAGGACTGTCGATTTCTCGCGGTTGAAATACATGCTGTACGGCGCCTCGCCGATACCGGCGGCGCTGCTGAAGGAATGCATCGAGATCTTCAAATGCGGCTTCGTGCAGATGTACGGCATGACCGAGACCACCGGCACCATCGTCGCGCTGCCGCCGGAGGATCATATCGAGGGGCTGGAGCGGATGCGCTCGGCCGGCAAGGCGCTGCCGGGCGTCGAGATCGCGATCCTCGATGTCGATGGCAAGCCGCTGCCGCCGCGCGAGGTCGGCGAGATCGCGACACGCTCGGGCTCCAACATGGCAGGCTACTGGAACCTGCCGGAAGCGACCGCCGCGACGCTGCGCGGCGACGGCTGGCTGCGCACCGGTGACGCCGGCTACATGGACGAAGACGGCTATCTCTACATCCACGACCGCATCAAGGACATGATCATCTCCGGCGGGGAGAACATCTATCCCGCCGAAGTCGAGAGCGCGCTGTGCGATCATCCCGACGTCGCGGAAGCTGCCGTGATCGGCATACCCGACGACAAATGGGGCGAGGCGGTGAAGGCCGTCGTGGTGATGAAGCCGGGCAAGCAGGCGACCGCCACCGACATCATCAACTTCACCCGCGAGCGCATCGCCGGGTTCAAGACGCCGAAGAGCGTGGAGTTCCTGCCGGCGCTGCCGCGCAATCCGTCAGGCAAGATTTTGCGGCGGCAATTGCGCGAGCCGTATTGGGCGGGGAAGGATAGAAGGGTGAATTAGGCCGACTGCGAGAAGCGATGGTGCAATCGGGAGCTCCGTCCATGGCGACATCTCTGGATTGCTTCGCTTCGCTCGCAATGACGGTGTGGAGGCGGATGCGCGCCTCTCTCCTCCGTCATTGCGAGGAGCCCTTGCGACGAAGCAATCCAGACTGTCTCTCTGGAAAGACTTTGGATCGCTTCGCTCGCGATAACAGCTAATGCTTCCCCGGCCCCATATAGCCGAACAAAAATCCCGCCACCTTGCGGATCTGGATCTCCTCGCTGCCTTCGGTGATGCGGTAGCGGCGGTGGTGGCGGTAGATGTGCTCGAACGGCTTGTGGCGTGAATAGCCCATGCCGCCGTGGACCTGCATGGCGCGGTCGGCGGATTCGCAGCAGAGGCGGTTTGCCCAGTAGTTGCACATCGAGACGCGGTCGGAGAGCGTGCGCTCGATCTGCTCCTCAGTGAGCTTGTCCATTTCCCAGGCGGTCTTGCGGATCAACAGGCGCAGCATCTCGGCCTGCGTCGCCAGCTCGACCAGTGGGAACTGGATCGCCTGGTTCTCGGCCAGTGCCTTGCCGAACGGCTTTCGCTCGCGCGCATATTTCACGCTCTCGTTGATGCAGTAGACCGCCGCTCCCAACGAACTCGCCGCCTGCCGGATACGGTTCTGATGGACAAAACACTGCGCCAGCGACAGGCCGCGCCCGACCTCGCCGAACAGCGCGTCCTCCGGCACGAACACATCCGTAAAACTGACGCGGGGGTGGTCGGTCGGCATGTTGAAGGTCCACATGTACTCTTCGATCTTCACGCCGTGGCTCTTCGCCGGCACCAGGAAACAGGTGATGCCGCGGGCATCGCCGTCATTGCCGCTGGTGCGCGCGAACAGCGCGCAATGCGTGGCGACGTGCATGCCGGTCGTCCACATCTTCTCGCCGTTGATGATCCAGCCCTTGACGTTGTCGCGGGTCGCCGGCACCGCGCGCGTTTCCATATGGGTGGCGTCGGAGCCATGATTTGGCTCGGTCAGGCCGAAGGTGATGCGATACTTGCCCTTGATCGAGCCGTCGATCATCGCCTTCTGGTCGTCGCGGCCGTAGCGATCGAGCATGGTAGCGACGGGGAAGTTGCCGACGATGGAATGCTCGTTCTGGAGGTCGTTGTGCAGGCCGAGACCCTTGGCGGCAAAGTGCTCGCGGATCACGGCCATCCAGAGATTGGAGCCATCCTTCCCGCCATATTGCTTCGGCACCGGAAATCGCAAATGACCGGCCGCGTCCGCGAGATCCTTGGCCTTGCGCAGCAGCGCTTCCCATTCGTGGCGCGGCAGGCCGCCATTCTCGAAATCGGTGCGGGCCCATTCGCGACGATGATCGAAGAAGCGGATATTATCATCGGCCTCTTCCAGCGGCTTGATCTCGCGTTCGATGAAACGGTCGAGCTCTGCGAGATAGGCGACGAGATCGGCAGGCAATGAGAAATCCACGGCTCTCTCCCGGGTGTTTTTTTCGTTTTGCGTTAAGGCGCTGGGCGCAGCTTTGCTTCGCACGATTAAGGTGAGAAGAGCGTCGCCAAGTCAAGCAATGGGAGGCGTACCGGATGCGCAGGGCGCATTGCGCAATTCGATGGTGCTCTAGCGCGGTGGCGCGGTAGTATTCCGGCAATATTCCTTCACGAGAAACTGCGGGAGCGAGCATGGAGCTGAAATTCTCAAAGGTGGAACGCAAGGGGCCGATCACGATCGTCACGCTGTCGCGGCCCGAGGTCTACAACGCGCTGCACACCGACGCGCATTTCGAGCTCAACAAAGTGTTTGACGATTTCTTCGCCGATTCCGAGCAGTGGATCGCGATCGTCACAGGCAGCGGCGACAAGGCGTTCTGCGCCGGCAACGATCTGAAGTGGCAGGCGGCCGGCGGCAAGCGCGGCTGGGACAAGGGCGGCTTTGCCGGCCTCACCGCGCGCTTCGACTGCGACAAGCCGATCATCGCTGCGGTCAATGGCGTGGCCATGGGCGGCGGTTTCGAGATCGCGCTGGCCTGCGACCTCATCATTGCCTCGGAGAACGCGACCTTCGCGCTGCCCGAGCCGCGCGTTGGCCTCGCCGCACTCGCCGGTGGCCTGCACCGGCTGCCGCGCCAGATCGGGCTGAAGCGCGCCATGGGCATGATCCTCACCGCGCGCCACGTCAGCGCCAAAGAGGGTCTCGAACTCGGCTTCGTCAATGAGGTGGTGCCGCAGGGCGAGGCGCTCACGGCCGCGCTGCGCTGGGCTGAGATGATCACCAAGAATTCGCCGATGTCGATCCGGGCCTCGAAGCAGGCGATCCAGAAGGGCCTCGGCGTGTCGCTGGAGCAGGCGATCGAGGAGCAGCGCGAGTATCCGGCGGTGAAGGCGATGGCGGCCTCGCAGGATTACATCGAGGGCCCGAAGGCGTTTGCGGAGAAGCGGCCGCCGAAATGGATAGGGAAGTGAAGGGTCGATCGGCCCGTCACGGCTCCCAACGCCACCGGTGTCATGCCCCGGCTTGACCGGGGCATCCAGTACGCCGCGGCTTCTCGGCTCAATCGCTGCCGTCTCTGGAATACTGGATCGCCCGCCTTCGCGGGCGATGACCGCGGAGAATGTGGCGCCGCTTACCCGCCGCGCGACAGCTCCCGCTTGTACGAGGCATAATTCGGCTGATCCACGGCAAGCTTATCCATGGTCGTCTGCCACAGATGCTCGGCAAGGCCCGGCGTTGCGAGATCGACCTCGCCCTTGGCGATGCGCTCGGCGAGTGCGCGGTTGAGGTCGGTGACCGCGCCGTCCATGCCGAGCAACGCGCGCAACCGGTCCACCTCCGCGGCATCGCTCCCCTCCTCCAGCGTCAACTGCCGTGTCACGAGATCGAGAATATTGATGGCGACGCGCAGCTTGAAAGCCTGGTGGCCGGAGATCAGCGGCGCGATATCGTTGCGGAGGAAATCGGCGACTGACTTGGTCAGCTCGATCGGGGTCGGCTCGTCCTGCATGGTCAACTCCCCCGCGGCACCAGCAGCCGCAACAGATCGATCTCGGTCTCGGAGGCACGGCGTCCGATCATGGCGCGTTCCATCGAATGGTCCGGACTTTCTCGAAATCGCTGCATCATGCCGCCGCACATGATGCCCCAGCGCAGCGTGCCCATCACTTCCCAGAATTTGACACGCGATGGATCGACCTTCCGCCCAGCCGCCTCATAGCCGGCGAACAGCTCCTCACGCGAGCCAAAGCCGCCGACGGGCTTGTCGATCTCGCCAAAACGCCAGGAATTAACGCAGACCCAGCCGAGATCCTCCATGGGGTCGCCGAGATGAGCGAGCTCCCAGTCAAGCACCGCGCGCACGCCGTCTGCGCCGATGATGAGATTGCCGTTGCGGAAATCGCCGTGCACCAGCGTCGTCTCGGCCGAAGGACCCGGATCGTGGTCGCGCAGCCAGCGCAGCGCCAGCTCGAACACGGGTTTGGGCCAGTCCAGGCTGCGATAATCGCGCTCGAACTCGGCGATCTCCTCGGTCGCGGACCGGCTGCGCAGCTCGGGCAATTTGTCCCGCGGCAGCCCGTGCAGCTTCGCAAGCACCTCGCCAATCTGCCGCGCGAGAAGCGGCCGCGTCGCCGCGAACTCGTCGTCGCGCAGGATCTTGCGCGCAATGGTCTCGCCCTCGACCCGCTGCATGATGAAGCCGGTGCCGAGATTGTCGTCCGGCACGAGCACATGCATCACGCGCGGCGACGGCACGCCGGCCTCATAGGCAAGCTGCATCAGCTGCGCTTCCGCACCGAGTCCTGCCGCGCGCGTCGGCGCCGCGCCATACCCCTTCGGCGAGCGGCGCAGGATCGCACCGATCGGCCCATCGGGATGCACGATGTCGAAGCGCCAGGTCTCCTGGCTGGCGCCGCCGGACAGTCTTGCCACGCCAGCGACACCAGTTGCGCCCGGGCACCAGCGCGCAACGCTGCGGGAGAGTTCGGCCTCGATCATTTGCCCTTGATCACCTGCCGTTGAATTTGGCCGGCCGCTTCTCCAGGAAGGCGCCGACGCCTTCGCGGAAATCATCCGTGTCGCCGGCGCGGAGCTGGCACTGGAATTCGAGATTGAGCTGATCCTCGAAGGAATTTTCCGGGCTGTCCCAGTAGAGCTTGCGGATCAGCGACAGCGCGACCGTCGGGCCGCTGGCGAGGTCATCCGCGAGCTTCATCGCCTCCTCCATCAGCACGCCGTCATCATAGACGCGGTTGACGAGGCCCCATTCCAGCGCCTTCTCGGCTGGGAGCCGCTCGCCCATCAGCGACAATTCGATCGAGCGCGCCTTGCCGATCAGCCGCGGCAAGAGCCAGGTCGAGCCGCAATCCGGCACCAGGCCGATACGGCGGAAGGCTTGAAGAAAGTAAGAGGACCGCGCGCATAAAATCATGTCGCCGAGCAGCGCGAAGCTCATGCCGGCGCCGGCCGCGGGGCCGTTGACCGCGGTCACGATCGGGCAATGCAGATTGCGGATGCGACGCAGGAAGGGATGGAAGCCGGTCTCAAGCGTCAGGCCGGCCTTGGTCTTCTTCGACTGGTTGTTGCGGCCCTGGAGATTCGCGCCGGTGCAGAACGCCCGCCCCGCGCCGGTGAGAACGACGCAGCGCACCTCGTCCTTCTTCTCCTCGATCGTGTCGAGCGCTTCCGCGAGACCGCCCAGCATGTCGACGGAGACCGCGTTCATCACCTCCTGGTGGTCGAGCTTGAGGATCGCGACCGAGCCATCGAGATCGAGCGTGACGTGTTTGAACTGCATGGTTTCCTCGTGAGTTGCGGCCTGCGCCAGTTTCGCAGACCGGAATTACTTTTGCCGGGGCGCATATTTGATTTTTGGCACGGTCTTGTCCATGGTGATCAGAGCATAGCAAGCAATCTTGCGCGCAGCGGCTGGTGCGCGCATGCCAAAAAAACAGGAAACGCGCCATGAACCTTTTCGACCTTTCGGGACGGGTCGCCGTGATCACCGGCGGCAATGGCGGCATCGGGCTAGGCATCGCGCAGGCGCTCGCCGGCCAGGGCTGCAACGTCTCGATCTGGGGTCGCAATCCTGACAAGAACAGCAGCGCTGCCGCTAGCCTGGCGGGGCTATCAGGTAAGGTCGACGCGCGGGTCTGCGACGTCACCGACCCGGCCTCGGTCAATGCCACGATGAAGGCCACGCTCAACATGTTCGGCCGGGTCGACGGCTGCTTCGCCAATGCCGGCATCGGCGGCGGCGGCCGGCGCTCCTTCATCGAACGCACCGAAGAGGAATGGCGTGGGATGTTTGCGACCAATCTCGACGGCGTGTTCCACGCGTTCCAGGCGGCCGCAAAACACATGACCGAGCGCGCCAATGCGGGCGATCCCTTCGGTCGGCTGGTGGCGACTTCGAGTCTCGCCTCGATCTTCGGTACCGCCCGCAACGAGCACTACGCGGCGACCAAGGCCGCGATCAACGCGCTGGTGCGCGCGCTCGGCGTTGAGCTGGCGCGCCACGGCGTCACCGCGAACGCGATCCTGCCCGGCTGGATCAAGAGCGACATGACCTCGGGCCTGATGGCCAACGAGAAATTCGTCGCAAACGTGATGCCGCGCATTCCGGTGCGCCGCTTTGGCGAAGCCAGCGATTTCGGCGGCATCGCAGTGTATCTGATGAGCAAGGCGTCGTCGTACCACACCGCGGATACGTTCGTGATCGACGGCGGCTATACGGCGTTTTGATTCTCGTAGCCCGGATGGAGCGCAGCGCAATCCGGAACGGCCAAAAGCAAACAAGACCCGGATTACGCTGCGCTCCATCCGGGCTACAAGATGAGGAAAATAGGGCAAAATGTTTTCACACGTGATGATCGGCACCAACGACCTCGACAAGGCCAAGGCCTTCTACGACAATTTGCTGTCCACGCTCGAGGTGCGGCCGGCGCGGGTCGACGGCCATCGCATCTTCTACATCACCAAGACCGGCGTGTTCTCGGTGACCAAGCCTATCAACGGCGAAGCGGCGACGCCTGCGAATGGCGGCACCATCGGCTTTGCCGCCAACTCGCCGGAGCAGGTCAATGCATGGCATACGGCCGGCATCGCCGCCGGCGGCGTTCCTTGCGAAGATCCTCCCGGCATCCGCCAAGGCCCCGGCGTCAACCTCTATATCGCGTATTTGCGCGACCTCGACGGCAATAAGATCTGCGCCATGCATCGGATGGCGAATTAGCCACAGCAAACACTGTCATTCCCCGCGAAGGCGGGGAATCCAGTACGCCGCGGCTTCTCGATTCAATCATGTCCGTCACGGAGTACTGGATCGCCCGCCTTCGCGGGCGATGACAGCAGCGCTCGCGGCAACCGTCCCATTCAAACAACATTTCAAACGCCCTGCGATATTCCATCGCATGGCATGGCTCGCTCTAGAAAATGCGCGCTCGCACTTTGCCGACGCTGCGACTATTCTCCGGCTCAACGCGATCTCAGCGACCCCGGGAGGAACAATGACAAGACACACCTATATTCCCCGCACCACCAACTACACCCTCAATCCCGGCGACGAGCTCAACGACCTCAGGATGTCGGACCAGGTCCGGCCGCTCTATGATCACGTCAGGAAGTTCATCCGCGACACCGTCGAACCGATGTCGATCGAATTCGCCAAGGCAGGCGAAGGGAAACAAGACCGCTGGAGCTTCACGCCGAAGCAGCTCGAGGTACTGGAGAAGGCCAAGAACAAGGCCAAGCAGGAAGGCCTCTGGAACTTCTTCCTGCCCGACGACGAGACCGGCCAGGGCCTGAAGAATCTCGACTACGCCTATATCGCATCCGAGCTCGGCAAGAGCCCGTTGGCCTCGGAGAGCATGAACTGCTCGGCGCCTGACACCGGCAACATGGAGGTGCTGGAGCGCGTCGGCACCAAGGAGCAGAAGGAGAAGTGGCTGAAGCCACTGATGAACGGCGAGATCCGCTCGGCCTATGTCATGACCGAGCCGAACGTCGCCTCCTCCGATGCCAAGAACATCTCGACCACCGCCAAGCTCGTCGGCGACGAATGGGTGATCAACGGCGAGAAGTATTACATCTCCGGCGTCGGCGATCCCCGCTGCAAGATCCTCATCGTGATGGTGAAGACCAATCCGGATGCGGCGCCGAGCAAGCAGCAGTCGCAGATCCTGGTGCCGCGCGACACGCCCGGCGTCGAGGTGCTCGGTCCCATGTATGTGTTCGGCCAGGACCACGCGCCGCGCGGCCACATGCACATGCGCTTTAACAACGTGCGCGTGCCCAAGGAGAACATTCTGCTCGGCGAAGGCCGCGGCTTCGAGATTTCGCAGCTTCGGCTAGGCCCGGGCCGCATCCATCACTGCATGCGCACCATCGGCAAGGCGGAGAAGGCGCTCGATTTGATGGTGCAGCGTGGCCTCACCCGTGAAGCCTTCGGCAAGAAGATCGCCCATCTCGGCGGCAATATGCAGATCATCGCGCAGGCGCGCTGCGAGATCGAGGCGATGCGGCTGATGGTGCTGAAGGCCGCCAAGGCCATGGACGTGCTCGGCAACAAGGAAGCTCGTGTCTGGGTCTCCATGGTCAAGGCCATGGTGCCGGAGCGCGCCTGCAAGATCATCGACCAGTCGATCCAGATGCACGGCGCCACCGGCATCTCGCACTGGACCCCTCTCGCCGAGATGTATCAGGACGTCCGCCACCTGCGCTTCGCGGATGGTCCGGACGAGGTGCACTGGATGGTGGTGGGACGCCACGAGCTGAGCATGGCGTGAGGTCTCGCCAAGCGCGGCCCTGCCGTAGGGTGGGTTAGCGAAGCGTAACCCACCACTGTTCGTCTCCGGGGAAGCGAAAGAGGTGGGTTACGCTAGCGCTAACCCACCCTACAATACTGCGATGTTCAGCGATGCGCCTACGACGCGGCAGCCTCGCCGACCTTGTCCTGCGTCTTGGTCTCGAAGTCGCTGGCGTCATGCCGCTCGTGCAGTTGGCTGGCGGGATCGCCGGAGACACGGTTGACCATGCGGCCGCGCTTGACGGCCGGACGCTTGGCGATCTGGTCGGTCCAGCGCTGCACGTGCTTGTAGTCCTGCACGGAGAGGAATTCGCCCGCGCCATAGACCAGCCCCTTGGCGAGCGCGCCGTACCAGGGCCACACCGCCATGTCGGCAATGCTGTAGTCGCTGCCGGCGAGATATTCGTTGTCGGCGAGCCGGCGGTCGAGCACGTCGAGCTGGCGCTTGGTCTCCATCGCGAAACGGTCGATGGCGTATTCGATCTTGGTCGGCGCGTAGGCGTAGAAGTGGCCGAAGCCACCGCCGAGATAGGGCGCGCTGCCCATCTGCCAGAACAGCCACGACATCGCTTCAGTGCGGCTCTTGATGTCCTTCGGCAGGAAGGCGCCGAACTTTTCGGCGAGGTAGAACAGGATCGAGCCGGACTCGAACACCCGGATCGGCTCCGGGCCGGAGCGGTCCATCAGCGCCGGGATCTTGGAATTCGGATTGATGTCGACAAAGCCGCTGCCGAACTGGTCGCCGTTGCCTATTCTGATCAGCCAAGCGTCGTATTCCGCGCCCTTGTGGCCGAGCGCCAGAAGCTCCTCCAGCATCACGGTGACCTTGACCCCGTTCGGCGTCGCCAGCGAATAGAGCTGGAAGGGATGCTTGCCGACCGGCAGCTCCTTGTCGTGAGTGGGACCGGCGATGGGACGGTTGATGCTGGCGAACTGCCCGCCGTTCTCCTTGTTCCAGGTCCAGACTTTGGGCGGCACGTAGGCGGGGGTGTCGGTCATGAGGGGGCTCCGGCGAAAAGATGCGTCTGCATTAATTAGCCCACGGACGGCCGATGGCAAGCCCTGCCGGCCCTGCGTCCGGCGCGGGCCTCGAGGCCGCGTCATGCATCCGACGTTGCCGAGGACGACCTGCACCAGAGGCCGCATCTGTCGAGCCATGCGTGCGGCTTCGCGTAACACGGCGTGTGCACGCAAGATGCGTCGCCAAATCCGGATTGGCATAGCGCAAGACGATGGTCTAGCGTCGATGAGCCTTCGCTCAAGATTGCGACAACAGCAACGCGAAGGCCCGCCGGAGGGAACGATGAAATCGCCGATCTGCGACATGCTGGGCATCGATTTCCCCCTGCTCGCCTTCAGCCATTGCCGCGATGTCGTCGCCGCCGTCAGCCGGGCCGGAGGCTTTGGCGTGTTAGGTGCCACCGTGCACACGCCGGATACGCTGGAGCGCGAGCTGAAATGGATCGACGATCACGTCGACGGCAAGCCCTACGGCGTCGACGTGCTGATCCCCGAAAACATCTCGACCTCGGGCGAAAAGGACGTCACCTGGAAGAGCCTTGAAGCGCGCGTGCCTCAGGAGCACCGCGACTACACGCGCAATCTCCTGAAGAAATTCGACATCGAACTCACGACCACCGAGGTCGCCGACAACCAGCCGCAGCCGTTCGATGGCAGGACCGCGCTAGAGCTGCTGGAGGTCTCGTTCAAGCACCCGATCCGCCTGATCGCCAATGCCTTGGGCGTGCCGCCGAAGGCCATGATCGAGATGGGCAGGAAGCACGGCGTGCCGGTCGCAGCACTGGTCGGCGCCAAGGAGCACGCGCTGCGCCAGGTCGCGGCCGGCGTCGATATCCTCGTGGTCCAGGGCACCGAGGCCGGCGGCCATTGCGGCGAGGTCTCGACCATGGTGCTGGTGCCCGAGGTGATCAAGGCGATCAAGAAGATCCGCGACGTGCCGGTGCTGGCGGCCGGCGGCATCATGACGGGACGGCAGATGGCAGCCTGCATGGCGATGGGTGCCGCAGGTGCCTGGACCGGCTCGGTGTGGCTTGCCACCGTCGAGTCCGAGACCACGGAGATCTTTCGCGAGAAGATGATCGCGGCATCGTCGCGCGATGCGATCCGCTCGAAGGGCCGCACCGGGAAACCGGCACGGCAGCTTCGCTCGGTCTGGACCGACGCCTGGGACCGCGCACCCGAGAGCCCCGGCGCATTGCCGATGCCGCTGCAGAGTGTCATCAGCCGCGACGCCTTCCACTCGATCGATCGTGCAGCTGCGAGCGGCAACGCGAAGGCGCGCGATCTCGTGAGTTACTTCGTCGGCCAGGGCGTCGGGCTGATCGACAGCGTAAAGTCGGCCGGCGCGGTGGTGCAGGAGTTCAAGGAAGAGTTCGCCGAAGCCGTCGAGCACATGAATGCGCTGGTCGCGGAGTGATTGCCACACACCGTCATTGCGAGCGCAGCGAAGCAATCCAGACTATCACCGCGGAAAGATCCTGGATTGCTTCGCTACGCTCGCAATGACGAAACAACTGACATCGTGAATTGAAGCATGACAGACCAGAAGAATACCCCCGAAGACCGCATCCCCGTCATCGTCGGCATCGGCGAGATCGTCGACCGCCCCAAGGAGATCACCGAGGGCCTCGAGCCGCTGGACCTGCTCGAACAGGCCTTGCTGCGCGCGGAAGCAGACGCCGGCGCAAAGCTGCTCGGGGAGGTGCAATCGCTCGACGTCGTCAACTTCCTGA
This sequence comes from Bradyrhizobium sp. JR4.1, assembly GCF_040548605.1. Taxonomy (NCBI): domain Bacteria; kingdom Pseudomonadati; phylum Pseudomonadota; class Alphaproteobacteria; order Hyphomicrobiales; family Nitrobacteraceae; genus Bradyrhizobium; species Bradyrhizobium sp. JR4.1. The sequence goes on from NZ_JBEPRY010000025.1 coordinate 44,577, forward strand.
GCTGGCGCTATCGCGATCCGGAGCAGTTGCTGGCGCAACGACTCGGCATCTCGCCCGCGCATTGCTATTACGGCCCCGTCGGCGGCGAGAGCCCGATCCGCTATATCCACGAGGCAGCAAAGCGCATTGCGCGCGGTGAATGCAGTGTTGCCGCTGTCTGCGGCGCGGAGGCACAGTCGACGGCGACCAAGGCGGAGCGCGCCGGCGCGAAGCTGCCATGGACGCCGTTCGCCCATGACGTCGAGGAGCCGAAACGCGGCGCAGCGTATCAGAAGCCGCTGGCGCAGAAGCTCGGGGTGTTCCGGCCCGTCACGGTGTATCCATTCTACGAGGCCGCCTCCTCGGCGTATTGGGACCAGACGCCGCGCGAAGCGATGGCGGAGTCAGGCGTGCTGTGGTCGCGCTATTCAGAAGCCGCCGCGCAAAATCCAAATGCCTGGCTGAAGCGGCGCTATGCGCCCGACGAAATCACGACGCCGACCGCGGACAACCGCCTGATCGCCTGGCCCTACAACAAGCTCATGGTTGCCAACCCTAGCGTCAACATGGGCGGCGCGCTGCTGCTCACCAGCCTCGCCAGGGCGCGTGCGGCAGGCATCGCCGAGGACAAGCTCGTCTACCCGCTCGGCGGCGCCTCGGCCGAGGAACCGCGCGACTATCTTTTGCGCGACCAGTTTTACGAGAGCCATTCGCAGAACGCCGTTTTGAAGGCCGTGATGGATCTCGCCGACGGCGACGGCAAGAATTTCGACGCGATCGAGCTCTATAGCTGCTTCCCGTGCGTGCCCAAAATGGCGCGGCGGACGCTGGGCCTGGGTGCGGACGTGCAGCCGACCGTAACAGGCGGCCTCACCTTCTTCGGGGCGCCGCTCAACACCTACATGACCCATGCGGCCTGCGCGATGGTGCGGCGCCTGCGCGACGGCGCCAAGCTCGGCCTGCTCTACGGCCAGGGCGGCTTCGTCACCAAGCATCATGCGCTGGTGGTGTCGAAGGCGCCGCCGCGTGAAGCATTGGCACAGGAGACGAGCGTGCAGGCGGCGGCGGACCGCAACAAGCGCGCGGTGCCGGAGTTCGTGACGGAGCCGAGCGGCATGGGCAAGGTCGAGAGCTCTACGGTGCTCTATGGCCGCAGTGGCGATGTCGAGCATGGCGTGGTGATGCTGCGCACGGAAGACGACAGGCGCACGCTGGCGCGGATTCCCGCGGGCGACACGGCGACGTTGGCGCAAGTGCTGAACATGGACCGCACGCCGGTGGGTTCGCTTGGCGAGATCACGATGGCCGCGGATGGCGTTCCGGAGTGGCGCGTGGCGTAGTCTCGTAGGGTGGGTTAGCCGAAGGCGTAACCCACCTCTTTTGCTTGCGCGGAGACGAACAGTGGTGAGTTACGCCTTCGGCTAACCCACCCTCAAACTCACCCTACCCCTTCGGCGCCTGCGTCTCCGACGCCGTCGCCGGCTTGCCCTTGGCACCAGTGCCGGTCACGCGGACCTGATCGCCGTCGGAAAGGCCGTCCGGTGGTGCCGTGATGACGCGGTCGTCCGCTGCAATTCCCGAGGCGAGCTCGATCTCGCGGCCGAGGTCGCGGGCGATGGTCACGGCCTTGAACAGGACCTTGTCGTCCGGACCGACGGTTGCGACGCGCAGGCCGCTGCCGTTGAAGATCAGCGCACTGGCGGGAATGCTGAGCGGCGCGGAGTCGCGCTGCAGGTTGAGCTTCACGCTGGCGTAGCCGCCCGGCATCAGCTCGCCCGAGGAATTGTCGAGACCAAGTTGCATGCGCGTCGTGCCGGAGGCGACGTCAACCGCCTGCGAGGAGGCTTCCACCGTCGCCTGGAAGGTCCGGTTCGGATACTCCGGCAGCACAATGGCGGCCTTGGCGCCGATCTTGATCGCGGGCACGTAGTTCTGGGGCACGTTGATGTAGACGCGCAGCTTGGTGATGTCGGAGACCACGAACATCGCCGGGCCCGAGCCGCCGCCCGAATTGATCAGCGCACCGACGTCGGTGTCGCGCGCCGTGACCACACCGTCAAACGGAGCGGTGATCTTCTTGTAACCGGCCAGCGCTTCGAGGCGCTCGACATTCGCCTGGCCCGAGCGAACCGCCGCGTTCTTGTTGGAGAGATCGGCGGTACGCTCGTCGATCTCCTGCGCGGAGACGAAGTTGGAGGCGACCAGCGTCTTGCGGCGGTTGAGGGTGGCTTCCGACAGCCTGGCACTGGACTGCTGGCTGGCGAGGTCGGCGCGGGCCTGAAGCAGTTGCTGGTCGAGGTCGGGCGCCTCGATCTCGGCGATCACCTGACCGGCCTTCACCCGCGCACCGATGTCGGCGCTCCAGCTCTTGAGATAGCCGGGAACGCGGGCAAAGATCGGCGCGCGATAATAGGCTTCGAGACGGCCCGGCAAGTCGATGGTCGTATTGAGAGCCTTGGCATTAGGCAGCGTCACCGCGACGCTCGGAACAGCCTGATCATCGGTCCATGCCTTCAGTTTGGAGCCCTGCTCCTCGCGCGCGCGGATGCCGGTGCCCACGACCAGGCCCGCCGCGATCAGCGCCACCACGCCGAAAATGCCCAGTTTCCGGTGCGACACCGGGGAGCGGGATTCAGTGGGCGACATGCGGAGTCTCCAAAGGGGCGGCGGCTTTGCCGCCTTGCTTCTTGTGTACCATACTGAACACCACGGGAACGAACATCAGCGTGGCGAAGGTTGCAAAGATCAGGCCGCCGATCACGGCGCGGCCGAGCGGCGCATTCTGCTCGCCACCCTCGCCGAGCCCCAGGGCCATGGGCGCCATGCCGATGATCATGGCGAGCGCGGTCATCAGCACCGGGCGGAACCGGACAAAGCCGGCTTCCAGCGCCGCGGCGATGGGATCGCCGAGCTCTTCGTAGCGCTCGCGCGCGAACGAGATTACGAGCACGCTGTTGGCGGTGGCAACGCCCATGCACATGATGGCGCCGGTCAGCGCCGGCACCGACAGCGTCGTCTCAGTGGCGAACAGCATCCAGACGATGCCGGCGAGTGCGGCGGGCAGCGCCGTGATGATCACGAACGGATCGGACCAGGACTGGAAGTTCACGACGATCAGGAAATAGATCAGGACGACCGCGCCGAGCAGGCCGAACAACAAGCCGGTGAAGGCGCTGTTCATGGTCTGCACCTGGCCGAGCAGCACCACGGAAGAGCCCTTCGGCACCTCCTTGGCGGTGTCGGCGATCACCTGGCGGATGTCGGTCGCGACCGCACCGAGATCGCGGCCCGAGGTGGTGGCGAAGATCTGCACCATCGACTGGATGTCGTATTGCGAGACCACCGCGCTCGAGGTCGAGCGCTTGATGTCGGCGATGCCGCCGAGGATCGGCGACTGCGAATTTCCGGCGGCCGTGATCGGCAGCGTCTGCAGCGCGCTGAGCGAATCCATCTGGTATTGCGGCGTCTGCATCACGATCGAATAGGACACGCCGTTATCAGGATTGAGGTAGTAGGTCGGCGCTACCTGCGAGGAGCCGGCAAGGTTGACCACGAGACTGTTGGTGACGTCGCGCTCGGTCAGGCCGACATATTGCGCGCGGGTGCGGTCGACGTCGATGTTGAAGGTCGGATTGTTCGGCGATTGCTGGATGCGCGCATCCGCGACGCCGGGAATCCTGCGGACCTTGGCCAGCAGATTGTTGGCATAAGCGAAGTTGGCGCTGAGATTGGCGCCGCGGATCTGCAGGTCGATCGGCGCCGGCGCGCCGAAGTTCAGGATCTGGCTGACGATGTCGGCCGGCAGGAAGGCGAAGCTGACGCCGGGCAACAGCCGCGGCAGTTGCTCACGCAGCACGCGCACATGCTCCTCGGTCGGCTTGTGGCCTTCCTTCAGCTTGATCTGGATGTCGCCATCCTGCGGGCCAATCACGCCGGTGTTGTTGTAGGTCATGTTGATGCCGGAGATCGGCATGCCGATGTTGTCGGTCAGCGTTTCGATCTCGCCCGGGATCAGCTTGCGGATCGCCTTCTGCACGTCGGCGAGCTGGTTCGCGGTCTCCTCCACGCGGGTGCCGACCTGGGTGCGGACGTGCATCAGGATGTTGCCGGCATCGACCGCCGGGAAGAAGTTGCGCCCGAGGAACGGCACCAGCGCGAACGACGCGCCGACCACGCAGAGGAAGCCGATCACGAACACCGGACGGTGCGCGAGCGCGAGCCCGAGGAAATTGTGGTAGCCGCCGCGAATGCGCTCGAAGCGGGCCTCGAAACCGCGCTGGAACCACACCAGCGGATTGCGCGACTTCGGCGGGCCGTCCTCGTGATGGACATGTGCCTGCAACAAGTAGTTCGCCATGGTCGGCACCAGCGTGCGCGACAGCAGGAACGACCAGATCATCGCGAACATCACCGCTTCCGCCATCGGCACGAACAGGAAGCGCGCCACGCCGGTGAGAAAGAACATCGGCACGAACACGATGCAGATGCAGAGCAGCGAGACGAAGGCCGGTGTCACGATCTGGTTGGCGCCGTCGAGGATCGACTGCTCGACCGGCTTGCCCTGCTCCAGATGGTAGTTGATGTTCTCGATCGTGACGGTGGCATCGTCGACGAGAATGCCGACCGCGAGCGCCAGGCCGCCGAGCGTCATGATGTTCAGCGTCTCGCCGATCGCCGACAGCATGATGATGGCGCCGAGCACGGAGAGCGGGATCGAGACCGCGATGATGACGGTCGAGCGCCAGCTGCCGAGGAACAGCAGGATCATGACGCTGGTGAGCAGCGCCGCGATCACGCCTTCAAACGCGACGCCTTCGATGGCGCCGCGGACGAATACCGACTGATCGCCGATGAAGCCGATCTTGAGCGCGTCCGGCAGCTGGTCCTTGACGTCGATCACCTTCTGCTTGATGCCGGCGATGATGTCGAGCGTCGAGGTCGCGCCCGCCTTCAGCACCATCATCAGCACCGAGCGGTTGCCGTCGACATGGACGATGTTGGTCTGCGGCGGATTGCCGTCCCGCACAGTCGCGACGTCGCGCACATAGACCATCGCGCCATTGACGGTCTTGATCGGCAGATTGCCGAGCTCGTCGATCTTCAGCGGCGAATTGTTGAGCTGGATGTTGTACTCGAAGGTGCCGATCTTCTGGGTGCCGACAGGCGTGATCAGGTTCTGCGCAGCCAGCGCATTGGCGACGTCCTGGCCGGACAGGCCGCGGGCCTGGAGCGCGGTGGGGTCGAGGTCGATCTGGATCTGGCGCTGCTTGCCGCCGAAGGGATACGGGATCGCAGCACCCGGCACGGTGACCAGCGGCGTGCGGAGCTGGTTGATGCCGATATCGGCGAGGTTCTGCTCGGTCAGCCCGTCACCCGACAGCGCCACCTGGACGATCGGCACGGTGGAGGCGGAGTAATTCAGGATCAGAGGCGGCGTCGCGCCCAGCGGCATCTGCTTGATCAGCGTCTGCGAGATCGCGGTGACCTGCGCATTGGCGGTGCGGATGTCGACGTTCGGCTGGAAGAAGATCTTGATGATGCCAAAGCCGTTATAGGAATTGGCGGTGATGTGCTCGATGTCGTTGACCGTCGTGGTCAGCGCGCGCTGAAACGGCGTGGTGATGCGGCCCGACATCTGGTCGGGCGGCAGGCCGGTGTACTGCCAGACCACGCCGATCACGGGAATGCGGATGTCCGGGAAGATGTCGGTCGGCGTCCGCAGCGCCGCCAGCGGTCCGATGATCAGGAGCAGGAGCGCGAGCACGACAAACGTGTAGGGCCGGCTCAGGGCAATACGGACCAGAGCAATCATTCGCCGGGAAATTCCAGGTCAAGCGAGGATACGGAATCCGCCCCCACGGGGATCCCTTCCTCCCTTTACCCGAGCACCGCCGGAAACACCAATCTCCGGCGGCTTCCTGCATTCACTTCCGTGCTACCGCACTGCGGAACACGCACTGCGGCCATGCGGCCGCCTCATGCGGCGCGGACCGAGTCCAGGAACTTGCCGACTTCGAGCTTGAGGCGGCTCGAGTCGCGCGACAGCATCTGGGCGGCCGACAACACTTGCGAGGACGCCGAGCCGGTTTCGGAAGCACCGTGCTGGACCTCGCCGACATTGGACGACACCTGCTGGGTGCCTTGGGCCGCCTGCTGCACGTTGCGAGCGATCTCCTGGGTCGCCGCACCCTGCTGCTCCACCGCCGCCGCAATCGCCGAGGAGATTTCCGACAGGCGGGCGATCGTGCCGCTGATCTCGCCGATGGCACCTACCGATTCCTGCGTGGCCGTCTGGATGCCGCCGATCTGCTGGCCGATTTCGCCGGTGGCCCTGGCCGTCTGCTCGGCGAGCGCCTTCACCTCCGAGGCAACGACCGCAAAGCCGCGGCCGGCTTCGCCGGCACGAGCCGCCTCGATCGTCGCATTCAGCGCCAGCAGATTTGTCTGACCTGCAATGGCGTTGATGAGCTCGACGACGTCGCCGATCCGGGACGCCGCCCGCGACAATTCGCTGACCCGTTCGGTGGTGGATTGCGCCTGGCTGACGGCCTCCCCGGCGATCCGGGCGGATTCCTGCACCTGCCGGCTGATCTCACGCACCGAGGAGGACATCTCTTCGGCGGCCGACGCCACTGAATGGACGTTGGTGGAGGCTTCTTCCGAGGCGGACGCGACCACCGTCGCCAATTCCTGCGCCCGACCGGCGGTCGAGGTCAGCGTCGAGGCCGACGCCTCGAGTTCGGTCGCCGCCGAGGACACGGTCTCGACGATTTCGCCGACCGCGGCCTCGAAGCCGTCGGCAAGCTTTGTCATGTCGGCCTTGCGCTGTCCCTCGGCACGGCGCTGCACCGCCTGCACCTCGTCGCGGCTGAAGCGGATGATCGTCTGCACGGTCTGGAGGTTGCGCAGCGCCTCGCCGATCTCGTCGTCACGTTGGATCAGGATGCGGTTGTCCAGCTTGTCCTGGACGAGGTTGACCAAGGTTTCGTTGAGCTGCTGCATAGGGCCTTGGACGGCGCGCATGGTCGTCAAGCCGGCGAAGCCGAGGACGGCAGCGCCGGCGACGGCCAGCAGCGCCAGGCTCAGGCTGGTCGTGCCGCCGGTCGAGAGCGCGCCGCCGATGCCAAGCCCAAGCACGAACAGCAGCTGCAGCGCCATCGTGGTGACCAGGCGCGCCTTCAGCGTTCTGGTGAAGATCGCAAAATGGTCGAGCAGCGAGCGGCGGCGGATGATGCCGGCGTCAACGCGATAACCATGCGGCTTCTTCTCGCGGATTGCAGCGTAGACCTCTTCGGCCAGCTTGCGCTGATCGGCCGGCAATCTGGTGCGGATCGACGTAAAGCCCGTGACCTGGCCGTTCTCGCGAATGGGCGATGCCGTCGCCAGCACCCAGTAGAAATCGCCGTTCTTGCGGCGGTTCTTCACCGCGCCGAGCCACGGCTTGCCGGCCTTCAGCGTGTCCCAGAGATTGTCGAATGCCTCCGGCGGCATGTCGGGGTGACGGACGATGTTGTGCGGCTGGCCCATCAGCTCCGCGGACGTGAAGCCGGCTGCAGCAAGGAAGTCGTCATTGAAGTAGGTGAGCTTGCCCTTGAGGTCAGTCCGGGAGACGATCAGCGTCTCATCGCTGACGGAATATTCGACATCGGTGACGGGTAAGTTCTTGCGCATGCGAGCCCCAAAAGTTGGATGAAATGAGCGGCGATTCCAATCAGGGCTGCTACCGGCGGTCCTTGTGACCATTCTCGTAAGCCGAATTTAACTATCGATGAAGGAGGCAACCCGTCCACTTCCGCGGAACCCACATGATGGTACCTGCTACCGACATCAGGCTACCGGCGCTCGAAAAAAAAGAGCGGCGCTTGAGGCGCCGCTCGTTCGTCAATGGATTTTGACGCGGGAGTTTACACCTCGCGCGTCCGTCGTTACGCCGCGCGGACGTAGCTACGCCGCGCGAACGTTGGTCAGGAACTTGCTGACCTCGGTCTTGAGCCGGCCCGAGTCGTTGGACAGCATCTGTGCCGCCGACAGAACCTGCGAGGAGGCCGTGCCGGTCTCGGTTGCGCCGCGCTGCACGTCGGTGATGTTGGATGAGACCTGCTGGGTGCCCTGCGCCGCCTGCTGGACGTTGCGGGCGATCTCCTGGGTCGCGGCGCCCTGCTCTTCCACGGCCGCCGCGATCGCCGAGGAAATCTCCGACAGACGCTCGATGGTCGACGAGATCTCCTTGATGGCGCCGACCGAGTCGTTGGTCGCCGCCTGGATGCCGGAGATCTGCTGGCCGATTTCACCGGTCGCCTTCGCGGTCTGCTCGGCGAGCGCCTTCACCTCGGAGGCGACGACCGCAAAGCCGCGGCCGGCTTCGCCGGCACGTGCGGCTTCGATGGTCGCATTCAGCGCCAGCAGGTTGGTCTGGCCGGCGATGGTGTTGATGAGCTCAACGACGTCGCCGATGCGCGAAGCCGCCTTCGAGAGTTCGCTGACGCGCTCGGTGGTGGAGCGCGCCTGGCCGACGGCATCGCCCGCCATCCGCGCCGATTCCTGCACCTGGCGGCTGATCTCGCTTACCGATGAAGCCATCTCCTCGGTCGCCGAGGCGACCGACTGCACGTTGGTCGAGGCTTCCTCCGACGCTCCGGCAACCGTGGTCGCCAGCCGCTGGGAGCGGTCGGCGGTCGAGGTCAGCGTCGAGGCGGAGGCCTCCAACTGGGTCGAGGCCGACGACACGGTCTGGACAATCTCGCCGATCATCGTTTCGAAATCGCGGGTGATGTTGTCGACGCGGCGGCCGCGCTCGATCTTGGCTTCGGCATCGGCCGCGGCGGCTTCGTCGGCGGCCTTCTTGGCGATCAGCGCTTCCTTGAAGATCTGGAGCACGTCGGCCATGGCGCCGATCTCGGTCTTCTCACCGCGATGCGGAACCTCGGCGGAAAGCTCGCCCTTGCCCAGCGCCTGCATCGGCTCGATGATCGAGTTGATGCCGCTGGAGACGTCCCGGACCAGGTAGAAGCCGACGCCGATCCCGACGACGACGGCCGCGCCGAGGATGATCGAGACCAGCATGAAGGCATAATTGTAGCTATCCGCAGCGTCCTGCGCGGCCTGGTCTCCGCCCTTGGTATTGAGCTCGATGTCCTTCGTCAGGATCGCGTCCGCCTCGAGACCGATCTTGTTGACCGTCTTGGTGTTCAGCTCCTGGGCCTCATGCGGGACCTTGCCGGCCTCCTTGCGCGAGAGCGCCATGACGTCTTCGGTGCCCTTCTTATAGTCGTCCCAGAGCTTGGCCCAATCGTTGTAGAGCTTCCGTTCCTCCGGAGAGGTGATCATCGGCTCGTAGCTCTTGCGCGCCTTGGCCAGTGCCTCGATGACGGTGCCGGCCGTCTTCTCGTTGGCGAGCTTGTCTTCAAGGGTTTCCGACAGCATGTGCTGACGAACCACGTTGCGGTAGGTGATGACTGATGCCCGGAGCTCGCCCAGCACCCGCACGCTGGGCATCCAGCTCGTCGTGATTTCGGTGGTATTGGCATTCATCGACCGCATCTTCATGACGGCGAGCAGACCCATGCCGGCCATCGCGACCAGCAGGAACGCCACGACACTGATGATCTTGGCGCGAATGGAAATGGTGGCGAGCATAATCGGGTCTCTTTGTGCTGGCGCGGCGGCGCGTCCGGAATTTTACGAATCAACCAAAAGGAGCAGTACCGAAATCAAACACCAGAGCACCTGAGCAGATGTTAATAACGACTCCGCACGAGTACCGAGCCTGAAACAAATGAACAGGCAGCTAAGAATGCCCTGCGCTCAGCGCATGAGCCCAAGCGCGTCGGAGAAAAACTCCGCGCCGCCGAAATTTCCGGACTTCAAGGCGAGCAACATGTCGCCTTTTTCAGCACCGACTGCACGCAGCACCGGGACGCCGGCTGCGATCTCTACTCCCACGAGAAATCCGGGAATCTTCAACCGGTCGACCACGGCGCCGGATGTCTCCCCGCCGGCGACGACCAGGCGCTTCACCCCGCCCAGCACCAGACCCTCGGCGATATCGGCCATCGCCTGCTCGATGGCGTGACCGGCCGCGTCGCGACCATGGCGCGCCTGGAGCGCGGCGACCTGATCCGGCGTCGAGCTCGATGCGATCAGGACCGGACCGTCGGCCAGTCGCGGTTTCGCCCAGGCCAGCGCGCGCTGCGCCTCGTCCTCGCCCGTAGTAATACGGCCCGGATCGAGATGCAGCACCGGCATGACACGCTCGGCATTGGCAACCTGCTGAAGCGTCGCCTGCGAGCAGCTTCCGGCAAGGCACGCCGCCGATCCGCCGACCGCCGCCCCCGCCTCGCTGCTCGCCGCTGTCGATGTGACCTTGCCTGTCGCCACCAGCGCCCGCGCCAGCCCAAGGCCCATGCCGGAGGCGCCGACCGACAGCCGATGCTGGACAGCGACGAGGCCGATGGTCTCAAGGTCGCGGTCGAACACGGCGTCGATGATCGCCGCGCCAATGCCCTTGCCCGCAAGTTCGGCGAGCCGCGTCCGCACGGCATCCGCGCCGCGCGTGACGGTGGCGAGATCGACCAGGCCGATTTGCGTTTTGCTCTGGCGCGCCAGCACGCGCACCAGGTTGGAATCGTGCATCGGATTGAGCGGATGGTCCTTCAGCGGGCTCTCGTTCAACGGCACGGCGCCGACAAACAGATTGCCCTGGTAGACGGTGCGGCCGGTCTCCGGGAAGGCCGGCGTCACCAGCACGGTCGCCTCGCCGCAATCGGCGCGCAGCGCGTCCATCACGGGGCCGATATTGCCCGCATCAGTGGAATCGAAGGTCGAGCAGATCTTGAACAGCACGTGGCCGGCGCCACGGCCGCGCAGCCATTTGTCAGCCGCGCGCGAGCGCGACACGGCAAGGCCGGCCTCGATCGAGCGGCTCTTCAAGGACACCACGACAGCGTCGACTTCGGGCAGCGCGAGATCGTCCGCGGGCACGCCGATGGTCTGCACCGTGCGCAGGCCGGCGCGCGTCAGCGTGTTGGCGAGGTCGGAGGCGCCGGTGTAGTCGTCGGCAATGCAGCCAAGAGATATTTTCGCTGCAAGTGTCACGGCTTCACTCCCGCATAAGGCCTGAACCAGGCAAGGCCGTCGGTGGTCTTGCCGCGCGGATTATATTCGCAGCCGACGAAGCCGGCATAGCCGAGCCGGTCGAGTTCGTCGAACAGGAACGGATAGTTCAGCTCCTCGCCGTCAGGCTCGTTGCGCGAGGGGATGCTGGCGATCTGAATGTGGCCGATCACCGGCATCATCTCGCGCAGCCGCATCGTGACGTCGCCATGGATGATCTGGCAGTGATAGATGTCGAACTGGAGTTTCAGGTTCGGAAGCCGCAGCTCCTGGATCAGGTCGCGCGCGAAGCCGAAATCGTTGAGGAAATAGCCGGGCACGTTGCGCGCATTGATCGGCTCGAGCACGATGTCGATGCCGTGCGGCGCGAAGAACTCGGCGGCCCACGTCACCGATTTGTAGAACGCCTCGATCGCGACGCGCTCGCCGCGGTTGGCGATGCCCGCCATCAAATGCAGCCGCTTGACGCCGGTCGCCTTGGCGTAGGGCAGCGCGGTCTCCAGGCTCGCCTTGAGCTCGGGGAATCGCGACGGAAGTGCCGCAAAACCCTTCTCGCCGGCATTCCAGTCGCCCGGCGGCAGGTTGAACAGCGCCTGGGTCAAGCCGTTGCGCTTGAGCCGCTCGCCGACCGCCTCGGCCGGATGCTCATAGGGAAAGAGAAACTCGACGGCGGTGAAGCCGGCTGCCGCGGCGGCGTCGAAGCGGTCGGGGAACGGCACCTCGGTGAACATCATCGAGAGATTGGCGGCAAAACGGGGCATGGGAATCCTCTTGTCTATTTGTCGCCGGGCAGCTTGACGCCGGTGACCTGCGCATACATCCGCGCTACCGACGCATCATCGTCGCGGCCCATGCCGGCGGCTGATGTCATCAAGAACATCTGGAGCGCTGCGGCGGAGACCGGGACCGGGAATCTGGCACTGCGCGCCATGTCCTGGATAATGCCGAGGTCCTTGACGAAGATCTCGACCGCACTGCGCGGCGTGTAATCGCCGTCGAGCACGTGCGGCATGCGGTTCTCGAACATCCAGGAGTTTCCGGCGGACGCCGTGATCACCTCATAGACCTTGCGGATATCGAGACCCTGCTTGGCCGCGAACGCGATCGCCTCGCTGGCGGCGGCGATATGAACGCCGGCGAGCAACTGGTTGATCATCTTGAAGGCGGCGCCCTGGCCTGCGGCATCGCCGAGCTCGTAGAGCTTTGCGGCCATGGCATCGAGCGCGGGCCGCGCCTTCTCAAACGCAGCCGGACTGCCGGAAGCGAGAATTGTCAGCTCGCCCTGCGCTGCGCGCTGCGCCCCGCCGGAGATCGGCGCATCCAGATAGTGCCGGCCGGTCGCCTCCAACTGCTTGGCGAGACGCCGCGCCACGTCGGGATCCATGGTCGCCGACGACAGGAAGACGCTGTCCTTGGCCATGGTTTCGGCGACGCCATCCTTGCCGAACAGGATCGTCTCGGTCTGCGCCGCATTGACGACGACGCTGACGACGATGTCGGCGCCCTTGGCAGCTTCAGCCGGCGTCTTGGCGCCGGCGCCGCCCTCCGTCACGAAACGCGCGACCGCATCAGCCGAGACGTCGCAGCCGGTGACGACATGACCGGCGCGCTTCAGCGAGGTCGCCATGCCAGACCCCATCGAGCCGAGCCCGATGACGGCGATGCGCTGATTCTGTGACGTGGAGGCGGACATACAACTGATCCTTGCGACGTTTCCCGGAGGGCCGCCCTTTGCGGCAGCTTGGCAACGGAATAACACGGCTTGGCCGCGCTGCCAAAGCGTGAGACAAACGGACATGACGGCCATGAGCAACGAGACATTGCTGCGCGAAGACATTTGCCGCTTCGGACGGTCCCTGTTCGAACGTGGGCTGACGCCCGGCTCCTCCGGCAATATCAGCGTCAGGCTGGATGGCGGCGGCTGGCTGGTGACGCCGACCAATGCCTCGCTCGGCTTCCTCGATCCCGCAAAATTGTCGCGGCTGGACGATCAGGGCCGACTGGTTTCGGGCGATGCGCCGACCAAGGAAGTTCCGCTGCACAATGCGCTCTACGCCACGCGCGGGAGCGCAAGAGCGATCGTGCACCTGCATTCCACCCATTCTGTCGCGCTGTCGATGCTCCCGGAGATCGACCCGCGCGCCGCGCTGCCGCCGATGACGGCCTATTATCTGATGAAATGCGGCGCCACCGCGCTCGTGCCCTATTACCGCCCCGGCGATCCCGCGGTCGCCGATGCGATCAGAGGGCTGGCGGGGAAATACTCATCCGTGCTGCTCGCCAATCACGGCCCGGTCGTCGCGGGCGACACGCTGGAGGCAGCCGTGTTCGCGACGGAGGAGCTGGAGGAGACGGCGAAGCTGTATCTGATGCTGCGCGGGATGAACCCGCGGTATTTGTCGCCGGAGCAGGTGAACGATCTGGGGAAGGTGTTTGGGCTGATGCTGCCGGAGCACGGGCATTAGGCTCGGCTCTAACCTCGTCATTGCGAGCGCAGCGAAGCAATCCAGAGATTTTCCGCGGAGGGATTCTGGATTGCTTCGCTGCGCTCGCAATGACGGTTGGCGCTACAGCCCCCGCAATCGTAGCCCGTATGAGCGCAACGACATGCGGGAACGCTTGCCCCGGATATCGCTTCGCTCATCCGGGCTACGGCAGTGTGCTTGCAGCTACAGCCCCAGATACGCCTTGCGCACATCCGGATTGCCTTTGATCTCGCTTGCCGAGCCCTGCATCAGCACGCGGCCGGTTTGCAGGATGTAAGCGCGGTCGGCGATTTCCAGGCATTCCGCCATGCGCTGCTCGACGATCAAAACGGTCATGCCGGCGTCGCGGATGCGTTTCACGGCCTGGAAGATCTCGTCGACCAGCTTCGGCATGATGCCCTGCGAGGGCTCGTCCAGCATCAACAGCCGCGGGCGCGTCATCAGCGCGCGGCCGATGGCGAGCATCTGCTGCTCGCCGCCGCTGAGCGTCTCGGCGCGCTGCTCCAGGCGCTCGGAGAGACGCGGAAACAGTTGGAACACGAGATCGAGCGGACTCTCGCGGTCGGCCTCGCCGCGGTAGAGATAGCTGCCGAGGCGCAGATTGTCTCGCACGGAGAGGCGCGGAAACAGTCGGCGGTTCTCCGGCACGTAGGCGATGCCGGTGGCGGTGATGTGGTGCTGCGCCATGCCGTCGAGGCGCTTGCCATCGAACGTCACCGTGCCCGAGCGCGGGCGCTCGGCACCGGCGATGGATTTCAGCAGTGTCGACTTGCCCGCGCCGTTGGCGCCGGCGACGCAGACGATCTCGCCCTTCTGGACCTCGATCGAGACCGCGGAGATCGCGACCAGGCCCTGATAGGCGGTCGTGACTTCACGCACCGACAGCATGACGATCTCCCAGATATGCGCTGATCACCTTGGGATCGCGAACGATTTCAGTCGGCTTGCCCTCGACCAGCACCTTGCCGAGGTCGAGCACGATGGCGCGGTCGACCAAAGGCATCACGATCTCCATGACGTGCTCGACCATCAGCACGGTGATGCCGGCGTCACGCACCTTGCGCACCAGCGCCACACCGGTCTGCGCCTCAGTCGGCGTCAGGCCGGTGAGGACTTCGTCCAGCAGCAGAAGTTTTGGTTGCGTCGCAAGCGCGCGCGCGACTTCGAGGCGGCGCTTTTCGGCCGGCACGAGGTCGCTCGCGAGCACGTTGGCGCGCGCGGCAAGGCCGGTGAATTCGAGCACCTCATGCGCCTTGCGGCGTGCCTCGCGCATCACGGTGTTGCGCACGAGAGCGCCGACGATGACGTTGTCGATAACGGTCATGGTCTCGAAGCTCTTGACGACCTGGAAGGTGCGCCCGACGCCGCGCTGGCAGCGCTCGGCGGCCGGCATGCTGGTGACATCCTCGCCGTCGAACCAGATCGAGCCTTGCGTCGGCGGCAGCACCCCGGCGATGAGATTGAATAGCGTGGACTTGCCGGCACCATTCGGGCCGATCAGACCGACGATCTCGCCGCGGCCGACCGAAATCGAAACGTCGCTGTTGGCGACGAGGCCGCCGAAACGCTGCCAGACGCCGCGGGTTTCAAGCAGTGGGGTCATCGCGTGGCTCCCTTCCGCTTCGCACGAGAGAACAGGCTCACCAGACCCTGCGGCAGGGCGAGCGAAATCAGCACGATTAGCGTGCCGTAGACGATGAGGTCGACGCCGCGGCCGGATCCGCCGATATAGGAGCGTGTCAGCTCCGTCATCGGGATCAGGATCGCAGCCCCTAACACGGGCCCCCAGAGGGTGCCGATGCCGCCAAGCACGGCCGGCAGCGCCATCAGCAGCGAGAACTGGAACCCCATCACGCTTTCAGGATCGATATAGGCGAGAAACTGCGCATAGAAGGCGCCGCCGATGGCGACGAGGAAAGCGGAGACGGCAGCCGCGCCCATCTTGGAATTGAACACGACGACCCCGAGGCTCTCGGCCGCTTCCGGATTGTCCTTCACCGCGCGCCACCAGAAGCCCCATTTGGAGTCCTCTAACCACCAGGTGACGAACCAGGCGAGGCTGCACAGCACCAACGCGAAATAGAAGTATGGCAGCTTGCTGCGCATGAACTGGAATTTCAGCCAGCTGTCGCCACGCACCGGAATGGTGATTCCCATCGCGGCCCCCGCCCATTCCCAGTTCTGGAACAGCAGCAAGCCGATCTCGGCGATGACGATGGTCGCGATCACGAAATAATGGCCGCGCAGGCGGAAGAAGGGATAGCCGAGCCCCATCGCGATTGCGGCCGCGACTGCGCCGCCGGCGAGCATGCCGAACCATGGCAGCACGCCGAACTTGGTGAACAGCAGCTCGGTGGTGTAGGCGCCGATGCCGAAATAGAGCGCATGTCCCAGCGAGATCTGTCCGCAATAGCCGGAGAGAATATTCCAGCTCTGCGAGAGCGCCGCATACATCAAAGTCAGGATCAGGATGTTCTGGACGTAGACGTCCTTGATGAACAGGGGAGCGAGCGCCGCCAGGGCGGTCAGCACCGCGGCGATGATGAGGTCGCGGCGGCGCCGCGCGGCAAAATCCTTGTCCATCACATCGATCCGAACAGGCCGCGCGGCCGGATGAAGACGACCAGCAGGTAGACGGCGTAAATGCCGACCGATTTCAGCGAGGGTGGCAGCACCAGCGCGGTGGTGGCCTCGACGAGGCCGACGATGATCCCGCCGGCGAAAGCGCCGAACACGCTGCCGAAGCCGCCGAGCGCGACCGTGACGTAGGCGATCAGCGCAAAGGACGCGCCGACGTCGGGGTAGATATAGAAGAAGCTTGCCATGATCGCTCCGGCGAGGCCGACCAGCGCGGCACCAAGCCCCCAGCCGAGCGCGAACACGCGATTCTTGTCGATGCCGACGAGCGCCACCGCGCCGGGATCTTCACGGGTGGCCTCCAGCGCGCGACCGAAATCGGTGCGGTGGATGAAGAAGTAGAGGCCGGCAAAGGCCAGGATCGCAACCAGCGCGCCCATGAGCTGCGGCTCGGGCAAGAAGACGCCGGCGATCGAGATCGTCTTGCCGCCGAGCCAGGAATGCGGAACGCTGCGATAATCCGGCGTGAAGAAGAACTGCGCGAGGCCGCGCATCACGATGGCGAGGCCGAAGGTGGAGAAGATCTGCACCATGCCCGCATTGGCCTTGGCCCGCATGGCGAAGCGCACGATCAACAAATAGACCACCGCTCCGAATACGAACAGGGCAGCGGCCACCAGCGGCGCCGACAGCAAGGGGTCGATGGCGAAAAACGTGAACAGGAAGAAGCTCACATACATCGCGATCATCAAGAACTCGCCATGGGCGAAGTTCACGACGTCCATCAGGCCGAAGATCAGCGCGAGGCCGACGGCGATCAGTCCGTAGAGCAGGCCCATGAGGAGGCCGCTCGCGAGACTTTGGATAATGGTTTGGGCTGTCAAAAGTCTGTCCCCCCCAACTACGTCCTCATCCTGAGGAGCGCGCACCGCGCGCGTCTCGAAGGATGGCCCAGCCCTCGTCCTTCGAGACGCGGGCTGCGCCCGCTCCTCAGGATGAGGGCGGGAGCTACGATCTGTGCTCCCGCCCGCCGTGTCTTACTTCATCGGCCAGATCGCCTCGGCGATCGCGGCCTGCGGCGGGAAGATGGTGACGAACTTGCCGCCGACATATTGCAGCAGCACCGGGTCGGCGTCGTTGTTCTGGCCCATCTCGTCGAACTTGACGCGCTTCCAGGGCATGATGGTCTGCTCGCCCGGGATGTCGGTGGCGGCGAGCGCGTCGCGGATCTTCTCGCCGTCCGTCGACTTGGCGCGGCTGATGGCGTCGGCGAGGATGATCAGGCCCATGAACTGACGCGAGGTGAGATCGTTGAAATCCTTGCCCGACCGCGTCTTGAACATCTCGTTGATCTTGCCGACCATCGGGCGCTTCTGCGCGAGATCGAGCGAGAAGGTGCCGCGCGAGATCACGCCTTCGAGCTTGTCGCCGACGGCGTCATAGAGCGCCTTCTCGGAGAAGCCGGCGTCCTGCGCCACGATCGCGTTCGGCTTGTAACCGAGCTCGGCCATGGTCTTCACCAGCAGGATGCCGTCGGTGGTGTAGCTCGACGGCATCAGCACGTCGGCGTTGGCGCTCTTGAGCTGCTGCACCTCGGCCGAAAGCGAGGGCGAGTTGGCGCGATACTTGATGTCCGCGACGATCTTGTAGCCGCGCTCGCCGGCGATCTTGGCCTGGGCATTGGCGGAATCGGTGCCGAAGATAGTGTCTTCGTGGAACAGCGACAGCGTCTCGATCTTGGTGTCCTTCTTCTTCAAGGCATCGAAGAAGTCGAACATCGCGGCCGAGTACATCTCGTCGTGCGGGGAGGCGCGGAAGTAATATTTCAGGCCGCGGCGATGCAGGCTGGGTGAGGAATTGTCGGCCGAGACGAACGGGATCTGGTAGCGCTCGCAGATCTGGCTGACCGTGACGGCGACCGCGCTCTGATAGGTGCCGATGATGGCGCAGACCTTCTCCTGCGTGATCAGGCGCTCGGCCTCGGCACGGCCCTTCTGCGGATCGGCCTGATGGTCGGCGAACACGAGGCGGACTTTTGCGCCGCCGAGGCCCGGCAGGCCTTCGCCCTTCGCCAGCGGCAGGTCGAAATCCGTGGCCTTGTTGATGACCTCGAGCGCGGTCTCATAGGCCTTCTGCGCATCGACGCCCTGCTGCGCGCTGCCGCCGGAGAACGGATAGATCACGCCGATCACGACTTCCGAAGTCTGTGCGCGCGCTGCCAGCGGCACGAGCGCGGCCGTAGCGGTGGCTCCCAACAATACGTCGCGGCGAGTGATCGTCATGGCAAAGTCCCCTGTTACTGAATTTCGGCTGATCGAATGAAGCGATTGATGGGTGCGGTAAAGCTCGAAGAAGCAGCAAACGCTGCCCACTAAATCACGGCCATGGTCCTGTTCTTGAGATCCGTCACCAGCATCAGGCCCGGCGAATGCGTGATCGCGAACGGCAGCCTGGCAGCATTGATGACCGATTGCGGCGTCACGCCGCACGCCCAGAACACCGGGATCTCGTCTTCTCCAACCGGGACCGGATCGCCGTAATCGGGCTTGGCGATGTCCTTGATGCCGATCAGATGCGGATGGCCGAGATGCACGGGCGCGCCGTGCACGGCCGGATAGCGCGAGGTGATCTGGACCGCGCGGATCGCATCCGCCGGCTTGAACGGACGCATCGACACCACCATGGGACCGGCGAAGGGACCGGACTCGCCGCAGGCGATGTTGGTGCGATACATCGGCACGCGCACATTGTGCTCGATGTGGCGGATCGGCATGCCCTCGTCGAGCAGCGCCTCTTCGAACGAAAAGGAGCAGCCGAGCACGAAGGTCACGAGATCGTCGCGCCAGTGCTTTGTCACATCGGTCGGCTCGTCCACGACTTCGCCGTCTCGCCAGACACGGTAGCGCGGCACGTCGGTGCGGATGTCGAGATCGGCGCCGAGCGCCGGGATGTGCGGACTGCCGACATCGGACATGCCGATGATCGGGCACGGCTTGGGATTGAGCTGGCAGAAGCGGTGGAAGGCGCCGGCATATTCCGCCGGCAGGATCGCCAGATTGCCCTGGACGAAGCCGGGGGCGACGCCGGCGGTGGAGGCGACCAGCCCCTCGCGATAGGCGAGCCGCGCCTTGCGGCTCGGGAGGGTGTCGGGCGTTTCAGTTTGCTGCACTGCCACCAAAACAGTCATGAGATCGACCTGCCTATAAACTCGACAAAGACAAGCCAACACCACGCGTGCTATAAAGTCTAATCTTCCTTTCTAATCAATATCGATAAATTTCATTTATCGGACGGGAAAATCCTTCCAATGCTGGACTTCAGATCAATCGAGACGTTTCTTTGGGTTGTGAAGCTCGGCAGCTTTCGCGGCGCCGCAGCACGCCTCAACACCACCCAGCCGGCGATCTCCCAGCGCATCGCCCAGCTCGAGCGCGAGATGGGGGTGAAGCTGTTGAACCGCGACCACCGCGTGGCCTCGCCGACGCCGAGCGGCCGGCAGATGATGGTCTATGCGGAGAAGCTGATCGGCCTGCGCGCCGCGATGATCGCCGAGATCGGCGACCGCTCGGCGATGCGCGGCGTGATGCGGCTCGGCGTCGCCGAGACCATCGTGCACACCTGGCTGCCGCGGCTGGTGAAGAGCATGAACGAGGTCTATCCGAACCTGTCGCTGGAGATCGAAGTCGACATCACGCCGAACCTGACCGCGCGCCTGCTTGCGCAGGAGATCGAGCTCGCTTTCGTCGTCGGTCCGCTCTCGGCGTCCGGCGTGCACAATCGCGTCCTCGCCGACTATCCGATCGGCTTTCTCGCCAGCCCCTCGCTCGGCCTCGGCCATGGACCGGTGACGCGGGCCGAGCTCGCGCGGTTTCCGATCATCACGTTTCCGCGGAAGACGCGGCCCTACGAGGTCGTACGCGAAGTGTTCGACCGGCCGGAGCTGCCGCCGATCCGCCTGCATGCCTCCGCCTCGCTTGCGACCGTGATCCATATGGCGGTCGAGGGCCTCGGCATCGCCGTGATCCCCGACGCCATCGTCGAGAGCGAGCTCGCAGACGGGCGGTTGCAACTGCTCGACACCGATCTCAAAATCGCGCCGCTGACATTCACCGCGAGCTGGCTCGCCTCGCCCGACGTCGTGGCGGTGGAGCGGGTCGCAGAGCTTGCATGTCAGATTGCGCAGAGCAGCCTCGCAGTTGACGCGCCCGCGCCGGCGCGTCATTGAAACAGGCGCCGGATTTCTTTCGTCATTCCGGGGCGCTCGAAGAGCGAACGCGGAATGACAGCTAAGATGGACTGACGCATGACCCGAGCCGCCACCAATTTGCAAATCGATTCCGCCCGCCTCTGGGGCTCCATCCACGAGACCGCGCAGTTCGGCGCGACGGCGAAGGGCGGCGTGCGGCGGCTGACGCTGAGCGCGGAGGACAAGCTGGTGCGCGACTGGTTCCGCAAGGCCTGCGAGGACGCCGGCTTAGAGGTGCACACCGATGCGCTCGGCTCGCAGTTCGGCCTGCGCAAGGGACGCGACATGTCGAAGCTGCCCGTCGG
Organism: Bradyrhizobium sp. JR4.1; assembly: GCF_040548605.1. Taxonomy (NCBI): domain Bacteria; kingdom Pseudomonadati; phylum Pseudomonadota; class Alphaproteobacteria; order Hyphomicrobiales; family Nitrobacteraceae; genus Bradyrhizobium; species Bradyrhizobium sp. JR4.1. Next base: position 65,282 of record NZ_JBEPRY010000025.1, read on the forward strand.
CATCGGCTCGCATCTCGACACGCAGCCCACCGGCGGCAAGTATGACGGCATCCTGGGAACGCTCGGTGCGCTCGAAGTGATCCGCACGCTGAACGATGCCGGAATCGAAACCGAAGCGCCGATCTGCGTCGTCAACTGGACCAACGAAGAGGGCTCACGCTTCGCTCCCGCGATGATGGCCTCCGCCGCCTATGTCGGCGACTTCACCACTGACGACATCCTGTCACGCAAGGACGCCGATGGCACCACCGTCGGCCAGGCGCTCGACGGCATCGGCTATCGCGGCGACAAACCGGTCGCGTTCCAGAAGCTCGGCTGCTTCGTCGAGTTGCACATCGAGCAAGGCCCGATCCTGGAGGCCGAAGGCAAGACCATCGGTGTGGTCGATTCCGGCCAGGGCGTGCTTTGGTACGACGGCAAGATTTCCGGCTTCGAGAGTCATGCCGGATCGACGCCGATGCCGCTGCGGCGCGATGCGCTGGCGACGCTGTCCGAGATCGTGCTGGCGATGGAAGCCATTGCGAGGAAGCACGGGCCGAAGGCAGTCGGCACCATCGGCGAGGCCGTGATCGCAAACCCTTCGCGCAACGTCATTCCCGGCGAGATCGCCTTCACCATGGATTGCCGCAGCGCGGATGACGCGATCATGGACGCGCTCGATCGCGATCTTCGTAGCGCGATTGCCGAGATCGCCGCACGCCGCAAGGTCGAGGTGAAGATCGACCTGGTCTGGCGCAAGCCGCCGACGCATTTCGATCCGAAGCTCATTGCAGCGGTGGAAAACGCGGCGAAGACGCTCGGCTACTCCTCTCGCCGCATTACCTCCGGCGCCGGCCACGACGCCTGCAATCTCAACACAATCATGCCCGCCGCAATGGTGTTCGTGCCCTGCAAGGACGGCATCAGCCACAACGAGCTGGAAGACGCTACGCAGCCCGATTGCGCCGCGGGCACCAACGTCCTCATGCACACGGTGCTGGCGATCGCCGGCGTCGCATCCTGACCGGAGAGAATCATGCGCGGAGTTTTCGTCGACGCCAATGAAGCCCTCGCCGTGATCTTGGAGCGGCTGGAGCAACCGGGCGATCCCAAGGTGCGGATCCACAGGGATCCCGACATCAAGCCCGAGCAATATCCCGAGATCCTCGACGGCGCCGAGATCGCGATCGTCGACCACACCGCGCTGCCGACCGATGTCGCAAAGAAGTGCGCGGGGCTGAAGCATGTCGTGTTCCTCGGCACCGGCGCGCGCAGCTACATGAACCCGGAGGAGCTCGCTGAGCTCGGCATCTCCGTGCACCTGATCAAGGGCTATGGCGACACGGCGGTTGCGGAATGCGCGATCGCGCTGATGTGGGCCTCGGCGCGGGGCATCGCGATGATGGACCGCGAGATGCGCGTCGGAAACTGGCTGCGCGAAGACGGCATGCAGCTCACGGGCAAGACGCTCGGCCTGATCGGCTTCGGCGGTATTGCCGCGGAAGTCGCGCGCATTGCCTCGGGCAGCGGCATGAAGGTGATCGCCTGGAACCGCTCGCCGAAGAGCTATCCGGGCGTGGAATTCACCGATCTCGATTCGGTGTTGGCGAGAGCAGACGTCGTATCGCTGCATCTGCTGCTCAACGACGAGACGCGCGGCATGATCACCCGCGAGATGATCGCGAAGATGAAGCCGGGCGTCATCCTCATCAACACCGCCCGCGCCGCCGTCGTCGACGAGGCCGCCATGATCGATGCGCTGAAGTCGGGGCACATCCGCCATGCCGGCCTCGACGTCTTCAACATCGAGCCATTGCCCGGCGATCATCCGCTGACAAAACTGCCGAACGTAACGTTGTCGGCGCATTCGGCGTTCCGGACCCCGGAGGCGAGCGAGAACCTCATTCATGCGGCGTGGGAGCACTGCCGCCGGATCGTGAAAACGTAGGGTGGGTTAGCGAAGCGTAACCCACCACCCTCGACGTTCGCGAAGACAGAAGAGGTGGGTTACGGCTTTGCCTAACCCACCCTACGCACCGCAATCTTGGAAAGGGATAAGAGCACCAACAATGGCCGACTATCGCACCATCAAGGCACAGCCGCTCATCGAAGCCATCAGTGCCATCGTCAAGGCCGGCGGCTCCACGGACCGCGAGGCCGAGCTCGTGTCCACCAATCTCGTCGAGGCCAACCTCAAGGGGCACGATTCCCACGGCGTCGGCATGATCCCGCGCTATGTCCAGAGCGTCACCACGGGCGGCCTCGCCGTGAACCAGCACGTCAAGATCGTGCTCGACACCGGCCCGCTTCTCACCCTCGACGGCCTCACCGGTTACGGCCAGGTGATCGGCCATGAAGCGATGGAGCTGGCGGCCGAGCGGGCCAAGCGCAACGGCGTGTGCCTCGTCGGCCTCTCCAACTCGCACCATATCGGCCGCATCGGCCACTGGGCCGAGCAATGCATCGACCATGGGCTGGTCTCGATCCACTTCGTCAACGTGATCTCGCGCCCGATCGTGGCCCCCTGGGGCGGCAGCGATGGGCGCCACGGCACTAATCCGTTCTGCGTCGGCATCCCGCGCAGGGGCAAGGACCCCATCGTGCTCGACTTCGCCACCAGCAGGATCGCGCAGGGCAAGACCCGCGTCGCCCACAACAAGGGCGTCGAGCTCGAGCCCGGTACCATCATCGACAACGAGGGCAAGCCGACCACCAATCCGCGCTACACCGTGATCCCGCCGTACGGCGCCATCCTGCCGTTCGGCGAGCACAAGGGTTCGGGACTCGCGCTGGTGTGCGAAATCCTCGGCGGCGCGCTCTCCGGCGGGCAGGTGGTCAAGGGTCCGTCCGATGGCAAGTACAACGTCCTCAACGGCATGCTCTCGATCATCATCGATCCGACCAAGCTCGGCACCGCCGAGAATCTCGCGCGCGAAGTCGAGAGCTTCGTCGCATGGCACACGGGCTCACCTCCGGCCCCAGGCATCGACAAAGTGAAGATCGCCGGCGAGCCCGAGCGCGAGACGAAGAAGAAGCGGCTCGCGGAAGGCATTCCGGTCGATCCGACCACCTGGCGGGATATTTTGCTGGCTGGGAAAACGTTTGGGCTGGATCAGGCGGCGATCGAGAAGATCGCGGGCTGAGCCATTATAAACCGGTGTCGTCCCGGACAAGCGCAGCGCAGATCCGGGACCCATAACCACAGGAAGTGGTTTGGCGAAGACTCGCGGTTACCAGCGAGTACCGCAACTACTCCCTGGGGTAATGGGTCCCGGCCTTCGCCGGGACGACACCGTGGTTGATCGCTTGCTTAATCCACCATGTCCGCGACCGCCTTGCCGCAAGCCGTGGTGTCGGCGTTGCCGCCGAGGTCCTTGGTGCGGAGCGTGCGCTCGGCCAGCGTGCGCTCGATCGCATCGACGATCGACTTGCCGGCTTCCTTCTCGCCGAGATGTTCGAGCATCATCGCGCCGGACCAGATTGCGCCGATCGGATTGGCGATGCCCTGCCCCGCGATGTCGGGCGCCGAGCCGTGCACCGGCTCGAACACCGACGGGAAATTGCCCTCGGGGTTGATGTTGCCTGATGGCGCGATGCCGATGGTGCCGGTGCAGGCCGGGCCGAGATCGGACAGGATGTCGCCGAACAAATTGGAGCCGACCACGACGTCGAACCAATCCGGGTGCAGCACGAAATTCGCCGTCAAAATATCGATGTGGTACTTGTCCCACTTCACGCCCGGAAACTTCTTCGCCATCGCCTCCACGCGCTCGTCCCAATAGGGCATGGTGATGGAGATGCCGTTCGACTTGGTCGCCGACGTCAGGTGCTTCTTCGGCCGCGACTGCGCGAGTTCAAACGCGAACTTCAGGATGCGATCGACGCCGATGCGGGTCATCACCGTCTGCTGCGTCACGAACTCACGGTCGGTGTCCGGGAACATGCGGCCGCCGACGGAGGAATATTCGCCTTCGGTGTTCTCGCGCACCACCCAGAAATCAATGTCGCCGGGCTTGCGGTTGGCCAGCGGCGACGGCACGCCCGGCATCAGCCGTACCGGGCGCAGATTCACATACTGATCGAACTCGCGGCGAAACTTGATCAGCGAGCCCCACAGCGAGACGTGATCCGGAATCTTGGCCGGCCAGCCGACCGCGCCGAAATAGATCGCGTCATGCTTGCCGATCTTGTCCTTCCAGTCGTCCGGCATCATCTGGCCGTGCTTCTCGTAATAGTCCCAGGACGAGAAGTCGAAATGATCGAAATGAAGGGACACCCCGTGCCTCTTCGCCGCGGTCTCCAGAACGCGCAGACCCTCGGGCATCACTTCCTTGCCGATGCCGTCGCCAGGAATGACCGCGATCCGGTATTGTTTCTTGCTCATCGAGAACGTCCTTGATTGCTCCGGCAGCCGCCGCCTTTTTGACCGCACTGCAATGGACCAAACGCGGCGGCAGTGCAACGCTGCACTGCAATGTTGACCATGGCGCGGCCGACCGCCTACTGATTTTATTCCCGTTCCTCTCCTGCGAGTGACTCCCATGGATCTGCATCTGCGTGGCAAGCGCGTCCTGATCACGGGCGCGTCCAAGGGCATCGGCGCAGCTGCCGCCGAGGCCTTTGCCGAGGAAGGCTGCCATCTCCTCCTCGCCGCCCGCAACGGCGATCAGCTCAAGGCTCTGGCCGAGCGCTTGCGCTCGGCGCACCAGATCGATGCCGCCACGAGCATCGTCGATTTGCGCAAGAGCGAGGATTTGACGCGGCTCGCCAAGGAAGCCGCCGACATCGACGTGCTCGTCAACAATGCCGGCGACATTCCCGGCGGCTCCATCGACAAGATCGACGAGGCGACCTGGCGCCACGCCTGGGAATTGAAAGTGTTCGGCTACATCAACCTCACGCGCATGATCTATGCGCAGATGAAGGCGAAGGGCGGTGGCGTGATCGTCAACGATATCGGCGCCGCCGGCGAGAAATTCGACGCCAACTACATTTGCGGCAGCGCCGGGAATGCCGCGCTGATGGCCTTCACCCGCGCGCTCGGGGGCAAGAGCCTCGCCGACAACATCCGCGTGGTCGGCATCAATCCCGGCCCTGTCGGCACCGACCGTCACGTCACTCTGCTGAAGACACGGGCAAAGCACCAGTTCGGCGACGAGAGCCGCTACAAGGAATTCCAGAAGAGCCTGCCGCTCGGCAGGCCTGCGCATGCGCGCGAGATCGGCGACCTCATGGCGTTCCTGGCGTCGGATCGCGCGGGCTACACGTCCGGCGTGATCTACACGGTGGACGGCGGCATCAGCGCAGGCTGGGGTTGATTAATCTCGTCATTGCGAGCGCAGCGAAGCAATCCAGAATCTTTCCGCCTTGACAGACTGGATTGCTTCGCTGCGCTCGCAATGACGCTTGAACAAGTACAGGAGTAAAATAGTTGTCTCAAGAGTTGATCCGAGAAACCGCTTGCGCCGTGGTCGACAAGCTGCGGTCCGGCGACGTCTCGCCGCTGGAACTGTTGGATGTGCTGGAGAAGCGTATCGGCGAAGTCGACGGCAAGGTCAACGCGCTGCCGACGCTGTGCTTCGATCGCGCGCGGGATAGCGCAAAGGCGCTGATGCGGAAGCCGGCCGGTGCGCGCGGATTACTCGCAGGCCTGCCGGTGCCGATCAAGGATCTGACCGACGTTGCTGGCGTGCTGAACACCCAGGGCTCGCCGATCTTCAAGGACAATGTGCCCAAACAGTCCGACCTCATGGTGGAGAACCTCGAAGGTAACGGCGCGGTCGTCTACGCCAAATCCAACACGCCGGAATTCGGTGCGGGCGCCAACACCTTCAACGAGGTGTTCGGCGCAACGCTCAATCCCTGGGATACGTCCAAGTCGGCAGCCGGCTCGTCAGGCGGCGCAGCCGTTGCGCTCGCCACCGGCATGGCCTGGCTCGCGCAGGGCTCCGACATGGGCGGCTCCTTGCGCAGTCCGGCAGCTTTCTGCGGCGTCGTGGGGATGCGGCCGAGCATCGGCCGGGTCGCGCATACTCCAAAATCAGCCATCGATCGTAATCTCGGCGTCGTTGGCCCGATGGCCCGCAACGTCGAGGATCTCGCGCTGCTGCTGGATGCCATGAGCGGCGACTATGCTGCCGACCCGCTGTCGCTGCCGGCGCCGTTGACCTCGTTTCTCTCGGCGGCGCAGTCAGGCAGCAAACCGAAGCGCATCGCCTATTCGGCGGATCTCGGCATCACCCCGGTCGATCCCGAAGTCAAAGCGATCACGCGGAAGGCGGCGGAACGCTTTGCCGAAGCCGGCGTCATCGTCGAGGAGGCACATCCGGACTGGCGCGAGGCGCATGAGTGCTTCCACGTGCTGCGCGCGTTCGACTTCGCGATCAGCAAGGCACAGCTGCTGCGCACCAAGCGCGACCTGCTCAAGCCCGAAGTGATCTGGAACATCGAGGAAGGCCTCAAGCTCACGATCGAGCAACTCGAACGCGCCGAGGCGCAGCGCGTCGGCATGACCGCGCGTGCGGTCGAGTTCTTCAAGAGCTACGATCTGCTGCTGGTACCGACCACCATCGTGCCGCCCTTCCCGATCGAGCACCGCTATGTCGCCGAATGCGCCGGCAAGAAGTTCGACAATTACGTCGAGTGGCTCGGCATCGTCTATGCGATCACGCTCGCCTGCTGTCCCGCGCTGTCGCTGCCCTGCGGCTTCACGGCGTCGGGCCTGCCGGTCGGACTGCAGGTCGTCGGGGCTCCGCGCGCTGATGCGCAGGTGATCGCCGGCGCGAAGACGCTGGAGGATATCTTGGGCGTGCGTGGCACAACACCGATTGATCCGCGGGTGAAGAACTAGGCCCCCACTCTCGTGCCCCGGACGCGGCGCAGCGCCTCTTCGGCGGCGCGCTGCACCTTGTCCGGGACAAGAGAGATACTCACCTTCCGCTTGTCGCCTCCAGGCTCCGGCTATACCGCGACATCGCGAAGCAGAAGACAAAATAGATGGCGGCGACGAAGATGTAGACTTCGACGGAGAATTGCTGCCATGCCGGATCGATGATCGCGGTCTTGGCCGTCGTCAGCAGGTCGAAGATACCGATGATCAGGACGAGGCTGGTGTCCTTGAAGAAGGCGATGAAGGTGTTGACCAGCGGCGGGATGACGTGGCGGATCGCCTGCGGAAGGACGATCAGCCGGTTCTTGCGCCAGTAGGACAGGCCGAGCGCGTCGGCGGCCTCGTATTGCCCGCGGGGCACGGCCTGGAGGCCGCCGCGAATGACTTCGGCAAGATAAGCCCCCGCGAACAAGATGATCGCGACCTGCGCGCGCAGGAGTTTGTCGATGTTGAATCCGTTCGGCATGAACAGCGGAAACATCACGCTCGCCATGAACAGCAGACTGACCAGAGGCACGCCGCGGATCAGCTCGACATAGAGCACGCTGAGCGAGCGGATCGCCGGCAGTTTTGAGCGCCGGCCGAGTGCGACCAGGATGCCGAGCGGGAAGCCGAAAGCCAGACCAAAGGTCGCCAGGATCAGCGTCACCGGGAGGCCGCCCCAACGGTCCTGCGAGACGAACGACAGGCCGAGTATGCCGCCCCACATCAGCATGCTGATCAGCGCGAGAGCGGCGATCCAGAGATAGGCCAGCTCGCGCCGCCATAAGGCGCGGCGGGTGGAGAGATAGAACAGGGCGATGAACAGCAGCACCGCCAGCGCCGGCCGCCACTGCTCGTCGAACGGATAGGTGCCAAACAGGATGAAGCGGTATTTCTCGGGGATGATCGCCCAGCATGCACCGACGCCGCGTACCGCGCGGCAGGCGCTGGAATCGTTCGCCGGGGTGAGCCAGACCGCATTGGCGATGCCCCACTGCGCGAAGCTAAAGAGGCCCTTTGCGAGCACTGCCAGCAACACGACCGAGAGAATGCCGTTCGGGATAGACGAGAACAAATTGGTGCGCAGCCAGCGCAGCACCGGATTGCCGATCTGCGGGCGGCGGGCGGCGCGCGGTACTTCCGGAATGTCGGCGATCGCCGTCATGGTCAGCGCTCCACCAGCGCGATGCGCGAATTGTACCAGTTCATGAAGAAGCTGATGCCGAGGCTGATGGTGAGAAACACCGCCATGATCAAAGCAATGGCCTCGATCGCCTGCCCGGTCTGGTTCAACGTCGTGTTGGCGATCGAGACCACGTCCTGATAGCCGATCGCCACCGCGAGCGAGGAGTTCTTGGTCAGGTTGAGGTACTGGCTCGTCATTGGGGGCACGATGACGCGTAGCGCCTGTGGCAGGATGATCTGCCGCAGCATGAAGCTCCGGCGCAGTCCCAGCGCATTGGCGGCATCCCACTGGCCGCGCGGCACCGACTGGATGCCGCTGCGCACGATCTCGGCGATGAAGGCCGAGGTGTAGGTGACGAGCGCGATCAGCAACGCGAAATATTCCGGCGCGAGCGTCAGCCCGCCGACGAAGTTGAAGCCGCGCAACTCCGGCCATTCGATCGTCCAGGACACGCCGAGAAGCACGGACACCGCCGCAGGCAGCACAACAAGCAAGCCGAGTCCAAAAGGCCAGGACGGCCGCGGCTTGCCGTCGCGCATTTGCTGCGCGATGAGCCGCCGCCGGATGACGTAGAACACGACAAGCCCGAACACTGCCGCGCCGAGCACGCAAAGCTGCGGCGTCCCGATCGGAATCGCCGGCAGGATCAACCCGCGATTGGACAGGAACACGCCCTCGATCGGCCGCCATGCCGCGCGCGCTGCCGGCAGCGCCTGCATCAGCACGTACCAGAACAGGAGCTGGAGCAGCAGCGGGATGTCGCGGAGCGTTTCGACATACACCGCGGCGAGCCGCGACAGCAGCCAATTGGCCGACAGCCGCGAGATGCCGATCACCGTGCCCAGGATGGTTGCAAGCACGATTCCGATCACGGCAACGCGCAGGGTGTTGGCGATGCCGACGACGAAGGCCCAGAGATATGAGTCTCTCGGATTGTAGGCGAGCAGGCTGTCGGAGATGGGCATGCCGGCCTCACGGCCGAGGAAGGCAAAACCGGTCGTAATGCGGCGCGCGGAGAGATTGGTGACCGTGTTGGACCAGAGAAAGGCGATGACCGCGACTGCGATCCCGACCACCAGGGCCTGCCAGAACAGGCCTTTCAGCTCGCGTCGTCCGAAAGCGCCGAAGAAGCGACGGCGCGGCGGCGGTCTCGGAGCGTCTGACGTCACAGCACAAAAATCCTTCTCAAGACAACGATTTCCGGCGGCGTACGTCAAGTGTTGCACCAAACTCCACTTTGTGCAACAAATGTTTCATGGCCGAGCCCGCGAAATCCTCGCCGCTGAGCGAACTGCGCATTGCATTGCCATCGCTTCCGATGCGGTTGCAGGAGGTCGGGCGTTTCGTCGCGGCCAACGATTACGACGCCACCACGCGTTCGATGCGCGATCTCGCGGCGGTTGCCGGCGCCGATCCCGCCGCGTTCACGCGGCTTGCCAAAGCGATCGGTTATTCGGGCTGGGATGAATTGCGCGCGGCGTTGACGGAGGCGCGGCGCCCCTCGCAGATCGCGCCCTTCTCCGGCCGCGCCAGGAGCCGCCGCCACGGCCCGAACGCCGATGTCGCGCTCGTCACCGACAAGCTCGAGGCCGAGGCCGCCGGCCTTCCGCGCATCCCGGCCCAGCCGATTGCCGAGGCGGCGCGCGCGCTCCACGACGCCAAGCGGATCTGGATCACCGGCTACCGAAGCTGCCGCAGCGTCGCGGAACTGCTGAATTACGAGCTCCGGCTGTTTCGTCCCGAACAGGTGCAACTCGTCGGCGCGTCCGGCCCCGACGATCTCGACCTCGGCGCATTCCGGCCCGGCGAAGCTGTCATCGTCATCGGCTTCATGCCCTACACACATGCCAGTGTCCGGGTCGCGCAGGCCGCCTATCGTGCCGGCGCGGCCCTGATCGCGATCGCCGATAGCTCTTCGGCGCCGATGGCTGAAGGCGCCGACCACGTGCTGCTGTTCGAAGCGGCTTCCTCTCCCGGCTTTTTCCCGAGCCTGACCGGCGCCATTGCGATCGCCCAATCGCTCGCGGCCGTGACGTTCTCGCTCGGCGGCACGGCCGCGAAGAAGCGCCTGGAGAATACCGAGGCGCGGCTGGCCGCGGCTTCAACTTACGTATCAGAGAAAGGTTGACCCATGGCCGCTCGCACCAGCCGCGTGCTGCATCGCTCGCTGCGCGAAACGCCGCCCAAGGCAATCGGCGGCGAAGGCGTCTATCTCTTTGCCGAGGACGGACGCCGCGTGATCGATGCCTCCGGCGGCGCGGCGGTCTCTTGCCTTGGCCACCAGCATCCACGCGTCATCGCGGCGCTGACGAAGCAGGCCTCGACACTGGCGTACGCCCACACGGCGTTCTTCTCGTCCGAGCCGGCCGAGGCGCTGGCCGAGAGGCTGGTCGGCCATGAGCCCGGCGGCCTCGCCTACGCCTATTTCGTCAGCGGCGGGTCGGAAGCGGTCGAAGCCAGCATCAAGATCGCCCGGCAATATTTCATCGAGCGCGGCGAGCCGCAGCGGCAGCATTTCATCGCCCGGCGCCAGAGCTATCACGGCAATACGCTCGGCGCGCTGGCTGCCGGCGGCAATGCCTGGCGGCGTGCGCCTTATGCGCCGCTGCTCTCCGACGCCTTCAGCCACGTGACCCCGGCCTTCGCCTATCACGAGAAGCACGATGGCGAATCCGATGCGCAATTCGTCGCCCGGCTTGCGGCCGAACTCGAAGCCGAGTTTCAGCGCCTCGGTCCCAATACGGTCGCCGCGTTCCTCGCAGAGCCCGTCGTCGGCGCCACCGCAGGTGCCGTGACCGCGCCGGACGGTTATTTCAGGGCGGTCCGCGAGATCTGCGACCGACACGGTGCCCTGCTCATCCTCGACGAGGTCATGTGCGGCATGGGCCGCACCGGCACCACGCATGCATGGGAGCAGGAAGGCGTGGCACCCGACATCCAGGCGATCGCCAAGGGCCTCGGCGGCGGCTACCAGCCGATCGGCGCGATGCTGGCAAGCGGCAGGATCATCGACACAATCCGCTCAGGTTCGGGCGCCTTCCTGCACGGCCACACCTATCTCGCACATCCCCTCGCTTGCGCTGCTGCGCTCGCGGTACAGGACGTGATCCGCGAGGACGGCCTGCTCAGTCGGGTCAAGGAGCGCGGCAAGCAGCTCGAACTTCGGCTCACCGAGCGTTTCGGTAACCACCGCCATATCGGCGACATCAGGGGCCGCGGCCTGTTCTGGGCGATCGAGCTTGTCGCCGATCGCGGCAGCCGGACCTCGTTCGATCCCGCGCTGAAGCTGAACCAGAAGATCAAGGCGGAGGCCCTCGCCGACGGCCTCGGCTGCTATCCCGGCGGCGGCACCGTGGACGGCGTCCGTGGCGACCACGTGCTGTTGGCGCCACCCTATATCGTTTCGGCTGACGAGATCGATCTGATCGTCGACAAGCTCGGCACGGCTGTCGACAACGTATTGCGTCGTGTCAATCACTGAGGGGAGAATAACATGATGAGGAAAGTGGTTATCATAGCCGGCGTGCTCGCGGCATCGACGGTAGTCGCATCGGCGGCGACGCTCGACACTGTGAAGGGCCGCGGCACGCTGATATGCGGCGTCAGCGCCGGTTTTGCCGGCTTCTCCGCGCCGGACTCGCAAGGCAATTACAAGGGTCTCGACGTCGATTATTGCCGCGCGCTCGCCGCCGGCGTGCTCGGCGATGCCAGCAAGGTGCGTTACGTCTCGCTGACCGCGCAGAACCGCTTCACCGCGCTCCAGTCCGGCGAGATCGACGTGCTCTACCGCAACTCGACGCAGACCTATCTGCGCGGCGTCACGCTGGGCCTGCGGCAAGGCCCAATCAACTTCTACGACGGTCAGGGCTTTGTGGTGAAGAAAGACCTCGGCGTGAAGGAGATCAAGGACCTCAAGGGCGCCACCGTCTGCGTCGCGCAGGGCACCACGCATGAGGTCACGCTCGGCGATTACGGCCGCGCCAACGGCATCGACTGGAAGCCGCTGGTGTTCGACCGCGTCGACACCATGTACCAGACCTTCTTCGGCGGCCGTTGCGATGCCATGACCCAAGACGCTTCCGCGCTCGCAGGCGCCGTGACGACCGCGGCGCCGAACCCGGCCGACTACGTCGTGCTGCCGCAGACCATCAGCAAGGAGCCGCTCGGCCCCTTCACCCGCAATGGCGATGAAGTCTGGAGCGACATCATCACCTGGCTGCATTACGGCTTGATCGAGGCCGAAGAGCTTGGCGTCACACAAGGCAATGTCGACGAGATGGCGAAGTCGCAGACGCCCGCGATCCAACGCCTGCTCGGTGCCTCCGGCGATCTCGGCTCCCGGCTCGGGCTCGACAACAAATGGCTGGTCACGGCCATCAAGGCCACCGGCAATTACGGCGAGATCTACGAGCGCAATGTCGGCAAGGCGAGCCCGCTCAAGCTCGAGCGCGGCCTCAACGGCCTCTGGAGCAAGGGCGGCTTGATGTACGCGGTGCCGTTCAAGTAAACGCCTCTCGTGTCCCGGACGCGCTGCAGCGTGCAACGCTGCTGCGCAGAGCCGGGACCCAGCGGCCACAATGGGCCCCGGCTCTGCGGCGCAATACTCCGCATTGCGCCGCGTCCGGGGCACGAGATCTACCAGGTAGTAACGTTCAATGCCGACGTCCCCTCGCATCGCCCTGATCCACGCCCTCAAGCATTCCATCGCCCCGATCGAAGCTGCGTTCGCGAAGGCGTGGCCGGAAGCGCGGCTGATGAACCTGCTCGACGACAGCCTGTCTTCGGATCTCGCGCGTGAGGGCAAGCTCAATGATGCCATGACCGAACGCTTTCTTGTGCTCGGTCGCTACGCCGCGGCGACAGGCGCGGATGCGATCCTGTTCACCTGCTCGGCCTTCGGTCCCTGCATCGAGGCGGTTGCGCGCGCGCATGCGCCGATGCCGGTGCTCAAGCCGAACGAAGCCATGATCGAGCGGGCAGTGACGATGGGCCGGCGTATCGGCCTGCTCTCGACGTTCGCGCCGACGCTGGCCTCGATGCCGCCGGAATTTCCTGCCTCTGTCCAGATCGTGCCGAAACTTGCCGAAGGCGCGCTGGCCGCGCTCGACCGCGGCGACCGCGCTACGCATGACCAGCTGATCGTGGAAGCCTCACATGATCTGCGCGATTGCGACGTCATCGCGCTCGCGCAGTTCAGCATCGCGGCAACTGCGCCCCTCGTTGCAGAAGCTACCGGTCGCCCTGTCGTGACCACGCCTGACAGCGCCGTCGAGAAGCTGATGAAGCTGTTGGCGGCGAAGGCTTAAGCGCCGGCCTTTTTCCGGCGTCGCGCGCCCTTGATCGCCGCCGCAAGCGCGGCCTTCGTTTCGCTGACAAAATCCTCGACAAGGTCCTCGCGCGTGGCATGGGCCGCCTCGCCGGTGAACAGCCCCTGCTCGGCCAGCATCACCACCCCATGCAGCGCCGCCCAGATCTTGAGCGCCTGCCGCTCGCGCAGGTAATCGACTGCCGGAGCTTCCAGTGCCTCGATCACGAGCGCAAACGTTTCGCGTGTCGCTTCGTGCAGCTCGCTGCCTTTCGCCGCACACGACACCGTGCGCGAAGCGAACATCAAGCGGTAGATGCCATTGCGGCGTAAGCCGAAATCCAGCGTCGCCTGCGCCAGCAGCGACAGCTTCGATCGCTTCGACGGCTTTGCCATCGCCGCACGCAGAAGCGCGCTGAGCTGCCGGAACGCCTCCGCCGTCACCGCCGCAAGCAGCGCCTCGCGATCGGCGAAATGCCGGTAGGGCGCCGGCTGCGAGACACCCAACTGCTTTGCCAGCGCCTTGATGCTGATCGCCTCCGTCCCGCCCTGCTCGGCTTCGCGCAGCGCGGCCTTGATCAAGGCGTCGCGGAGATCGCCGTGGTGGTAGGTATTCTCGGGCTTGCGGGCAAGTTGTGAACGCATGTTGCGCAGAGCCTATAAGTTTGCGCTTGACAGGGGAAGCCTGCCGCGAATGTAATAGCCTATAACTTGAGCAAAAACGCAAATGGGAGCGCGCGCCGCCTTCGGGCCGGAGTGCACACGACCGAGGAAGCCGCCATGACAGAGCGACTGAGGGTTCACGTCGATCCCGACAGATGCCAGGGGCACGCGCGCTGCAAGGCGCTGGCGCCGGAGCTGTTCGAGCTCGACGAATACGGCAACGCCCACGAGGCCGGCGACGGCACGGTCCCACCCGGCCTCGAAGACAAGGCCTGGCTCGCCAAATCCAATTGTCCGGAAATCGCAATCGACGTGATCGAGGAGTAGCGCGCTTCGCTTCTGCCCGCGTGCCTTCCGCGACCACGAGCCCCAAGGGATTTCGAGATGTCCGACATCAGCCAGCCCGCCGCCCATCCGCCCGTGACCGACTGGGTCCATGATTTCGACCACACCGATCCGCAATGGACGGAAGATCCCTTCCCGATCTGGGACGAGCTGCGCGCCGCAAGCCCGGTCGTGCATACCGAGCGCTTCCTCGGCTGTTACCTGCCGACGACCTATGAAGCGGTGCGCGAGATCGCCAATGACAGTGAGCATTTCTCCTCACGCCGCATCATCGTCCGTGACGTTCGACCGGAGATCACCAGCAGAAACTCCGCCCCGCCGATCACGTCCGATCCGCCGGTGCACAAGCCAGCCAAGCAATTGCTGCTGCCGCCGTTCACGCCGGACGCGATGAAGAAGCTGGAGCCGCGGGTGCGCGCGATCTGCAACGAGTTGATCGACGGTTTCATCACGGAAGACCGACTGGACGCGGCAGAGCGCTACACCAAGCACATTCCGGTTCGCGCGATCGCACACATGCTCGGCATCCCCGAGACAGACAGCGATCTCTTCATCCGCTGGATCCACATGATCCTGGAACTTGGCATCAAGGATGAAAACACGCTGCTCCAGGCCGTGCAGGAGATGACCGTCTATTTCAGCGCCCACATCGAGGCGCGCAAGACCAAGCCGACCGACGATCTTATTTCCTACCTGATGAATGCCAGGGACAAGGACGGCAATCCGCTCGAGGATTCGCATGTGCTGGGCTCGTTGCGCCTGCTCCTGATTGCCGGCATCGACACCACCTGGAGCGCGATCGGCTCCTCGCTCTGGCACCTCGCCCGGACGCCCGCCGACCGCGAGCGCCTGGTCGCCGAGCCCGGGCTGGTCCCGACCGCGGTGGAAGAGCTGCTGCGGGCCTATTCGCCAGTGACGATGGCGCGCGAAGTGGTCAAGGAGACAACGGTCTCGGGCTGCCCGGTCAAGCCGGGCAACATGGTGCTGCTGTCCTTCCCGGCCGCCAACCGTGACCCGAAAATGTTTCCGGATGCTGACAAGGTCGTGATTGATCGCCGCGAGAACCGCCACGCCGCGTTCGGCCTCGGCATCCACCGCTGCGTCGGCTCGAACCTTGCGCGCATGGAGATGCAGGTTGCGCTGGAGGAATGGCTGAAGCGAATTCCGGACTTCGCCCTCGATCCGGCAGGCACGGTGACCTGGTCACAGGGAACCGTCAGAGGCCCCCGCCAGTTGCCATTTTTGCTTGGAAAGGCGATGTAGACCTCTCCAAAGAGCAATACCGAGAGGCCGGACGTGACTGAGCAAATAACCCGACCGGCTTCCGACCATATTGACGTCGCCGACGCCAAGCGCCGGATCAAGGCGATCTTCATCGGCTCGATCGGCAATCTCGTCGAGTGGTACGACTTCTACGCCTATACCGCGTTCGCGCTCTATTTCGCTCCCGCCTTCTTTCCCGGCAACGATCCTGTCGTCCAACAATTGAATGTCGCCGTCGTATTCGCGGCGACATTCCTGATGCGGCCGTTGGGCGGCTGGCTGTTCGGCTATATCGCCGATCATTACGGGCGGCGCATCTCGCTGACGCTGTCGGTCGTCTTCATGTGCTTCGGCTCCCTGATCATCGCGTTGACGCCGACCTACGCCACGATCGGCTTCGCCGCGCCGGTGATCCTGGCGCTCGCCCGCGTCATCGAAGGCTTGAGTCTCGGCGGCGAATACGGCGCCAGCGCCACCTATCTCAGCGAGGTCGCCGACCCCAAGCACCGCGGCTTCTATTCGAGCTTTCAATACGTCACCCTGATCGGCGGCCAGCTCACCGCGATCATCGTGCTGCTGCTTCTGCAAAAAATCTTCCTCACGCCGGAGGAACTGAGAGCCTGGGGCTGGCGCATCCCGTTCGCGATCGGTGCTGCGCTCGCGATCTTTGCTGCAGTGATGCGGCGCAATCTGCACGAGACTGAAGCGTTTGAAGAGGCCAAGAAGGTGGTGAAGCCGACCGGCTCGATCACGAACCTGCTGAAGTATCCGCGCGAGCTTTTGCTCGTGGTCGGCCTGACCGCCGGCGGCACCGCCGCGTTCTACACCTTCACCACTTACATGCAGACCTTCGTCAAGCTTTCGGTGGGGCTGACCGAGGACCAGACCACTTTCGTGATCTTCGGCACGCTGATCTTCGCAACCATCCTACAGCCGATCTATGGCGCCATCTCCGACAAGATCGGCCGCAAACCGCTGCTGATCTTCTTCGGCGTCGCCGGCACGCTCGCAACCGTGCCGCTGCTGATGACGCTGAAGGAGACCAAGTCGCCCTTCATCGCGTTCATCCTGATCTGCGGGGCCTGGCTGTTCGTCGCCGGATACACCTCGATCAACGCCGTAGTGAAGGCCGAGCTGTTCCCGACCAATGTCCGCGCCCTCGGCGTCGGCCTGCCCTATGCGATCACCGTCTCGATGTTCGGCGGCACGGCGCCCGCGATCGCGCTCTATTTCAAGAGCATCGGGCATGAGGAGTGGTTCTACTACTATCTCGCCGGCGTCATCTGCCTGTCACTGATCATCTATTCCACCATGCGCGACACCAAGCACGCCTCCGCGATGCATCGCCACGAGTAGCCGATGGCCGAAGACAACGAGCCGCCCGACAGCAAGCTGACGCGCACCAAGGAGAAATGGGCGCGCGAAGGCCGTTTTTTGACCGGCAAGATCGCGCGACCGGAAGATCAGCGCCTGCCGCCCGGCCAGCATCTGACAAAAGACTGGCCGGTGCTCGATCTCGGCGTCGTGCCGCCGGTTTCGCGCGAGCGCTGGCGGCTCGATGTCTATGGCGCGGTCGAGAACCCCGTGTTCTGGACCTTTGCCGAGTTCGTCGCCCAGAACCAGGCGCAGTTCACCTCCGACATCCACTGCGTCACCACCTGGTCGCGCTACGACAATGAGTGGGTGGGGCTCGCTACGCGCGAGCTGCTCGCGGCCTGCCAGCCGCGCCAGGACGCGCGCTTCGTCGTGTTGCATTCTCACGACGGCTACACCACCAACCTCGCGCTGGACGACTTTGCCGCCGAGGACGCATTGCTCGCCCATAGCTGGTCCGGTGAGCCATTGTCGGACGAACATGGCGGCCCGGTGCGGCTGGTCGTGCCGCATCTGTATTTCTGGAAAAGCGCCAAATGGGTTCAGTCGATTGAATTCCTGACCGAGGACGCTCCGGGCTTCTGGGAGGTCCGCGGCTATCATAATCGCGGCGATCCCTGGGCAGAGCAGCGCTATTCGGACGATTAGGTTCAAGCAAGGACGGGGGAAAGCCCATGTCGACGGAACGCTTTCAGTTCACGGGCGAAGGCGGCCATCAGCTTTCGGCCACGCTCGAATTGCCGGACGGCGAGCCCGGGGCCTTCGCGCTGTTCGCGCATTGCTTCACCTGCGGCAAGGACACGCTGGCCGCCAAACGCATCTCGGTCGCACTCGCAGCCAAGGGCATCGCGGTGCTGCGCTTCGACTTCACCGGGCTCGGCTCCAGTGAAGGGGATTTCGCCAATTCGACGTTTTCCTCCAACGTGGCCGATCTCGTGCGCGCGGCCGATCATCTGCGTAGCGTCCGCAAGGCGCCGTCAATCCTGATCGGTCACAGCCTCGGCGGCGCCGCGATCCTTGCGGCAGCAGGACAAATCCCGGAAGCCAAGGCGGTTGTGACCATTGCGGCACCATCCGATCCCGCCCACGTCACCGGCCTGTTCAAAGAACATCTCGACGACATTCGCACGCAAGGTGAGGTCGAAGTCTCGCTTGCGGGACGCCCGTTCCGGATCAAACGCGAATTCCTCGACGATATCGCCGAGCACGAGCTGATGAAGGACGTCACCGGCCTGCACAAGGCGCTGTTGGTCATGCATTCTCCGCTCGACGATACCGTCGGCATCGATAATGCGACGAAGCTCTTCGTTTCCGCCCGGCATCCCAAGAGCTTCGTCTCGCTCGATCATGCCGATCATCTCCTGACCAAGCCGGCCGACGCGCTCTACGCAGCCGACGTGATCGCGGCCTGGGCGAGCCGGTACATCGACACGGCGAAACCTGCGAAGGCGATGGATCTCCCCGAGGCACCGCGCCGGGTCGTGGTGCAGGAGACCCGGAAGAGCAAATTCAACCAGGTCGTCACCGTTGGACCGCACCGTCTGGTCGCGGACGAGCCGGTCGCCGCCGGCGGCGAGGATGCCGGCCCTGGTCCTTATGATCTTCTGCTCGCTGGCCTCGGGGCCTGTACCTCGATGACCATGCGCCTCTATGCCGACCGCAAGTCGCTGCCGCTCGATCGTGTTACCGTCTCACTGAAGCATTCCAAGATCTATGCAAAAGATTGCGCGGAGTGCGAGACGCGCGATGGCATGCTCGACCAGATCGAGCGCGACATCGCGATGGACGGCGCGCTCGATCCCGAGCAGCGCAAGAAATTGATGGAGATCGCCGACAAGTGCCCGGTGCACCGGACGCTGACCTCGGAAATCCGCATCGTGACCAAGGCCGTGGAATAGCGCGAGTGCGCTAGAAGCACGACGCCATCGTCCGCA
This sequence comes from Bradyrhizobium sp. JR4.1, assembly GCF_040548605.1. Taxonomy (NCBI): domain Bacteria; kingdom Pseudomonadati; phylum Pseudomonadota; class Alphaproteobacteria; order Hyphomicrobiales; family Nitrobacteraceae; genus Bradyrhizobium; species Bradyrhizobium sp. JR4.1. Next base: position 84,202 of record NZ_JBEPRY010000025.1, read on the forward strand.
GCGCCGCGGTGATCTCGCTCTCGCGCCAGGCCGCGAAGCCGAGCAACAGACCGTGGTCGAGCGGCCTGCCCAGCGCCAAGCCAGACAGGGCACGCGTTTCAACGCCTGCTTCGACCAACCGCCTGACCGCCGTGTGATCGGCGCGACCGCGCTTGAGGCGCGCAACGAGCTGAATGCCGCCCGGGGGCACTTCGGCAGAGAGCACGTCGCCCAAATGGCCGTCTAGTCCCTCCACGAGGTGATCGCGGCGGGCGTGATAGAGCCGGCGCATCCGGCGCAGATGCGCCAGGAAATGCCCGTCGGCAATGAACTCGGCCAGCGCCTCCTGGATGTGGCTCGCGGCGATCAGTCCGATGTGCCGCTGTACGATCTCGAGAGTACCGACCAGGGCCCGCGGTACGACGAGATAGCCGAGCCGGATGTCCGCGGTCATGACTTTGGAGAACGTGCCGACATAGAACACGCGGCCATGGGCATCGAGTCCCTGCAAGGCCGGCACCGGCCGGCTGTCGTAGTGGAATTCGCCGTCGTAATCGTCCTCCACGATCCAGGTCTTGCCGGGCCTGCTCAGGCCAAGAAATTCCGTGCGGCGCGAGAGCGACATCAGGCGACCGGTCGGGTGCTGGTGCGACGGCGTCATGAAGATCAATGTCGGGGTCGCCATCCCCGGAATCCGCTGCATGCCCTGCTCATCCAACCCTATCCCGGTCACGCGCGCACCGGACGCGCGGAAGGCGGCGGCGGCGCCGGGATAGCCGGGATCCTCGACCCAGACCTCGTCACCGGGCGTGATGAGGGCAGCCGCAATCAAGGTCAGCGCAGCCTGTGCGCTCGGCAGAATCAGGATCTGATCCGCCGTCGCGCGCACGCCCCTGCTGGTCGCGAGATAATGCGCCAGCGCCTCGCGCAGGCGCGTCCGGTTGACCGGTCCGAGCTCGCGCTTCGCCGCGCGCACGGCGCTGCGGCGCAGGCAACGCGCCCAGACCTCGTTTGGAAACTCCCTGAAATCGCCGTGCCCGGGACGCAAGGGTCTTAGTCGCGCCTGATAAGACATCGGCCAGTCGGTCTGCGTGAGGCTCGACGCCCAGGGCGAAAGCCGCGGCTTGCCAGGGCGCATGCGAGATGCGACGGCGCCCGCCTCTGCGACGCGCTCGCCCCCGTCGACCGTGACCATCGGACGGCGGCCGCGCGAGGCTTCGAGATATCCCTCGGCGGCGAGCTGCTCGAACGCATAGCTGACGGTGTTGCGCGAGACGCCGAGATCGCTCGCAAGCCGGCGGCTCGACGGCAGCGTGCGGCCTTTGCCGAGACGGCCCGTCGCGATCAAGCTTCGGAGCTGGCTCGTCAGTTGAGCCACCAGCACCTCGTCGTCGGACCGGTTCAGGTCGATTAGAGCGGAGATCATGCTTTCCGGAACTGGCACCTTAATCCTTTCCGATCTGGCACTTTTTCAGGTGCCAAGCGGGATGCTATTCGCTGGACTGGACTGCTTCAAGGACCTCCGAGATGAACTCCCTTTCCCCCCGCGCGGCCGTCGGCCTGTTCCTTATCGTCGTGCTGGCCTGGGGCGTGAACTGGTCGGTGACGAAGCAGCTCGTCCAGTTCCTCCCGCCCCTGTGGACGTCGGCAATCCGGAGCTGGATCGCGCTGGCCGGATTGTTCGCGATCCTCGGATTGAGCAACAATCTGGTGATCCCGGAGCGGCGCGACATTCCGGTAATCCTCAGCGTCGCACTGCTGCACATGACGGTGTTCTCGGTGCTGGTTGCGACTGGTGTGCGCTTCCTGCCGGCGAGCAAGGCCATCGTGCTGGGCTACACCACGCCGCTCTGGGTCGCGATCGCCGCGCCGCTGCTCGGGAAGGACACGCTGACCGCGCCAAAGCTGGCCGGCACCTTGCTCGGGCTGATCGGCCTTGCCGTGATCCTGAATCCGGCATCGATCGACTGGACCAACACCAACGTCGTACTCGGCGCCGGCATGATCATCCTGGCCGCGATTTCATGGGCCGCGAACATCATCTACATCCGCGCGCATCGCTGGATCGCGTCCCCGCTCCAGCTTTTGATCTGGCAGGTGCTCGTGGCGACGATCGTGCTGACGGGATCGGCGGCCGTCACGCACGGCCTGCCGCACGCGGAATGGTCGTGGAGGCTCGTGCTGCTGTTCCTGTATTCCGGCTTAATCGGGACGGCGCTGGCCTATTGGGCGATGTCGATGGTCAACAAGAGCATCTCGGCGCTGACGACGTCACTCGGCACCACCGGGACGCCACTCGTCGGCATCGCCAGCGCTGCAATCCTGCTGGGTGAGCCGATCGACATGAGTCTTGTGATTGCGGCCGCGCTGATCGTTACCGGCATCGGTCTCGCAATGCTCGGCGATCGTCTGCTGCGCGGTCAGGCCACCGCGAGAGGCTGAACGCGCAGCATCCCGCGCAGGCCAGCCGTCGTGCCGAGCAGGATGCCGGCGACGGCGACGAACGACCCCAGCGCGAGCGTCGACACGCCGGTGAGCCCTTGTCCGATCGAACAACCGAACGCCATCACGCCGCCGATGCCCATCAGCGCGGCGCCACCCGCCGATCGCAGCATGTGGCGTGGCGAGGAATAGCCTTCGAGATGGAAACGGCCCGTCGCAAGCGCGGTGACCAGACTGCCGGCGAAGACGCCGGCAACTGTCGCGATGCCGAAGTTCAGCGTCAGGCCGGTCGAGAGCATGGCATATTGCAGGCTGTCCGCGATCGGCGCGACGAAGGTGAGCGATGTCACCGGCACGGGGTTGAAATCATCCGCGCCGAGATAGCCGGTGACGAACCAGCCTCCGGCGACGAGGAGACCGACGATGACGCCGGCCGCAATCTGGCCGGGCGAACGCCGGAACGCTGGGTGCGCGAAAGCAAACAGGATCAGCACAACGACGACGACAGCAGCAGCCGTCGCGCGCGAAACCGCTTCAGCCGGACCGAACACGGCCAACAGTGACGGCAGCGAATTCACGTTGACCGTGGTTTGCGAGGCCTGGACCAGCGCGATGCGCGCCGGCGCGATCAGGCCCTTGAGCGCCATCTGCGCGGCCACGGCGAGCACGACCACCACGACGAAGGAGCGGAGATTGCCGCGACCGAGCAGCACCAGCGCGCGCGAACCGCAGCCGTTCGACAGCACCATGCCGTAGCCAAACAGAAGTCCGCCGAGAAACAGCACCGGCACCGAAAAGGACTGTTGCAGGTAGATCGATTTGCCGAGATCTACCATGCCGTTGCCGGCGAGGAATTGGCTCGCTGCGGTCGCGACCGCGATCGCCAGCGCATAGGTTCGTACCAACCGCCCATCCCCGTCCGATAGCCAGCCGCGCATGCTGCTCATCAGGCAGAAGCCGCTGAGCAGGCCGACGGCGCCGTAAACCAGGCCAATGACGAGGCCGGCGAGGATGACGAGCTGGGTGGACGATTCCATCATCAAGGCTTCAGGATCACGCGATCCCGCGACGAGCCGGCAACGGCGACATAGGCCTCCTTCGCGCGTTCGAGCGGATAGACGGCGTTCGCCTTGATGGGGAACGGTTTCAGGTGCCCGCTCGCGAAGCCCTGGCCGAGGTCACGCAGCACAGCGCCCGTCGCGATCGACGACAGGCCGAGCGTGTCGATGCCGACATAGGTGTGTTGCCCGCGGTAGAATTCGAGGATGTTGAACTGCACGATGCGGTCGATCGCGGCGATCAGGATCTGGCGGCCGCGAAGCGCGAGCGATTTGTGCGCCGCCTGGAAATAGGGATCGCCGACCGTGTTGAAGACGATGTCGGCGCCTCTACCGTCGGTCAACTCGCGCACGCGTGGCGCGACGTCGGTCGCGGAAGCGTCGATCACCTCGACGGATGCGTTGGTGTGGCCCTCATAAGGTTCCGCCTTGCGCACCACGCCGATGACACGCGCGCCCTGCCAGGTCGCGATCTGCACCGCAGCTTGCCCGACCTTGCCGTTGACGCCGAACACCAGCACCGTTTCGCCGGGCTTTGGAATGCCGACGCGGCGAAAACCCTCCATCGCGGTGACAAAGGGCACGCCGATGCCGGCGGCCTCCTCCCAGGACACGGTCTTCGGCTTCTCCACCACCGCGTCGGATTCAACGACGAGATGGCTGGCGTGAGTGCCGTCGCGACGAATGCCGAGATCACCGGAGGAGCCGAACACCTCGCGGCCGATCGTACCGGCCGGCCCGTCCATCACTACCCCGGCGTAATCGCGGCCGGGCGTGCGCGGAAACACGGCATAGGGCATCAGCCCGGTCGCGGCCTTGACGTCGGAGGGATTGACGGCAGCGGCCTTGATCTCGATCAGCAGATCATTCGGACCGCGAGCAAGCGTCTGACGCTCGACCGCCGGCGCGATCATAGCCGCGCTTTCGGCCTTGGCATTGAGGCGCACGCAGCGCGCGTCGACGGCTTTGGGAACGGCTGTTGACATGGAAAGACCCGCGATTTCTCGCGGGCCTTGTCGCCCTTGAAGAGACCCAAGTCAACCTGCCTCCCCTCATCCTGAGGAGCCGCGCCAGCGGCGTCTCGAAGGATGAAGGCCCGCATTGCAGCATCCTGGCCTGCATGGTTCGAGACGGCGCTACGCGCCTCCTCACCATGAGGGGTAAGACCTAATCCTTCGGCCGCTTGTCGTAGAGGCGCTTGGCCTTGCCGAGCGAGCGCTCCAGCGTGGCCGGCGCAACCACGCTCACCCTGGAGCTGATGCCGATGGTGTTCTTGATGTGCGTCGAGATCCGACTCGCATGGTCGAGGAGACCCCGGCCGTCCCAACTCTCCGGCCGCGCCTCGGCAATGATGGTCAGCTCGTCCATGCGGCCTTCCCGGGTCAGCTCCAGAATGAAATGTCCGCCGCACCAGTCGGTGGCGAGGAGAACCTCCTCGATCTGGGTCGGGAACAGATTGACCCCGCGCAGGATGATCATGTCGTCGGAACGTCCCGTGACCTTCTCCATCCGCCGCATGCCCGGTCGCGCCGTGCCCGGCAACAGCCGCGTCAGGTCGCGGGTGCGATAGCGGATCACTGGAAAAGCTTCCTTGGTGAGCGAAGTAAAGACCAGTTCGCCCTTCTCCCCGTCGGGCAGCACCGCACCGGTGTCGGGGTCGATCACTTCGGGATAGAAATGATCCTCCCAGATGTGCAGTCCGTCCTTGGTCTCGATACATTCCTGCGCAACGCCGGGCCCGATCACCTCGGAAAGACCGTAGATGTCGGTCGCGTCCATGTCGAAGGCGTCTTCGATCTCGCCGCGCATGGCATTGGTCCAGGGCTCCGCGCCGAAGATGCCGACCTTGAGCGAGCACTGGCGCGGATCGAGCTTTTGGCGCTTGAACTCGTCGAGGATCGCAAGCATGTAGCTCGGCGTAACCGTGATGATGTCGGGCCGGAAGTCGTTGATGAGCTGCACCTGTCGTTCTGTCATCCCGCCGGAGATCGGCACCACGGTGCAGCCGAGCTTTTCGGCGCCATAGTGCACCCCTAACCCGCCGGTGAAGAGGCCGTAGCCATAGGCATTGTGGATGATCATGCCGGTGCGGCCACCGGCGGCGCGGATCGAGCGCGCCATCACGTCCGACCATGTGTCGATATCGCGTTGCGTGTAACCCACCACGATCGGTTTGCCCGTCGTGCCGGAGGACGCATGCACGCGCACCAGCTTCTCACGGGGCACGGCAAACATGTTGAAGGGATAATTGTCGCGCAGATCCGTCTTCACCGTGAACGGAAATTTCGCAAGGTCCGAGAGCTCTCGAAAGTCCGACGGATGCACGCCGGCCGCGTCGAAGGCCTTGCGATAATGCGCGACGTTGTCGTAGGCGTGCTTCAGCGACCAGGCCAGCCGCTCCGTCTGCAGCGCCATGATCTCGTCGCGCGATGCGCGCTCTTGCGCATCCAGCTCGGCCTTATAGGTGTTGCCACCTTCCTTGAGCCTCGTCAGAGCCATCCTCGTTTCCCCGTATCATTGCTTTTCTTTATTGATCCTGCGCCGGCAGCCAATTGCCGGGAATGACCCGCGAATGCCCGCGAAATTCGGCGATGACTGTATCGCCGGCGGTGACTCGCACGTCATAGATGCCGGAGCGGCCGCCGCGCGTAACCTCGCGGGCCTTTGCGATGAGGCGATCGCCGAGCTTGCCCGGCTTGATGAAGGTGATCTGGCCCTGCGCCGCCACGACGCGGTCGTTGTGCGAGTTGCACGCGAAAGCGAAGGCGGAATCGGCCAGCGTGAAGATGAAGCCACCGTGGGCGATGCGCTGGCCGTTGACCATGTCCGGCCGTACAGTCATGGCGAGCGTCGCATAACCTGGTCCGATCTCGACGATCTCCATGCCGAGTCCTTTGGAGGCATCGTCCTCCGCCCACATCGCATTGGCGCAGGCGCGGGCAACATCCTCGGGCGACAAGGCGGCTTTGACGTTCACGCGCTTCTCCCGTCCGATTGTTTGGACACGATGTTCTGCTGCCTGGCTAAAACTGTCAAACGTGGTCGTAATCGACCACGACCCGCTCCGACGATGGCTTGGCCTGACAGGTCAGGACAAAGCCAGCCTTCAGCTCCCAGGGTTCCAGCGAGTAGTTGATGTCCATCGGCGCCTCGCCCTCCACCAGTTTGGCACGGCAGGTCGAGCACATGCCGCCCTTGCAGGCGAAGGGCAGATCGATTCCGGCGCGCAGTGCGGCATCGAGGATCGCCTCGTCCTCGGCGACCGGCACGTCGCGGCGCTTGCCGTCGATGATCAGCGACGCGATCGCTTTCGGCGGCGCGTCCGGCGCAACGATCTTCTTCGGCCGCGGCTTGCCGCCGAACTCCGATACGAAGCGCTCGACGTGGATGCGCTCGTCCGCGATGCCGAGCCCTCGGCAGGTCGCCTCGATGTCCTCGCTCATGCCGGACGGACCGCAGATGAAGACGTGGTCGACGCTTTCCGCTGGTACCAGCGAGCGCAGCAGCACCCTCACCTTGTCGCCGTCGAGCCGGCCGTGCAGGATCGGAATGTCCTGTTCCTCGCCGGAGATGACGTGGAAGATCGAGAGCCGGTCGATGAACCGGTCCTTGAGCTCTTCGAGCGCCTCGAGGAACATGATGTTGTCCGTCGTGCGATTGCCGTAGAACAGGAAGAATTGGCTGTCCGGCTCGCGCGCAAGCGTGCCCTTGACGATCGAAAGGATCGGCGTGATGCCGGAGCCTGCGGCAAAGCCGACATGGATGCGGCTAGCGCCCGTCGGGGGGATCACGCCGAAACGTCCCGTGGGCGTCATCACGTCCAGCGCGTCGCCGCACTTCAAATCGTCCGCTGCCCAGCTCGAAAACGCGCCACCATCAACCTTCTTGACCGCGATGCGTATCTCGCCGTCGTCGGGCCCGGAGCAGATCGAATAGGAGCGGCGCACTTCTTCGCCATCCAGCATGGTGCGGAGTGTGAGGTATTGGCCGGGTGTGAAGGCGTAGTCGGTCGCAAGCTCCGCCGGGATGGCGAATGTCAGCGATATGGCGTCCGACGCCTCGCGGCGGAGGTCGTTGACGGCCAGGCGATGGAAGCGTGGTGCGGCTGCTGACATGATCAGTGACACTTGAAATAATCGAAGGGTTCGCGGCAGGCTCTGCAGCGCCAGAGCGCCTTGCAGGAGGTGGAGCCGAATTCGGACAGCAGCTCGGTATCCGCCGAGCTGCATTGCGGGCACACAACGGCTTGCTCGCCGAACAGCGCGCGGCGTGAATTCGAAGCCTGCGGCGGCGCGATCCCGTAGGCGTGAAGCTTGCGGCGGCCCTCTGCGCTCATCCAGTCCGTGGTCCAGGCCGGGGACAGCACGGTGCGGACCTTTGGACGATGGAAACCGGCGCGCTCCAGCGCGACCTCGATTTCGAGCGCAATCATATTCATGGCCGGGCAGCCCGAATAGGTCGGGGTGATAGCGATCTCGACGTGATCGCCGTCGACAACGACATCGCGGAGCACGCCGAGATCGGCGATGGTCAAAACCGGAATTTCGGGATCGACCACGCTCGCCGCGGCGTCCCAGGCCCGTTGGCGCAGTTCGTTATGGGGCTCCAGCACCGTCACCATGTCTGCCCCGGGAAAGTGCGCTGTATCGATTGCAGCTGGGAGAGAAGATGGCCGAGATGCTCGCTGTGCCGGCCCACGCGGCCGCCCTGCTGCATCCAGTCGTTCTGCGGCAGCTTGAGCGTTGCTTCGCCGATCACATCCGAGAGTGTCGTCAGCCAGCGACCCCACAAGGTCCCTGGGTCTACGGCGATACCGGCATGGATCAAGGCGCGCTCGCCGTCGTCGACGGCAAACATCTCGCCGGTGAACGCCCAGAGATGATCGATCGCAGCCTGCGCGCGGGCATGGCTCTCGTCGGTGCCGTCGCCGAGCCGGATGATCCACTCCGAGGAATGCCGCAAATGATAGGCGCTCTCCTTCTCCGACTTGGCGGCAATGGCCGCGAGTGTCGTATCGCGCGAGGTCATCATGGCGCGCCAGTAGAGATCGGCGAAGGCGGAATAGAAGAACTGCCGCACCAGCGTCTGGGCAAAGTCGCCGTTCGGCTGCTCGAGGAGCAGCAGATTGCGATACTGCCTGACATCGCGAAGGTAGGCGAGCTTGTCTTCGTCGTTGTCCTTGCCTTCGGCTTTGGCTGCGTAGGTGTAGAGCTCGCGGGCCTGGCCGATCAGGTCGAGCGCGATGTTGGAGAGCGCCATGTCCTCTTCCAGCATCGGCGCGTGCCCGCACCATTCCGACAGCCGGTGGCCGAGGATCAGCGCATCGTCGGCGCGGCGCAGCGCGTAGAGCACCAGCGGCGTTTCAGAGATCTGGATGTTCGCGACGGGCATCTGTCCTATCCACTTGTTCCAACCTCATCCTGAGGAGGCGCGAAGCGCCGTCTCGAAGGATGGGCCGCGGGTCACGGGCCTTCATGGTTCGCAACGCCGCTTCGCGGCTCCTCACCATGAGGAGAAAGAGCTACATGTGTCCTACTTCCTCAGGCACTTCATAGAACGTCGGATGACGGTAGATCTTCGATTCCGCCGGCTCGAACATCATGCCCTTCTCGGCGGGATCGCTCGCAGTGATCTCGGTGGATGGCACGACCCATATCGACAGCCCCTCGCCGCGGCGGGTGTAGATGTCGCGGGCGGCCTGCAGGGCCATGGTGGCGTCGCTCGCATGCAGCGATCCGACATGCTTGTGCGCGAGCCCGTTGCGGCTGCGAATGAAGACTTCCCACAGCGGCGTGTTCGGCGTGGCCATCGTGATCTCCCCTACTCTGCCGCTTGTGCAGTTCGACGCTGCGCGCGCTTGGCGGCATAGCTAGCTGCCGCCTCGCGTACCCAGGCGCCTTCGTCGTGCGCCTTGCGGCGCGCGGCCATTCGGTCACGGTTGCACGGTCCGTTGCCGGCGAGCACCTCCTTGAATTCTGTCCAGTCAATCTCGCTGTAGCGCCAGTGCCCGTCGGCGTCCTGAATCATGCCGGGATCGGGAATGGTAAGGCCGAGATATTGCGCCTGCGGCACGGTGGCATCGACGAATTTCTGGCGCAGCTCGTCATTGGAGAAGCGCTTGATCTTCCATCTCGTCGAGGTGTCGCTGTGCTGGCTGGTGGCATCCGGCGGGCCGAACATCATCAGCACCGGCCACCACCACCTGTTCAAGGCATCCTGCGCCATCGCTTTCTGTTTGTCCGAGCCGCGGCACAGCGTCAGCATGATCTCGTAGCCCTGGCGCTGATGGAACGATTCCTCCTTGCAGACGCGGATCATCGCGCGGGCATAGGGACCGTAGGAGCAGCGGCACAGCGGGATCTGGTTCATGATCGCGGCGCCGTCGACCAACCACCCGATGGTGCCGATGTCGGCCCAGGTCAGCGTCGGATAGTTGAAGATCGAGGAATATTTGGCTTTGCCCGCGAGCATGGCGTCGACCAGCTCTTCGCGCGACGTGCCGAGGGTCTCGGCCGCGGCATAGAGGTAAAGCCCATGGCCGCACTCGTCCTGCACCTTGGCGAGCAGCGCAGCCTTGCGGCGCAAGTTTGGCGCGCGCGTGATCCAGTTGCCTTCGGGCAGCATGCCGACGATTTCGGAATGAGCGTGCTGGGAGATCTGGCGCGTCAGCGTCTTGCGATAGGCCGCCGGCATCCAGTCGTTCGGCTCGATGCGCTCCTCGGCATCGATGCGCGTCTGGAACTGCGCAGCCTTGGCCGCATCCTCGAGGCCGCGATCATCGGTCTCGGCCGTGTTCAGCGCCTGGGTATACATGCGCATCCTCCCGTTTTATTGAGAGGCAATATATAACAAGAATTATCTCATGCAAGATATTTCTGTAACATAACGGTCAAGCCTCAAATCTTCGTTCCAGCAGTTTTCGCGCCGGCGGCAATGGCCCCTTCTCATTGGTTCCGTGGCCATCAAGCCATTGTTCCGATGGGGCAAGCAGCGCGCGATAGATCTCGCCGCACAGCGCGCGGGCGGCCCTGCCCGGCCAGTTCGCCGGAAGCAGGCTTTCGGGCAGCAGCGGATCGCGCAGCACGACGCGGCGGTAATGGTGGATCAGGAGGACGCGCGCCGTGAAGGCGTCGGCCTCGGACAAGTCGCTGCCGCGCGCGATTGCGGCGCGCAGCGGCTCGAACGTCTTCATGAACTTGAGATAGGCGTCCGCAGTGCGATCCAGCGGCCAGCTCGCACTAAGTAGCCGGCGGCCGCTGTCATCCTCGGCCGAGACTTCAAGGCGGATCGCGCCGGCGGCCTCGTCCGGCACTGCCACGCCTGACGGGGCGACCCAGACACCCGGCAGCGGGCTGCCGAAGCCGGCATTGCGGAGCGCCTCGCGCGAAGCGTCGCGATCCTCGCCATTGCCGATCAGAAGCAGCTCGAAGCGCCCGGTCCAGTCGGATGGCGGCGGATCGTAGATATGGCGTGTCGCAGCCCCGAAGATCTGGCGGCCCTTGTCAGCCAAGCGGTAGAAGCTATTGCGGCCGACCTTTTCGCGCGTCAGCCAGCCATCGGCGGCAAGCCGCGACATCGCGGTACGCACCACGCCGCTGTCGATGTCCAAGCTCTCGAAGAATTCCAGCAGCGTGCCGAGCCATACCGAGCCGCCACGCGGCACGATGGCATCGCCGAACACGGTGATGACGATAGAGCCGGTGCGCGACGGCTCGCGCTTGAGCTGCTCGATGATGCGGGAGAGCGGATGCGCCATGCCCGAGGCATAGCGCGTTTGATGCGGCTGCGACAATGGACGGGAACGACGTTGTCGATTCCGCTGTGCCCTCTCCCTCTCCCCGTTCTTACGGGAGAGGGTTGGGGTGAGGGGCTGCATTGGCAAACTCAGTGACAGACGGACTCGCGGAGAGCCCCCTCACCCGCATCGCATCTCCGATACGATCCGACCTCTCCCCGCAAGCGGGGCGAGGTGAAGAAAATCGCTACCGGTGCGGATCGGGATAGACCACGCTACGCCAGCCGCTGCGGTCGAACGGCCGCCACTGGCCTTCCTTCTGCGCGAGGCGGTCAGCCACCGCGTAGACAGCGGCGGGATGATGCCCCATGCCGCAATGGCTGCTCTCGATCTCGATGCTCTCGGTCTGCGCGCCCGTCTTCTCCATGCAGCCCTGCCAGGCGCAGACGCCGTCGGTGCGGCTGAAGATCGCCGTGGTCGGCACCGGCGGCGGAACGGCGAGATCGCCGCCGAACTGCGGATCGACCTCGTCGGACTTCCGTCCGCTCGCCCATTCATAGACGCGCCAGGCATTGGTCGAATGCGGATCGCCGGCAAAGGGGCTGCCGAGCGTGATCACCTGGCGTACGCGGTCGGGCATCATCTTGGCGAGCTGGCGCGCATAGAGACCGCCGAGGCTCCAGCCGACCAGGCTGATCCTGCGGCCATGCCTGTCGCTCAGCTCCTGAACCAGATCCACCATCGCGTGCTGCACGCCCTCGCGCAGGCCGTAATTGCGGCCCTGGCGCCAGCCGCTCACCGCATAGCCTTTGCCCGACAGAAACGTGCGCAACGCGCGCGTCGACCCGTCGGAGGCCACAAGGCCCGGCAGCACCAGCACCGGGTGCCCATCGCCGCGCGGCGCGAGGCTGAGCAGCGGCAGCGCGCCGAGGAATGCGCCGAACTCGTGGATCGCTCGCCCTTCCAGGAACATCAGGGTACGAGACGGCGGGCTCAGCGTCTGGGCGGTAGCGGTCATCAATGGTCCCTCGGAAGAAATGCTGAAAAGATCACCGGCTGCGAGGCCGGCAAATGCGTATGAATTCCAACACGCCAGCTTTTCGAACGTTCCGCAGCGCACCATGAATCAGCTAGGCAGCGGGTTCCCGACATTCAAGCGGGTGAAACCCGGGGCCACAATAGGCCGGCGCGTTAATGCTGGCGTCCGTGACGCAAAAGTCACAACAATCGAAGCAGGAATTCTACGGAGTAAAGCCCAAGGCCCGCGAGCCCGCCGATCAGCGAGCCGTTGAAGCGGATGTATTGCAGGTCGCGGCCAATGTTGATTTCGATCAGCGAAATCAGCTGCGCCATGTCCCACGATTTCACCTGGTCGGAGATGAAGGTCGAAACGCCGCTCTTCTGGTCCGCGACGAAACTGCGCAGCACCGCGACCAGACCCTTGTTGATCTCGCCGCGAAGCTCGGCATCGCCGGCGAGCGCTTCGCCCGCCGCGACACACATGCCGGCGAGATGATGCTGCAGCACCTGCGTCTCGCCGCTTGCACTACGCTCGATGAAGGACCGCGTGTTGGCCCAGATGGTGCGGGCGAGATCGGCGAGCTCGGGACGCGCGAGCAGATCGCGCTTCAAACCGTCGATGCGGTCGATATAGGCCTGGTCGGTGCCAAGCCGATCGACGAAGCTCAGCACCATGCGGTCGAACTCGCCGCGGAACGGATGTTTGGGATCGCTGCGCACTTCATTGAAGAACGCGGTGGCGGAGGCCACGATCTTGTTCACCAGAAATTTGTCGGCCCGGTAGAGCCTGAGCAGGGTCGGCAATTCCGCGCGCACCTTCTCGCGGATCATCGCCATCGTCTCGGTCTGGTTCAGCGTCTCGTGCATCACGCGCAGGAGATCGTCGAACAGGATTTGGTGGCGTCCCTCGGCAACGAAGCCGCGCAACGTGCCGGCCGCGAGCGGCGCGAGGTCGATCGCCTGGAGCTGCGATGACATGCGGCGAAGGATGAAGGTCATCAGGCCCGAGCTTTCCGTCGCAGAAACCGCCTCCGGCAGCAGGCGCAGCGCAAAGCGCGCGAGGTCATCGCTACGCTTGCGATCGCGCAGCCAGTCGGCGACGAAGGAGCCGAAATCGATCTCGTTCAGCTTGGCCTCAACGGGAGCAGCCTCGAGGAAATGCACCTGGATGAATTCGCCGAGCTTGTCGGCGATACGGGCCTGGTTGCTCTGGATGATCGCCGTGTGCGGGATCGGTAGGCCGAGTGGACGCTTGAACAACGCGACCACCGCATACCAGTCGGCGAGCCCGCCGATGGTCGCGGCTTCGGCGAAGGCTGCGATGAATCCGAACACGGGATGCACGGGCAGCAGCCATTTCGCGACGACGAACAGGACAAGCGTCGAGCCCAGCACCAGCGTCGCCAGCGCTTTCACGCGGCGCAATTCGGCCGCGCGTTCTGCGTCGCCGGGGGAATCGAAGGAGAAGGTGGCGGGTGGAGTCATGATTCACCAAGGTTACGTCATTCCGGGACGGTCCGCAGGACCGGACCCAGAATCTCGAGATTCCGGGTTCGCTCTTTGGGCGCCCCGGAATGACGACCGATGATGACGCGGCGCAAAAAACAAGGCCCGCCGAAGCGGGCCTCAAATTCAGTTTTTCGTCTCAGGCAGATCAGGCGGTCTTGTTGTAGACCTTGGCGAAATTGTCCTGAGCGGACTTCGCACCGTTGGCGGCGAGCTTGCCGAAATAGTCGGTGGTCGCCTTGGCGCGCGAGACGAACGCTTCGCCGCGGGCGCGGAGCAGGCCGGACTGGATCTCGACAGCTTCGCTGAACGACTTGGCGGACGCGAGCTTGTCGATGCCCGCGAAGAACGCGTCGGCGTCCTCGTAGATCGCCTGCTGGATGTTGCGGCTGATCTTGCCGGCTTCGGTGACGGACTCGGTCACCGCGTTTTCGACGGCGGCAGTCACGCGCTCGGAGCCCGCGAACACCTCGGCAGCACGGTCCTTGGCGGTATTGGCGGACTTCTTGACGAACTCGCGGGCGGCCTCGGGAACTTCCAGGTTCTGGATGTTCTTGAACGCGTCCTTGAAGCCTTCGAAAGCGGTGTTGGTTTCGGTGGTCATTGGGGTCTCTCCATCCTCATTGGTTGAGCTATGGGCTCACCCCGTCCGGTTGTGGCCCGGGGCACGGCTTATATGGCATAGTTAATTGTGCGATGCAATATCCATATTGCACTGCGATATCACGAAACTGTGAACGGCCTTAATGAGAGGCAATCTGGCGCCTCCCTGACCATCCGGGTTCCCGGGGACCCGCTCAGAGGTTCTCAGTGCTGGACGGCGCCAGGCAGCCCATAGGCCTCCATCTGGGCCTGGACCTGCGCGATGTTGTGCCCGAGCACGACGATATCGTGGGTCTTGCCGTCGACGTCGCGGACATGATCGCGCAACAGTGCCTCGGCCTTGAAGCCGAGGCTCTCAAACAGCGTGATCGCCGCCTGCTGATCGACCGTCATCTGGACCGAGAGCTTTTCGAGGCCGGCGCCGAGCGCGAGTGCGAAGGTCTCCTGCGACAGCGTCCGTCCCACCCCCTTTCCGCGCACGTCGAGCGAAACCACCATCCGGATCTCGCCGACATGGGGCGACCAGGAGTGCGGGTCGCGCACCAGCGTGCCGCAACCGACGACCGCGCCGCCCCTGACCGCGAGCAGGCTCGTGATCGCGCCCCGCTCAATCTCCTTGACCCAGGCGGAGAGCACCTTCGGCTCACTGATGTTGCGCGGCAGGAACAACAGGTCGTGGGTCGGCAGGCCCTTGCCGAAGGCGAGCACCGCGGCTTCGTCCGCCGGCGACATCAGGCGGATCTCGATATCGCCGGCGTCCGTCTTCACGTGGCGCGGATAGGAACGCTGCTCACTCATGTCGATCTCTTCCCCAGCCAGGAATCCAGTTTCGGCCATAGCCGCTTCACCGCATTGGCGCCGGCGACGAGCGAGACGTGACCGCCCTTCAGCATCACCTCCTCCTTGTCCTCGGACCCGATCTTGGCGATCAGGTGCTTTGCTGCCTCATACGGCACGATGTGGTCATGCTCGGCGACCGCATGCAGGAACGGCACCTTGATGTCCTCGAGCTTCGCCGCACGGCCGCCGACCGACATGGTGTCGTTGAACAGCTTGTTGTCCCACATCAGGTCCTTGGTGATGGTGCGGAAATACTCGCCGGCCAGCGGCAGCGTGTCGGTCGCCCAGCGGTCGAACATCCGGTAGGATTTGACGAACTCGTCGTTCCAGATGTTTTCCCAGAGCTGGATCTGGCTGACGGTACGCGAGGCTGGGCGCAGCATCTCGAACGACGACAGGATCATCTCGGGCGGCACGTTGCCGACGCTGTCGACGAGGCGATCGACATCGAAATAGCGACGGTCGGAGAAGTTCGAGAACAGCTTCATCTCGCGAAAGTCGATCGGCGTGGTGAAGCAGATCAAATTCTTCATCGGCCCGTCTCTGTGGATCGAGCCGTAGAGCAGCGACAGCACGCCGCCGAAGCAATAGCCGATGACGGAGACGTCCTGTTCGCCGGAATCCTGTTGCACGCGGCGGATGCAGTCCGGGATGAAGTCGAGGACATAGTCCTCCATGCGGAGGCTCTTCTCCTCCGGCCGTGGCGCGCTCCAGTCGAGCATGTAAACGTCGTAGCCGCGCTTCAACAGGAACTCGATGAAACTCTGGCCGGGCACGAGGTCGAGAATGTAACCGCGATTGGTGGTCGCCATCACGATCAAGATCGGAATTCGATAGATCTCGTCGGACATCGGCCGATAATGGTAGAGGCTCATCGTCCCGCGCGAATGCAGCACGTCCTTCGGCGTCGAGCCGAGCGTGGGACCGGACGTCGAGAAATATTCGACGCCCTTGATGCTGCGCTGGATGGCGCGTTGCACCTCGGACTGGATGCGCTCCGGGATCCCTGCGAAGTCTAATCCGGCGGGTGCATTCATGTCTGCTCTCCGCCTTCTGATGGCGGCCGCTTGGTGCGCGGCGGGCGCAATGCAGTATCGGAGCCCTGAGAAATGCCGGAACTTGCCGCCATCTGGCTCAGCATCGACTTGATCTCACCGATCTGTCCTTCGATGGACTGCAGCCGTTCCGCAAGGCCGGTGACCTGGTCCCGGCTCGGCAGATTCATGGAGACCAGATATTTCTCCATGAGGTCGCCGAGCTGCTTCTGAGCACCTGCAGCAACGCCGCCGGCTCGGTTCACGGCTTGCGAAAACTCGGGCGACGACATGGCCTGATTGGCGAAGGAGTTGAACCCCTTCTCCATCTCGCCAATCATCTTCTGCCACATGGCAACGGGGTCATTGCTCTTGTCGGTCATCGGCGTCCTCCTGAGATCGAGAGCTTCGATGCCCTTCCTTTTTCGCCATACCACACCGTTGCGCGGTGCCGGTCAACCGGCAAGCAGCGGGTCCGGTGTCGCGGACGCGGCTTCATCGCGAGGAGAAACCGTGCGATACAGCACTGATCAAAAGCCGAGGGAACGCACCCGTGAACGCCTATCAGCCGCCGCAAACCGTCCACGCCAACGGCATCGACATCTGTTACGAGACTTTCGGCAACGACAGTGCCGAGCCGCTGCTGCTGATCATGGGGTTAGGAGCCCAGATGATCCACTGGGACGATGCGTTCTGCGAGCAGCTCGCCGCGCGCGGCTTTCGCGTCATCCGGTTCGATAATCGCGACATCGGCAAGTCGAGCCATCTCGCAGGCGGCAAGCGTCTGACGCCGCTCGAGCTGTTGAAGCTCCGCTTCTTCAGGATTCCCGTTGCGGCCACCTACAAGCTGATCGACATGGCGAAAGACACGGTCGGGCTGATGGACGCACTCGGCATCAAGTCGGCGCATCTGGTCGGGGCGTCCATGGGCGGCATGATTGCGCAAGAAGTGACGTTGTCGTTTCCCGAGCGCGTGCGCTCACTGACATCGATCATGTCGACGACCGGCAATCCGCGCGTGCCGCCCCCGACGCGTGAGGCCGCCGCGATGCTGATGGCGCCGCCGCCGCGCAGCAAGGAGGAGTTTATCGCCCGTTACGGCCAAACCTGGAACGTGTTGCGGGCCGGGTCCTTTCCGGAGGAAGAGGCGCTCGATCCCGGTCGTGCCGAGCGCGTGTTCGCGCGGGGGCTCAATCCGGCCGGCGTCGGCCGGCAACTCCGCGCCGTGCTCGCCTCCGGCAGCCGCAAGGAGCGGCTGCACGGCGTCAAGACGCCGACGCTCGTGATCCACGGCACCGTCGATCCGCTGGTCCGCCCCGAGGGCGGCAGGGACACGGCAGAGTCAATTCCGGGCGCCAAGCTGCTGATGATCGACGGCATGGGCCACGCGCTGCCGATGCGGTTCTGGCCGGAGATCATCGGCGCCATCGCCAAGCACGCGCATGGCGCAGCGGCGCAGGCGGCGTAGATTGATCGGCACAGAAGGTCTCCTCGCGGTGACCATGTGAGCTGCCGGTTACTCTCTTAACGCGTGCCGGAACGAAAGCTATACAGGCGTCCTTCAATCGCCGAGAACCTCACTCGCCAACAAAGAGGCTGCGGCCTCTCGGAGTTCACATGCATCTCATCGTCCGGTCAGCCGCAATCGTCGCCGCTTCAGTCCTCACGCTGTCCCTCGCCGGTGGCGTCGCGATGGCGGGTAGCGCGCAAGAAGAAGCCAATCGCAAAACTGTGCTTGCGTTCTACGAGAAGGGGCTCAACCAAAAGGACGCCGATGCAGCCCTCGCCCATGTCGGCGACCGCTACGTCCAGCACAACCCAAACGCGGCAGATGGTCCGGACGGCTTCCGAAAATTCATCGGCTTCCTCCGGGAGAAATTCCCGAACTCGCACAGCGAGATCAAGCGCAGCTTCGTGGATGGCGACTACGTGATCCTGCACGTTCACGCGGTTCGCGAGCCCGGCAGCAGGGGCAACGCGATCGTCGACATCTTCAAGCTGGAGAACGGTAAGGTCGTCGAACACTGGGACGTCGTTCAACCGATCCCGGAAAATCCGGCGAACAACAACACGATGTTCTAGCTCGGAGCCGTAGCCCGGATGGAGCGCAGCGCAATCCGGGTTCTTGCGCGGATCGACCGTCCCGGATTTCGCTGCGCTCATCCGGGTTACAAATAGCCGCCTAGCTCTTCCTGGCCATCCAGATCACGTGACGTGCGCCACCGCCTCTTCCGGTAGCGCGGATATTGACTTCGTTGACCTCGAAGCCGGCGCTGTCGAGCCGCTTGGTGAAGGCCGGGTTGGGCCCCGAGGACCAGACCGCGAGCACGCCTCCCGGCCGCAGCGCCGTCTTCGCTGCCTTCAATCCGCTCGCATTGTAGAGCGCATCATTGCCCTTCCGGGTCAGCCCTTCTGGCCCGTTGTCGACGTCGAGGAGGATGGCATCGAATGCCGACCGCTGCGCCCGGATGATTTCGCCAACGTCGGTTTCCCGTATGCTCACCCTGGCATCATCGAGACTGTCACCAAACACCGCCGCCATCGGGCCCCGCGCCCAGGCGACCACCGCCGGCACGAGCTCGGAGACCACAATCTTCGCCTTGCTTCCGAGCACGGTCAGCGCCGCACGCAGAGTAAAACCCATGCCCAGGCCCCCGATGAGGACGACAGGTTTTGCGACCGTCTCGATCTGCTTCGCTGCGAGCGTGGCGAGCGCGGCTTCCGAGCCCGAGAGGCGGTTGTTCATCAACTCGTTGGTGCCCAGCTTGATGGAAAACTCCTTGCCTCGCCGCATCAGGCGAAGCTCTTCATCGGAGCCGGGGATTTTGGCGGTGTCGATCTTTTCCCAGGGAATCATGCGGAACCTTTAACACGATTTCCTTCGTAGCTTCGTAGCCCGGATGGAGCGAAGCGCAATCCGGGAAGCGCGCGTGAGGAAAAATCGCCCCGGATTTCGCTGCGCTCCATCCGGGCTACGAACCGGCCTACCCTCCCGCCCACACGTCCAGCACATACCGGTTCTTCGCGCCCATCTCCTCGATCCAGCGCGCGGCCGTGGCGGCATCGCTGCCGCTCTTCTCGCGATGGATCGCGACCAACGCCGCCTTCACGTCGGGCTCCATCTTGCTGCCGTCGCCACAGACATAGACGATCGCGCCCCGCCCGATCAGCAGCCAGACCTTGTCCTTCTGCGCCGCGAGGACGTGCTGCACATACGTCTTCGGGCCCTCCGCTCGTGAGAACGCTGTGAACAGCTCGGTGATGCCGCTTGCTGCCAACGCCTTTAACTCGTTCGCGTAGAGAAAATCCTGGTCGGGATGCCGGCAGCCGAAAAACAGCATGGCCGGGCCGAGCGCGGCGCCCTTGGCCTTGCGCGCAGCGCGCTCCTGGAGGAAGCCGCGGAACGGCGCCAGTCCCGTGCCCGGGCCGATCATGACAATCGGCACGGATGGATCGTCCGGGAGCCGGAAGCCGGCCTTGGTCTCACGCACGGTTGCATGGATCACGTCGCCCGCGCGTCGATTGGCGAGGTAGTTCGAGCAGATACCCTTGTAGGTGCCGCGGCCGGAGGCGGCCGGTCCTTCAACCACGCCGACCGTGACGCTGCAACGAACTGGGTCGACCGACGGCGAGGACGAGATCGAATAATAACGCGGCGCCAGTAGTGAGAGCATTTCCAGATAGACGTGGAACGGCAATTCGCAGGCCGGATATTCGAGCAGCAGATCGAACACCGATTTTCGCCTGGCCAGAATCTCGCCGCGATAGTGCTCGAGTGGCTCAGCCTCATCGCCGACAAAGCCCAGCAGCTTCGGCTTGGTCACCGGGCAGCGGGTGTGTTCGGCCATGATCTTGATCTGGTTCCGCGTCGCCACTTGCTGGAGCTCGACGAACTCGTTGAGCAGACGGCCGACCGACACGGCATCGCCGACCGGCAATTGCGCGCGGCGGCCTTCGGCGACCTGAAGCCTGATCTGGTCGGCCGGCAGGAAGCCGAAGCGACGGGCAACCGAATCCACCAGCGTCGGGTCGTTGCGCGGAACCACGCTCAGATGATCGCCGACGCGGTAGTTGATGTTGGATGGCAGCTGCACCTCGATGTGGCGCGTCGAACGCTCTGACGGATTGGAACCGGCCTTGTTCTGAAGCTCGTCATTGCCCAGCACCTTCATGGCCACCGCGCCGCCCTGGGCGACGATGGTGTTGACGGCGGTCACCGCGACCGGCTCGATCGCGTAGAGCGGATCGTCCTCCGCGGTCCGGGTGAAATTCCAGTCGATGCCGAATTCCTTGGTCGCGACCTGGGCGGCCGCCGGGAACCATTTCTGGAACTGGCCGTCGAGATCGCTGCGCGCATCGCCCTCGCCGCGCGGATAGACCGCGCGCGCGCCATGCGCCGATAATTGCTCATCGATGAAGCGCGGCACCGACTGGTAGGTCGCAGCCCAGTCGCTGTTACCGCAGCCGAACACGGCGTAGCGCACATTGGCAAACGCATCTTTCGGCAGCTCGTCGCCGAGCCATTTGACGAATTGCGTCGCATTGTCCGGCGGCGCGCCGTTATAGGAGGCGCAGATGATCAGCACGCCACCTTCCCGCGGCAGCTTGCCCACGTAATCGTCGAGCGGCCCCAGATGCACGGCAAAGCCGTTGATCTCGGCCAGGTCGGCCATCCGCGTCGCCAGCTCCTCGGCGGTCCCAAGATTGGAGCCGTAGAGTACCAGCATCGGCGTGTTGTGGCCGGGCCGCGCGGTGGGCTGGCGCGGTGCCTTCGGTGCCGACGACACCGCCACAGGTCCGCCATAGGCACCGCGCTCGCGATCGGCGCGCGGACGGACCTTGATCTTGAAGCCTTCCGGCTTCATCGTCAGCGTTTCCTTCAGATGCATCTGGTAGCGCTGGTGGTCGATCAGCTTGAAGCGCTGGAGGATCATGCCGAGCGCGAGCGCGGCCTCGTGCATGGCGAAGCCGCGGCCGATGCAGGCGCGCTGGCCATTGCCGAACGGCTTCCAGGCGTTGATCGGCCGTTTGGCTTCCGCCTCCCGGCTGAAATTCTCCGGATCGAACGCGTCGGGGTTCGGACCCCAGACCGAGGGATCGCGATGCAGAGCGGTCACCAGGATGGTGGTGAACGTGCCTTTCCGGAGCTTGTACTTGCCGCCGCCGATGGTCTCGTCGTTCAGCGGCGAGATGCCATAGGCCGGCGCCGGCGGCCACAGCCGCAGCGCCTCCTTCAATATCTGGGTGATGTAGGTCAGCTGCGTCACCTGCTGATAAGTCGGCTTCGCGTTGGCGTCGGGACCGAAGACGCGATCGACCTCGTCATAGGCTTTCTTGAGAATGTCGGGGTGCTTGAGCAGCGCATACAGCGTGCAGGACAACAGGCCGCTGGTGGTCTCGTGGCCCGCGATCAGGAACGTGTTGATCTGATAGCGGATGTTGACGTCGTCGAGCTGCTCGCCGGTCGAGCGATCGACCCCGGTCATCATCGCCGCAAGCATATCCTTCTTATCGTCGGTCGCCTCGCCTCCCTTGCGGCGCTCCGCAATGATCTCGTCGACCATCTTGTTCATGAAGTCGACGTCTTCGGCCATGGTCTTGCGCCGCTTCTGCATCCAGAGCTGCTCGAACGGCAGGCCGCGCGTCATCATGATGGTTTCGAGCGAGCGCACCAGCGACTCGACGAAGGGATGGTAGTCGCGCCGGTAGAACGAATTGAAGCGGTAGTCGAAGCCGCACAGGCCGATCGTATCCAGCGTCAGCGCCGTCATGTCATGGACGACGTCGATCTCGTCGTCGGCATTGAGCCGTTCCCACTTGCCCACGAGCTGCTCGGCGATGTCGACCATGCTCGGGTGATAGGATTGCATGGCGCGGTTGCCGAAGGGCTGGAGCAGGATGTTGTGCGCCTTGCTCCAGTTTGGCTCCTTGGTGTCGGCGGTGAACAGGCCGTCGCCGCCGACCGCGCGCACCCGCCGCAATGCACCGCGCACTGTCTTGTCGAAGCGCTTCTCGTCCGAGAGCTCGTCGACGAGATCGTGGCCGGAGACGACCACGATCGGCGAGCCCATCATGTCGAGCCAGAAGATCGGCCCCAGCTCCTTGGCAAGCCGGGTCAGATGCTGCACCGGCGCGGCCGAATCCAGTGACAGCATGTTGCCGACCACCGGCTTGGTCGGCGGCTGCGGGATCGGGTCCAGACGGTTCTTGGATGACATCGAAATGTAGTCCCCCTGCTTCAATGTCGTCATTGCAAGCGAAGCGAAGCAATCCAGAAATATGTCCGCGGAGGCAGACTGAATTGGCTTCGTCGCTTCGCTCCTCGCAATGACGAGTTCGCAATGATCAGCTAGCCAAACCGCCTTCTACGCCATTCGATCAGCTTCGCACTGACCTCTTCCGGCTTCTCCTGCTGCGTCCAATGGCCGCTGTCGCGGACCAGATATTTTTCCAGATCGGGGATCAGCTTGTCCATGCCATCGGCAGAAGACGGTGGCAACACCGCGTCGTTCTCGGCCATGATCATCAGCGACGGCACGCGCACCGTATGATCGAGCCCTTCGGCGCGCGTCCAGTTGCGGGACATATTGCGGTACCAGTTGATGCCGCCGGTGAAGCCTGTCCTGGTGAAATTGTCGACGAACACCTTTTTCTCTTCCGGCGACAGGATCGGCGTGCGCGGATCGTGCTTCGCATCGTAGCCTGCGATCATCTGCGGGAATGCCAGGTTCAGTCGCGGCGAAGCACCGACACCCGCGACGACTTCCTCCGCCGGAGCATCTGCCGGGCGCGGTACGGGCTTGCGCATGAAGGCATCGAAGGTCTGCTCGACGCGGCTGCCAAAGATCCTGTCAGGCTCACGCGCCGGGTCCTGGAACTGCACGATATACATCTTTTCGCCGAAGCGCGCGCGCAGGAGCTCGATCGGATCAGCCCAGGCGCGGTTGGTATGAGGCGTATTGATGCCGACCACGCCGGCGACCCGGTCGATGTGCCGGAGCGGCATCTGCCAGACGATGAAGCCACCCCAGTCATGGCCGACGAAGATCGCCTTGTCGATCTGAAGATGGTCGAGCAATCCGACCAGATCGCCGGTCAGGTGCTCGATGTCGTAGTCCTCGACCGGCTCTGGCCGGTCGGTCGCGCCGTAGCCGCGCTGGTCCGGCGCGATCACGCGGATGCCGGCCTCGCTCAGCGCCTTGATCTGGTGACGCCAGGAGAAAGCAAGCTCGGGCCAGCCATGGCACAGCACGATCGGCGGCTTGTCCGTGACCGGGCCCGCCTCGTAATAGCCCATGCGGATTCCGTTCGTCTGCACGAACTTGAGCGGTGGCATTTCAATCATCGGAACATTCCTACTCAGCGGCGCCCTTGATGTCCGCCGCGGGCGAAGCATAGGCAGCCTCCAGCGCGGCAAACTCCTCCGGCAGCATGTCGCACATCACCTGCACGTGCGGAATGATGTTGGCGCCGACGATGAAGCCGAAATCGAGCTGGTCGCGATAGCTCTGCACCGTAATGTTGAGCGCCTGCCCGTGCGTCGAGATCGACACCGGGAAGATGTGCAACAGCTCCGCGCCCGCGGCGTAGAGCGTCTGCCTCGGCCCCGGCACGTTGGACACCGTGATGTTCGCAGCCGGCGGCAGCACATTCGACAAATCGGAGCGGCTGTAGAGCAGCGCCATGATCTGAACAATGATCGGCGCGCCCAGCATCGAGATATTGGAGACCTGCGGCATCAGTGCCCGCAGCGGATGCGACATCTCCTTGGACTTGGTCGATTGCGCGATGATGGTTTCCAGCCGCGCCTTGGGATCGTCGATGTTGGTCGCGATCGAGCAGATCATGCCGAACACCTGGTTGTTGGCCTCGGTGTTGCCCTCCTCGCGCAGCGAGATCGGCACGGCAGCGGTCAAGGACTTCGCCGGCAGCGTTCCGTGTTGCTGCAGGTAGCGCCGGACCACGCCGGAGGCGAGGGCCAGCACGACATCGTTGAGCTTGCCGCCGGCCTGCTTGGCCAGCGCCTTGGATCGCGACAGCGAGATCGAGACGCCGGCGAAGCTGCGCTCGGACGAGATCGATTTGTTGAGCATGGTCGGTGGCGACACCATGCTGGCGAGGCTCTCGCGCGATTTTGGATCGGATATCTTGCCGAGCACGTCCGAGACGCTCTTGACCATGGTCGGGATGTTGCCGGCGAAGCGTACCGCACTCTCGATCTGGTACATCGCATTGTCGAACAGGATTGAACCGATGTCACTCTTGCCGGTGCGCGGCAGTTGCAGGTTCTTCGCGGCCGCAGATGCATCGAGCGGCTGGGTGAAGAGCTGCTGGTAGGAATCGACCAGGTTCGCCGCGATGTCGCGCGGCTCTTGCCCGGGCTTCGCTCCCGCGGTCTGCGGATCGACCTTCCGCGGGATCGGCGAGATATCGTAGATCATGTTGGTCAGCGCCGCACCGGCGCCGCCGTCG
The DNA here is from genome assembly GCF_040548605.1 of Bradyrhizobium sp. JR4.1. NCBI lineage: Bacteria > Pseudomonadati > Pseudomonadota > Alphaproteobacteria > Hyphomicrobiales > Nitrobacteraceae > Bradyrhizobium > Bradyrhizobium sp. JR4.1. Next base: position 108,891 of record NZ_JBEPRY010000025.1, read on the forward strand.
ATGGCGGCATGATGCATCTTCGAATAAAGCCCGACTTCGTTGTCCTTCATGCCCTCGAACACGTAGAACTCCCAGAGCGGGCGGGCGCGGTTCAAGAGCTTGGCGTGCATCCAGCCCACGATGCGCTCAAGCGTGGCGCGGTCGCGCGGCTGCGGCAGGCTGGCGCGAAAGATGTGACGATCGATGTCGAACTGTTCGTCCTCGACCCAGGAGGGATGATCGATGTCGAGCGGCGCCTTCTCCAGGCGCGCCTTGAGGATCGGCGCGACGTGCAGGCGCGAGACGATCATCGCCTTGAAATCTTCGAAGAAGTCGCCCTTGTAGTCGTCCGGCAGGCGAAAGATCGCCATGCTCCCGACATGCATCGGCATTTCCGGCGTTTCCAGATAGAGAAACGACGCGTCCAGCGACGACAGTTTCTTACCGTCAGCCATGGTTCCCTCCCGAGTATTTGACGGGCGCCTTAGGCGGCGCTTCTCGTCAGGCCGATACTGCCTGTTCCGGCGGGGCATATGCAATGGCAAACGGCCCTGCCCTGTCAAATGGCCAGAACTCTCCCTCCGGTTGCGCAAGGCGGTCTGCCACGGCCCACAGCGCCGCGGGGTTCACCCCAAGCCCGATATGGCTCGCCAGATGCACCTCGATGTTCTCGGCGCGGTCGGAGGGACGCAGCAGGCAGGTCCGCCAGTTCACGATGCCGTCGGCGCGCGAATAGATCGACGTCGCCGGCACCGGAAGATCGCCCGCGATCGCCTCCCGCAGCTCGGCGAAATCCTCGACACGCTCGCCGGACATCATCTCGTAGAGCCGCGTCGCATTGGTCGCTCGTATGTCATTGGCAAAAGGGCTGCCGAGCGTGATGACATTGCGGACCATGTCGGGCGCCTGCAGCGCGAGATCGCGCGCATGGACGCCGCCCAGACTCCATCCGACCAGGCTGACCTTGCGTCCGCTCGCAGCATGGATTTCGGCGAGACGGGCGCGCAACGAATCCCGCATCCGTCCGAACCCGCCGAAATTACGGCCCATCCGCCAGGCATGTGCCTCATAGCCGAGCTCGCTGAGATAGCGCCGCATCGGCGCCATCGAGAGGTCGCTGGCGAGGAAGCCCGGCAGCGCCAGCACCGGATGGCCATCGCCTTTGGGCGCCCGCATCAGGACCGGCGACAGCAGCAGGCTGGCGTTGAGTTCGAGCAACCCACGGGCTTCGGCGAGCAGCAAAGCAAGGCCGGGCGGACGAAGCCGGCCCGGGGTCTGCGGCCCGTCTGGACCGGGCGGCATTATTTCTTCTTGTCGCCGCTGCGGGTGCCGCCGAGGCCGGCCATGGTGACGAACATGTCCTGAAACCGCTCGGCGAGCTTTGGATCGAAGGTGAACCAGCTCTGGATCAGCGACTCCGGCGAGACCTTGTCGATGTTGCTCAGAACCTGCTGCTGCAGCTTGTCCATCACCGCCGTCTGCATCGGTGCCAGATCCGGCAATCCGATGAACTGGCGGGCCTCGAGGGGGGTGCAATCGATTTCGATGTTAACTTTCATGTCCCCTCCAGATGAGATTCGAGCGGCCGTCCGCAGTATCGCCGCGAGACGGTGTGCAACGCAAGCGACCTGAGGGCGGTGCCAGCCACCGGCTTCCCCGATCGGCGGATATGGTCAATCAAAAAATCAGCCGCGTCCGCGCCCATCCACCCGTCAATGCCGGTCAGCATTGCTGCACAGCGGTGCAACTTGGCGCGTTCCTTGCTGGAATGGCGCTTGCACGGGTCGAGAACTCTGGGCAACATGGTTCGATCAGCCCCGCCGAACAATCAAAAATGACGGTGCGGGCGAGTGGAGAGGTCAAGAATGTCAGTCGGACGAAGTCTGTTTGCGGCGACGCTCGCCAGTATGCTTGCGTGGGCGGTCTCGCCGGCGTCGAGCCAGACGCTGCGCTACGCCAACCAGGGTGAGCTCAAGTCGCTCGACCCGTACACGCTGAACGAGTCGACCACCAGTGCGCATCTCGGTCATGTCTATGAGGGCCTGGTTGCCCGCGGCAAGGACCTGAAGATCGTCCCGGCACTCGCCGAAAGCTGGGAGACGCCGGAGCCGACACGCTGGCGCTTTCACCTCCGCAAGGACGTCAAATTCCACAACGGCGACCCGTTCACCGCGGACGACGTGGTGTTCTCGGCCGAGCGCGTGCGGGCGAAAGGTTCGAATTTCCAGAGCCGCGTTCCCGCCGATGCCAAGGTGGTCAAGATCGACGATTACACCGTCGATTTCGTCCTGACCTCGCCCAATCCCATCCTGACGGCGCTGTGGGCGACCTGGTACATCATGGACAAGAAATGGGCAGAGGCGAACGATGCGACGGCACCGACGCCTGCCGCCGCGACGACCCCGAGCTACGCCTCGCTCCATGAGAACGGCACCGGCGCCTTCACGATCGAAAGCCATCAGCCGGGCGTGAAGACCGTCTTCAAGGCCAATCCGAACTGGTGGCGCAAGCCGGAACATAATCTGAAGGAGATCGTCTTCACGCCGATCGCCAACCCGGCCACGCGTGTCGCGGCGCTGTTGTCCGGCGAGGTCGACGTGATCGAGCCGGTTCCGGTCCAAGATATCGAGCGCGTGAAAGCGAGTCCGAACGCCACCGTGCTGACGGGGCCCGAGCTCCGCACCATCTTCGTTGGCATGGATCAGGCGCGCGACGAGCTGTTGTACTCCAACGTCAAGGGCAAGAACCCGTTCAAGGACGTTCGCGTCCGCGAAGCTGTCTACCGGGCAATCGATATCGATTTGATCAAGAATCGCGTCATGCGCGGGCTCTCCACACCGTCCGCGCTGATGGTTGCGCCGGAGATCTTTTCGCTGTCGAAGGACTTCACCCGGCCGAAGCTCGATCCTGACGCCGCCAAGAAGCTCCTGGCGGATGCCGGCTATCCTGATGGTTTCGAGGTGACGATGGACTGCCCGAACGATCGCTACGTCAATGACGCCGCGATATGTCAGGCGGTCGTCGGCATGCTCGCCCGCATCAACATCAAGGTAGACCTGCTGGCGCAGCCGAAGGCCCAGTATTTCGCCAAGGTGCTGAAGCCCGGCGGCTACAAGACTTCGCTGTTCATGCTGGGCTGGACCCCGGATACGCTCGACTCCCATAACGTACTGCACGACATCATGGGCTGCCGGGACGATCCCAAGGATCCGAACCGCGGCGAAGCCAATCTCGCCGGCTATTGCAACAAGCAGTTCGACGAGCTCGCCGACAAGGTTCTCGTGGAACCCGATACGGGCAAGCGCGATCTCCTGATCAAGCAGGCCTTCGAGGTCTCGATGAAGGACTGGGCCTACGTCCCGCTGCACCAGCAGGCGCTCGCCTGGGGCGTCTCGAAGAAGGTGAAGTTGACCCAGCGTGCGGACAACATGGTCATGCTCTACTGGGCGACCAAGCAGGACGAGTAGGTGTCGACAAGTTGTGAAGTCCCGGAAGCCCTGGCTTCCGGGACTTGCTATTTCGGGCTAACGCAATGATGCGTGCCACTGAAGAAATGTGAAAGGAACAGATGCTCGCTTTCACACTGCGCCGGGCCATTCAGGCCATTGGTGTCATGATCGCCGTCGGGATCATCTCCTTCTCGATGTTTCGTTTCGCCGGCGATCCCGTGAACCAGATGGTCGGGATGGACACGTCGGGCGCCGAACGTGCCGCGATCCGCAAATCGCTCGGCCTCGACGATCCCGTGATCGTGCAGTTCGGCCGCTATATCGGCAACGCTGCGCAGTTCAAGTTCGGCGTCTCCTACCAATTCCGCCTGCCTGTCAGCAATCTTCTGATGGAGCGGATGCCCGCGACCCTGGAGCTCGCGATCTGCGCCACCATCTTCGCGATGCTCTGTGGCATCCTGATGGGCGTCTATTCGGCGCTTCGCCGCGACAGCTGGCTCACACACGCGTTCCAGGCGATCTCGCTGATCGGCATCTCGCTGCCGACCTTCCTGATCGGCATTCTCATGATCTACCTGTTCTCGGTGACGCTCGGCTGGCTGCCCTCGTTCGGGCGCGGCGACGTCGTGCATATCGGCTGGTGGACGACGGGTCTGCTGACGCTGTCCGGACTGAAGGCGCTGATCATGCCCTCGATCACGCTGGGCTTGTTCCAGATGACGCTGATCATGCGCCTGGTCCGCACCGAGATGCTCGAAGTCATGCGCACCGACTACATCCGCTTCGCCCGTGCCCGCGGCCTCACCACCCGCGCCATCCATTACGGTCATGCGCTGCGCAACACGCTGATCCCGGTCATCACGGTGGCCGGCCTGCAATTTGGCTCGGTAATTGCATTTGCGATCATCACCGAGACCGTGTTCCAGTGGCCCGGCATGGGGTTGCTGTTCGTGCAGGCCGTGCAGAATGTCGATATCCCGATCATGGCCGCCTATCTGATGATGGTGTCCCTGATCTTCGTCACCATCAATCTCGTGGTTGATATCCTCTACACCATCGTCGATCCGCGGCTGCGCTCGACGATCAGCCGGGCACATTGAATGAGCGAAGCCGTCGTCCCGCACAAGGTCGAAGAACGCGGCCCGCGCGCCGACGCGCCGGGTTGGTTCAAACGTGCGCTCGACAGCGATCTGTTCTATTCATTTCGCCGCTCCAAGATCACCATGGTCGCAGCGGCGGTGACGCTGCTGTTCTTCCTGGTCGCGATCCTCGCCTCGGTGCTGTCGGTCCAGAATCCCTTCGACCCGGCGCAGCTCCAGCTGATGAACTCGCGCATTTCGCCATTATGGACCTCCGACGGCCAGAGTCCGTTCCTGCTCGGCACCGACGAACAAGGCCGGGACGTATTGTCCGCGATCCTTTACGGCATGCGCATCTCGCTTCTTGTCGGCGTGCTCGGCGTCGTCTTCTCCGGCGCGATCGGCATCCTGCTCGGGCTGACGGCCGGCTATTTCGGCGGTGCCGTCGACGGGCTGATCATGCGCATCGCCGACGTGCAGCTTTCATTCCCGGCGATCCTGATCGCGCTGCTGATCAACGGCATCGCCAAATCGGTCTTCGGCAACAAGCTCGACGAGATGAGCATGCTGGCTGTCCTGGTCTTCGCGATCGGGTTGAGCTTTTGGGTGCAATATGCCCGCACCGTGCGCGGCTCCGTCATGGTCGAGAAGAACAAGGACTATGTCGCCGCCGCCCAGCTCATTGGCCTGCCCGCTCCGGTGATCATGTTGCGCCACGTGCTGCCGAACACGATGGGGCCGATTCTCGTCATCGCCACCATCAATCTCGCGCTCGCCATCATCACCGAGGCGACGCTGTCGTTCCTCGGCTCGGGGATGCCCGAGACCATGCCATCGCTGGGCACGCTGATCCGCATCGGCAACAACTATCTGTTCGCGGGCGAATGGTGGATCGTCGCCTTCCCTGGAATCGCACTCGCGGCGCTGATCCTGTCGATCAATCTGCTCGGCGACTGGCTGCGTGACGCGCTTAACCCGAAACTCCGATGAGTATGCAGCGTTCATGACCGAGCCCGTTCTCTCCGTTCGTAATCTTCAGGTCGAGTTCGCCTCCCGCCGGGGCACGCTGCGCGCGATCGACAGTGTCTCCTTCGATATCGCCAAAGGCGAGGTGCTCGGTGTTGTCGGCGAGTCCGGCGCCGGAAAATCGGTCACCGGACTCGCGGTCATTGGCCTGATCGATTCCCCGGGCCGCATCTCGGGCGGCGAGATCCGCCTCTCCGGCCTGCGCATCGACAATCTGCCGCCGGAAGAGATGCGCCGCGTGCGCGGAAAACGTATCGGCATGATCTTCCAGGACCCCCTCACCTCGCTCAATCCGCTGTACAAGATCGGCGACCAGCTCATCGAGACGATCAGAACCCATCTGAACCTGTCCGAGACCGCCGCCCGCCGGCGAGCCATCGACCTGCTCGCCGAAGTCGGCATTCCGGCTCCGGAAAAGCGCATCGACGGCTATCCGCACGAATTCTCCGGCGGCATGCGCCAGCGCGTTGTGATTGCGCTCGCGATCTGCGCCGAACCGGAGCTGATCATCGCCGACGAGCCGACCACCGCGCTCGACGTCTCCGTACAGGCGCAGATCATCTCGCTGATCAAGCGTCTCGGCCGCGACCACGGCACCGCGGTGATGCTGGTGACCCACGACATGGGCGTGATCGCCGAGACCTCCGACCGGGTCGCGGTGATGTATGCCGGCCGCGTCGCCGAGATCGGTCCGGTGCAGGACGTGGTCAGGAACCCGCTGCACCCCTACGCCAAGGGCCTGATGGGCGCGATCCCGACCCTTGCCGGCGACGACAAGCGTCTGGTGCAGATCCCCGGCTCCATGCCGCGCCTGTCGGCGATCCCGCGCGGCTGTTCGTTCAATCCGCGCTGCGCATTCGCATTCGACCGATGTCGCGTGGAGAGGCCGGAGCCGCTGCCGCGCGGCGCGCAATCGGTCGCCTGCCACCTCTATGACAGCGTGCCGGCGGAGAGCGCGGCATGAGCACTCCCTTCGTCCAGGCCACGAATCTTCGCCGCGTCTTCGACGTCTCGAAGCCCTGGCTCAACCGCATGCTCGAAGGCGGGCAGCTCGAATATCTCAAGGCCGTCGACGGCGTCACCTTTGACATCAGGAAGGGCGAGACCTTTGCACTGGTCGGCGAATCCGGCTCGGGCAAGACAACGGTGGCGCGGATGGTCGTCGGCTTGCTGCCGCCAAGCTCCGGCAACGTCTTGATCGACGGCATCTCGATGACCGATCCGCGGCAGGCCCAGGCGCGGCGGAAATTGCGCCGCCGCATCCAGATGATCTTTCAGGATCCCTATGCGAGTCTGAACCCACGCTTCCGGGTCGACGCCATCATCTCCGAGCCGATACGCGCTTTCGACCTGATCGAGGGCGAGCGCGACATCCAGGCACGTGTCGGAGAGCTCCTCACCCTCGTCGGCCTGCATCCCGACGACAGGTTGAAATTTCCGCACGAATTCTCGGGCGGCCAGCGTCAGCGCATCGCGATCGCTCGCGCGCTCGCCTCCGATGCGGAGTTCATCGTCTGCGACGAGCCAACCTCCGCGCTCGACGTCTCCGTGCAGGCGCAGATCCTGAACCTGATGCGCGACCTCCAGGACAAGTTCGGCCTGACCTACATGTTCATCAGCCACAACCTCGCCGTGGTCCGCCACATGGCGAGCCGCGTCGGCGTGATGTATCTCGGCCGCATCGTCGAGATCGCGGAAGGGCGCGAGCTGTTTGCCCGTCCGCGCATGCCCTACACCAAGATGCTGCTCGGCGCCGTGCCCGATCTTGCCATGAGCGGCCGCCAGCGCATTCCCGTGAAGGGCGAGATCCCGAACCCGATCAATCCGCCGTCCGGGTGCGCCTTCAATCCGCGCTGCCCGCTGGCGTTCGATCTCTGCCGCAAGGAGGCGCCGAGCCTGATCAACGGCGTCGCCTGCCATGCGGTCAACACCGCGCCGGTACCGGCGTGACGCGCGCGTGCCATGCAGCCTGCGCATTTGGCGACGGCCTGGCCCTGTGATCAATTGCGCGCGCCGCAAGTGAGGTAGTCCATGGCCAGCATCGTCAATCCCGATCCCTTCACGACACGCCCCGAGATCGAAGGCACCTTCGGGGTCGTCGCGACCACGCACTGGATCGCGACTGCCGTCGGCATGGCCACCCTGGAAAAGGGCGGCAATGCCTTTGACGCCGGCGTCGCCACCGCTTTCACGCTCCAGGTGGTCGAGCCGCACCTGAACGGCCCCGGCGGCGACGTTCCGATCATCGTGCACGACGTGAAGCGCGGCCGCACCGAGGTGATCTGCGGCCAAGGTCCGGCACCGGCCCGCGCCACAATCGCGCATTACAAGAGCGAAGGCCTCGACATGGTGCCTGGCACCGGCCTGCTCGCGGCCTGCGTCCCCGGCACCTTCGAATCCTGGATGATGATGCTGCGTGACTACGGCACGATGCGCGTGCGCGACGTGCTGGAGCCCGCGATCTCCTATGCGCGCGACGGCTATCCGCTGGTCGAGCGCGCCTGCGCCACGATCCAGACCGTCGAGCAATTATTCCGCACGCACTGGCCGACATCAGCCGCCGTCTATCTCCCGAACGGCGAAGTGCCAACACCGGGAACGCTCTTCACCAACAAGACACTTGCGGCGACCTACGCACGGATCCTGAGCGAAGCCGAAAGCGGCGGCGGCGGTCGGGACGCCGAGATCGAGCGTGCACGCAAGGCCTGGTCGCAAGGCTTTGTCGCGGAAGCCATCGACAAATTCTGCCGGACGCAGGAGGTGATGGACGTCAGCGGCTCGCCGCATCGCGGTGTGCTGTCGGCCGATGACATGGCGCGGTGGCAGCCGACGGTCGAGGCCCCGCTCACCTACGATTATGGCCGCTACACCGTCTGCAAGGCCGGCGTTTGGAGCCAGGGCCCGGTGACGCTGCAACAGCTCGCGCTGCTGAAGGGCTTTGCGCTCGATGGGTTGGACCCGACGGGGCCGGAATTCATCCATCTCCAGATCGAATGCGCCAAGCTCGCCTTCGCCGACCGCGAAAAATTCTACGGCGATCCCAAGTTCAGCGAGATCCCGATCGGAACGCTGCTGTCGGATGCCTACAACAACGAGCGCCGCAAGCTCGTCACCGACGAGGCCTCGCTCGATCTCCGGCCCGGTGCGATCGAGGGCTTTGGCGGCGTGGTCAAGCTGCGCCGCGCCGAAGGCCAACGCGAGGCCGTCGGCGCGCTCGGCGCCGGTGAACCGACGGTGGGCCGCTTCGGCGAGGTGCGCGGCGACACCGTGCATTTCGACATTATCGACAAGGCCGGCAACATGGTGTCGTCGACGCCGTCGGGAGGCTGGCTGCAATCCTCACCTGTCATTCCCGAGCTGGGTTTCTGTCTCGGCAGCCGCGCACAAATGTTCGATTTGGAGGAGAACCAACCGAGTTCGCTGGCGCCGGGCAAGCGGCCGCGCACCACGCTGTCGCCGAGCATGGCGCTGCGCGATGGCGAGCCGTATCTCGCCTGGGGCTCGCCCGGCGGCGACCAGCAGGATCAATGGATCACGCAGTTTTTCCTGCGGCACGTCCATTGCAACCTCAATCTCCAGGAGGCGATCGACGCCCCGGCCTGGCATTCCGAGCACTTTCCGATCTCGTTCTGGCCCCGCACCGCGCGCCCCGGCGTGCTCGTGGTCGAGAACCGCGTGCCGAAGGCGACGATCGAGAATCTTCGCGAACGCGGACATATCGTCGAGGTCGGTCCCGGCTGGTCGGAAGGCCGCCTCACCGCGGCTTCGCGCGTCGGTCCGCGCCGCCGGGCTGCCGCCAATCCGCGCGGCATGCAGGGCTACGCCGCAGGGCGCTAGAGGCAGCACATGACCTGGTCGATCATCGCGCGCGATTCTGCTACCGGCCAGTTCGGCATCGCCGTTGCCACGCGCTTCTTCGCCGTCGGCGCGCGCGTGCCTTATATCGCCGCCGGCCTCGGCGCCATCGCGACGCAAGCCTTCGTCAATCCATATTACGGCATCGACGGCGTCAAGCTTTTGCGCGAAGGCCTCAACGCACATGATGTTCTCGCCAGCCTGCTCGCAACCGATGACGGCCGCGAGAGCCGCCAGATCCACATCATGGACGCCAGCGGCGCGATCGCCGCGCATACCGGGCGCGATTGCGTCGACTGGTGCGGCCAAATAGCCGGCAGCGGCTTCTCGATCGCCGGCAACATGCTCGCGGGCGCCGATGTGCTCGACGAGACCGCAAAAACCTATATCGCCAATGACAGCCTGCCCTTCCCGCGCCGCCTGCTCGCCGCGATGCGCGCGGGCGAAGCCGCCGGCGGCGACAAGCGCGGCAAGCAATCCGCTGCGCTCCTGATCCACGGCGAGGAGGAATGGCCGGCATTGGACCTGCGCGCCGACGATCATCCCGATCCGCTCGGTGAGCTCGAGCGGCTCGAACGGGTCAGCCACGAGCTCTGGGTACACTTCCGCGCCTCCATGCCGACGCGGCAGAACCCAGCCGGCAACACCGATCGCAGTGTCATCGACGCGAGCATCGCCGCAGCGCGCGCAAAACGATCATGAACCCGAGCCCGCTCATCGAGATCAGCGATCTGCGCATTCGTTTTCACGGCGACGACGGCCGCCTCACCTACGCGGTCGACGGCGTCGATCTCAGCGTCGCCCATGGCGCGACGCTCGGCCTCGTCGGCGAATCCGGCTGCGGCAAGAGCGTGACGTCGCTGGCGATCATGGGCCTGCTGCCAAAGCAGAGCGCGGAGATCTCCGGCGCGATCCGCTTCGACGGCTTCGACCTGCTTAAGACATCGGACCAGACGCTGCGCGACCTCCGCGGCAACCGGCTCGCGATGATCTTTCAGGAGCCGATGACTTCGCTCAATCCGAGCTTCACCATCGGCGACCAGATCGTCGAGACGATTCTGCGCCACCGCGGCGGTTCGCGCAGGAGTGCGCGCGAGCGGGCGATCGATCTGCTGCGTCGCGTCCACATCCCCTCGCCCGAGCGGCGGATCGACGAATATCCGCACAAGCTCTCCGGCGGCATGCGCCAGCGCGTCATGATCGCGATGGCACTCGCCTGCGACCCGCGGCTGCTGATCGCGGACGAACCCACCACCGCGCTCGACGTCACGCTGCAGGCGCAGATCCTGGAGCTGATGCGCGAGTTGAAGGCGGCGAGCGGCGCGGCCATCATCCTGATCACCCACGATCTGGGCGTCGTCGCCGAAGTCTGCGACGAGGTCGCGGTGATGTATGCCGGCGAGATTGTCGAGCGCGCGCCGGTGGACGAGCTGTTCTCAGCGCCGCAGCATCCCTACACCGTCGGCCTGCTCGGCTCGATCCCGCGGCTCGACCATCGCGCCGAACAGCTCGCCACGATCGAGGGCATGGTTCCGAACATGATGCAGCCGCCTGCGGGATGCCGTTTCGCCGCACGCTGCCCCTTCGTGCTGGACGCCTGCACCAAGGCGCCGCCGCGGCTGGTCGAAATCAGTCCCGGCCACCTCTCGCGCTGCATCCGCGCGCCGCTCGAACGTCTGGTGTCGTGATGGCGCTGCTCAAGGTCGATGGCCTGGTCAAGCATTTCGTCGCCGAGCGTTCGCTGTTCGGAAGGGCGCTGGCGCATGTCAAAGCCGTTGATGGCGTTTCCTTCTCGCTCGATGCCGGCAAGACGCTGGCGCTGGTGGGTGAGTCCGGCTGCGGCAAATCCACCGTCAGCCGCCTGGTGCTGCGGCTGATCGAGCCGGATGCAGGCACGATCCATTTCGAAGGCCGCGATCTGCTCTCGCTCGACGCCGGCGCGCTGCGCGCCTTTCGCCGCGAGGCGCAGATCATCTTCCAGGATCCCTACGCCTCGCTCAATCCGCGCATGACCGTCGGCCAGATCCTGACCGAGCCGCTGGCGCTGCACAACCTGGTGCCGCCCGCCCGGCGCCGCGAACGCGTCGAGGAGATCCTGCGGCTGGTCGGGCTGGAGCCGCGGCTGGCGCGGCGTTACCCGCACGAATTCTCCGGCGGCCAGCGCCAGCGCATCGCCATCGCCCGCGCGCTCGCGGTCGAGCCGAAACTGATCATCTGCGATGAGCCGGTTTCGGCGCTCGACGTCTCGATCCGCTCGCAGATCCTCAATCTGCTGCGCGAACTCCAGGATCGGCTTGGGCTGGCCTACATTTTCGTCTCGCATGACCTCGCCGTGGTCAAGCACATCGCCGACCACGTGGCGGTGATGAATCTCGGCCAGATCGTCGAGACGGCGGCGGCGGACGCACTGTTTGCCGCGCCCCGCCATCCCTATAGCCGGGCCCTAATGTCCGCGATTCCCGTGCCTAAACCGCGGGCAAAGCGCAGCCGCATTGTGCTGCAGGGAGAGATCCCCAGCGCGCTCAATCCGCCGCCGGGATGCCGCTTCCACACCCGCTGCCCCTACGTGGTCGACCGTTGCCGCAGCGAAATGCCTCAGCTCGTGCAGGATGGCATCGGACATGCAACGGCATGCCACCGAACGTCGGAACTGCCGTCGTCCGAAGCAATCGTCCCAACGGACGGCGGCTTCTCCCCGGTTCTCGAAAAATTGGTCGCCGCCTTTAGCGGCGGCCCGGAAGCAGTCCGCGGCAGCGGGGTTAGTTCATTGGGGACGAACCCGGCATAGCCGTAAAACAGAGGTTGAGAGCGATGAGTCCTATGCGTTTGGCACTCCTGGCGTCGGCATTGCTGACGTCGCTCATAGGCGCGGCCCAACTCCAGGCCCAGGCCCAGACCACGCTTCGCATCGGCATCGGCGAAGACCCTGATATCCTCGACCCCAGCATCGGCCGTACCTATGTCGGGCGCATCGTATTCTCCGCCTTCTGCGACAAGCTGTTCGACATCGACGAGAAGCTCAACATCGTGCCGCAGCTCGCGTTGTCCCATGAGACCTCGGCCGACGGCAAGGAGATGACGATCAAGCTCCGGCCGAACGTGAAATTCCACGATGGCGAGCCGCTCGACGCGGAAGCTGCAAAATTCTCGATCGAGCGTCACATGACGCTGCCGGGTTCGTTCCGCAAGTCCGAGCTCGCGAGCGTCGACCATGTCGAGGTGGTCGATCCCCTGACCATCAAGCTGGTGCTCAAGACGCCTTATTCGCCGTTGATCGCCCAGCTGACCGACCGCTCAGGCATGATGGTGTCGCCGAAGGCCGCCAAGGAGGCCGGCGACAAGTTCGGCCTGCATCCGGTCTGCGCCGGTCCCTACAAATTCGTCGAGCGCGTGCAGCAGGACCGCATGGTGTTCGAGAGATTCGCCGATTACTGGAACAAGGACAACATCCATATCGACCGCGTCGTGTTCCTGCCGATCGTGGATGCCACGGTGCGCCTTGCCAACCTGAAGTCCGGCGGGCTCGATCTGATCGAGCGCGTGCTCGCCACCGACATCAAGGACGTCCGCGCCGACCCCAAGCTCGTGCTGTCAACGGCGCCTGAGCTGGGCTATCTCGGCCTGACCATCAATATTGGCAATGACAAGGCCAAGGGGCCGCTGAGCCAATCGGCGAAAGTCCGTCAGGCGCTCGATCTGTCGATCGATCGCGAGGCGATCAACCAGGTCGTGTTCAACGGCGAGTTCACCCCCGGCAATCAATGGATCAGCCCGACGCATCCCTATTACCAGAAGGCATTCCCCCTTCATGGTCGCGACATCGCAAAAGCGAAGGCGCTGTTGAAGGAGGCTGGCGTCAGCCTGCCCGTCACGGTCGACTACATGGTGCCGAAGGGGACCGAGTACGAGGCCGTCGCCCAGGTCGTGCAGTCCATGGCGGCCGAAGCAGGTTTCGACATCAAGGTCCGCGTCGTCGAATTCGCGACCACCTTCAAGCAGGCCCAGGCCGGCGAGTTCCAGATCTTCCAGATCAACTGGAGCGGTCGTATCGATCCCGACGGCAACTCCTATATCTTCATGCGCAGCAAGGCACCGCAGAACGATGGCGTCTATTCGAATCCGGAGGCCGACAAGCTGATGGAAGAAGGAAGGCTGACCGCCAATGTCGCGGAGCGCAAAGCGATCTACGAGAAGATGACCAAGATCCTGCTCGACGATTTGCCGATCATCTACATCTACCACCGCACGCTTCTGATTGCGCACACGACCAAGCTCCAGGGATACAGGCAGATGCCCGACGGGCTGGTGCGCGTGGTCGGGCTGAAGTTCAAGTGAGCGTGGCATCGCCCGACAACCGGCCGGCGCCATGCTGAACTTCCTCGCCCGCCGCATTGTGCAGATCGTGCCGACACTGTTCTTCGTGTCGCTGCTGATCTTCTCGCTCCAGCAATTGCTGCCGGGGGATCCCGCGCTGGTGATGGCCGGCGAGGAGCGCGATCCCGCGGCAATCGAACAGATCCGCCATCAATACCGGCTCGATCAGCCGATCCCCGTACAGTACGTCTATTGGCTTAAGGGCGTTCTATCAGGCAATTTCGGTGAATCGCTGCGCAACAAGATGCCGGTACGCGAGCTGATCGCGCAGAAGCTGCCGGTGACGCTCCAGCTCGGCTCGATGGCAATGTTGATCGCGCTCCTGATCGGCATTCCCGCCGGCATCGTCTCCGCCGTGAAAAGGGGCACCGTCTGGGACTATGGCGCCAATTTGTTCGCGCTGTGGGGCATCTCGACGCCGAATTTCTGGCTCGGCATCATGCTGATCTTCCTGTTCTCGATCGAGCTCGGCTGGCTGCCGGCGTCCGGCTACGTGCCGCTGACCGAGAACTGGCGCGCGAGCCTCGCCGCCACCATCATGCCGGCCTTCGTGCTCGGCAACGCGATTTCCGCGGTCCTGATGCGGCACACCCGGAGCGCCATGCTGCAGGTGCTGGAAAGCGACTATGTCCGCACCGCGCGCTCCAAGGGATTGTCCGAACGCTCGGTCATCCTCAAGCACGCCATGCGCAACGCACTCACGCCGATCATCACACTCGGCGCGCTCGAGCTCGGCACGCTGTTGTCGGGGGCGGTTCTGACCGAGCAGATCTTCTCCATTCCCGGCTTCGGCAAACTGATCGTGGACGCCGTATTCAACCGCGACTACGCGGTCGTACAGGGCGTCGTGCTGGTGACGGCGACGGTCTACATTACCCTCAATCTCGTTGCCGATGTCGCCTACATCCTCGTCAATCCGCGGCTGCGGGGCTAGACTCATGACCGATGCCGCCCTGCCCGCCGCCGCTCCTATCGCGCAAGCTGACGAGCTGGACAGCCCGGCGCGTCGCGCCCGGCGGCGCTTGTTCAAACGCAAGGCCGCAGTATTCGGACTTGTCATGATCACCTTGTTCGTCGGCTTCGCGCTGCTCGCGCCGTTCGTCGTGCCCTACGATCCGATCGCGACGAGCTGGGGCCTCGTCCGCAAGCCGCCCACCGCGGCACACTGGTTCGGCACCGACGAGCTCGGTCGCGACATCCTGAGCCGCGTCGTCTACGGCGCGCGCGCGTCCCTGCTCGCGGGCCTCATCTCGGTCGCGATCGCGCTGGGCGTCGGCGTTCCGCTCGGCCTGCTCGCCGGCTATCGCGGCGGCTTCGTCGATGCGCTGATCAGCCGGATGACCGACGCGATGCTGGCCTGCCCATTCCTGATCCTGGCGATCGCGCTCGCCGCATTCCTCGGTCCGAGCCTCGGCAATGCCATGATCGCGATCGGCATCTCGGCAACCCCGATCTTCATCCGCCTGACCCGCGGCCAGGTGTTGAACGTCAAGGCCGAGGACTATGTCGAGGCGGCGCGCGCGCTCGGCAACCCGCCGTGGCGGATCGCGTTTTCGCACATCCTGCCGAACATCCTGCCGGCGCTGCTGGTGCAGGCGACGCTATCGATTGCCGCCGCCATCATCGCCGAAGCCGCGCTGTCCTTCCTTGGCCTCGGCCAGCAGCCGCCGGCGCCGTCCTGGGGCAGCATGCTCAACGCAGCGCAGCGTTTCCTGACCCAGGCGCCCTGGATGGCGATCTGGCCGGGGCTTGCGATCTTCCTCGTGGTGCTGTCGCTGAACCTGCTCGGCGACGGCCTACGTGACGCGCTCGATCCAAGGCAGCGTTAGAGCGGAATGAGAATAGGTTGAATTAAGCGGCCCCGGGCTTGGTGCACCTCTCCCGCTTGCGAGGGCTTTGCGTAAATCGCGAATCTGCGATTCTCTAAGAGACATCTGAAGAGGATCTGGGGATGGCATATCGGCAGGTGGGGCAACCGAGCT
>NZ_JBEPRY010000026.1:0-118783 GCF_040548605.1 Bradyrhizobium sp. JR4.1
CTTCCGGTGCCCTGCAGACGACCGCAGGCGCCAAGAACTCGTCGATCGTGGCCGGCGCGCTCAACCTCTCGACCGGTGCGAACGCGGATCTGTCGGTCACCGGGTCGGGCAATGCGTTGTCGGCCCTCGGTCTCACCGGCTCCACCGGCACCGGCACCGCCTTCACGGCGAGCCGGTCCGCAGCGTCGGGCAGCATCTCGGGCAAGACCTTGACCTTCGCCTCCTTCAATGGCGCCACGGCGGTCAACGTCACCTTCGGCGATGGCACCAACGGCACGGTCAAGACGCTCGATCAGCTCAACACGCAGCTGCAGGCGAACAATCTTGCGGCGACAATCGATGCCAATGGCCTGCTCACAATCTCCGCGACCAACGACTATGCCTCGTCGACGATCGGCTCGGCCGTCGCTGGTGGTGCGATTGGCGGCACGATCACAGCGTCGCTGACCTGGACGAACGCGACCACGCCGACCGTCGATGCCGTTGCTCAGGCTACCCGTTCCAACCTGGTCGCCCAGTACAACAACATCCTGTCGCAGATCGACACCACGTCGGTCGACGCGTCCTTCAATGGCGTCAACCTGCTCAACGGCGACCAGCTCAAGCTGGTGTTCGACGAGACTGCGAAGTCGAGCCTGAGCATCACCGGAGTGACCTTCAATTCGAAGGGTCTGGGTCTGGCCGGCCTGCTCCAGGGCACCGACTTCATCGACAACGCCGCGACCAACAAGGTGCTCGTCAGCCTGAACGCGGCCTCGAGCACGCTCCGGTCGGAAGCTTCGACCCTCGGTTCGAACCTCTCGGTCGTGCAGATCCGGCAAGACTTCAACAAGAACCTGATCAACGTGCTCCAGACCGGCTCGTCCAACCTGACGCTGGCCGACACCAACGAGGAAGCGGCCAACAGCCAGGCGCTGTCGACCCGCCAGTCGATCGCGGTCTCGGCGTTGTCGCTGGCCAACCAGTCACAGCAGGGTGTGCTCCAGCTGCTCCGCTAATAAGCAACTGAAATCACAAGAAAAATACGGCGGCGGGGCCTCGGCTCCGCCGCTTTTTTGCGTGTGCGGAGACCGTGCAGATGCTGCAGCCGAGGCCGGGAAGGGACGCTAACCCGGCATTAACCGTATCCCTTAAACCGTCGTTAACCATACTTTAAAGGACAGCCCCTAAGAGTGGACAAAAGCCCGCTTTCCAGATCGGCGAGCCCCGATTCGTACCCGGTTCAAGAGGAAGACCCGCCAATGTCCAACATCGTTCTCTCGGCGTCCGTTCGCCAGAACCTGTTGTCACTGCAGTCGACGGCCGACCTGCTGGCCACGACACAGCAGCGCCTCTCGACCGGCAAGAAGGTCAACACGGCGCTCGACAACCCCACCAACTTCTTCACCGCGCAAGGGTTGGACAACCGGGCGAGCGACATCAGCAACCTGCTCGACGGCATCAACAACGGTGTGCAGGTGCTGCAGGCGGCCAATACCGGCATCACCTCGCTGCAAAAGCTGATCGACAGCGCCAAGTCGATCGCCAACCAGGCGCTGCAGACCACGGTCGGCTATTCGACCAAGTCGAACATCACGACGACGATTCCGGGCGCGACGCCGGCGGATCTGCGCGGCACCACGAGCTACACCTACGCCACCGCAACCGGCAACGTCGTCACCGACGGTACTGCTGGCGGTACGACTCCGATTACGGGCACGACCACGCTCGGCGGCATTTCGCAATCCCTGACGGGGCTTGCCGCTCCCGACGGTGTCCCCACTCCGGCAAGCCTTGCTGCAAACCTCACCCTTCTCGGTCCGTCCAGCGCTAGCACCATTGCGGCCAATGGTGCACCGACGGACGGCGATGTCGTGATCGTCGACGGCAAGACCATCACCTTCAGGGCCGGCGCTGCACCTGCGGCGGCCAGCGTTCCCGCCGGTTCCGGCAGGAACAACAACGTTGTCACCGACGGCAATGGCAATTCCACCGTTTACCTCGGGACAAGCGCCGTCCCGGCTGCAAAAGTCCAGGACGTGATGGACGCGATCGATCTCGCGACCGGCGTGCAAAAGGCAGCCATCACCGGCGGCACCGCGACATTATCGCTCTCGTCGGGCGCCGTCGCCTCCATCGCCGTCGGTCAGCTCACCCTCACCACCGGCACGGGCGCCGACCTCAGCATCACCGGCAAGGCCGACTTCCTCAAGGCGCTTGGCCTTACGACCGCGACCGGCTCCGGCAATGTCAATGTGAGCAAGGCGCGTCTGACGAGCCCCACGACGCTGGGCACGCTCATCAATGACGGCTCCACGCTGAACGTTGATGGCAAGACCGTCTCGTTCAAGAACGCTGCGGTTCCTGCTGCCGCTCCGACGGGCTCCACCAAGATCGGCAACATCGTAACCGACAACAACGGCAACTCCGTCGTCTATCTCCAGGGCGCCAGCGTTCAGGATTCGCTGAACGCGATCGACCTGGCGTCGGGTGCCGGCATCGTCAGCGGCGCCGCCGTGGTTGCGGCCAGCGGTTCGTCTCTGTCCACCGTCGTCAACGGCGCGCTCAAGCTCAGCACCGGCACCACGGCGGATCTATCGATCACGGGAACCGGCAATGCGTTGTCCTCGTTCGGACTGACCGGTCCGACCGGCACCGGCACGGCCTTCACCGCGGGCCGCGCGCCCGGAGCGGGCAGCATCTCGGGCAAGACCTTGACCTTTACCTCGTTCAACGGCGGCACGCCGGTCAACGTGACCTTTGGCGATGGCACCAACGGGACTGTCAAGACGCTTGATCAACTGAACTCTCAGCTGCAGGCGAACCACCTGACGGCGACGATCGACGCCAACGGCGTGCTCACGATCACCACCGTCAACGAGTATGCCTCTTCGACGCTGGGCTCGATAACTGCCGGGGGCGCGGTCGCCGGCACCATCACGGGTGTGATCGCTTTCACGACCGCCCAGCCGCCGATCCAGGATCCGGTCGCGCAGACGGCGCGCTCAAACCTGGTCAACCAGTTCAACAACATCCTGGCGCAGATCGATACGACGTCGCAGGATGCCTCATTCAACGGCGTGAACCTGCTCAACGGCGACACGCTGAAGCTGATCTTCAACGAGACCGGCAGCTCCACGCTCGGCATCAACGGCGTGGTCTTCAACGCGGCGGGCCTCGGCCTCAGCAACCTCGTCAACGGTATCGACTTCATCGACAACGGCGCCACCAACAGGGTGCTGACCAGCCTGAACGCGGCCTCGAGTACGCTGCGCTCGGAAGGTTCTGCGCTCGGCTCCAACCTGTCGATCGTGCAGGTGCGTCAGGACTTCTCCAAGAACCTGATCAACGTTCTGCAGACCGGCTCGTCCAACCTGACGCTCGCCGACACCAACGAGGAAGCGGCCAACAGCCAGGCGCTGTCGACCCGCCAGTCGATCGCGGTGTCCGCGCTGTCGCTGGCCAACCAGTCGCAACAGAGCGTGCTGCAGCTGCTCCGCTAATTTCGCGGCGCAAGCTCGCTCATCGATTTCGCGGCGGGGCTAAGGCTCCGCCGTTCATTTTACGGAGATCGCTAAGGCAGGATTAGCTGAGATCGACGCACACCGCGCGTGACGTGTTTACAGCGTGCACATGCGCGTCTAGCTTCACGATGACGAAGAACTCCGAGACCCGTAATAATCCGGAGTGCTTCCAAGCACACATGTAAGCAAATCTTAAGCGGTGCTGCCTAGGGTCGGGAAAGAAATCCTTAAGCGCGTTCAACGGGCTAGGTAACCTCCAGGGTGTGATTGATGTCGAATTCCGCTGCCTCGGCCTACGCGCGTGTTGCAACGACCACCGCATCTCCTCGCGACATCGAAGCGCAGACCCTGCTCAAGGCCGCGAACAAGCTTCAGGATGCGATCAACAGCGCCGAGCCGTTCAGCGAGCAGACCACGCAGGCCCTGATGTTCAATCGCAAGCTCTGGACGATCTTTCTGGGCGAGGCCATGCGCGAGAACAATCCGCAGCCGATCGAGGTCCGGCAGAAGATCGCCAACATCAGCGTGTTCGTGCTGAGCCAGACCGCCGCGCTGCAGATGAGCCCGCAGTTCGATCACTTCCGTCCCCTGATCGAGATCAACCGCAATATCGCCGCTGGTCTGTCCGGCCGTCCGTGATCGAGCACGGCTCGTTCCGCGGCGGCAATATCAAGTTCAAGTGACGGATAGCGGCAAGGCGCAGATCAACAACGTCGTCACCGGTCCCGCGACCGTTCGAGCGATCTCGATGTTGCCGTTCCGACGCTCGACGCCTGATGGTCAGGCGCTGCGGTCCGTGCTGGCCGGACGCGAGGGCTCGGATTTCAAATCCTGCGCATGGAAATAGGCCCGCCGGCGCAGCATTGCTTCGTCGGGGAACTGGTTCACCACCGCGTCGGTCCTGTCGTTGACGACCTGGAAGACGAACGACGCCGCCGCCTGGTCGAACACGACCTGGCGTGAGATGTTCTCGTTGCTTCGCAAATCATTGCGTGCAGGCGCGCTCGCATCGCCAGCGGCCACTGTCTGACTCACGGGCAGATCGGTTTGCACGGCCTCGTTCGCCGCCGCATTCGACGTCGTTACGATCTGCACGGCAACCGGTATCCCCACCGGCCTGATGCTGAAATCTGTACTCATGGCAGCCTCCTGGTTGCCTCACGTGAGTCAAATCCCAACCCCTCTCAATACGCAACCATGGAACACCGGGATTGAACATCCGGTAAGGAAACGTGCCTAACCGCGCGACGATGTTGCCCCGCGGTTTTTCGTAAAATTGTCGTTTGTTACTGCGCGCGCTCAGAGCGAGCGGCTGACCGCGAGCGGCGTGATGTGGCGTGGGCCCGGCGTGGCGCGGCGTCCCGCGGCCGTGTAGGTGTTCGGCACGTTGCGCTTCTGGATCTCGGCGTTGACGCCGCGCACGACGCTCTCCGACACCGCGTGAGCGGTTGCGAGCACGGTGAGATTGACCTGGAGCATCGCGCGGAATGCATCGTGGTGCCGGTGCAGCGTCGAGAGCAGCTCGGGCGCGGATTTGGCGAGCTGGGCCTGGTTCGCCTTCAACTGGGTGACGGCGCCGACATAGTTTCGCGACAGCTCCTGCTTCTTGCTCTCGAGGGTCATCGCCTCACGGACCTGGCCGGCACGTACCAGCTCGGTCTCGCGCTCGATCAGGCCGAGCAGGGCACTCATCGCATCCATCAACTGCTCGGCGATCTTGCGCGCCTCGGCGCTGCCGGGTGCGGTGTTCGGGCGCTGCGCTTGCACCGGCTGACGCGAGGCGTTGAAGTGGTTCATCTCGTTTGACCTTATGCCGTGCGGATCGTTTTTGCCTGCTGCATGATCAGGGTGCGATAGACGTCGGTGGCGATGCCGACGCCGCCGGCGTTGGCGAAGTTCTTGGAATATTGCTCGGTCAGCATTGAGCGCCACACGCCGGTGCCAGGGGTGTCGCCGAACGGGCCTTCGCCCTTCAGACCCGAGGTCATCTGCGAGAACATGCTGTTGAGGAACATCGCCTCGAAGTCGGTGGCGATCTTCTGCGCCTTGGCCTGCTGCTTCGGCGAGACCTTCTGCAGTGCCGCGGCGAGATCGAAGTCCGGGCGGCCGTTGCGGCTCTCCACCGAGAAGGCGGAGCTGGAGACGCGTGCGGTGTTGACCATGCCGGCCTGCATCACATCACCTCGATGTCGGCTTCGATCGCACCGGCGGCCTTGATCGCCTGCAGGATGCTGATGAGATCGCGCGGGCCGATGCCGAGGCCGTTGAGGCCGTCGACGAGCTGCTGAAGCGAGACGCCGTCCTTGACGACGGCGAACTTCTTGCCGTCCTCGGTGACGCTGACGCTGCTGCGCGGCGCGACCACGGTCCGCCCCCGCGACAGCGGGTTGGGCTGGCTGACCTGCGGGCTCTCGGAGATCGTGACGGTGAGGTTGCCCTGTGCGACCGCAACGGTGGCGACGCGGACGTCGCGGCCCATCACGATGATGCCGCTGCGTTCGTCGATGATGATCTTGGCGGCGAGATCCGGATCGACCTGGAGCTGCTCGATCTCGGTGAGAAAGGCGACGACGTTGCCCTTGAACTCCGGTGGGATCGCAAGCTGCACGGTCGATGGGTCGATCGGCTCGGCGGTCTTGACGCCGAGATAGTCGTTGATCGCGGCGGCGATCCGCTTGGCCGTGGTGAAGTCGGCATTGCGCAGCGCAAGACGGACGTTCGGCAGGCGATTGAGCGCGAACTCGATCTCCCGCTCGATGATGGCACCGTTGACGATGCGTCCGACGGTCGGCACGCCACGCACGATTTTCGCCGCCTCACCCTCGGCCTGGAAGCCGGATATCGCGAGCGAGCCCTGTGCGACCGAATAGACGTTGCCGTCGGCACCGAGGAGTGGGGTGACGAGCAGGGTGCCGCCCTGGAGATTCTTGGCGTCGCCGAGCGCGGAGACGGTGACGTCCATGCGCGTGCCCTGGGTGGCGAAGGCCGGCAGATTGCCTGTCACCATCACGGCGGCGACGTTGCCGGTGCGGATGGTGGCGCCGCGGATGTTGACGCCCATGCGCTCGAGCATCGCTTGCAGCGACTGCTTGGTGAAGGGGATGTTGTTGAGGGTGTCGCCGGTGCCGTTGAGGCCGACGACGAGGCCATAGCCGATGAGCTGGTTCTGCCGCACGCCTTCGATGTTGGCGAGATCCTTGATGCGCGATGTCGCGCTTGCAGAATTGGCCGAGAGCACCAGCGCTGACAGCGCGGCGCAGGCCACCCCCACAAGTCTCACCCAACGAACGCTTGGCATCCTCTGCTCCCCGAGGCTCCTCAAATCAAAGAACCATCGCGACACTCCCATGACGAGCTGGTCCGACGCTGTCCTTGCGAGCGCTGTGCCAACTCGGGGCAGCGGGGGTAGGTAGCTGAATAGGTTGAATAAATCTGTTTCGAGCGACCTCAGCCTGTGTTGTCCCTGAGGAGCGAAACTGCCGCCTGTCGGCAGATTTTGCCGGGCTGTTTACGGGCCGTTAACCATAAAACGGCGAATGTGGCGCATCGATCACCCGGATTGCTTCCGATGCGCATCTACGGACCGAACGGCACCACGCTTGGAACGCCGGCCAGCCAGGCCAGGCGGACGAGCTCCGGCACCTTCGTGCTACCCGACACCTCGTCGGCGCCGGAGATGCGGGGCGCCGCCGCACCGAAGGCCGCCGCCAACATCGACGGGCTGCTCGCGCTGCAAGGCATCGAGGAGGATCCCGTCGAGCGTCGCAAGCGCTCGGTCGTGCGCGGAAAGACCGCGCTCGACGTGCTCGACGATCTCAAGATGGGACTTCTCTCCGGCAAGCTCGACGCCTCGACCGTGATGCGGCTGCGTGACGCTGCGGCGAACCTGAAATCGTCCTCCGGCGAGGCCGGCCTGGATTCGGTGCTGTCCGAGATCGAGCTGCGCGTCGAGGTCGAGCTCGCCAAGGCCGGGCAGGCCTAGCGTCTTACGCCGCTTCATCCTTCAACTGCACGTCATAACGGCGCTGAGCGGCGAGCACGTCTTTCAGATTCTGTTCGGCCCAATCGCGCAGCGGATCGACGGCGGCGGCGAGCGTCACGCCGAGCTGCGTGATCGAATATTCCACGGTCACCGGCACGGTTGCGATGGCGTGACGCTTGATCAATCCGTCGCGCTCGAGCGACTTGAGAACCTGGCTCAGCATCTTCTGCGAAATGCCTTCGATCGTGCGGCGCAACTGATTGAAGCGCATCGGCTTCTCGCGCAGCAGCAGCAGGATCAGCACCGCCCATTTGTCACCGACGCGGTCGAGGATCTGTCGCGTGGGGCAGTTCGCTGCATAGACGTCTGGCTTCATCGTCGGGTCCTCACGATCCATTCCGCTCATTTGCCGGCCGCCGCCGGTTACTCCTGTGTAATCAGGTAAGCACAAAGTGCTCTCTTAACACCAGCGCTCTTTGCGATATCTAGTCACCATTGGTTACTACAGAAGCAAAGGAGCCTTCCATGAAAATCGCAGTTGCCGGCGCCTCGGGCCGGGCCGGGTCGGAGATCACCAAGGAATTGTCCCGCCGCGGGCACGCGGTTACGGCCATCGCCCGCAACCCCGAGAAGATCGCGGCCCTGCCGAACGTCACCCCCACCAAGGGGGACGTGCTCGACCAGTCAGGCCTTGCCAAGCTGTGGGCCGGGCACGACGTCGCCGTGAGTTCCGTGCACTTCCTGGCCAGCGACGCGCTCAAGCTGATCGGCGCGGCCAAGGATTCGAAGGTCGGTCGTTACCTCGTCGTCGGCGGTGCCGGCAGCCTGGAGGTCGCTCCGGGCGTCAAACTGGTGATAACTCCCGGCTTTCCGGCTCAGTACAAGGCTGAGGCGGAGGCGGGTTCGGCCTTTCTCGACCTGCTGCGGCAGGAAAAGGAGCTGAACTGGACCTTCATCTCGCCGTCCGCCCTGTTCGTCGAGGGAGAGCGCACCGGCAAGTTCCGGCTTGGGACCGATCAGCTTCTCGCAGATGCGAACGGAAAGAGCTGGATCAGTTTCGCGGATTACGCCATCGCGCTCGCCGACGAGATCGAGCGGCCGGCCCATGAGAGGCAGCGTTTCACGGTCGGCTACTAGGCCATCGGCCGCCCCCGGGTCCTCCAGGATAAACCTTTCCTGTGCAAGGGCTTGGGGGCGCCGGTCGGGCGATCAGGGAAACATTGTCTGTCACAGGAGGCCGCTATATAACGCCCCGCTCAGCGGACCCCGTCCGCGTACGAGTCGTTGCTTAGACAGATAGGCCGCCCTTGGAAAAGTTGAAAAACTACCGACCGACCGAAAAAGAGCCTTTCATGAACGACAGGCAGAAGGAGTACTTCCGCCTGAAGCTCCTCGCCTGGAAGGATGAGATCCTCAAAGAGTCCAAACTCACCCTGCAGGCCCTGCAGGAGGAGAACGTGAACCACCCCGACCTCGCCGATCGGGCATCGTCCGAAACCGACCGCGCCATCGAACTCCGTGCCCGCGACCGCCAGCGCAAGTTGATCGCCAAGATCGACGCCGCGCTCCAGCGTATCGAGGACAACACCTACGGCTATTGCGAGGACACCGGCGAGCCGATCTCGTTGAAGCGGCTCGAGGCCCGTCCCATCGCGACGCTCTCGGTGGAGGCGCAGGAGCGCCACGAGAAACGCGAGAAGGTCTATCGCGACGAATAGAGTCCGAGCCGCAGCGATGCGGCTCTTTGTTTTTGAACGCAAGGCGCGCCTTTTCGCGCCGTGATCAGCATTTTGCCTGTCGCTTGCAACCGCGCATTCGGCGCGCGAGCGCAATCGCGAAAAGTGAATCGCGATCAATGGGCTAGACTCAACTCCTCCGAGCTCACGTGAGTTCGGATGAGAAACAGCCTTCACTTCAGGTGCGGGAGGTTTTGCGAGTCGCATCAAGGACATCGACTCGAATGCTGAGGCACCGATCCAGCAGCTTCACGCATTGCTGCAATCAGGCCTGATGCGACGCTACAAGGCGCGCATCCCGATAAAGCCCGGACCAGCTCAATATTTCCTTAAACGCCGGCACAGCCCGTGTGGCTTGCCATGATGTGCCCGATCAGCGTTCGCAGCTCATCCAGCTTGGGTTGGCGATGACGTGCTGCCGTGGGGTCTCTTGCGCTTGTCACGCCCCGGCGGGGATGCTGAAGTGCCGCCCTCGATTGTGGTGTGTAGGAGGCGGCGCCGATGGACAGAATTCTCGCAGCCGCAAAGGCGATCGCGCTGGCGCGCCGCAACCATGCACCGCTCGCGGCGCTCGAAGTTCCTCCGGCCGATGAAGCCGAGGGCTATCAGGTCCAGCGCGCGCTGCACGATCTACTGCTGCCGCATATCGGCCCGCTGGTCGGTTACAAGATCGGCTGCACCAGCCAGGTGATGCAGGAATACATCGGCATTCCGCATCCTTGCGGCGGCGGCGTGTTCCAGAAGGGCGTCCACGACAGCGGTGTGCGGCTCGCGGCTGCCGACTATGTCCGCGTCGGCGTCGAATGCGAGATCGCGGTGCGGCTGAAGCGCAATCTCGCCGCCGGCGAGGCGCCGTTCACGGCCGAATGGGTCGGCGAAGCCGTCGAGGGCTATCATCCCGCGATCGAGATCGTCGACGACCGCTATGTGAAGTGGGAAACGATGGGGGCGCCGACGCTGATCGCCGACGATTTCTTCGCCGCCGGCTGCGTGCTGGGTGAGGTCGTGCCGCGCTCGTCGGTGCCGGACCTGAAGGCGGTCAAAGGCCGCGCCATCGTCAACGGCGAAGAGGTCAGCCACGGCACCGGCGCCGACGTGCTCGGCCATCCCCACAACGCACTCGCCTGGCTTGCCAACCATCTCGCCGCCGAGGGCAAGGGTCTGCACGCGGGACAGCTCGTGCTGACGGGGAGCCTGGTCAAGACGCTGTGGCTGAAACGCGGCGACAAGGTGCGAATGGAGCTGGACGGGCTGGGGACGGTGGAGGCGGAGTTTACGTAGGCGCTGCGGGCGCGCTGCGGGCACTACGTTGTCATGCCCCGCGAAGGCGGGGAATCCAGTACGCCGCGGCTTCTCGGTTCATCACTGACGTCTCGAAATACTGGATCGCCCGCCTTCGCGGGCGATGACAGTTGAGAGGGCGGATAGGGAGAGCGGCGTCGCTGCAATCGCGCGTGCCCGACGCGCTGTATGCAGCCGTCGCAAAATACATGCGGCCCTCGCCAGGGGAGCTAGCGAGGGCCGCGTCGTACATCGTCGTCCGCGCCTAGGTTCGCGAACACGATGTGGGAGCTCGGGAGAAGCTAGAAGGGTAGCAGCACGTCCATGACTTGCTGGCCGTAGCGCGGTTGCTGCACGTCCATGATCTGGCCGCGGCCGCCGTAGGCGATGCGGGCCTGCGCGATCTTGGTGGAATCGATGGTGTTGTCGCTCTGGATGTCTTCGGGACGGACGATGCCGGCGACGATGAGCTCGCGGATTTCGTAGTTGACGCGGATCTCCTGCTTGCCTTCGACCACGAGGTTGCCGTTGGGCAGGACCTGGGTGACGACGGCCGCGACGTTGGTCTGCAACGCTTCCTTGCGGTCCACGCTTCCTTTGCCCTCGCTGGACGCGGTCGAGTCGGCGGTGAGGATGCGGCCGGGCAACACCTTCTGCGCTTGGGCGCCCAATGTCTTGGCGCCGATGAAGTCGGTGATTCCGGAATCTTCCTTGTTGGTGCGGCTGCGCTGGGTGTCGTTTTCGATATTTGCCTTGTCGGTGATGTTCACGGCCACCGTCAGGAGATCGCCGACCTGATGGGCGCGCTGGTCCTTGAAGAAGGCACGGCTGCCGTTGCGCCACAGCGAGTTCGGATTGTAGGAGGCGACTTCCGGCTTCGGCATCGGCATCTGCACCGGCTTGTAGCCGGGCTGCGTCGTCGGATTGTCGATCGCCGACAATTTCGGCTGCTCGCCGATCTGCGACAAACGGTCGATCGAGGAGCAGCCGCTCGCCAACGCGCAAGTCGCCAGCAGCAGGGCGGAGATCGCGATGCGACGAAGAGGAAAAGCCGAACTGAACGTGGACATGACTTACTCTGACTTGGCTGGAGCTTGCGAGACGCGAACTTGCGGGATCTGGGCTTGTGCGATCTGGGCCGGGGATGCCGGGGTCTGGACCAGGTTCCGGACGAGGGCTGCGGTATCGACGGGGGCGGGCGCCTCGTCGCGCTTGAGCGAGGAGGTCTGCTCGACCGCGGCCGGCATTGGCGCGGCCTGGCTGGCGCCCTGGACTGTCACCTGGCCGCGGCCGGTGACGACGCCGCTCAGCGTGCGCTTGGTCTGCAGATTGAGCACGCTGATGGTGTCGCCCTCGGCGCCGCTCTCGATCGCCTTGCCGCGCGTGGTGAGGTAGATTCCGGGGACCTGGTAGATGACGGTGACGTTCTGGTCGCGCTGCACGAAGTCGGGCTTGACGATGTCGGCGACGCGGATGGGAGTGCCCGCCCGCATCGGCCGGCGGAGTTGCATGCCGAGCGTGCGATCGCGCGAGGCGGCCTCACCGGTGACCTCGGCCTTCGGCCGGCGCTCCATGGCGACGTCGGACGCCTTCAGGAGATCGACGCGATCGATATCGCGCGTCAGCACGGCCACTTCCACCGTCTCGATCGCGGTGCCGGTGAAACGCAGCTTGGTCGGTGCCGGATTGTTGTCGTTGTTGATCTCGAAGGCGATGTCGAAACGCCCGCTGCGGGCGTCGTAGCGGGTTGCCACCGGCTGCAGCACGCCGGTATTGGAGGCATCCAACCGCATGTCGGCAATGCCGCGGTCGAACGTGACGGTGATGTTGGCAGCATCGCCAAGTCCAAAGCGGCGCTCGAGCGCTGAGGCGACCGCGGTTTCGAGGTCCTTGTTCACGAGCGTGCGGGCGAGACGGGTGACCTGGACCTCCTTGATGTCGCCGGTCATCACGCCGATCACCTGCTTTGCGCGCAACACCGCCAGCACCTGGGCGACCGGCAGCGCACCAGTGGTGCCGAGATCGGGCGAGCGGTAGACCGGGATCAGCGCGGCCGAGCCGGCATTGTCGATGAGATCGCCGACCCGCACCACGTCCGAGGTCACGGTGATGCTCGCGCGCAGCGTCGGCGTCGCGATGAAATCGTCGGCGGCCCGTGCGGGCAGCGCCAGCACGAGGAGAGCGGAGATCGTGGCGAGGGTGGTGCGGATCATCGTCATCACCTCAGCGGAACAACGCCGTGGTCGACTGCATCATCTGGTCGGCGGCGCTGATCACCTTGGCGTTCATCTCGTAGGCGCGCTGGGCGGCGATCAGGTCGCTCATCTCCGAGACGACGTCGACATTGGCTTGCTCGAGGCTGCTCTGCGTGATGTTGCCGAAACCTTCGGAGCTCGCGGTACCGTCCTGCGGCGGGCCGGAGGAGGGCGTCTCGGTGAACTGATTGTTGCCGACCGGCTGGAGGCCCGCCTTGTTGATGAATCGGGTCAGGCCGATCTGGCCCTGGACGGCCGAGGTCGAGGAACCTGGCAGCGTCACGGAGACCTGGCCCTGCACGTTGATGGTGAGGCCCGAAGCGTTGTTCGGGATCGTGATCGTCGGTTGTACCGGGTTGCCCTGCGCGGTGACGATGCGCCCCTGATTGTCCATCTGGAAGGTGCCGTCGCGGGTGTACTGGTAGCTGCCGTCGGGCATCAGGATCTTGAAGAAGCCTTCGCCCGTGATGGCCATGTCGAGGTCGTTGCCGGTCTGCGACAGCGTGCCCTGGGTCATGCTGCGCGGCGTGCCGACGGTCTTGACGCCGCCGCCGATGTCGACGCCGACCGGCAGGATGGTGCCCTGGTCGGACGATTGGGCGCCGACGCGGCGGACGTGTTCGTAGATCAGGTCCTGGAACGCCGCGGTCTGCTTTTTGAAGCCGGTGGTGCGCAGGTTCGCGATGTTGTTGGAGATCACCTGAACGTTGAGTTCCTGTGCCGCCATTCCGGTTGCTGCGGTGTGAAGCGCCTGCATGTCAGTTCTCCCTCAATCAGGCCGGAACGTCGGCGAGCTTCTCGATCGCCGACTTGTGCATGTCACTCTGCTGCTGGAGCAGGTTGGCGATGGCGGTGTAGCTGCGCATGACTTCGACCATGCGGCTCATCTCACCGACCGAGTTCACGTTCGACTTCTCGACATAGCCCTGCTGCACGGTCGACTTGGTGTCGGTCTGCGGGACCGCGGAGCCGATGTCGTAAAGGTTGGCGCCGAGCTTGGTCAGCTTGGCCGGATCGTCGAACGAGGCCATGCGGATCTTGCCGCGGATCGAGTCGTTCTTGGCCGTGCCCTCGAGTACCGTGACGGTGCCGTCCGGCGCGACGTTGATGTCGTGGTCGGTCGGCTGGAAGGTGATCGGGCCGCTGGTGCCCAGCACGAGGTTGCCGTCGGAGGTGACGAGCTGGCCGGTGTTGTTGAGCGAGAATTTGCCGTCGCGGGTGTAGCGCTCGGCGCCATTGGCCTGAACCGCGAAATAGGCGTTGCCGCTGATCGCCATGTCGAGTGGATTCTTGGTCGGCTCCATCGGCCCCTGGCCGACGTCGCGGAAAGTGCCGCGGTCCTGCACATAGGAGACCCGGCGGTCGGAGCCGACGAAATTGTCCTCACGCGCGTTCGAGTTGAGGTACTCCTCGAACAGCGAATGGTCGGCCTTGAAGCCATTGGTGTTGGCGTTGGCGACGTTGTTGGCGATGACATCCATCTGCCGTTCCAACGTCATCTGTCGTGACAAGCCGATCAGAAGCGCGTTCTGCATCGGAAATCTCCCCTGAGTGAGATCTGCCAGCTCGCTCTCCCAAGCGCCTTGGCCGATCCCGTGAACGAGACCTCGGGTTCTCCCAAACCCTGGGTCTCGATCCTTTCTCAGCGAAACTCGTGCCAAGCTGGAAAATTGTGTTGTTTCAGTCTCTTGTCTGTTTTTCGAGGGCGCGGGGAGGCGGCAGAAAGGGTCTGTTAGCCATGTTTGCCCGGCAGATTTTTCCTAGTGAAGGCCCAATCGAAAGGTTCCGTTAACCATTATTACCGTAGCGTTTGCGCGTAAGAGGAGCACTGCGCTGGGGCATTTGTATCGCGTCACTGTCTGCCAGGAGCTTCGCTCTTTCGACCCATTTGAGAGATGAGCGAGCGCGGCGATCATGGCAGAGAATGAAGCGGAAGGCGGCGGAGCCGCTGAGGGCGCGGAAGCCGCTCCGCCCAAGAACAAGTTCAAGCTGATGATCATGGTGGTGGGCCTGCTCGCCGTTCTCGGCGGCGGCGCCGCGACCTGGTTCTTCTTTTTCCGTCACGGCGACGACGAGCATCACGCCGAGGCGGCGCCTCCGCCGAAGCCGCCGGCTTTTGTTGAGGTTCCCGACATCATGGTCAACCTCGCCGGCGCGCCGGGCGAGCGCGTGCAATATCTGAAGCTCAAGATCGTGCTGGAGCTGAAGGAAGAGAAGCAGGTCGAGGCGATCAAGCCGACGATGCCGCGCATCACCGACATCTTCCAGACCTATGCGCGCGAGCTGCGCTCCTCTGACCTCAACGGTTCCGCCGGCATCTTCCGCCTCAAGGAAGAGTTGACCAAGCGCGTCAACGCGGCGGTCGCTCCGGTCCAGGTCAGCGCGGTGCTGTTCAAGGAAGTCGTGATCCAGTGAGCATGACGGGCTAGGGATCATGGCAGGCACCGACCAACCAGACCAGGATGCAATTGCCGCCCAATGGGAGGCCTCGCTCGATTCCGAGGATCCCGCCGAGGCCGCGAAGGCTGCTGCCGAAAACGAACTGTCCGAGACCATGGCCCTGCAATGGGCGGCCATGGTCGAGGATGGCAGCCGCGATCTCGGCGCCGGCAAGAATTCCGGCGAACGGGTGCTGTCGCAGGAGGAGATCGACAACCTCCTCGGCTTCGCGGTCGGCGACGTCACGCTCGACGACCATTCCGGCATTCGCGCCATCATCGATTCGGCGATGGTCTCCTACGAGCGTCTGCCGATGCTCGAAATCGTCTTCGACCGCCTGGTGCGGTTGCTGACGACCTCGTTACGCAATTTCACCTCCGACAACGTCGAAGTCTCGCTCGACCGCATCACCTCGGTGCGCTTCGGCGACTACATGAATTCGATTCCGCTGCCCGCCGTCCTCACCGTCTTCAAGGCCGAAGAGTGGGACAATTTCGGCATGGCCGTGGTCGATTCCAGCCTGATCTACTCGATGATCGACGTGCTGCTCGGCGGCCGCCGCGGCTCGAGCCAGCTGCGCATCGAGGGCCGGCCCTACACCACGATCGAGACGGAGTTGGTCAAGCGGCTGGTCGAAGTCGTCATGACCGATGCCGAACAGGCGTTCCGGCCGCTGTCGCCGGTGACCTTCACCATCGACCGGCTCGAGACCAACCCGCGTTTCGCCGCGATCAGCCGTCCTGCCAACGCCGCGATCCTGGTGCGCCTGCGCATCGACATGGAAGATCGCGGCGGCAACATCGAGCTGTTGCTGCCTTACGCGACCATCGAGCCGATCCGGGGCGTCCTGCTCCAGATGTTCATGGGCGAAAAGTTCGGCCGCGACCAGATCTGGGAAGGCCATTTCGCCACCGAGATCGTCCAGGCCGAGATCTCCGTCGACGCCGTGCTCTACGAAGCCGACATTCCGCTCAAGCAGTTGATGCGGCTGAAGGTCGGCGACACGCTGCCGCTGGACATGCGCGCGGATGCCAACGTCACCGTTCGCTGCGGCGACGTCACAATCACCGAAGGACGCATGGGCCGGGTCGGCGATCGCGTCGCGATACGGGTGACGAAACCCTTGCGCAAGCCAAGTACGACACTTGCGATGTTCGAAAAGGTCGACGAGCAGAACAAGATGATGGAGGCCCCATGAACCACTCCCTAGGAATGGCGATCGAGACGCTGGTGGCTATCCTGCTGATGCTGACCATCGTCTACTGCGTCACGCTCAACAAGCGGCTGACGCGGCTGAAGGCGGACGAGCATTCGCTGAAGGCGGTCATCGGCGAGCTGATCACCGCAACCGAGATCGCCGAGCGCGCGATCGGCGGGCTGAAGCTCGCCGTGCGCGACGTCAACGAGAACCTCGGCAGCCAGCTCGCGTCGGCGACCCAGATGTCCGAGCAGCTCTACAAGCAGCTCGGCGAAGCCGATAATGTGGTGCGGCGCCTGTCCAAGATCGCGATCGCCGCGCGCCCCGTGACGAACCCGGAGACGGTCGCCGCGCCCGCAGCCAAGCCCTCGTCGGCGAAGGCGGTGGCGGCTGCGGCCGAAGCCTTCTCCGAGCGCCGACGATCCAACGGTCTTGCCGCATAAAGTCAGGGTATGAAGTCTTTTCGCAACATCCGCGTCATTCCGATCGTGCTGGTTGCCGTTGCTGGCCTCGCCACGCTGAAGGTCACGGGTCTTGTGATCAATGGCGGCTATGTCTTCGACTACAAGCCGAGCCAGACCAAGAAGTCCTGGGCGCAGGAGAATCTGAACTTCCCGGCCAGCCGTGAGGATCCCGACATCACGGGCTCGACCCATGGCGCGCCGAAGGAGGCGCCGAAGCCGGCCGCACCCGACACCAAGTCCGAAGGCGCCGCCGTCAAGGAGGAAGCCCAGTCGCAGATCTCCGCCTCGGAGCGCGCGATCCTGGAACGCTTGCAGTCGCGCCGCCAGGAGATCGAGGCCCGCCAGCGCGAGATCGACATCCGCGAGAGCCTGTTGAAATCCGCCGAGAAGCGCATCGAAAACAAGGTCGAGGAGATGAAGGCGGTAGAAACCCGTATCTCCGCGACACAGGCCGAGCAGAAGGCCGCCGAAGCCCAGCGCATGAAGGGCCTCGTGACCATGTATGAGGGCATGAAGCCCAAGGACGCCGCGCGGGTCTTTGACCGGCTCGAGATGGGCGTGCTGATCGAGATCGCCTCGCAGATCGCGCCGCGAAAAATGTCGGACATCATGGGATTGATGTCCCCGGAGGCCGCCGAGCGGCTGACGGTCGAGATGGCCCGCCGGGCCAATGGCGGCGGCGATCAGTCCGCTTCGGCCGGCGAGCTGCCCAAGATCGACGGCAAGCCGACGCAAAAGCCGAATTGAGGGCTCATACTTAAGAAGTCCTTAATTGCCAAAATCTACAGTCTGGGGCAGGGGCCGGCACCAATGCCGGCGTGGACCGTCGAACCGGAAGAAATGCCGCCAATGGCGCGAGAGGCTGCCGCTGGATTTGTGTCGCGAGCCCGCGCCCTGGCGCGGAGGCTGTCGCGTCATGTCCGCGCGGCGCCGCTGCTGGCAGCCAGCCTGCTGATCGGCTTCACGGCGCCTGTCCGGGCGGCCGATGCTGTCAGGGGCGAGGCGACTTTCTCGGCCAGCGGCGGCTTTGCCCGTCTCGTGATCAAGCTCGGGGAGGACGTCCCCTCTGAGGTGACGACGGCCGGCTCCATTCTCGTCATCCGCTTCGACCGGGCGGTCGACGTGCCCGTCGACCGCGTCCCGGAAGGCGCGCCCGACTACGTCAACTCCGCCCGCCGCGATCCCGATGGCGGCGCCATCCGCCTGTCGCTGGCGCGGCGCGTTACCGTCAACACCATGAATGCCGGCGAACGAACCTTCATCGACCTCTTGCCGGAGGGTTGGAAGGGACCGCCGCCGAGCCTGCCGATGGACGTGGTCAAGGAGCTCGCCGAACGCGCGCGCGTTGCCGAACGGGCGCTGCGCGCCCAACGCGCCGCGGCGGAGAGCAAGAAGCGTCCGCAGATCCGCGTGCGCGCCTCGGTGCAGCCGACCTTCGTCCGCTTCGTGTTCGAGATGCCGGACGGCGTCGGCGTATCCTCCGTGCTCAACGAGCAGAAGCTCACGCTCGCCTTCAACGCCAACCTGAATTTCGATCTGGCGGACGCAGTCGTCGCAGCGCCGCCGAACGTCGCCTCGATCAAGCAGAAGGCCGACATCGACCAGACCAGTGTCGAGATCGCGCTGATCGGCGATTCCGACGTGCATTCGTTCCGCGACGAGAAGAACTACGTCGTCGACATCTCCTTCCAGCCGGACAAGAGCAAGATGGCCAATTCGGCCGAGGCTGCGATCGCGCAGGCCAAGCCCGCCGCTCATGGACCGGCGCCTGCGCCTGAAAAGCCGGCCGAGAAGCCGAAGGACGCGCAGCGCGAGATCGCGCCGCCGACCTCCGAGGCGATCGCGCGCGAAGCCAGGATCGACGTCAAGCCCGAGTTGAAGGCGGAAGCGCCCGCCGCCATGCCGCCCGCTGAAGCGCCGAAATCGGTGCCGGCTCCGGCGTCCGAAGCCGCGCACGCTGCGCAACCGCCCAAGGACGAGCCCAAGGAAGTTTCAAAGACGGTCGCGCCAGTTGCCGAAACTGCGGTCGCGCCTGCCAAGCCGGTCATGGCCGAAGCGCCTCAAGAGGTCGTGAAGGAAGCTGCCAAGGAGCCCGTCAAGGAGCCGGTCAAGGAAGCCGTCAAGGCCGCGCCAGCAGAGGCGCCCGCCGCGCCACCACAGCCGAGTGTTGCCAGCGTCGATGTCCGCCGCGACAGCGACGGCCTGCGCGTGACCTTCCCGCTTCAGGTCGCAACGCCTGCGGCAGCGTTTCGCCGCGGCGACACCGTCTGGCTGGTGTTCGATACGACGAAGCCGATCGACGTCGAGGCGATCCGCACCAAGGGCGGTGCGATGATCGGCGAGGTCGGCCGCGTCCCGCTCGAGAAGGGACAGGCGGTGCGCATCCGTCTCACCCGGCCGCTGGTCTATTCGCTGACGAGCGAGGAGGTCGGCAAGCAGACCAACTGGCTCTTGACCCTCGCCGACAAGATCCAGGCGACGCCGTTGCCGCTGATGATCTCGCGCAACATCACCGACCCAGCGCTTGCCAACATCGCGATCCCCTTCGCCAATCCGGGCCTCCTGCACAAGCTCACCGATCCCGATGCCGGCGATACGCTCTATGTCGTCACCGCGCAGCGGCCGGTGCGCGGCTTCATCAAGCGGCAGGACCTCGTCGATCTCGCGCTGCTGGAGTCCGCGCATGGCATCGCGATCCGGCCGAATTCCGACGAGGTCGGCGTCGAGGTGGGAGCCGACAAGGTCATCCTCGGCAAGAAGGGCGGGCTGACGCTGTCGCCGGTCGACATCTCGGCCGAGCGCGCGCCCACCGCAGTGCGGCCGGTCTTCAGCCCCGAAGCCTGGCGCAAGGGCCAGTCGGAAAATTTCATAGCGCGCCAGAACGAGCTGATCACGGCGATCTCCAACGTCGAACCGGCGATGCGTTCGCTGCCGCGGCTCGACCTCGCGCAATTCTACATGTCGCGCGCGATGTATCACGAAGCCAAGGCCGTCACCGAATTGATGCTGGCCGATCCCCTCAACAAGGAGGAGAGCGGTGCGCTGATCATGCATGCGATCGCGAGCATCCTGATCGGCCGGCCGGCACAGGGCCTGAAGGACCTCGCCAACCCCGTGATCGGCAACAGTCACGATTCTCAGCTTTGGAAGGCGCTCGCCTATGCGCGCCAGGGCAAATGGGCGGACGCGCGCGAGAAGTTCAAGAACGTCGAATTCGCCATCGCCTCGCTGCCGCTCGACATCCAGCGCATCGTAACGATGGAGGCGATGCGCGCTTCGCTCGAGGTGAAGGATTATGCCGGTGCCTCCAAGCGCCGCAGCGAGCTCGAGGTGGTCGGCGTCTCGCCCGAGGCAGCGCCCGGCTTCGCGGTGCTGCGCGGCCGGCTCGCCGAAGCGCTCGGCCACGACAAGGACGCGCTCGACGACTACAAATTCGCGGTCGGCTCGTCCGACCGGCCGGCCGCGGCCGAGGCCAAGCAGCTCGAAGTCGCGCTGCGGCAGAAGCGCGACGAGATCGGCAAGGAAGACGCGCTGCGCGAGCTCGAAACGCTCGCGATGACCTGGCGCGGCGACTCGATCGAGGTCAAGACGCTCCAGATGTTGTCCCAGATGTTTGCCGAGAACGGGCGCTACCGGGATGCGCTCACCGCGGCGCGTACCGCGACAAAGCTGCAGCCGAACGCGGAAGCCTCGCGCCAGGCGCAGGACCTCGCCTCCGACCTGTTCACGCAGATATTCCTGGGGCCCAAGGGCGACGAGCTGCCGCCGATCGAAGCGCTGGGGATGTTCTACGAGTTCCGCGAGCTGACGCCGATCGGCCGCCGCGGCGACGAACTGATCCGGCGCCTCTCGGACCGTCTCGCCTCGATCGATCTGCTCGACCAGGCCGCCGAGCTCCTGCAATACCAGGTCGACCACCGCCTCGAAGGCGCGGCGCGTGCGCAAGTCGCCGCGCGCCTCTCCATGATCTATCTCGCCAACCGCCGACCCGACATGGCGATCACGGCGTTGCGCGCGAGCCGTATCAGCGACCTCTCAGGCGAGCTCAGGCAGCAACGGCTGCTGCTGGAGGCGCGTGCCCAGAGCGACGTCGGCCGCCACGATCTCGCGCTCGACATCGTCTCCAACGTTACAGGACGCGAGGTGCTGCGGCTGCGCTCGGACATCTTCTGGGCGGCGCGGCGCTGGCGTGAATCCGCCGAGCAGATCGAGCTCTATTACGGCGAGCGCTTCCGTGACTTCAAGCCGCTCAACAGTGTGGAGAAAAGCGACATCATCCGCGCGGCTGTCGGTTATGCGCTCGCCGACGACTCGATCGGCATGTCGCGCTTCCGCGAGAAATATGCGCCGCTGATGAGCGAGAGCGCCGATCGGCTCGCCTTCGACATCGCGAGCAAACCGACCGGCGCCTCCAGCGCAGAGTTTGCCGATATCGCGAAGCTGGCTGCCAGTGTCGACACGCTCGACGGCTTCCTGCGCGAGATGAAGCAGCGCTTCCCCGACGCCACCGCCCGCGCGCCGGCCTCTCCGCAGGCCAAGGACGAGTCCGACCACACCGGCTCGTTGCCCACGATTCCCGTCGTGCGGCAGATCAAGATGACGCGGTAGTTTGCAAGATCGTTAGCCAGCAGCACAGCGGATCCGCCACGGCGTCGGTTCTTTGCGCTTTTCAAAATCTCAAAAATGAGATAATGTCGATCCGTGTCCTGGCGGGTTGAAATTCTCGATGAGGCCGTCGCCGCAGAGATTGCGGCTCTGCCGGCCGATATGCAGGCACGTTTTCTGCGGCTCGCAGAGCGCATCGCTTCAGCAGGCTGGAGAGCCTTAGCGAGCCACACGTGAAACATCTAGAGGGGAAGCTCTGGGAACTGCGCTTGGCCGGTCGCGATGGAATTGCCCGCGCATTATACGTGACTGCGATCGGACGCAGAGTGATCGTTGTGCGCGCGTTTGTGAAAAAGACACAGAAGACGCCGCGTTCCGAGATCGAGCTCGCGCTGCGAAGAGCAAAGGACGTCTCATGACGATCGCTTTTGAGAAGCTGAAGGCGCGTCTGCTCGCCAACCCGAAGGTGAAGGCGGAGTATGACGCGCTGGCGCCCGAGTTCGAGATCGCTGCCGAACTGCTCAGGGCCCGCTTGCGTGCTGGTCTTTCGCAAGCGGAACTCGCGGCTCGGATGGGCACCAGTCAATCTACGATTGCCCGGCTCGAAAATGGCCAGACCCTGCCCAGCACCAAAACGCTTCTGCGCTTCGC
Source organism: Bradyrhizobium sp. JR4.1 (assembly GCF_040548605.1). Taxonomy (NCBI): domain Bacteria; kingdom Pseudomonadati; phylum Pseudomonadota; class Alphaproteobacteria; order Hyphomicrobiales; family Nitrobacteraceae; genus Bradyrhizobium; species Bradyrhizobium sp. JR4.1. Next base: position 22,115 of record NZ_JBEPRY010000026.1, read on the forward strand.
CGAGGCGACAGGCAGCAAGATGCATGTGAGGCTTTCGGCAGCGTGATGCAGGTCAATGCGACCTCACCGCATGCTGGTGCTGATTGGCGATCAGTTCAGCAAGCAGCACGACGTGTAGGGGGAGGACGGGCGCTGCCGTATCGCGGGAAGCGCTGCTGGTCGCCCCATTCTCCGTCATCGCGAGCGCAGCGAAGCAATCCAGCGTCTGTCCGCGGCGGCAGCCTGGATTGCTTCGTCGCAAGAGCTCCTCGCAATGACGGGGAGATAGCAGGGCCAAGTCGAGTGCGGGAGGGATGCAAGGCCGGCTCCGCAGTTCGCCCCTGGGCACGCGCCCGCTAACCTCCGTAACTCTGTACCAGACTCCCTGCCACCAGCGACCAGCCGTCGACGAGCACGAAGAAGATCAGCTTGAACGGCAGCGAGATGGTTGCGGGCGGCAGCATCATCATGCCCATCGACATCAGCACGGACGCGACGACGAGGTCGATGATCAGGAAGGGAAGGAACAGCAGAAAGCCGATCTCGAAGGCACGTTTCAGCTCCGAGATCATAAAGGCGGGGACGAGGATGCGTAAGCCGAGCTCGTCGGGGGTTGCCGGCGGCGGCTCGCCGGAGAGATCCAGGAAGAGCTTGAGGTCCTTCTCGCGCACGTTCTTCTGCATGAAGCCGCGCAGGGGGACGGAGGCGCGCTGAAGCGCGTCTTCAACGCCGAGCTGATTGGCGACCAGCGGACGGATGCCTTCGTCGTAGGATTTTTGCAGGACGGGTCCCATCACGAAGAAGGTGAGGAACATCGCCAGCGCGATGATCACCGAGTTCGGCGGGGCGGTCGCGGTGCCCATCGCGGTGCGCAGCAGCGACAGCACGACCACGATGCGCGTGAACGACGTCATCATGATCAGGATCGACGGTGCGATCGACAGCACCGTCAGCAGCGCGATCAGCTGGATCGCGCGCTCGGTGACGCCGCCACCGCCAGCGCCTCCTCCGCCGAGATTGATGCTGATATCCTGCGCATGCGCCGGCATCGCGAGCGAAGCCGCGCCGATCAGGACAGAAAGAAGAAAAACTCTACGCGGGAGGGCCGGCAGCCTCACGAAGACGGCTTCGGACGGCCGAGCAACGAGGCCATCTCGTCTTCGAGATTTTCAAAGCTGGTCTTTTCCGGAGCCGGCTTTGCGGGAGGGGCCGGGGGTGCCGGCGGCTCGCTGCGGGCCACACGCGGAGGAGCGGCCGGGGGCTCCGGGGCGACCGGAGGGGCAAGCGTCTCGCCGGCGGGGCGGCGGAGTGCTGCTTCGAGTCGCTGCGCCATCTCCGCGAGATTTTGCTCGGCGCTCGATGGCGCCGCAGGAGCGGGCGCTGGCGGCGGAACGGGCGGAGCCTGCGGTACGGGCGGAGGTGGTGCGGCGACGCGCTCGGCGCGCACTGGCGGCGCCTTCACCGGCTCGCTCTGGCGCGGCGGACGCGGCATCAGAGGGGGTTCGTTGCGCGCAACGCGCGGCGGAACAGGTTCGGGACGAAGCTCGCGCTCGGGGCGCGGCGCGATCGGCTCGGAGGTGAAGCCGGCCGGTGGCGGCTCGTTGCGGCGTTCGGCCAGCGCGGGAGCGGGCCGGCGCACTTCGTCGGCAAAGGACGGGCGCGCGGGCCGCGGTGGCGGCTCGGGCATGTGCGGCTCGGGATGATCGAGCAGCTCGGGCCGCGGTGCTTCGTCGGCCCAGCTGCTGCTATCATGCATCGGCGCGAGACGCGGCGGCTCGGCAGCATTGGAGCGCTGCGGGAGCTGGTCGCGGCCGGGCGCTGCGCGCACGATGTTGGGTTCGACGACGATGTCCGTGGGGCCGCCGATCATCAGAAGATGCTCGACATTGTCACGCCGGACCAGCACCAGACGGCGGCGGCCGTCGACTGCGGCGGCATCGATCACGGCGAGCCGGGGCATCCGGCCGCGCTGGGTGTTGGCGCCGAGCCGGCTGGTGGCGAATCGGCGAACCAGCCATGCAGCGACGCCGATCAACGCCAGAACGACGATGAACGCGACGATGAAGGTGATAGGACTGCCTTGCATACTTGTCCCCGACAAATGGCGCTTGTCTCGGGCCCGTGGTCAGATGCGCCAACCACTGGCTTACGTTGCCCCAAACTGCGATTTCTTAACGTCCCACGGCAAGTTTTGCCGTCCCCAACTCTTAATAACCCATGAATCGCTCGATCCAAAACGACTTCTTGGCCTGTGCATGCGCCGCCAAGCGGTTGGGTTAATGCCGCTTTTGGAGGCGTAGAATCACGGGGCGTGCGCATTCGTGTCCCGGCGGGGGACAACTGCCTGCGACCTCCTTAACCAGCTGTTAACCATACAGGCGGCAAATTCTGCCTAGCTTCGGACCCATGGGTCCTGCGAGGCGGAAGGAGCCGCAACGATGTCCATCAACGATCTTCCGGTGCTATCGGCACTTCGCACCAAGATGCAATGGCACCAGGAGCGCCAGCGCGTCCTTTCCGAGAACGTCTCCAATTCCGACACGCCCAAATTCCGGCCGCGCGACCTGGTCGAGCCGAAGCTGGACAAGAGCGGTGCCGTCACGGGTTCGATGGGCCCCTTGGCGCTCACCCGCACCAGCGGTTCCCACATGGCGCCGTCAGGCGCGGCCTCCGGATTCGACCAGAACAAGAATGCGGGTTTTGAGACCCGCCCCGCGGGCAACGCCGTCAATCTCGAAGAGGAGATGATGAAGGCCGCCAGCAACCAGATGGATTATGCGGCGGTGACCTCGCTCTATTCGAAGAGCCTGCATCTGCTCAAGACCGCGATCGGCAAAGGCTAGAGCTAGAGGAAGCGCATCATGGCGAATGACAGCAGCGACTTTGCCCGCTCGATGGCGATCGCGACCTCCGGTCTGCGGGCGCAGGCCGGGCGCATGCGGGTGATCTCGGAGAACATCGCAAATGCGGATTCGACGTCGCAGACCGCCGGCGGCGATCCTTACCGGCGCAAGGTGCCGACCTTCTCCTCGGCGCTCGACCGTACACTCGACGCGCAGGTCGTCACCCTCGGCAGGATCAAGCCCGACCAGTCCAATTTCCGCACCAAATACGAGCCGAACAATCCGGCGGCGGATGCGACCGGTAACGTCAAATATCCGAACGTAAACTCGGTGGTCGAGATGACCGACATGCGCGACGCGCAGCGGTCGTACGAGGCCAATCTCAACATCATCAGCGCGACACGCCGGATGATCCAGCGCACCCTCGACATCCTCAAGAGCTGAACAGGACATTTGAACCATGGCAACACCGACAATTGCCGCCAACGCCTATGCAAACCTCGCTCGCGTGCTGGAGAACAGCGGTGCCAGCAAGGGCAGCGAGCCGAGCGGGCAGTCCTTCGCCTCTCTTCTGAAAGACACTGTCGGCAGCGTCCTGGAGTCCGGCCGAAAATCCGATGCGCAGACGGTGGCGATGGCCGCCGGCAAGGCCAATGTGATGGACGTGGTGACGGCGGTCGCAGACACCGACGTCGCCGTGTCGACGCTGGTCTCGGTCCGCGACCGTGTGATCGCGGCCTATGAAGACATCATGAAGATGCCGATCTGATTTTTGGCGCTCGCGCCCGCCCCAACCGTCATTGCGAGCGCAGCGAAGCAATCCAGAGTCTTTCCGAAGCGGCAGTCTGGATTGCTTCGCTACGCTCGCAATGACGGGGGGATAGGCCTTCGCATCGCTCGCAAGAGCGGTGGGAGGCGAGGGATAAGACAAAGGAATTGTGCAATGACCGGACCGGAAACCCTCGACGTCGCGCGTGATGCGATCTGGACCATCGTGATCGTGTCGTCGCCCCTGATGTTGGTCGGCCTCGTGGTCGGCGTCGTCGTGTCGCTGTTCCAGGCGCTGACGCAGATCCAGGAGCAGACACTGATCTACGTGCCGAAGATCCTGGCCATCTTTGCCACAATGCTGTTGGCCTTGCCGTTCATGGCCGACGCACTGCATTCCCACATGCTGCGGATATCGTCGCGAATCATCGGCGGCTGAGGCACTATGCGCCCATCATGCGCATCGACGTCTCGCTGCTGCCGGCGCTTGCCGCCTCCTTCATGCTCGCCTTTGCCCGGGTCGGCGCGATGGTGATGCTGTTGCCGGGCCTGGGCGAGACCAATATCCCGACACGGATCAAATTGTCGATCGCGCTGCTGCTCACGCTGATCATCCTGCCGCTGCATCGCAACGCCTATCAGGTCGACATGGGTTCGATCGCGCCGCTGCTGGTCCTGATGCTGCATGAGATCGTGATCGGCATCGTTCTGGGGGCGACTGCGCGGGTGACGTTGTCGGCGCTGCAGGTTGCCGGTGCCGTGATCGCGCAGCAGATGGGGCTCGGCTTCGTCACCTCGGTCGATCCGACGCAGGGACAGCAGGGCGTGCTGGTCGGCAACTTCCTGACGATATTGGGGGTGACGCTGCTGTTCGCCACCGACAGCCATCATCTGGTGATCGCGGCACTGAACGACAGCTATACCATCTTCGCGCCGGGCGAGACGGTGTCGAGCGGCGATGTCGCGGCGCTGGCGACGCGCGCCTTTGCCGCCGCATTCCGCCTGGGCTTGCAACTTTCCGGCCCGTTCCTGGTGTTCGGCCTCGTCTTCAACATCGGGCTCGGCGTGCTGGCGCGGCTGATGCCGCAGATGCAGGTCTATTTCGTCGGCGTGCCGCTCTCGATCTTCGCCGGCTTCCTGGTGCTCGCCGTGGTGCTCACGGCGATGATGGGCACCTATCTCGACTATTTCATCGGTGTCATGCACCAGATGATGCCACTCAAGTGACCGGGTGATCGATGGCGGAAGACAACGATCCAGAGAGTCAAACAGAAGACCCGACGCAAAAACGTCTCGAAGAGGCGCTCGAACGCGGTGACGTCGCCAAGAGCCAGGAGATCAACACCTGGTTCATGATTGCGGGCGCCACGCTGGTGGTCTCGAGCTTCTCAGGATCGGTCGGTAGCGGGCTATTGGCGCCGATGCGCAACCTGCTCGCCAATTCCTGGATGATCAAGACCGACGGCAGGGCTCTGCTCGCTCTGATGCAGCAGATCGAAGTCGCTGTGCTCGCGGCGGTGGGCGTGCCGCTGCTGATGCTCGTACTGGCGGCAATTGCCGGCAACGTGCTGCAGCACCGCCTGGTCTGGTCGGCCGAATCCCTCAAGCCCAAGTTCAGCAAGCTGTCGCCGGCCGAGGGCCTCAAGCGCATCTTCGGCAAGCAAGCGGCGGCGAACTTCCTCAAGGGTCTCGGCAAGCTGATCGTGCTCGGCGCGGTCATGACCATGATCCTGTGGCCGGAGCGGCATCGCATGGAGGCGATGGTCAGGCTCGATCCGGCCGCCCTGCTCGGCGCCTCCACCAGCCTGACCATTCATCTGCTCGGCGCGGTGGTCGCGGCGCTCGCGATCATCGCCATCGGCGACTATTTCTTCCAGTATCGCAGCTGGTTCCAGCGGCAGAAGATGTCGCTCCAGGAGATCAAGGAAGAGTTCAAGCAGTCCGAAGGCGACCCGCACATCAAGGGCAAGCTCAGGCAGCTGCGCCAGCAGCGCTCCAAGAAGCGCATGATGGCGGCGGTTCCCAAGGCTTCCGTGATCATCACCAACCCGACCCACTACTCGATCGCGCTGTCCTACGAGCGCGGCATGTCGGCGCCGATCTGCGTCGCCAAGGGCGTCGACAACCTCGCTTTCAAGATCCGGGAGATCGCGCGCGAGCACGACATCCCGATCGTCGAGAACGTGCCGCTCGCCCGCGCCCTCTACGCCACCGTCGAGATCGACGAGGAAATCCCGACCGAGCACTACCATGCGGTCGCCGAAGTGATCGGCTACGTCATGCGTCTGAAGAGCGGATTCGGTGCCAGCCGGCAATAATACCCCTGAAAAGTACTGGAAATGGCCGTAATCTGGGAATCAGCGTACCTTTCGCCCCTGCTGCCCTTGCGTCTGCGGGTCCGATTCAGGCAGGGAGGACCCTGCGCGCCCTGTAGCGCGTTGATTCTCTGCCGACAGGCTGTGCCAGCTTGAGATGACTGCCGAGACCGACCACGACCTCACACGCGAGCCCGTTGCGGCGCACGAGCCGTCGCCGCGCTCGGGCAGCATTGCGCTGGTGCTGCTGGTGGCCGCCGGCCTCGTCGCCGTTGCCGTCGGGTTGATGACGCTCGGGCGCGCGCAGGCCCAGCCCTATATCCTCGGCATCCTCGCCGTGCTGGCGATGGTCGGCCTGTTCAACCTGTTCGCCTTCGCCGCCGGCATCATCCGCTTCGTCGATCGCAATCTCGACGATCCCGTGATGGGGCGCATCGCCGACCACGCCTTCGACGGCCTCGCCGTGACCGACCCGCGGGGCCATGTGGTCTATTCCAATGCGGCCTATCTGACGCTGACCGGCGCCGCCGGCCCACAGGACGTGCGTCCCGTGGAGCGCGTCTTCATCGGCAACCCCGACGTCTCCGAGGCGGTGTTCCGCCTGTTGAAAGCCGCGCGCGAAGGCAAGCGGCAGCAGGAAGAGGTGCGCATCTCCGGCAATGACGGCAGCCAGGGCCGCTGGCTACGCATGCGGGTGCGGCCTCTCGGCACCGGCAAGCGCGAGACGAGATATGCGGTGTGGTCGATCGCCGACATCACCCGCGACCGCGAGCGCCAGGAGGACGTGTTCCAGGAACTCCAGCACGCGATCGAATATCTCGATCACGCGCCCTGCGGTTTTTTCTCGGTCAATCCGGCCGGCGAGCTCGCTTATGTCAACGCGACGCTGGCGAACTGGCTCGACTACGACCTTGCCGAGATCGGCTCGGGCGGGCTGAAGCTCACCGACATTGTCTCCGGCGATGGCGCTTCGCTGCTGACCGCGATCGTGTCGGTGCCGGGCGAGGTGAAGACCGAGGTCTTCGACATCGACCTGCGCATGCGTACCGGCAAGACCATGCCGGTGCGGCTCTATCACAAGCTCGCCTTCGGCGCCGACGGCGCGCCGGGCCCGTCGCGCACGCTGGTGATCAGCCGTGCCCGCGACGAGCGCAGCGATCCGGACCGTGCCGCCGAAGTGCGCTTCATGCGCTTCTTCGACCATACCCCGATGGCGATCGCCACCGTCGACCGCGGCGGCAACGTCGTGCGCGCCAATGCGCGCTACGCCAAGCTCGGGCAGGCGCTAGGGCTCGACAGCACCAGCAAGTCGATCTTCCGCGCGGTCAATTCGCGCGACCAGCACCTTTTGATCGCGGCCATCAACCAGGCCGCGGAGGGCCAGGCCGACGTCGCGCCGGTCGAAGTGGCGCTCGAAGGAACCAGAGAGCGCTGGGGCCAGTTCTTCGTCACGCCGGTGGACGCGGCCGAGAACGACGCCGAAGTCGCCATCGTGCACATGCTCGAGACCACCGAGCGGCGCGCGCTGGAGAACCAGATCAATCAGTCGCAGAAGATGGAGACCGTCGGCCAGCTCGCCGGCGGCATCGCCCACGACTTCAACAACGTGCTCTCCGCCATCATGATGGCGAACGACTTCCTGCTGAACGCGCACAAGCCGACCGACCCGTCGTTCCAGGACATCATGCAGATCAAGCAGAACGCGACGCGGGCCGCCACGCTGGTGCGGCAGTTGCTGGCGTTCTCGCGCCGCCAGACGCTGCGGCCGCAGGTGCTCGACCTCGGCGATGCGCTCTCCGACCTCGCCATGCTGCTGCGCCGCCTGATCGGCGAGAAGGTCAAGCACGAGACCATCCACGGTCGCGATCTCTGGCCGGTCAAGGTCGACGTCTCCCAGTTCGAACAGGTCATCGTCAACCTCGCGGTCAACGCGCGCGACGCCATGCCCGACGGCGGCAAGCTGATCATTCGGACCGCCAACGTCACCACCGAAGAAGCGGCCAGGCTGGCCTACAAGGGCATGCCGGCAGCGGATTACGTGCGGATCGAGGTCGCCGACACCGGTACCGGCATCCCCGCCGACATCCGCGACAAGATCTTCGAGCCGTTCTTCTCGACCAAGGAAGTCGGCAAGGGCACCGGCCTCGGGCTCTCCACCGTCTATGGCATCGTCAAGCAGACCGGTGGCTTCATTTACGTGGACTCCGAGCCGGGGCAGGGCACCTCGTTCCAGATATTCCTGCCGCGCCATCATGCCGAGCCGGAGGTGCAGGTCGAGCAGCCGGCGCCGGTCGTTGGCGCCAGCAATGGTGCCGCGAAGGAAGCCGGGTCCGTGACGGACGCCAAGCCCCGCACCGATCTCACCGGACAGGGCACCATCCTCCTGGTCGAGGACGAAGAGGGCCTGCGCGCGCTCAACGCGCGCGGTCTGCGCTCGCGCGGCTACACAGTGGTCGAGGCCGAGAACGGTGTCGAGGCGCTGGAGGTACTGGAAGAGCAGAGCGGCGGAATCGATCTCGTCGTGTCCGACGTCGTGATGCCGGAGATGGACGGCCCGACACTGCTCAAGGCGATGCGCGAGAAGAATCCCGACATCAAGTTCATCTTCGTCTCCGGCTACGCGGAAGACGCATTCGAGAAGAGCCTGCCCGAAGGCCAGCAGTTCGACTTCCTGCCCAAGCCGTTCACGCTCAGCCAGCTCGTGGCGGCCGTGAAGGAGACGATGGCGAAGGCGGGGTGAGGGCCTCGACGCCATGACGACGGGAAACCGGAACTCCCGTCGCACAAGTGACCGGTAACCCGCGACCGCGGCTCCTTCGCACGCCCGGCCAAGCTGCCGCCAAAGATGGGCTTTTGCCACATCCCCGCGACTGAGGGCCGCAGCCATAAGTTCCGATAGTGGCTTCCTTTTTACGGAAGGCTGCCCATCTTAGGGGCACGTCCCCATGCCGGGGATCTGGGAAACCAACATGAATTTCTCGCAACGCTCCCGCAGCCTCTTCAAGACGATTGCCGTCGTGCTGGCGCTTGCGCTGCCGACTGCGCTGGCGATCTCGTCCGCCGACGCGCGCGTTGGCGGCGGCATGTCGTCTGGTTCGCGCGGTTCGCGCACCTATTCGGCCCCGCCGTCGACCACGACCGCGCCGGGTTCGACCTCGCAGTTCAATCGGACCTACACCCAGCCGGGCACAGGCATGAATTCGGCTGCCGCCGCACCCGCGCGTGGCGGCCTGTTCGGCCGCGGTGGCGGTTTCCTGGGCGGCCTTGCGGCCGGGTTCCTCGGCGCCGGCCTGCTCGGCATGCTGTTCGGCGGTGGCCTGTTCGGCGGCCTCGGCGGCCTGTCGTCGATCATCGGCCTGATCATCCAGATCGTGCTCGTGGTGCTCGTGGTTCGGCTGGCGATGTCCTGGTGGCAGCGCCGGCACACCCCGCAGGCGGCCTATGCCAACGCTGACGCCGGTGCCGGTCCGGGACCGCAGGCGAATAACCGTCTTGGTGGCGGTCTTGGCGGCGGCTTCGGCTTCGGCGCCAACAACGCCCCGCTCGAGATCAAGCCGGACGACTATGAAGCGTTCGAGCGCCTGCTCGGCGATGTCCAGACCGCGTGGTCGAATGAGGACGTGGCCAAGCTGCACACGTTAGCGACGCCGGAAATGGTCTCCTATTTCGAGCAGGACCTCGGCCAGAACCGCGCGCGCAATGTCGTCAACAAGGTCAGCGGCGTGAAGCTGTTGCAGGGCGACCTCGCGGAATCCTGGCGCGAAGGCGAGACCGATTACGCGACGGTGGCGCTGCGCTTCGCGCTCACCGACAAGACGCTCGACCGCAATACCGGCGCAATTGTCGCCGGCAGCGAGCAGCCGGGCGAGGCCACCGAAGTCTGGACCTTTGCCCGACGTCCAGGCGGCGCCTGGGAATTGTCGGCAATCCAGCAGACCAACTGATCGCGCGTATAGCGACAAACGAGGGCGTCGTGCTTCGGCACGGCGCCCTTTTTGTTTGAGCTGCGCGTTTCGGTCAGGCGGCCATTTGGGCGAAGCACTTAATTGCTTGTTGGCCGCGCAGAGCTGCCGCAATTTCGCGCCTGCCGGTTGGATGAGGAGATATTCCGTGAGCCAGTGTGTCGCGCGCCTCAGGACAAACTACGAAGGCATTGCCAGGAGTTCGTCCCTGCTGCTGGAGGCGATCGGAACGGCGTATGACCGGATCGAGGCCGAGCGCGACCGCAATTGCTGGATCTATCTTCGCCCACGGCAGGAGGCACTCGAAGAATGCCATAAGCTGGTGGCGCGCGCGCGGACGGGCGAAAATCTTCCGCTGCTCGGCATTCCCTTTGGTGTGAAGGACAATATCGACGTTGCGGGAATGCCGACCACTGCCGCATGTCCGGCGTTCAGCTACACGCCCTGGCATTCCGCGCATAGCGTCGAACGCCTCACCGCAGCCGGCGCAATTTGCCTCGGAAAGACCAATCTCGATCAGTTCGCCACAGGCCTGTCCGGCGCGCGCTCGCCCCATGGCCCCTGCGCGTCGATTGCCGATGCGCGCTATGTTGCGGGCGGCTCCAGTTCCGGGTCCGCGGTCGCCGTGGCGGCCGGGCACGTCGCCTTTGCGCTCGGCACCGATACCGGCGGCTCGGGGCGCATACCTGCCGGGTTCAACAACATCGTCGGAATCAAGCCGACCGTTGGGCTGGTGTCATCACGTGGCCTGGTGCCGAATTGTCCGACGATCGATTGCGTGTCGGTATTCTGCAATACCGTCAGCGACGGCGAAGCAATCCTCGACATCATCGAAGGGTTTGATTTCGAAGATCCCTACAGCCGCCTGCCCAGAACCTTTTTCTCCGCCAACGGGGCGGCGGCATCATTCCGGTTCGGCCGCGTTGCGCCGGCAGATATCGAATGCTTCGGCATGTCGGAATGCGGCGAACTCTACGAGAGCGCCTGCGAACGTCTTGCTCATATCGGAGGGACGGCGATCGAGGTGGACTTTGCCCCATTCCGCCAAGCGGGGGAGTTGATGTTCAGCGGTCCCTGGGTCGCTGAGCGGCGCTCCGCCATCGCTTCTCTCATCGATGTCGAATCCGGCTCCTTGCTTGATGTCACGAGGACCGTGCTGGGCTCAGCCGCCGGCTATTCGGCGATCGACACGTTTGGCGCCATTCACCGGCTGCACCGGCTTCGCCGCGACGCCGAAGCAATCTTTGCCGGCATCGATGCTCTCGTGGTTCCGACTGCACCGCGGCCGTTCACACTGGAGGAGATGCATCGTGATCCGATCACCCTCAACAATCGTCTGGGCTACTACTCGTACTTTGCCAATTTACTCGATCTCTGCGGCGTCGCCGTTCCGAATGCGAAATTGTCAAACGGCATGCCCATGGGCGTGACCCTGCTAGCGCCGGCCTGGCACGATCGCGCGCTGATCGGACTGGCGCGGCGGTTCGAGGCAGGCGCAGACGGATCGGCGTTCGAATTGAAGTCTGGCGGCTAAAGGGCGGACATTATCCCATCGCCTGCCCGAGCGTAGAAATATCCAGGATCGAAATCACGGATCTTTCGTATCTGATCACGCCTTCGTCCTGGAGCCGCGCGAGTTGCACGGTCACCCATTGGCGGGTGGATCCGATGAGGTTGGCGAGATCCCCGTGGGTGAACGGCATGCCGACGACGACCTCGTTGTCGCGCTTCACGCCGTAGACGTGCGACAGGAAGATCAGCAGGCTGTGCAGCCGCTCGGTCACCGAGCGCGTCCCAAGCATCTGGGCCATCGCCGAATAGCATCGCGCCTTGAATGCGAGGGCATCCAGCAAGGCGACGGCAATCGTCGGCGATTCCAGCGCAAGCCGCCGCAGCGCCGGTCCGGGCATGAACGTCAACCGGCTGCGCTCGGCTGCAACCGATGTCCACATGTGCGGGCCCGTCCCGAATATGTCGGGCCCGCCGACGAAGTTGCCGGGAAACCAATAGGCGAGCGTGACTTCGCGCCCCGACGGTGCAGCATAGTAGCTGCGTATGCGTCCCTCGCTGATCAGGTAGATCCCGGCCTGTGCGTCGCCCTGAGACCAAACCAGTTGGCCGGCTTCCAGGATCTTTTCGCGTCCGATCGCACGCAAGCGATTGCAATCAGCCCGGTTGAGACCATCCAGCAAGCCGGGCAGCGGTCTGACGAGATCGTCCGACTCCGCGAGCATCACACCTGCCGCTATCGCGCTGTTCGCCCTGTGCATGGCCGGCTCCGCATGTGAGACCCGGCATCGAATATTCAAGAACCATGCCAGCCCGCTGCGTCCGCCTCAGACCCGCGGGCTCCGGGTCATCAGTCCGCGTCCGACTGATTGAAAGCCCGCAACCCTTCTACGCGGATGACGTCGAGACAATCCTTCTTGAGCGACAGATAAGCTGGCTCGACCATGACAGAACTCGACCGTGGGCGCGGCAGCTTGACCGCGACTTCGCGCAGGATGCGGCCGGGTCCCGCGCTCATGATGAGAACGCGGTCGGCCAGCACGATGGCTTCATCGATATCATGCGTCACGAATACGATTGTCGCCTTGATCCGGTCGCGCAGCGCCAGCAGATTGTCTTGCATCACCGCGCGGGTCTGCGCGTCGAGCGCCCCGAAGGGCTCGTCCATCAGCAGCACACGGGGCTGATTGGCCAGCGCTCGCGCGATCGCCACGCGCTGTTGCATGCCGCCGGACAGCGTGTTCGGATAAGCGTCGGCGAAACGCTTGAGGCCAACCATCGCGATCAGATCGTCGGCGATGGCATACGCTTCCGTCTTGGACTTCCCGAGCATCCTGGGGCCGTGGGCGATGTTGCTGCGGACGGACTTCCAGGGAAAGAGATGCGGCTGCTGGAACACCATACCGACATCGGGACGCGGACTGTAGACGGGTGCGCTCTCGACTAGGATCTCGCCTTCGAACGGCACTTCCAACCCGGCGATCGTATTGAGCACCGTCGACTTGCCGCAGCCGGAGGGTCCGGCGATGCAAACGAATTCGCCAGGCGCCACGTCAAAGGAAACGCGATCGACCGCGATGACTTGCCCGCGCTTGGTGTCGAAGACGATGCTCAGGTTCGAGACTTGAATGGCCGGTTGTTTCCGCGCCGATTCGACGGAGGCAGGCGAACTTGCCAGCGCCAGTTTCATGCCCGATCGAGATCCCGACATCAGCGCCACCAGACGATACGTTCGGCAAGAGCCGCAAACAGCCGGTCGGCGATGAACGACATCAACCCGAGCGCTGCGAGCCCGCCCATGACCTGGCCCGTTTGCAAATTCTGCTGCGCAATCTCGATCCTGTAGACGATGCCGGCGAAAGCGCCGGCCAGTTCAGCCGCGACAAGCGTATAGAAGGAGATGCTGACGGCGGTGCGCAACCCGACCACAATGTAGGGAAGCGCGCCCAGCAGCACGATCTCCTGCAGCATCTGCCGTCGGGGCGTGCCGAGCATCAACGCCGCCCGAATCAGGCCACGGTCGACCTTCTGCACGCCGATGTGAGTCGAAAGCCATACCGTGAAGAATACGCCCCATACGACGAGGAACAATTTTCCCGCCTCCGACAGGCCGAACCAGAGGATGACGATCGGCACGAACGCAATCGGCGGAATTGGCCGCAAGATATGGAATAGCGGGGACAGCAAGCTCGAGATAACGGGGAATTGGCCGGTGAGAACACCGAGCAGGATGCCGAGCGCGCCGCCTATGATGAATCCCGTGGTGACGCGAAAGAGGCTGGCCAACAGATCGCTAAAGAACTGTCCGCTTCGGATCCATTCAAGCACGGCCGCAGCAACCACCGTGGGCGGCGGAAACAGCACCATGTTGACGGTTCCGGAACGGGAGACAAGTTCCCAGAGCCCAATGAACAAGGGAAGCGAAAGCGCCCCGACCAGAATATTGAGACGGCGAAGCCGAACTGAATTCGGCCGCCGAGCGCGACCGCCAGTGCGGATGGCAATATCGCGTCCCGCTGAAGTGGCTTCCTGCATGGCCGCGCGGGTGCCTATTTCCACGACAGGGTGACGCGTGCGGGATCGACCTTTTTCAGTGGCTCGGTGACGACGAATTTGCTGAAGTCGGGCATCGCCGCTCCCGGAGGATGGTTGCCGCTCTCGAGGCGCCATGCGGAGTGGGTCTTGAGAATCTCGATCAGCCGGTCGTCGAGACGCACCCGGTAAACATAGTCGGCCCAGATGGGCGCGAGTTCGTCCCGCTTCATTCCAACCGCGTCCGCCACTGTCGTGATCGCTTCATCCGGGTGTTCCTTCATCCAGACCTCGGCATCAATCAGTGCGGCGATGAATTTCTCGACCAGCGCTGAATTGGCGTCGAGATAGGGCTTCATGACGACAATATTGAACGTCTCGGAATAGGTGCCCTTTGTATCGACCTCAGCGACGGCTTCGCCCAGGGCTTTCTTCGCGTTGGCGACGTGGGGCTCCCAGGTGTCGAACGCGTCGATGCTTCCGGCTGCAAGTGCCGGCAGCATCTCCTGCGGCCGCAGATTGACGAGGGTGACATCCTTGGGCGTCAATCCCACCGACTTCAGCAAGGTCGCCGTGTAAACCTCGCTGCCGGTGCCAGCCGTGAATCCGATTCGCTTGCCGCGAAGATCTGCCTTGGTCTTGACGCCGGCCTTGGCCGCGACGAGCGTCTTGAGGTCGGAATATTCCATCCCGGCGACGAAGGCGATGGGCTGGTTAGCCATCGCTGAAGCGGTGACAGGTGCCTCCGCCGTCGTCGCGACATCGGCACCGCCTCCGATCACGGTGTCGAGGCACTGCTTCCCGGAGGTGAAGTTCGAGACCGTGATGTCCAGTCCGTGCTTTTCGAAAATCCCCTTCGATTTGGCGACGATCGCAATGCCGGAGATCGGTCCGAGGTTTTGCGCAAGTCGGGCTTTGAGCAGTTCCGCGGCCAAGGCGCAGTTCGGACCGATGGCAAGACCGACGGCAAGGCAGCAAAGGGTGGCACGGCCGGCAATTGTCGTGATTGGGCGGATGGTGGTCCGGTGCATGACGGTCTCCCCCTTGCGCCGCGTCCCTGCGCAGCCCCGATGTGGTCGCGGATACCGCCCTGAACGGTCCCGCCACAGTCCCCCGCGTCCTCCCCTGGACGATCACTTGAGGATCGGCCCATTTGGTATGCTCGCCCGGCACCCTTGTCCCGGGAAGCAATTAATCGACATGGCAGTCGGGAAGCGGCTGGGAATCGTCGGCGATCCCGCTGACCAACAGATCGCAGACGACATGAAAAGCCAGGGCATCGTGCTTCTTGCATGGGGCCTTGTTCTTTTGGGCGTCTCGCATTGCGACATCGGAATAAGCGGGCCTGCGTCGGGTTGAAATCTGGCGGCCAACGACAACACAAAGGGAGGACAGGATGACCCGCATTGAGAGATCCGTGACGATTTCAGGCCTCGCGCTCGCTGCGGCCTTGCTTGCGGCGCCATCGGCGCAGGCGCAGTCGGCCGACATGACGTTCTTCGTGACCTCCAACGGTCCTGGCAAAGGCGCCGATCTCGGCGGCCTGGAGGGGGCGGATGCGCAGTGCCAGAAGCTGGCCCAGACCGGCGGCGCCGGCAGCAAAACCTGGCGCGCTTATCTCTCCACGCAGGCCGCCGACGGCAAGCCGGCCGTCAACGCGCGCGACCGCATCGGCAAGGGACCGTGGCAGAACGCCAAGGGTGCTGTGATCGCCAAGGACGTTGCCGACCTGCACGGGGCGGCCAACAACCTCACCAAGCAGACCGCGCTCAGCGAGAAGGGCGAGGTCATCAACGGCCGCGGCGACACGCCGAACCGGCACGACATCCTCACGGGTTCGCAAGCCGACGGCAGCGCATTTCCCGCGGGTGACGACAAGACCTGCAAGAACTGGACGTCGAGCACGCAAGGCGCGGCGGTTGTCGGCCACGCCGATCGTCAAGGCCTGCGTGATGACGAGCCGTCGAAATCGTGGAACAGCTCGCATCCCTCGCGCGGCCCCGATGGCGGCTGCTCGCAGGCCGATCTGAAGAGCACCGGCGGCGACGGGCTGCTGTATTGCTTCGCATCGAATTGAGGCTGCCGTCATTGCGAGGAGCGCAGCGACGAAGCAATCCAGAGTCGCTCCAGGGTGACAGTCTGGATTGCTTCGCTGCGCTCGCAATGACGGAGCGTGTGGTGCCGCCGTTCAGCCTCATCCTTACGGAACCTTGTCGCGCGTGATAAATTGGTCCTGTCGCTTCCACGCTCACGGACCCCTTCCATGAAATACGAGCTCTATTATTGGCCCGAGATCCAGGGCCGCGGTGAATATGTGCGGCTGGCGCTGGAGGAGGCGGGCGCGGGTTATGTCGACGTGGCGCGTGGCCCACGCGGCACAGCTGCGATGATGAAGATGATGGACGCGCACAAGGGCACGCCGCCTTTTGCGCCGCCGTTCCTCAAAGCCGGTAAGCTCGTCATCGGCCAGACCGCGAACATCCTGCTCTATCTGGGCGCCCGCCACGCCCTCGCCCCGAAGTCGGAGGCCGGTCAACTCTGGGTCCATCAGCTCCAGCTCACGATCACCGATTTCGTGGTCGAGATTCACGACACCCATCATCCGCTGGGGCCCTCGCTTTACTACGAAGATCAGAAACCGCCGGCAAAGAAGCGCACCGCCGACTTCTGGGGCGAGCGCGTGCCGAAATATCTCGGCTATTTCGAGCAGCTCCTTGAGGACAATGGCGGCGCCTACGTCACGGGCCGCAGGCTGACCTATGTCGATCTCTCGCTGTTCCAGCTCGTCGCGGGACTACGCTATGCGTTTCCGAAGCGGATGAAGGCGTTCGAGACAGATATCCCAGGCCTCGTTGGCCTGCACGACCGCGTCGCGGAGCGGCGGAACATCAAAGCCTATCTCGAAAGACCGCGCCGCATTGCCTTCAACGAGCAGGGCATCTTCCGCCGCTACCGCGAGTTGGATGGTTAGCCGGTCCGGATGTGCCGAGAGGGTGATGCGCGCTCACCATACGCCAGGAACCAGCCGATAGCGCACGCGCGTCACATAGTCGGCATAGCCCGGTAGGCCCTCGCGCAGCGTGCGCTCCTCGATGCGAATGCGGATCGCAAGCAAGACGAGGAATAGCGGCACCATAATAAGTCCCCACCACGAGCCCAGAAGCAGCGGCACGCCGGCGAAGAACAGGATCATGCCGCTGTACATGGGATGGCGCACATGGGCATAAGGCCCCGTCGAGATCACGTGCTGCGCGCGCTCGGCCTGCAGCTTCACCACGGGCGCCGCGAACGAGTTCTCGCGGAAAACCCAGAGGATGAACAGCGTCGAGAGTAGGAACAGGGCGAAGCCGAGCATCTGCAGCGCCATCGGCACGTCGGAGGACAGCGTACGCCGGTCGAGCCCGATCGCCGCCAGCCAGACCAGCATCGCGACGACGAAGACGGTCATGAACATTTTGTCGGCGGCGGGCTGGTCCTTTTGCAGGACCGGCCGCAGGCGTTCGGCGAGCAGTGCGGGGTCGACCCGGTAAAGCCACCACCCGCAGAGCGGGCCGAGCAGGGCGGAGGTCGCGAGGAACACCCCGGCCGACGGCCAATGCAGCGTGCCGGCGGACGCGAACAGCAGCGCGCCCATGGCGGCGGTGGTGATCGTGTTCTGCAACAGGAGTCTTGCGATCATGCGCAGGTCTCAGGCTAGCCGCGCACGATATTGGTCCCGCTATCCGGCGAAGTTGCGGCCGGACACGCGAAAAGCCCGATCGACCGGATCGGGCATTTCATCTTCGACGCGGCTGATCAGGCGAGCTGATCGATCCGCGTACCCTGACCCGGCGGCAGCGGCGCGGGCGGCGGCGGCTTATAGGTCGGGTCGTTGTCTTTGGTCTTGATCTGATCGTCCTGCTGCTTGGTCGTGTCGTAGCTCGGCACCACGATCGCGATCGGCGGCGGCGAAACGGTAGAAACGCTCATCCACAAATCCTCACATATGGAAACAATTGACCCTGCGCCGCGAGACGCGAAATTTCCTTCAAGCCAATCGTTAAAATGCAAGGGATCCGGTGCGGTGGAGGAGGCCGCTTTCGCGCCGCCATAAATGCTGTTTCCGCGAGAGGACAGACCTCTCCTCGTCATTGCGAGCGCAGCGAAGCAATCCAGTCTGTCTCCGCAGAGGGATTCTGGATTGCTTCGCTACGCTCGCAATGACGGAGTCTGTAGTGTGCGGTGTGCTGTCAGACGCACACCGCGCGGGAGCCGCCTATTCGTCCTTGCCGCGCGTGATTGCGATGGACGCATCCGTCTTGGTGCGGGTGCATTCCATGTTGAGACGCCGGTAACGCATGCTGATCTTGTCGCCGCGCAAGAGCCCCATCCGCTTCAGGCAGCGTGTCGCGCCCGTCGTCGTATCGTCCTTGGTCACGGTGAAGACGATCGCCGCCATCGACCCCACCAGCGCAAAGAACTCCGGCTTGGGCTTGCGATCGCCCTTGGCATAGAGCTCGATCGAATATTTGTCGCCACGGCAAGCCACGGACAATTCCTTGGCCGCGGGGTGCGTCAGGTAGACCACATTGGCGGCGCGGAAATTCACCTTGAGGCGGTCGACCTGGTTCGCCAGCTCCTTGGCGCTGTCATCGCAGCGGTCGGCGCGCGCGGGTGCGGCGAGGGTCACAAGGCCGGTGATGGCGGCGGCGACCAGGATCGCGCCGCGGACGTGCAAGTTCAATGTCATGACGAAAAGCCCCTTAGCGGGCGCATTCAACCGTCGTCGCGCGCGTAGCGCAAGGGGTGCATCCCGGGTCTTCACCGGCATCATGAGGGACACATGTCCGCCTGAGAGCCACCGAAAAGGGTCTCCATGCCGCCCAATCCGGATGCCCTGACCGCACCAGAGCGCCTTCCCTTTGCGGCAAAAAAGCTTAGAACGCTTCTATGAAAGGGATCCATGCGAGGACCCCAAAACCCCGAGATTCCAGCCCATGAACGCTCCCACCGCCTTCCCCGACCCCGCAAAACCCGTTCCGCCCTACAAGCACACGCCGCTGTTTCCGCTGGGCAAGGACGAGACGCCGTACAAGAAGGTCACGGCCGAGGGCGTGCGAGTCGAGAAGGTCTTGGGCCGGGACATGCTCGTGGTATCGCGTGAGGCGCTGCGGGCCCTGTCGGAAGCGGCCTTTGGCGACATCAACCACTATCTGCGGCCGGGGCATCTGAAGCAGCTCCGCGCGATCCTGGAGGATGGCGAGGCGAGCCCGAACGACAAGTTCGTCGCGCTGGACTTCCTCAAGAACGCCAACATCGCCGCCGGCGGCGTGCTGCCGATGTGCCAGGACACCGGCACCGCGATCATCATGGGCAAGAAGGGCTGCAACGTCATCACCGACGGTGACGACGAGGCGGCGCTGTCGGAAGGCGCGCGCGATGCTTACCTGCGCCGCAATCTGCGCTACTCGCAGGTCGCGCCGCTGTCGATGTACGAGGAGAAGAACACCGCCAACAACATGCCGGCGCAGTGCGAGATCTACGCCGAGGGTGATGACGCCTACAAGTTCATGTTCATGGCAAAGGGCGGCGGCTCCGCCAACAAGAGCTTCCTGTTCCAGGCCACGCCCTCGGTGCTGACCAAGGACCGGCTGCTCGCCTTCCTGAAGGAGAAGGTCTTGACGCTGGGCACCGCGGCGTGCCCGCCCTATCACCTCGCGATCGTGATCGGCGGCACTTCGGCCGAGCTTTGCATGAAGACGGTGAAGCTGGCGTCGGCTCGCTATCTCGACGCACTGCCGACCCACGGCTCGCCCGACGGCAACGCGTTTCGCGATCTCGAGATGGAGCAGGAAATTCTCAAGATGACGCAGTCGCTCGGCGTCGGCGCGCAGTTCGGCGGAAAATACTTCTGCCACGACGTCCGCGTGATCCGCATGCCGCGTCATGGCGCCTCGCTCCCCATCGGGCTCGGCGTGTCCTGCTCGGCCGATCGCCAGGTGCTCGGCAAGATCACCAAGGACGGCGTCTATCTCGAAGAGCTCGAGCACAACCCGGCGCAGTATTTGCCTGAGGTCGAGCAGTCGCTGGGCGGCGAGGTCGTCAAGATCGATCTCAACCAGCCGATGAAGGATATCCTGGCCACCTTCTCGAAGTACCCGACCAAGACGCGGGTCTCGATGACCGGCACCATGATCGTCGCGCGCGATTCCGCGCATGCCAAGCTGCGCGAGCGGCTCGACAAGGGCGAGCCGCTGCCGGACTATTTCAAGAACCATCCCGTCTATTACGCCGGCCCCGCCAAGACGCCCGAGGGCTACGCCTCCGGTGCGTTCGGCCCCACCACCGCTGGCCGCATGGATTCCTTCGTCGATCAGTTCCAGGCCGCCGGCGGCTCGATGGTGATGGTCGCCAAGGGCAACCGGGCGCCGGCCGTGCGTGAGGCTTGCAAGAAATATGGCGGCTTCTATCTCGGCTCGATCGGCGGTGCCGCGGCGAATCTTGCCGAGCACTGCATCAAGAAAGTCGAGGTGCTCGAATATCCCGAACTCGGCATGGAAGCGATCTGGCGCATCGAGGTCGTCGACTTCCCGGCGTTCATCATCATCGACGACAAGGGCAACGACTTCTTCAAGGAGCTGAATCTGGGCTAGCTCTTCGCCTCGCTCCGGAGTGCCGGAAGAGCTCGGCCTGCATGGTTCGAGACGCCCGCTTTGGCGGGCTCCTCACCATGAGGGTCTGATATCTCGCCGCGAAACATGACCTCATCCTGAGGGCCCGCCGGAGGCGGGCGTCTCGAAGGATGGGCCGCAGGCTAACTGCAATTCGTGACCTGATTGGAGCACAGCCCGCGCCACCAGCCGCGGACGCCGTCCTCGCTCTCGACGAGGCCCCAGAGGCCGCTGCAAGCAAAGATGTGCTTCGGCCCGCCATCGGTGTCGATCGGACCGCCGAGCTCGCGCTGGGCCGGCATCCATTTCGCATCGACGAAGGGCGCCTGGAACAGGCCGCCCATGCGGGTCGCGCCATTGGCGTAGGCCGCGCCGACCTTGTTGGAGGCGACCCAGCCGCGTCCGGCATAGGGCTTTGGCGCGCGGCGCGGATATTTCTTGTCGTCCTCGTAGTCCTTGCCCGGCGGCTTGGCGCCTTCGATCAGAAACCAGCCGTTCTTGAAGCCGATGATGCGGAATTCGGTGAGCCAGCCGCCATCCGGCGTGTTCTCGCTGCCGCCGAGCTTGAGCAGGTAGGGCGGCGGAAGCGTGCCGAGCACACGCGCCTTGGTCGATGGTTCGGCACGCACGTTGAGGCCATCAGGATCCTTGTCGACGGACCATGCGCCGAAATCGCAGGGCTCGGTACCGTCGGGAAGCGTCGAGCGCTTGGCGGCGAGATCGGCATGCAGCTTTGCGAAATCGGCGTCATCGTTGTCAGGATCCGGCCCGCTACGCGGCTTCAATGCGGCCGAGATTGCGCGCGTCGCATCCGGCGTCAGCGCGACCACGAGAGCCTGGCGCGCGCCGAAAACGCTTGCAGGCGACTTCGGATCGTTCGACGAGATCGGATAGACGGCGAGGTAGCCCGTCGAACCTTCGGTTCGATAGGCCGTGCCGGCAACATAGCCTGCCGGTAGCATGGCGAGCGCGCTTGCCCGCCACGCCGGTTCGGCGTCGTCCGCGCGCGCCGCTTGTGTCGCGACACACAGGATCGTCGCCGCGATGAGACCGAGCGCGCGCACGGTTGCCGCGCGGCTTAGGCGCGCGTGCCGGTGAACGGGAAGCTGCCCATCGGGCCGATGCCCATCTCACCGCTCATGCTGTCGCCCGAGACGGTTCCGATGAATTCGAGCGTCAACGGCATCGGATTGGTGATCGAGACCTTCCAGTTGACGGCATCGCCGCTGACGGTGCCGTCGAATATCTCGGCTGTATCGCCTTCCGCACCCTGCGTCCCTGTGAGCGTGCCGCCGGCAGCCGTCAGGCTCAGCGTCGCCTTGCGCTCGCCCATGGGGGTTGTCAGGGTCAGAGTCCAGTTGCCGTCGACGGCCATTCGCGTCTCCCAAGATCCCGGCGGACCGCGACGATCCGCGGGCCAGTCCCGGCCGAGCGTATAGCGCAACTCGCCGCCCGCGCCTAACGCTCCGTCGGAGGCATTTAGGCGCGGGCGGCGGCGCGCCGTCGGCTGGTGACGATGAGACGGAGCACGACATATTGCACGGCGAAGGCGAGGATCTTGGCGCCGCCCGCGACCACCGTGATGTAGAACGCCCACAGCTTCAGATCGCCTGTGGAGGCGATGGCGATCGTGCCGGCGCCGATCACGAACATCAGCGCGGCCCAGGCATAACCTGCAGCCGTCACATATTCCGGAACGGTCTCGACGACGATCGGCGGCATGTAGCGCAGCATCCAGCCGCGCTTGAGCATGATGGCGCCGATCGCGAAATGCGCGATCGAGGGCTTTGCGAGCATGAAGCGGGGATCGTGGGTCAGCAGCGTGACCGTGCCGAGCACGACGACGAGCGCGACGCTCGCATAGGTCATGTAATTGACCTGCTGCCCCTTGACGCGCGCATAGATCAGCTGCGCGATCGCTCCGGCAATCGCCACCGACGTTGCCAGGACGACGTTGTCGGTCACGAGATAGATGACCAGGAAGACGATGGCGGAGAAGAGGTCGGAGGCGAGGCGGGCGAATACGTCCTTCATCGTCGATCCTTCAGCGGGAGTTGGGCAATGCGCTGGCCGGCGGACCGTACTTGATCTGCCGATATTCGGGATACCATTTTGTGAAGTACATCGCGCTGTTGCGGGCGGCGAAGGCGACCGCAAGGCTCGACCAGAGCGGCAGGCCGGGGACATAGAGCAGCACGAGATTGGCGGCCGCCATCAGCAGCGCAGCCGCGGTCCATGCGCCGGTGATGATGTAATTGGCGTAGAGAAAGCCGGGCATTGCCGCGGTCTCGGCCGGCACGGCCTCCAGCGCGTATTGCAGCGTGAATGGACGGCGGACCAGCATCGAGCCGAGCGAGATGACGAAGATGCCGATGTCGACCGACAGCTTGACACCGAGTGTGCCGAGCGCCGGATCGAACAGCGCGAGGTGGATGCCGATTGCGGCGAATAGCAGCGCCGAGCCCATCGCCAGGATCTTCACCGATCGACCGCGCACGACATCGATCGCGACGGTGGCGAGACAGATTGCCGAGGCCACGAATACGCTGATCGTGGCCGATGTCATCAGCATCAGGAAGGTGAAGGCGCCGTAGGGCGCGAGGATCAGGAAAATCGCCATGGTCCGCCTCGGTCAGGCCTTATCTTTACGATGTAAAGATCAATAAGTCACGGGCGGAGCGGGGTCAAGCAAAATCTTTACAGTGTCAAAATGACGTAAGCGACTTCCAAAAATTGAATTGCTGCAACGGCTTGGTCGGCCATTTCGTCGATGAATCCGGCCCAGGGCAGGTAGGGCAGCGCAGGTAACGCACAGGCGACCGAGAGGACGAAGGCGAGCAAGATACCGCCGTTGAAGACGGTTTGGCCGCTCCGCCGCGGCTGGATCATCTGAAGTGTGAGCGCGGCGCAGATCAGGACCAGGACGACGAGGTAGCCCGCAGTGATCGATTGTATGTGCATCAGAGACCTCTTTGGTGGCATCCGTGATGAGGAGGAACAGCTACTGCGCGCCGACCCAATTGCCGTGAAAACCGTCGGGCACGCGATGTCCGAGCTGCACCAGCGCCACGGGACCGGCCTCGATATCTCCAGCGTTGAACACGGCGAGGTCGCTCCGGTTCTCCCGCGCGCGCCAGACCGCCGCCAGCAGCCAGCCATCGCCTTCTGCCGCATCTTTCGACCGCTCGACGAAGACCGGTTCAGAAATGGTGTCGCCGGCCGGCAGCAGATAATGGCCGAGGCGCTTGCCCTTGCCATCGACATGGACGACGCCGGACAACGCGCCGAACATCGGCAGCGTCGGATTGGCGCAGGCGTACCAGCCGTGACCGCTCTTCAATCCGGCGCGGCGGTCGTCGATGCGCGGGAATTCGCCGGTGAGATCGTCGAGATAGGTCTGCTGGAAGCGGTCGGTATTCCCGGCAAGATCAAACGTCCAGCGGCAATGGCGGGCGAAGGATTTCTCGGGATTGGTGGGCGTGCCGTCGGGATGCGTGAACAGTGGTGCTTCCTCGAACTGCATGACGTCGGCGATGATGCGGTCACCTTCCTCCCACGCATTCATGACGTGGAAGACGTAGCAGGCCTCAGCGCGAAACCAGACGATGTCCTTCGCGCTGCCCTTGCGCTTGATCACGCCGACATAGGCGCCCTTGTCCGGCTCCCAGGCATAGGGCGGCCGCCCGCTCATCGCGCGCTCCATGCTGCCGGTGAGGGGCAGGATCGGAAACAGCAGGTGGTTTTCCGTGACGATGAAGTCGTGCACCATGCTGGCATAAGGCGCCTCGAAGCGTTCGAAGCGCGTCGCCTTGCCGGACGCATCGATCGATCCGTAGGAGAGGGCAGGCGTCAGCGGACCCGCCGCATTGTAGCCGAAGAACACCAGCTCGCCGGTGACGGGATCGATCTTCGGGTGCGCGGTGAAGGTGCCGGCGATCCGGCCCTGATAATTGTGATAGCCGCGCGTCGCCAGCTTACCGGGCTCGATCTCAGTCGGCAGATGCAACTCCTCCAGCGCAAGCAGCTTGCCGGCATGGAAGATGATGTTGGTATTTGCAACGCCGCCGTCGGTCAGGTTCGCCGGGGCATCCGGCAGCTTGCGGCCAAAGCCGCCGAACAACGCGCGGCCGGCATCGTGCTCGGCCAGCCATTTCGACGTGCGGATCCAGCGGTTGCGATGGCTGGCGCGCCCGTTCTCGAGATGAAAGGCGTGCAGCATGCCGTCGCCGACGAACCAGTGCGCGCCGGGCGACTCGAACTGCGGATTGGGGCCGTTGCGATAGAGCGTGCCGTTCAGCTCGCGCGGCAATTCACCGATGATTTTCAGGAAGGGCGCGTCGGCCTCGAACGGAATCGGACCGAGATTGTGGCGGCGTTCGGCAACGGCGTCCTGCTGCACGGCGTATCCTCCCTCATCTTTACATCGTAAAGATCAAATAGTCGTACGAGGAGTTCTGGTCAAGTGAAATCTTTACACTGTAAATATTGCGTCTTATAGCTGGCCTATGGGCAAGAGCGAAATCAGGACAGCAACCGCGCGCGGTGCGCGCACCCCAAAGAAGGCGAGCGCCCCGGCGCGCCTCGCGCGACGGACGGCGAGCGTCAAGGCCGAGGCGCCCTATCACCATGGCGCGCTGCGCGAGGCGCTGCTCCAGGCCGCCGAACGGGTGCTGGAGCGTGACGGGCTCGCCGGCCTGACATTGCGCGCCGTGGCGCGCGAGGCGGGCGTCTCGCATGCCG
This sequence comes from Bradyrhizobium sp. JR4.1, assembly GCF_040548605.1. Classification (NCBI taxonomy): domain Bacteria; kingdom Pseudomonadati; phylum Pseudomonadota; class Alphaproteobacteria; order Hyphomicrobiales; family Nitrobacteraceae; genus Bradyrhizobium; species Bradyrhizobium sp. JR4.1. The sequence continues at coordinate 47,413 of NZ_JBEPRY010000026.1, forward strand.
CGCCCACCCATCATTTCGGCGACCTCACCGGGCTTCTCAGTGAGCTCGCGGCGGTTGGCTTCCGCCAGTTCAATGCGGCGATGGCGTCGTCCTCCGACTCCGCCACCACCCCGCTCGAGCGCGCGCTGGCGCGGCCGAAAGCCTATGTTGCCTATGCCCAGGCTCATCCCGGCATGTACGGCATCATGTTCCGCACCGAGCGCCTCGACTATTCCAGGCCGTCGCTGCACGAGGCCGCCGAGGCGTCCTTTGCCGGGCTCGCCAATGCCGTCGGCATGATGCGGCAGGAGCAGATCAGCGGCGACGCGCTGACGCTCAATCAGGGCGCCGCGATCGCGCGCGCGTGGTCGATGGTACATGGTTTTACCATGCTGCTGCTCGATGGGCGGCTGGAGGATATTCTGGGGCGCCTGCCCGAGGGCACGACTCCCGAACGCCTGCTCGAGGCCATGCTGATGTCCCCCGTGACGGGGAAGCCGCCGGGCCCTTGATGGCTCGCCGCGAGCGCCTAGCGCATCGTCGCGAGCTCGACGGCTCGGCCGCGCGCGCCGACGATCTTCACCTCGTCCTTGCCGCAGGTAAAACTGCGGGCGAACTCGTCCGCGGCCTTGCGCGCGAGCTCATTGGCGTTCGGGTTGGCGATCGCGTCGACATAGGCGACGTGGCAGACGGGGCCGGGCGGCAGTCGGGTCACGATGAGCATGGCCTTGGTGTTCGGCCGCCCCTCCTTGTCGGGATCGGTGCCATCGGCGATGTGCCAGCGCTGGATGATCGCAAACGGCCTGGCGGCCGCGGTGCGCCATTCGACGGTGGTCTCGGACGAGTTGAACGGGGCGAACCAGACTTTTGCCGCCGGTTCCTCGGCCGCGGCCCTGCGATTGCGGCCGACGGAGACGATTTCGCGAAGATCGTCCTCGGCGATCAGGATCTCGAGGCCATCCTTGCCTTTGCAGACCCGCGTGGTGCTGCCGTCGAGCTCGCTGGGCTTGCCGATCTGGTGGCAATCCTTCGGGGCCGTCGAGGTATATTGGCTGCCCACGGATTGGGCGTCGGCGCGGTCGAGACCGCTGCACATCAGCAACATGGCCAGGAGCAGTATGGCCAAGCCTGCGGTGGTGATGCGGAACATGACGACGCCTTTGATCGAGCGGGAACTCCGTACCATCAGACGTCTTGATTGTGGGCAAGGTTCAAACAGTCTCGACAGACACCTGACAGCGGCGCGGAATCGTTCTAGAAGGGCGGCTTCGCTTGGGCTCTTTCAGCCTCATTCGCGTCCTCGTTTTTCGTGATCATGCCAGCCACCTCGTCGAACAAACCTTATCGCGTCGGCCGCTCGAAGACCGGGCTCGGCCTCTTCGCCACCAAGCCGATCAAGAAGGGCACCCGGATCATCCGTTATTACGGACCGATCCTGGACTCCCGGATTCCCGAGCACGACGACATCGAGAACAAGTACCTGTTCGAGCTCAACGGCCGCTGGACGATCGACGGCTCGGTGCGCAAGAACCTCGCGCGCTACATCAACCATTCGTGCCGGCCCAACGCCGAATCCGACGTCCGGCCGCGCGAGCGCAAGGTCTTCATCCGCGCTATCAAGAACATCGAGCCGGGCGACGAGATCAATTACGACTACGGCACTGATTATTTCAAAGCCTATCTGAAGCCGATCGGCTGCAAGTGCGAATCTTGCGAGAAGAAGCGCAAGAAGCTGCGCGCCGAAGCGCGGACCGAGCGCGCCAAGGTGAGGGCGCGCGCGGAGCGTAAAGCGCAGAAGGCGGGGGCAAAGCCCGCCAAAAAGAAGAAGCTCAACGGCGTCGCTGTTGGCAAAGCCAACGGGCGCGCGCGGGCGTAGCCTGAGTTCGAGCTTCTGGCACAACTGTCATGCCCCGCGAAAGCGGGGCATCCAGTACGCCGCGGCCTTTTCGTATGCGACGACTGCCTCTGGAATACTGGGTCGCCCGGTCAAGCCGGGCGACGACAGCGAGTGATGCGGCCTCACGCAGCCAGCATACTCCCGCTCCTGCGCAATCCCACATATTGCAGTTCGGCAAACACGCCGGTCGCGATCGCCTGCGCCACGACCATGAGCTCGCCGGCAAGATTCGGCGACACCGCGCCCGAGAGCAGCAGCGCGATGCTGCCGACCGTCCAGGCCGCGTTGCCGACCACGATCAGCAGCACGAGCGGCTTTGCCACGGAGCCGCGCGAGGCGAGCCAGCCGACGAGCGCGGTGTAGGCGATCAGGAACAGGCCGGTCTCGCGCAGCAGCGCTTCGGGCAGGTTGAACAGCGACGCGAACGCGCTGGCGCCGAAAGTGAAACCGAGAGCGGCGACGCCGCTGAAGATCGCGTCGGCAAGAAGCGCGCGGCGAAGCAAGGTGGATGCGTCAATCATCGTGGTCTCCATGGTTGGGTTGGGCTCGAGGTGAAAGTCAGTGCAATCCGCGCCACCAGGCGCGGAGCAGGCGGGCGAGACGGAACGGGCAAAGGCTCCTGCCGACGCCGTGCTCGAAGGCTGTGACTTGCGCGACGACATAGTCGCCAGTCGAATGCACCAGCGGCTCCGGCATGTTGAGGCCGCGCGCCAGCATCCGGGTTGCGAGTGCCATGGCCCAGGGAACAAGGTAGTCTGCGACGGTCCGGTAGAGCAGCAGTGCGATCATGGTCGTCTCCTGTTGCGACCCAAGATGCGCCGGCCCGAGGCCCAATTCGATTACCTCCGACGTAATGGAAGGGCCGAAATCTGCGTGCTAGGTTTTCGACCATGAACGCACATGCATCCACGGCACAGGCCGAACGCAGCCAGCCGGTCCATATCGGCGACCATCTGCGCGAATGGCGGCAGCGCCGCCGCATGAGCCAGCTCGATCTCGCCGGCGAGGCCGAAATCTCGGCGCGGCATTTGAGCTTCGTCGAGACTGGCCGTGCCGCACCCTCTCGCGACATGGTGCTCAGATTAGCCGAGCGCCTCGACGTGCCCTTGCGCGAACGCAACGTGCTGCTGGTCGCCGCCGGCTATGCCCCGGCCTTTCCGCAGCGCCCGCTGGAGGATCCCGCCTTGAAATCAGCCCGTCAGGCGATCGACCTCGTCCTTAGGGCGCATGAGCCCAATCCGGCGCTGGCCTATGACCGGCACTGGAATCTGGTCTCCGCCAACCGCATGCTGGCGCCGCTGCTCGCCGGCATTCCGCAGCGACTGCTCGGTCAGCCCTTCAACGTGCTGCGGCTTGCCTTCCATCCCGAGGCGCTGGCGCCACGCACGGTCAATCTCGCGGAATGGTGCGGGCATCTCCTGGAGCGGTTGCACCGGCAATGCGAGGCGACGGCCGATCCCGAGCTGATCAAGCTGTACAACGACCTGAAGAGCTATCCGATCCCGGCGCGCGCGGCGCCGCTGTCGAGCGACAATGTCGCGATCCCTTTCAAGCTGCGACATGACGGGGAGATACTCAGTTTCTTCTCCACCACCATGGTGTTTGGTACGCCGGTCGATATCACGCTGTCGGAGCTGGCCCTGGAAACCTTCTTCCCGGCCGACGAGCGCACTGCCGAGCGGCTCCGACAAATGGCAGCAGCCATGAGCTAGCGGCCTTGCCTCGGAATGGGTTCGGCTTATCTTTGGGCACAACCCGCAACGCCCGAAGGAGGCGCTCATGAGCACCCTAAAGCCGCTCCAGATTGACGTCGTCTCCGACGTGGTATGCCCCTGGTGCTATATCGGCAAGCACCGGATCGAGAGCGCGCTGGCGCTGGTGCCCGACGTTCCGGTCAAGCTCAATTTCCGTCCCTTCTTCCTCAATCCCTGGGTGCCGTCCGAGGGCATCAGCCGGGAGGAGTATCTCACCAAGAAGTTCGGCTCGGTCGAGGCCTATAAGGGCATTGCGGGACGCGTCGTTGCGGCCGCGGGCGAAGAGGGGCTCGTCTATCGGCCAGAGCTGGTCGCGCGTCAGCCCAACACCACCGACTGCCACCGCCTGATCCTCTGGGCCGAGGCGATCGGCAAGGCGCCCGAGATGAAGCAGCGCCTGATGGAGCTCTACTTCCGCGACGGCGGCGACCTCACCGATGTGAACGTGCTTGTGCAGGCGGCTGCCGATGTCGGCCTCGATCCCGACGACGTGCGCAAGCGCCTCGCCACCGACGAGGACGTCGCGCGCGTATCGGCGGACGCGCAGGAAGCCGCCGAGAAGGGCATCTCCGGCGTGCCGACCTACGTGTTCGCGCAAAAATACGCCGTCTCCGGTGCGCAGGATCCCAACATGCTCGCGCGCGCCATCCGCGAGGTCTCGGCGGAGATCAACGCCCAGGCGGCTGAGTAGGAGCTATCCTATTTACGAAGCAGGCGAACTGCGCGGCGCGCCGCCGCGTAGGCGATGCCGTGCGCCGCGAGCGCTCCGTGAACGAGCGCCACGATGGGGTCGTTCCGCCGCAACGGTATCAGCACGTCGCCGACGGCGAAGCGCCCGCGCCAGATCGGGTTGATCATGGGGTGATCGGCGCTCGCGGTGGAATCCGCGCTGGCAATGGCCGGATCGGCGCAGAGGCGGCGGGTGAGCTCGAGCGTAAGCTGCACGCCCGGCGAATATCTTGCGAAGCGCTCGTCGATGCCGAGCTTGAAGAAGAAGGCGCGGTCCAGATGGCGCAGTACGATGCCGGCGGCCACCGGCGTCGCGCCGGCGCGAAGGGTGACGATCTCGCATTGCGCGGTTTCTGCCAGCGCGGGAACGGCGCGGCGGATGAAGGTTGCATCGCCGGCATGCTGGACCAGCGCGGTTCCGCGCTTGCCCTTCCAGCCACTGGCTTCGAGCTGCAAAAATGTCTCGAGCGCCGGCCTGATCTCGTCGAGGCTGCGCGCGACGTCGAACACGGCCGCGCCGTGTTCTTCGAGACGATGGCGCTGGCGGCGTAGCTCCTTGAGCTTTTTGGTGCCGAGCGCATCGCGAAGCAGCGTCTCACCGTCCTGGGTCGCGTCGAGGCTGGCGCGGATGTAGGAGTTGAGGAGGCGCGGCTTCAGGCCGTCGCGATTCAGAACCTGGTTGAGGGCGGTCATTGCCGCCCCATCGAGCGCGACATCGTTCAGCACGAGCGCATGCGCTCCGGCCGCGCGGGCCTGCTGCAACAGGCGCGCCGCTGCCTCGATCGGGGCATCGCGGTCGATCAGCGGGCTGCACAGCGTACCATAGGGATGCGCGCTCACCAGCGCGGGCAGGGGGATCTTCCATGCCCGCCAGAGCGAGATCACCGGCATCAGCCCGATCAGCCGCGATCCATCGCATGCGGAAAGCGCCGAGGCATCGGTGCGGCCGCGCGCGGTTGCGCTGACAGCGAGCTCCCAGCCCGGCAGGTAATATCCGTTCGGCTCGATCGCGCGCTGCGCGAGTGCGCGCCACTGGCTGGGTTCGATCGCCGTAAGCGGGACACGCGCGCGCGCCGCCGCGGCATGCTTTGCCGATGCCGGATTGATCGCAGCCTGGTGCGCGATATCGACCACGTCCCGTCGTCCCCGTTCAGGAGGCCATGCTTAGCGCAAAGATTGGAAAATACCGTTGGGACGCCGCTTCAATTCGAGTGGTAATATTAACGTCCCGTTGAGCATGCGGCCACGAGCCGCCGCATGGCGATTGCATAGGGTGGCAGAAGGCTGCCGGACGACCTCGGCCCTGCATGGTTCGAGACGCCCGCTTGGGCGGGCTCCTCACCATGAGGGTCTGAAATCTCGCCGCAAACCGCGACCTCATCCTGAGGGCCCGCCCCAGGCGGGCGTCTCGAAGGATGGCCGCAAGCAAGCTTTCCGCCGCATCTTTCAGCTGCGATAGGCCTGGCATGCAGCGGGAGACAGCTGGCTATCGGTCACCCGGCACGAAATGGTCGCGCGCGCTTGCTCGTCCGCCGCCGGCAGTGTCGGTGATCCCGATGTCGATGTCGCGCGAGGTCTGCGGCAGCTGGGCCGGGCCGACCTGCACCGACAGCCGGACCTCGCGGGTCTGATCCTGCCCGACCTCGACGACGGGCTTGCCGTCAGCTCCAACCTCGATGCCGGCGACGCGAATTGTCGCGCCCGGCAGGCCGGTGACCTCGAGCGCAAACGACCGCTGCTCGCCCTTGTTGAGGATGCGCAGGGTGTAGTCGTTGCGGACGCCGCCACCGGCGAGCTGAACGAAGAGTGGATTGCGCTCGTGTAGCACGTTGACGTCCATCGTCGCACGCGTGGCGAGCGCGTAGAGCATGATGCCGCCAGCGATGGCAATGGCCGCGGTATAGATCAGGGTGCGCGCGCGGATGATGCGGTAAATCGGCGCCTTGCCCTCGCTCCGGCGCTGCATGTTGATGTCGGTATCGTAGCCGATCAGGCCGGCGGGCCGGCCGATCTCCCGCATCACGTTGTCGCAGGCGTCGATGCACAGGCCGCATTGGATGCAGCCGAGCTGGATGCCGTGCCGGATGTCGACGCCGGTCGGGCAGACATTGATGCACTGGTGGCAGTCGATGCAGTCGCCCGCGATGTCGCCATGGGTGCGGGCGACCTGCGCCTTCTTCACCGACATGCGTGGCTCGCCACGGTCGCGGCGATACGTGACGTTGAGCGCCCATTCGTCGGTCAGCGCCGCCTGGATGCGCGGCCAGGGACACATGTAGATGCACATCTGCTCGCGGGCGTGACCTGCAAAGACGTAGGTCGTTGCGGTCAGGATGCCAATCCAGAGATAGGCGATGAACGGCGCCTGGAAGGTGGCGAGCTCCTTCACCAGCGTCGGCGCGTCGGCGAAATAGAGCACCCAGGCGCCGCCGGTCCACCAGGCGATCATGATCCAGAGAAAGTGCTTGGTTGCGACCTTCCGGATGTGACCAAAGGTCCAGTAGCGCTTGTCGCCCAGCATGCGCTCGCGCCGGTCGCCCTCGACCCAGCGTTCCACTGCATAGAACAAATCGGTCCATAACGTCTGTGGGCACATGTAGCCGCACCAGATACGACCGGCCACCGCGTTCATCAGGAACAGCACCATGGCGGCAATGATGAGCAGGCCCGTGAAGTAATAGACCTCCTGCGGCCACAGTTCGATGAAGAAGAAATGGAACCGGCGATGCGGCAAGTCGACCAGGACAGCCTGGTTCGCCAGGCCGGGTCCGCGGTTCCAGCGAATGAAGGGCAGCAGATAATAGGTCCCGAGCGTGACGCAGAGGATCGCCCATTTGATGCGACGGAACGGCCCGTGGACCGATTGCGGGTAGACCTTCTTCCGCTTCTCGTAGAGCGGTCCCTCGATAATGGTGTCGTCGGTCATCCTGCGCTCCTCGCGTCTAGCGCAAGCGAGAGGCCTATCCGGGAGTGCAGAAGAGGCGGTACAGCGTCTCCAGCAACGCGCGGACTTCCTGGCTCGCGATACTGTAGTATATCGTCTGACCATCCCTTCTGGGTTTGACCAGGCTCAATGCGCGCATCTTGCCGAGATGCTGAGATAGTGCGGCCGACGACAGGCCCGCGATGTCGGCGAGTTCGCCGACCGACTTCTCGCCGTCCAGCATGTTGCAGAGGACCAGCAGTCGCTTCGGATTGCCCATGGCCGTGAGGAGGCGGGAAGCCTCCTCGGCCTTCTCCTCAAGCGCGACCAACTCTTGATTGCGGAGCTTGCGTTTCATGGCCGACATATATATTAGTATATTCGAAAATACGAAAGAACTAAAGTAAAGGTATCCGCCCGCGCCGGGCGTGCTCGATCCGGAGGTCGCATGGTCTCGACATCATTTACGCCAATCGCCTCGCTTGTTGGCGGTGCGCTGATCGGCTTGTCTGCCGTTCTGCTGATGTGGGCGACGGGGCGGATCGCCGGCGTCAGCGGCATCGCGGCGCGGCTGTTTCCCCCTTACGAGGACCGCCAATTTCCTGGCCGGCTTGCCTTCATCGCAGGCCTCGTCGCCGCGCCCGTGCTCGTGCTGCTCGTCACCGGAACTCTGCCGGCGCAGACAATCGAGGCGAATCCGGTCGTTTTGATTGTCGGCGGCTTGCTTACGGGCTTCGGTTCGGTCTGGGGCAGTGGCTGCACCTCCGGCCACGGCGTCTGCGGCCTGTCGCGGCTCTCGGCGCGCTCGCTGGTCGCGACCATGACCTTCATGGCGACCGGCATGGCGACGGTCCTCGTGATGCGGCACTGGAACTGATGGCGATGGCTATACCGGTTCAATTCTTGATCGGCGTGATTTTCGGCCTGGGCCTGATCGTCTCGGGCATGGCGAATCCGGCGAAGGTCCTGAACTTCCTCGACGTCGGCGGCATCCCGGCGGGGACGTGGGATGCGAGCCTTGCCTTCGTGATGGCGGGCGCTGTGGCCGTGACTTTCACCGGCTTCAAACGCGTCCTGAAGCTCGCGCGGCCCTACTTCGCCGAACGATTTTATCTTCCGACGCGCAACGACATCGATCCCAGGATCATCGCAGGCCCCGCGATCTTCGGTGTGGGTTGGGGACTGGCGGGCTTCTGTCCGGGGCCGGCGCTGACCGCGCTCGGATTTGGCTCCGTGTCTGCCGTCATCTTCGTCGTTGCGATGAGTGCCGGCATGGCGCTCGCCCGCTTCGTCGCTCACCTGCCGTCATTGACGCGCTTCGTCACGCCGGCCGATCCGTTCGACACCTAGAGTAAACGCAGAGAGTAAGTCATGGACAAGAATTACCCCGAGATCACCCGCCAAATCTCCGCCAACATGCGCAAGCTGCGCAGCGACATTCCCGACACCATGAAGGGATTTTCCGCGCTTGCACAGGCCGCCACGCGCGACGGCGCGCTGGACAAGAAGACCAAGGAAATGATTGCGCTCGCGCTCGGCGTTGCCGCGCATTGCGACGGCTGCATCGGCTTCCATACCGAAGCCCTGGTCAAGCTCGGTGCAACGCGCGAGGAGGTCGAGGAGACGCTCGGCATGGCCGTCTACATGGGCGGCGGGCCGTCGCTGATGTATGCCGCGGATGCGATCGCGGCCTACGAGCAGTTCCAGCAGCAGACAGTTGCCGCCTGACGTCTGCGATACGAATCGCATGGGCGGGACCGGACGAGTTGTCTCGTTCGGTCCCGCCTGTCATGTCATCATTGATTACCAGCGGTCCCCGCCGACACCGACGCCAACACTGACGCCGGGCGCGCGGATACCGACGCCGCCGCGCGGACCATCGTCCCAGTCGCGATAGGTGCGGCGCTCATAGTAGCGGTCGCGCGGCATGGTCGCATAGGAGTCGCGCACGATCACGCGCGAGCCGCCGCGGGTGCGATAGCAATTGCCGGAATCGTCGCAGACCAGCCGCACTTGCTGGACGAGATCGGGGCTGGTGTATTCGCTGGTCGTATAGACGTCGGCGGCCTTCGCGCCGCTCACCGCTGCCAAGGCTCCGACACCAGCCAGCAATGCAATCGTGAATGTCCTCATCATGTCCTCCTCGAAACTGCCCTCGGCGGTAACAAGAAGGGGAGGCCATGATCGTTCCGGCAAAATTACAGGTTTTTCCCGGAACCGGATCGGATGTCGGCTTGATCTGCTTCCTAGATCGGCTCGTAGCTTTCCGACCCGCAGATGTCGTCCGCTTCGGCGCGGCGGCGATCGACCACCTTTCCGCCCGATATGGTCACGATGTAGGTCTGTGGCCCGAGCGGCGATCCGGTCGCCGAGGTGAGCTGGGCGCGGACGCAAGCTGTCCAGCCCGGTCCCCGCACCTCACGATGGGGTGAGGCGACATGCACCTCACGCGGATAGGCCGTGCTGAGGAAGACGAATTCGATCTGCTCGCGCACGACGCGTTTGACGTCGGGGGCCGCTTCGGGCGGCGGCTGCTCGGCCTCCTTCATGCGCATGAACTCGGGCACCGGTGCGCGGCTGTCGGCAAAGCCGCAGGCCCCGAGCGCGAGCGCGCTGGCCAGCAGCGCGGCGTGAGCAATAATCCGTAACATCCGTGAAGGTCCCCTGCGGGCCAAAATATAGGCACGAATGCGATCCGACGAAGACCCGGCCAATCAAGATTTGCTGAAGCCAGGATTTCTTGAAGCCAAGATTTCCTGGAGCAAGATTCCTGGAGCAAGATTCCTGGAGCAAGATTTCCTGGAGCCAGATTTCCTGAAGCCCTGGACCCCGCGGCATTGGCTATTCCATAATTGCCGGCTAGTTTGTACCCCAGACGAGGGGGATTGCGCCCATGAGGATTTTGGTCATAGCGGCCGCCGTGCTGGCGCTGGCGGTTGCCTCCGCGCAGGCGCAGATGGGCGGCGGCAGGCGTCAGCCTAACGAGGGCGGCCAGAAGGCGGACAACAAGCCCAAGGTCGACGAGAAGGCCTACAAGGCCGCGCTCGAGCGCATTCCCGAGTCCAAAGAGAAGTACGATCCTTGGAGCGGGGCGCGTCCGCCTGAACCCGCCAAGAAGCCGAAATAGGTGCGGCGGGCGCTGGCGACCCGCCCCCGGTATTTGGCAGCTCTCATCACGCTCCTCTTGTTTTCGGCGCGGCCAGGCCTCGCCTGGGAGAGCTGGGGTGGCGATCCCGGTGGCTCGCGCTTCTCGCCATTGCGAGAGATCACGCCCGACAATGTCGGCAACTTGGTTCGGGCCTTCGAATTCCAGACGGGCGATCTCGCGGCGCGGCCGCCCGGAGTGATGCGGCGAACCAAATTCCAGGCGACGCCGCTGTTCGTCGAGGACAGCCTGGTCTTCTGCTCGCCTTTCAACGAAGTGATCGCGCTCGATCCCGGCACGGGCGCGCAGAAATGGCGCTACGATCCGAAGATCGCAATCAATCAGCGTCCCGCCAACCGCTACGTCTGCCGCGGCGTCACCTACTGGATCGACGACGAGGCGCCTGCGGATGCCGCATGTCGATCGCGTATCTTCATGGGCACGAACGATGTGCGCCTGATCGCGCTCGATGCGAAGACGGGCATCCCCTGTGCCGGCTTCGGGGAGGACGGTGAGGTCAGGCCCGATATCGGCATGAAGCTGGAATGGCCCGGCGAATTCCAGATCACGTCGCCGCCGGCGGTCGGCCGCGGGGTCGTCGTGGTCGGCTCCGCGATCGGCGACAACCGCCGCGTCGACGCGCCGAGCGGTGTGGTGCGCGCGTTCGATGCGCGTAGCGGTCAGCCGCGCTGGACGTTCGAGCCGCTCAAGCGCGACGGCATCGAAGCCGGTCACGCCAATGTCTGGGCGCCGATGTCGGTCGACGCGGCGCGCGGACTGGTATTCCTGCCGACGTCCTCGCCGTCGCCGGATTTTTGGGGCGGCAAGCGGCCGGGCAACAACGAGCATGCCAATTCGGTGGTCGCGCTGCGCATTGAGACCGGCGAACTCGTATGGGCATTCCAGACCGTGCACCACGACGTCTGGGACTACGATCTTCCGGCGCAACCGACGCTCACGCGCATCGACGCCGGCGAAGGTCAGCGCGATGTCGTGATCCAGCCGACCAAGCAGGGCTTTGTCTTTGTGCTCGATCGCGATACCGGCAAGCCGGTGTGGCCGGTCGAGGAGCGCAGCGTTCCGCAGGGGGCCGCGGAAGGTGAACGGCTGTCGCCCACGCAGCCATTCCCGACGCATGTGCCACCGCTGATGTCGCAAAAAATCTCGACTGAGGATGCGCTCTCGCTCGTTCCTGGCCTGCGCCGCTCAGCTTGCGAGACGCAGTTTGCGGAGGCACGCAACGAGGGCCTGTACACGCCACCCTCAACGCAAGGCACGCTGGAGTTTCCCTTCACCGGCGGCGGCGTCAACTGGGGCAGCGCAGCCTTCGATCCCGTCAACCAGGTCCTCTATGCCAACACCAGCCGGGCCGTTCATCTCATCAAGCTGATTCCGCGGGCGGAGGCGGCCGGATTCGATCCTCCGCCCGGTCATGATTTCGGCCAGCAGAATGGTGCGCCGTTTGCGATGTCGCGTGCGGTGGCAATGTCGCCGCTCGGGTTTCTTTGCAACAAGCCGCCCTGGGGCGAGATGGTCGCGGTCGATCTGAAGGCGGGCAAGATCCTCTGGCGTTCGACGGTCGGCACCACCGAGGATCTCGCCCCGCTCGGCGTGCCGCTGCCGTGGGGTGCGCCGCTCGTCAACGGGCTCGCTGTCACGGCAGGCGGGCTCGTCTTCACCGGAGCGATGGACGCCTATTTGCGCGCCTTCGACGCGCGCAGCGGCAGTGAGCTGTGGGAGGGTCGGCTGCCCGTGCCAGGCGTCGCTAATCCGATGACCTATTTCTGGAAGGGCGAGCAGTATGTCGCGATCGGCGCCGGCGGCCACTCCGAGGCAGGCACCTCGATCGGCGACAGCGTCGTTGCGTTTCGCCTGGCACGGCCGGGCGAAGGGCCGTCGCTGTGGTCGCGTACCATCGATCGCCCCGGTGGGCGATTTTTTGCGGCATCATCGGCGATCGCGCTCGCGATTATCGCGCTCGTGGTTGCAGGATTGCGCTGGCGGCGCCGAGGTCGCGCGAACATGACGCAGCATCGCGCGCGATGCGAACCATCATTCACATCATATGCACTACTGTACGAAAGCGAGGCCGATGCGCCTCTCGCTGCGCCAATTACGTTGAACTAAATTCAATACTGGCGCTACTTGCACAGCGCTTCAGATTTCGTTTACGACGTCGAAGCGGAAGTCACTCCGCCGATTTTCCCCCAAGCCGTTCCTTTGTGGCGCTACGCGCCGATGGAGATATTGATGAAGACCACGTTTTCGCTTCTGTTCGCCGCAGCGCTCTCGCTGTCGTCCATGCCCGCCCACGCCACCAAGCTCGATCTCGCGACCATGAGCTGCAAGCAGTTCTTGGAGAGCGGCGACGACACCATCAAGATGGTGCTGACCTGGATGGACGGCTGGTACAAGGGCGACGAAGAGAACGCGATCATCGACACCGACGTGTTCGTCGAGAACGCCAAGCAGTTCGGCAGCTATTGCGGAAAAAATCCGAACGTCAGCATCGTCACGGCGGCTGACGAAGTGCTCGGCAAGTAACGTCTCCCGCGTGACGGCGCGAAGCGCGATCGCGCTTCCTGTCTCGGCATGACGCCATCGAGAGCCGCGGTGCGCTTTGCGCTCACGCGGCTTTCCTCTTTTCGGCTGATACTCACCCCGGCAGCATCGCGAACGCGCTCGACACCATCGCAACCGGCTTGTTGTCGGTGGCCGAGAACAGCGTGACCCGGCCAAAGCTCATGCTGCGTCCGAGCCGCACCACGCGGGCGTCGGCCAGCACGTCCGACGAGGAGACCGCGCGCATGAAATGCGTGGTCTGGTCGACCGTCGTCATCGGTCGATAGCCGCGGTTGGCGGCGAGGTTCGCGATCACCATCGCGGTGTCGGCAAGCGCCATCAGCGCTTGGCCGCAGACCACGCCGCCGTTGCGGCACAGGCGCTCCGAGAACGGCATGCGCAGGAGCGCTGCCGGCTGCCAGTCCGGCACGTCCGGCGGCGGCAGGTGCTCGATGCGCTCGACCGACAGGTTGAGATCCTGGACCCAGGGCGCAAAGACCTCGCCGAGGATGCGTCGGGCCTCAGTGATGCCGAACTCGGCTTCTGGATGCGATGGCATTGCTGTCGTTCCCTCCGTATTGTCGGATGTTCGGCATTCCGAGCAGACCGGCGCGGCAAAGTCACCCGGCCTGCCGCGGGTCCCGTCGGCTTGAAAATGCCTGACTTCGCCCGGTATGATGCCACGGAGTGGGTATGGGGTGGGTGATGTTGCGTCGGTATATCCTCGTGTTTTGTCTGGCCGGGCTCGGCCTGTTGCTGAACGGGTGCACCAAGTGCGGCCCGATCTGGGACGACTGGCTCCACGCGCCGAAATCGTGCAAATCGGACCGGCTCTAGCGGGCCGAGCGGCCCTTGCGGTTGTGGCCGGGGCGACAAGGCGCGGGCGACCCGCGCCGCCATGGATGATCAAGGAGCCAATGATGAAGCTTTTCCCTATGGCCGCGGTGCTGGCTGTTCTGGCGGGACCGACCGTGCTGGCGGGACCGGTCTATGCGCAAATGCCCAATCTCAATTTGCTGCAGGAGGGGCCTGGCAAGACCCCCGAGGAGAAGGCCGCGGAAGCCGAGCGTGACAAGGCCTACAAGGAAACGCTGAAGAAGATTCCGGATTCCAAGGCTTCCAACGATCCCTGGGGCGGCATGCGCTCCGACCCGCCGAAGCAGGCGGCGGCGCCAAAGGCCTCGGCCGCGACCGGTGCGCCGAAGAAGAAGTCCGGCACGTCTGCCAATTGACCATCTGCCCGATCGGAGGCGGTTGATGCCTCCGGCCGGGACTCCTCTTCGGTCGGCCTGCTTCCTACATTGCGCGAGAGCGTATTGCGTAAAGGAGGCGGAACATGGCCGATCGTCCGCGGGATCTCGCCGAGCGGATGGCGCGCCGGCGCACGATGGGCGGCAAGCCCGGCGCGACGGCCGGCGACGGCTATCTGCGCGAGACCTTCACGCTGCCGCGCGCGGCGGCGCGGGAGAGGGCGCAGGCTTTCTTCGCCCGCTACCCCAAGGCCGGCTATATGAGCGCGGTCGAGACTTGGCGCGAGCTGCCCGGCGGCGACATCGAATTCACGATGCGGCGGCTGCCCAGCGCGGATTAGGGCCGGCCCCTATTCGAAGGTTTCGGATGTGATGCGGATCCGGAACACGGGCTCCTTGACCTCGTCCAGCAGCTCCATGTTCCATTCGGAATTTTCCTGGAGCTTGCGGGCGATGCCGGCGGCCATGTCGGCGCAGACGCTGGTCATCTCCTTCCAGGCCGAATCGCGATTCGCAAATTCCGACGCCTGGTCGGCACAGCCGGAATAGCTGCCGTTCCGGATTCGAAAGAAGTAGAGCGGCATGGTTCGCACCGATCGCGCCTGATGGCTCCGTCCCCACGGCCAAATTCGCGGGCAGTCCAATCCCAAACCATCGGCAGATCAATTCCGGGCGGCTACGGAATAGCCCACATGGACGCGGCTGCGCCCCTGCAAGCCATGCCGCCGACGATCTCGGTCCGGCCGCTCAGGTCGCGTTGCGCCCGATCGCCTTCAGCTCCCGATCGATGCGCAGCTGCACCCGCCGGATCGCCAACAGATCGATCTTGGTCTCGGTCCTGCCGGTCTTGATCTGCTCGCCGATCCGGAACTGCCACTGCCAGATGCCGGGAAGTGCCGTCTTGGCGACGGTGAACTCGATGCCCCTGTGATTCATGGCCTTCTCCCACGATTCACTCCCATCCCTGAGAACATGCCGGGCGGCATAATATCCAGGGAAAGCCAAATCAGTCGGTAAGTCCCGGATAGCTCACGGCTATCTCGCAGACGCACGCGCTGCCGCCCAGCGGCGGCGCGAGGCCTCTCCGTGGTTCTCCGGCCAAGAACAGAGTTCCTGGGATGGGTAAGGGCGCCTTCCGGAACGCGGCGGCATGTGCCTTGCTTGGTCCGATGACGGTCAGCAACATGGGCGCGTCATGCCGGGCATTCCCCGCCGCTATTCTCATTTCGTGTTCGGAATCATCCAGTCCGGACTGACCTCGCTGATCGCCGCGGGCATCGCCAGCCTTCCCGCAGGGAACGCGCTGGACTTCCTGGCGCACTGGATGGTGTCGTGGCTGATCGCATGGGCGGCGATGCTGCCGATCGTGCTGCTCGCGGCGCCGGTGATCCGCGCCTTCTCGCTGCGCCTGACGCAGGACGAGGGCGGTTCGCAAACCGGCTGGCCGGTATGAAATCGGCAAGAAAATCCGAATGAAAATCAGCATGAAAAAACCCCGCTTGGGAGAACCAAGCGGGGAGAAGGTTATTGGAGGCTGAGGTGCTGGGCTGCAACACCATAGCCAGGCGACCCTAGCCGGCTCAGCTTACGACAGCCTGACAAGGCCCGACGGTGACAGCGAAAGCCGGAGCTCGGGGGCCGCACACTGGCCCTGCACCGGTCCCAATTTCGACATCCGTTCGCACAACTCAGGACACAACCGCAGGCGAGATTTCGCAGCGACGGTGCTGCCATGGGGGAAACGTGGCGCACCGGCAACGGGGTGGCATCATGGACAACGTAGAGCGGTCATTCGCCGCCGCGACGGCGGCTGGCTTCGTCGTGCTGGTGATCGGCATCGGATTGCTGGTTCTGCTGTAGGCGGGGTTGGGTGCCGGGAGACGGCTCCGGGGTGGAAGGGCCCATGCGCGCCTTTCAAAAACGCGAAAACAACCCCATGCACAGTAGCCCGCCTACGAATTCCATCGTTCAATCAATGACTTACTGGTAGTATTTAGATACCATATGGACTCGGACTCGCCTCCATGGCCGTCCGAATCCCGATTCCCGTGCCGATCTCCTTTGAGATCAAAGGGCGCTGCTCCGGGATCGTCGCCAGCGCGTTGCCGCTGGCAAACACCGCCGCCTGCCGAGTCGGCAAGCGGGCCTCGGTCAGCTCCTAAGCGCTCGTCCTCGCGGCCTAATGAACCTTGATCGCGTCCAGCGGCAAATGCAGCTCGGCGGCACGCTCTTCGCGATCCTTCTTGCGGAACTCATTTTCCTTACGCTCGAACTTGATCATCTCCTCCCGCGCCGCCTCCAGCAGCGGATTGCGCCGGGTCGTATCGTGATGCGTGTTGTTCGTCATGACTGAGGTCCCCAGAGTTGCGGTCCCGTCCAAGAGTCCGATGCAAGACTCCCATGCAAGAGTCCCATCCCAGAAAAGGCCGCAGACCGCGAAAAGGTTCGGTGCCGCAGGATTACGGAATTCTGACGGCGCGCGGGGCATCCGTCTTTGATGCGCGTCATTTGAAGCGCAAATCCGCAAAAGAACATATTGCGAACCTAGAACAAATAGGGTACATTGATTTTATCGCCGCGCCGCCCCGCCAGCCGTTTGTCCCTCTAGCGAATCCTCGCCATAAGGAGCACGACCCAATGTCCACCACTGCCCTGCGTATCGTCGAAGGATCTTCCATGGACAAGAGTAAAGCTCTGGCCGCCGCGCTCTCCCAGATCGAGCGGCAGTTCGGCAAGGGCTCGGTGATGAAGCTCGGCAAGAACGACCGTTCGATGGATGTCGAGGCGGTCTCTTCGGGTTCGTTGGGGCTCGATATCGCGCTCGGGATCGGCGGCCTGCCGAAGGGGCGTGTCGTGGAGATCTACGGGCCGGAATCCTCGGGCAAGACCACGCTGGCGCTGCACACGGTGGCGGAAGGGCAGAAGAAGGGCGGCATCTGCGCCTTCATCGACGCCGAGCACGCGCTCGACCCGGTCTATGCACGCAAACTGGGCGTCAACATCGACGAACTCCTGATTTCCCAGCCGGACACCGGCGAGCAGGCGCTGGAAATCTGCGACACGCTGGTGCGCTCCGGCGCGGTCGACGTGCTGGTGATCGATTCGGTCGCGGCCCTGGTGCCGAAGGCCGAACTCGAGGGTGAGATGGGCGATGCGCTGCCGGGTCTGCAGGCTCGTCTGATGAGCCAAGCGCTGCGCAAGCTGACGGCGTCCATCAACAAGTCCAATACCATGGTGATCTTCATCAACCAGATCCGCATGAAGATCGGTGTGATGTATGGCTCGCCGGAAACCACCACCGGCGGCAACGCGCTGAAATTCTATGCCTCCGTCCGCCTCGATATCCGCCGCATCGGCGCGATCAAGGAGCGCGACGAAGTGGTCGGCAACACCACGCGCGTCAAGGTCGTCAAGAACAAGCTGGCGCCGCCCTTCAAGCAGGTCGAGTTCGACATCATGTACGGCGAGGGCGTCTCCAAGATGGGCGAGATCCTCGATCTCGGCGTCAAGGCCGGCATCGTTGAGAAATCCGGCGCCTGGTTCTCCTATGACAGCCAGCGTCTTGGCCAGGGCCGCGAGAATTCGAAAGCGTTCCTGAAGGCCAACCCCGACATCACCGCCAAGATCGAGACCTCGATCCGCCAGAACTCCGGCCTGATCGCCGAGCAGATCCTCGCCGGCAGCCCCGAGCGTGACGCCGACGGCGAGGAGCCGGGGGACGAGTAAGCTTCAACAGTAGAGTTTTTCGCGAGGAGCGGGCGCTGAGGACGTTGAGTTGCCGACGTCTTCGGCGCCTGTTTCGTTTTGTGATACACGAGATATCCGGATCAGTTGGTGAGGCCGGGATCGCCGTGAGTTGGAATCAATCCGAGGTCATTGCTGCTCGCCAGATCGTTATTGAGACGGCGAAAGGCATACTTTCCGGAAGCGTCTCTCCGTTGGAAGGTGCCAGGGCAATTGTAGGGCATAGCTTCAAGGCCCGCCTTGAAGACGATCCCGATATCTCCCCTTTCGTCGGAATTGCATCGGAGACCGAATCCTTGCCCCTCGGACGCGAAAGAGCTCACTGGCAGGCGCAGGCGCTCGCTGATCTCCAGGACCAGATCGATAGATCCCAGGCCTGGGCGCTCACGGTTGCGAGCACTCATTGCGAGAGCCTTGTGGCCCGAGCGGGAAGCCTCATGCGTTGGCCCGACGGTTAGAACCGTAGGCGTAATCAACCACTGGTCGTTTGCGTTGAAGCTGAAGTGGTGGGTTACGCTGCGCTAACCCACCCTACGATTCGTCACTCCGCCGCTTCCGCGTAATCGCTCACCGGCGGGCAGGAGCACACCAGATTGCGGTCGCCATAGACGTTGTCGACGCGCCCGACCGGAGACCAATATTTGTCCGTGCGCGAGGTGCCCGCGGGGAAGCAGCCCTCGGCGCGGGTGTAAGCGCGCTTCCAATCGTCATCCGCGATGTCATGCACGGTGTGCGGGGCGTGGCGGAGCGGCGACGCCTCGATCTTGAAGCGGCCTGCTTCGACCTCGGCGATTTCCTTCCGAATGGCGATCATGGCATCGCAGAAGCGATCGAGCTCCGCCTTGGATTCCGATTCGGTCGGCTCGATCATCAGCGTGCCCGGCACCGGGAAGCTCATGGTCGGCGCGTGGAAGCCGTAGTCGATCAGGCGCTTTGCGATGTCGTCGACGGTGACGCCTGAGGTCGTCTTCAGCGCGCGGGGATCGACGATGCACTCATGCGCGACGCGGCCTTTCTCGTTCTTGTAGAGCACCGGGAAGTGCGCATCGAGCCTTGCTGCGACGTAGTTGGCGTTGAGGATCGCGATCTCGGTGGCGCGCTTGAGGCCTTCGCCGCCCATCATCAGGATGTAGATGTAGGAGATGGTCAGGATCGAGGCTGAGCCGAACGGCGCTGCCGAGACTGGGCCGACCGGCGCATCCCCGTTCGCCGCTGGATGCCCCGGCAGGAACGGGGCGAGGTGCGCCTTGACGCCGATCGGGCCCATGCCCGGGCCGCCGCCGCCATGCGGGATGCAGAAGGTCTTGTGCAGGTTGAGATGGCTGACATCGGCGCCGTAATCGCCGGGCCTGCTAAGGCCGACCTGCGCGTTGAGGTTGGCGCCGTCGAGATAAACCTGCCCGCCATGGCCATGCACGATGTCGCAGATCTCGCGGATATGTTCCTCGAACACGCCATGGGTCGAGGGATAGGTGATCATGACGGCGGCGAGGTCGTTCGAATGCTTCTCGGCCTTGGCGCGGAGATCGTTGACGTCGACGTCGCCGTTCTTCTCGCAGGCGACCACCACCACGTCCATGCCGACCATCGCGGCCGAAGCCGGGTTGGTGCCGTGGGCGGAGGAGGGGATCAGGCAGATCTTGCGGTGGGTCTCGCCACGCGCCGCGTGATAGCCGCGGATGGCCAAAAGCCCGGCATATTCTCCTTGCGCACCGGAATTCGGCTGCAGCGAGATCGCGTCATAGCCGGTGATGTCGCACAGCCATTTTTCCAGCCGCGCGAACAGCGCGTAGTAACCCTTCGCCTGCTCGCGCGGGGCGAACGGGTGCAGGCTGCCGAATTCCGGCCAAGTCAGCGGCATCATCTCGGTGGTCGCGTTCAGCTTCATGGTGCACGAGCCGAGCGGGATCATCGCGCGGTCGAGCGCGAGGTCGCGATCGCTGAGCTTGCGCATGTAGCGCAACATCTCGGTCTCCGAGCGATGCGCATGGAAGACGGGGTGGGTGAGGAAGGAGGTCGCGCGCTTGAGCGCCTCCGGCAGCGCCTCACGCGTGGTCGCGTCGATCTCGGCGTAGGCAAGCTGGCCGCCGAAAGCGCGCCAGACCGCTTCCACCGTCGCGGGCGTGGTGGTCTCGTCCAGCGCGATGCGCAAGCTGTCGTCGCCGACACCGAGATTGATTTTCTCGGCCGCCGCGCGCGCGACGATCTCGGCACGCTTCGCGCCTGTAACCACGCTGAGCGTATCGAAGAAGCTGTCGGACTGCAGCGCAAAGCCGAGCTTGCGCAGGCCCGCGGCGAGCACCGCCGTGCGGCGATGCACATTGCGCGCGATCTGCGTCAGGCCTTCGGGGCCGTGATAGACCGCATACATCGAGGCGATCACGGCGAGCAGCACCTGCGCGGTGCAGATGTTGGAGGTCGCCTTCTCGCGGCGGATGTGCTGCTCACGGGTCTGCAGTGCGAGGCGATAGGCAGGCATCCCGCGCGAGTCCACGGAGAGGCCGACGATGCGGCCGGGCAGCGAACGCTTCAGCGCATCGCGCACCGCCATATAGGCCGCGTGCGGCCCGCCATACCCCATCGGCACGCCAAAACGTTGCGCCGAGCCGATGGCGATGTCGGCGCCGAGCTCGCCGGGCGAGGCGAGCACTGTCAGCGCCAGCAGATCGGCAGCGATGATCGCGAGCGCGCCCTTGGCCTTCAGGCTGGCGATCGCGGGCCTGAGGTCGCGCACAGCGCCTGACGAGCCCGGGTATTGCAGCAGCGCGCCAAGCACGTCCGTCTTGTCGAGATCGGTGAGGGGATCACCGACGACCAGGGTCCAGCCCAGGGGCTCCGCGCGGGTGCGCATCACGGCGAGTGTCTGCGGATGCACGTCCTTGTCGACGAAGAAGGCCTTTGCTTCGACCCGCGAGTGCCGCTCCGCGAGCGCCATTGCTTCGGCGGCCGCGGTTGCCTCGTCGAGCAGCGAGGCGTTGGCGACGTCGAGCCCGGTGAGGTCGCAGATCATGGTCTGGAAGTTGAGCAGCGCCTCGAGCCGGCCCTGGCTGATCTCGGGCTGGTAGGGCGTGTAGGCCGTGTACCAGGCCGGGTTCTCCAAAATGTTGCGCTGGATCACCGCGGGCAGGATCGTGCCGGAATAGCCTTGGCCGATCAGCGAGGTGAAGACCTGGTTCTGGGCGGCGAGTTCGCCCATATGCGCGATCGCTTCGGTCTCGCTGAGCGGCTTGCCGAGATCGAGTGGGGCGGCCTGCCGGATCGAGGCCGGCAGCGTCTGCGCCATCAGCGTATCGACGCTGTTCGCGCCGACGGCCTCGAGCATCGCGGTGACGTCGCGCGCGGAGGGGCCGATGTGGCGGCGAACGAAGCTGGTGGTGTCGCCGTTGGATTTGCGGTGTGCGGTCATCATGGGTCCTCGCTTCAGATGTTCTTGTCGCCGTCATGCCCCGCCTAGTGCGCACTTGCGCACGGGGGCGGGGCATCCAGTAAACGCAGCCGCTTCGGCTAGGGCCGATGGGCCGCGGCGTACTGGATCGTCCGCCTTCGCGGACGATGACACCGAATATGAGGTCAGAGTTCGCATCATCTCACGCCGTGTGGGCCTTGTACGCCGCTTCGTCCATCAGACCGCCGAGCTCGCTCTTGTCGGCCATCTTGATCTTGAAGAACCACGCCGCGCCTTGCGCATCCGAGTTCACCAGTGCGGGCTCGGCGGCGAGCGCGGCGTTGGTCTCGAGCACTTCGCCCGTCACCGGCGCGTAGACGTCCGATGCGGCCTTCACCGATTCCACGACCGCGGCGGGTTCGGCCTTCTTCAGCGTGCGGCCGAGCTTGGGCAATTCGACGAACACGACGTCGCCGAGCTGCGATTGCGCGTAGTCGGTGATGCCGACGGTGGCGACATCGCCGTCGATCGCGAGCCATTCGTGGTCGGAGGTGTACAGCGTCGTGGTCATTTTCTCGGTCCTCAGCGTTTGTAGGTGTTTTTCACGAAGGGCATGGCGGCGATTTGCACGGCCAGGCGTTGGCCGCGCACCTCGGCGAAGAGTTTTGTGTCGATCGCGCTCGATGCGGTGGGCACACAGCCCATCGCGACCGGCGCATTCAGGCTCGGGCCGAAACCGCCCGAGGTGACCTTTCCGATCGGCTCGGCGGAGGTCGCATCCGCAAACAGCAGCGCGCCTTCGCGCACCGGCGCGCGGCCCTCGGTGCGCAGGCCGACGCGGCGGCGGGATGCGCCATGGTCGAAATGGGCGAGAATCTTTGCCGCGCCGGGGAAGCCCCCGGCACGCGCGCCGCCGGTGCGGCGGCTCTTCTGCACCGACCATTCCAGTGCGGCCTCGACCGGCGTGGTCGCGGTGTCGATGTCGTGGCCGTAAAGACAAAGCCCGGCCTCGAGCCGCAGGCTGTCACGGGCGCCGAGCCCGATCGGCATGACGTCCGGATTGTCCAGCAGGGCCTTGGCGAGCCGTTCGGCGTCGCCGGCAGGAACCGAAATCTCAAATCCGTCCTCGCCGGTATAGCCTGAGCGCGAGACGAAGCAGTCGAGGCCGGCAACCCTGTGCGGGCCGGAATCCATGAATTTCATGGCGGGTGCTTCTGCACACAATTTCGTCAGCGCCGATTCCGCCTTCGGCCCCTGCAGCGCGATCAGCGCGCGGTCGGCAAGCGAATCGATCATGCAGTCGTCCGAGAGATTCGCGCGCAGATGCGCCTCGTCCTCGGCCTTGCAGGCGGCGTTGACGACCAGGAAGAGGTGATCGCCGAAATTGGCGACCATCAGATCGTCCAGAATCCCGCCCTCGGCATTGGTGAACTGGGCGTAGCGCTGCCGGCCCGGCGCGATCGCCAAAATATCCTGCGGCACCAGCCGTTCGAGCGCGCGGGCGGCGTCCTCGACCTTGCCCGATCTCGGCCTGAGTGCGATCTGGCCCATGTGAGAGACGTCGAACAGGCCGGCCGCATTGCGGGTATGAAGGTGCTCCTTCAGGACTCCGGCCGGAAATTGCACCGGCATGTCATAGCCCGCGAACGGCACCATCTTGCCGCCGAGCGAGACATGAAGATCGTAAAGAGGGGTGCGTTTCAGGGAGTCTTTGTCGTCACGCGCAAGCATCGGGGGGCCCTCGGCGGTTCCCCGGGAACGATTTCCCGTGGACACCAATCGAAGCCCCATCTGTCGCTGTGCCTGAGAGTATTATCCCGTCGGCGGACGCCATCCGGGTTAAGCCGGTCGGCGCCTCTTTCCAGATGCTGTCAAAGCCACGCGGTCCTTTTGCCTGAGAGTTTCCGGGGCGGTTGCTCCTTCGGCGCCGGCACCAGTGCCGGTCTCTCCCGACGTGGCCGTACGATACAGATAGGTAAAGACCACAGGCCGGCCAAGCCTGTCAACGCGGCATCGGCGGCTTTCCAACGGGATTGCGCATCTGCGGCAACGCCTTGATCTGTCTGCACAGTTTCTGGACAGCGAAGCTGGCCTTGTCTAAAAGCGCTTTGACCCGCAGATATCAGCCCAAACTTGCGGTTTGGATGGCTGGAAGGCGGGTGCAAGCACACCCGATTGGATGAACATGAGCGGCGTCAACGAGATCAGGTCGACCTTTCTGAACTTCTTTGCCGAGAACGGCCACGAGATCGTGTCGTCCTCGCCATTGGTGCCGCGCAACGATCCGACGTTGATGTTCACCAATGCCGGCATGGTGCAGTTCAAGAACGTCTTCACCGGCGTCGAGAAGCGGCCCTATCAGCGCGCCACCACCTCGCAGAAATGCGTGCGCGCCGGCGGCAAGCACAATGACCTCGACAATGTCGGCTACACCGCGCGCCATCTCACCTTCTTCGAGATGCTCGGCAACTTCTCCTTCGGCGACTATTTCAAGGAGCGCGCGATCGAGCTGGCCTGGACGCTGATCACGAAGGAGTTCGGGCTCAAGGAAGACAAGCTGCTCGTCACGGTCTACCACACCGACGACGAGGCGGCCGGGCTGTGGAAGAAGATCGCGGGCTTCTCCGAGGACCGCATCATCCGCATCCCGACCTCGGACAATTTCTGGGCGATGGGCGACACCGGGCCGTGCGGGCCGTGCTCGGAGATCTTCATCGATCGCGGCGAGCACATCTGGGGCGGGCCTCCGGGCTCGCCTGAGGAGGATGGCGATCGCTTCCTCGAATTCTGGAATCTCGTCTTCATGCAGTACGAGCAGGTGACGAAGGAGGAGCGCGTGGCGCTGCCGCGTCCCTCGATCGACACCGGCATGGGGCTGGAGCGCATGGCCTGCATCATGCAGGGCGTCGACAGCGTGTTCGAGACCGACCTGTTCCGTCATTTGATCGACGCGACGGCGTCGGCGCTCGGAAGCGGACCGGACGAGAAGACCGTGGCCTCGTTCCGCGTCATCGCCGACCATCTGCGTTCGTCGGCCTTCCTCGTCGCCGACGGCGTGCTGCCCTCGAACGAGGGCCGCGGCTATGTGCTGCGCCGGATCATGCGCCGCGCGATGCGCCATGCGCAGCTGCTCGGTGCGCAAGAACCGCTGATGCATCGCCTGGTCTGGGCGCTGGTGCGCGAGATGGGCCAGGCCTATCCGGATCTGATGCGCGCGGAAAATTTGATCGAGGAAACGCTGCGGCTGGAAGAAACCCGCTTCCGCAAGACGCTGACGCGCGGCCTCGCCATTCTCGACGAGAAGAGCGCGTCCTTGAAGAAGGGCGACATGTTCGACGGCGACGTCGCCTTCACGCTGTACGACACTTACGGCTTCCCGCTCGATTTGACGCAGGACGCGCTGAAGTCGCGCGGCATCAGCGTCGACCAGGCTTCCTTCACCGACGCGATGGAGCGTCAGAAGGCCAAGGCGCGCGAGTCCTGGAAGGGGTCGGGCGAAGCGGCTTCCGAGGCGATCTGGTTCCCGCTGCGTGAGAAGCTCGGCGCAACCGAATTCCTGGGTTACGAGACCGAGAGCGCCGAAGGCGTGGTGACCGCGCTGGTCAAGGACGGCAAGGAAGCCATGAGCCTCAAGGCCGGCGAGACTGGCGCGATCGTGCTGAACCAGACGCCGTTCTACGCGGAGTCGGGCGGCCAGGTCGGCGACACCGGCGTGCTGACCGGCGAGGGCGGCATCAAATTCCGCGTCACCGATACGCAGAAGAAGCTCGGCGATTTCTTCGTTCACGTCGGCACGGTCGAGAGCGGCGAGCTCAAGCTCGGCACCGCGCTGCAGCTCGAAGTGGATCACGGCAGGCGCTTTTCGATCCGCGCGCATCACTCGGCCACGCACCTCATCCACGAGGCGCTGCGCCAGGTGCTCGGCGATCACATCGCCCAGCGCGGCTCGATGGTCGCGCCGGATCGGCTGCGTTTCGACTTCGTGCATCCGAAGCCGATCACGGCGGAAGAGCTCGCGCGCGTCGAGGACATCGCCAACGAGGTGGTGCTGGAGAATGACGAAGTCTCGACCCGCGTCATGGGCGTGGACGAGGCCCGCGAGGCCGGCGCACGCGCGCTGTTCGGCGAGAAATATGGCGACGAGGTTCGCGTCGTCTCGATGGGCCGGACCGCGCGCGAGCGCGGCACCAACGCGCTCGGCTGGTCGGTCGAACTGTGCGGCGGCACGCATGTCAAGCGCACCGGCGATATCGGCCTGATCACGCTGACCGGCGAGAGCGCGGTTGCCTCCGGCGTGCGCCGCATCGAGGCGCTGACCGGCAACTACGCGCGCAAGCACGCCAACGAGACCATGGCGCTGGCGAAGACGGCGGCCAACGAACTGCGCACCTCGATCGACGACGTCCCGGCGCGCATCAGTGCCCTGATGGAGGAGCGCAAGAAGCTCGAGCGCGAACTCTCCGACGCCCGCAAGAAACTCGCGATGGGCGGCGGTGCGGCTGCGAGCAACGGCGCGGTCTCCGGTGTGCGCGAGGTCGGCGACGTCAAGCTGATGGCGCGCGCGGTCGAGGGCATCGAGATGAAGGATCTCAAGAGCCTTGCCGACGACGGCAAGAAGCAGATCGGCTCCGGCGTCGTCGCCATCGTCGGCGTCACCGAGGACGGCAAGGCCGGCGTCGTGGTCGGCGTCACCGCTGACCTCACCTCGCGCTTCAATGCGGTCAATCTGGTGAAGGTCGCCTCCGAGGCGCTCGGCGGCAAGGGCGGCGGCGGGCGGCCCGACATGGCGCAGGCCGGCGGCCCCGATGGTGCGAATGCGGCCGCGGCGCTCACGGCGATCGAAAAAGCCATGACTGAACAAAAATCGGCCGGCGCGTAGCCAGGTGCGCCCCGTTCCGCGAGGGCGTGGCTCAACTGATCCCAATCTGAGGGATCGCCTCTACGAATTGCTGGAGCACGATCCGCTGGCCTACTCGGTCGGGTCGCGCTTCATCCAGCTGGTCATTGGCGTCATCGTGCTCGACGTCGCCGCCATGATCCTTGCCTCGGTGCCGGAGCTGGACGCGCAATTCGGTACGCTGTTCGCAGGCATCTCCATCCTGTCCGTGATCGTGTTCGCGCTGGAATATGCCGCGCGGCTGTGGACCGTGGCGGGCCATACCCAGCGCACGGCGTCCGCGCTGTCCGACCGGCTCGGCTATGTCTTCTCCGCACTCGGCATCATCGACCTGCTCGCGTTCCTGCCGGCTGCGATCGTGCTCGCCACCGGCCGGCATGCGACGCTGGCAGCCCTCGGCGTGCTGCCGTTCTTCAAGCTGGTGCGGTACTCGCCGGCGATGCGTTCGCTGCTCGCGGCCGTGCACGCCGAGCGGCGGGCGCTGATCGGCTGCATCGTCATCCTGATCGGCGCGGTTCTGACGTTTGCCTCGCTGCTCTACGCCATCGAGCGCGACGTGCAGCCGGACAAGCTCGGCACCATTCCGCAGGCGATGTGGTGGGCGATCGTGACGCTCGGCACCGTCGGCTATGGCGACGTCGTGCCGGTGACGGCGCTCGGAAAGTTCATCTCCGTCTTCACCATCATCAGCGGGTTTGCCATGATCGCGCTGCCGGTCGCGATCATCTCGACGGCCTTTGCGGAAGAGGTGAAGCGGCGCGACTTCGTGGTCACCTGGGGCATGCTGGCGCGGGTGCCGCTGTTCTCGCATCTTAGCGCATCCGAGATCGCCGACATCATGCGGCTGCTGCGGGCGCGCACCATCGAGCAGGGCGAGATATTGGTGCGGCGGGGCGATGCGGCTTCGTCGATGTACTTCATCACCGCCGGCGAGGTCGAGATCGCGCTGCCGAACCAGCAGGTGCGGCTCGCGGATGGCACCTTCTTCGGCGAGATCGCGCTGCTGCATAAGACAAAACGCAGCGGCACGGTGACGGCGACACGCAAGACCCGGCTGCTCGTGCTCGACGCCCAGGACTTTCACGCCCTGATCGAACGCATGCCGACGCTCGCCGCGCACGTCCACAAGACGGCGAAGGCGCGGCTGGAGGGCAGCGGCGACCTTGCCGTGGCGGAGCTGGCGCAGGCGGAGCGCGACGGCACCGACCGTTGAGGGCTCAGCCTTTCTTCAGGAACACGTAGTCGGCCGAGTAGGGCGCGCTCTTGAAGTCGCCGGCCTTGTCGCATGCGCCGTCGAGCTTGCCGCCACGGGTGTTGATGCGCTGAACCGTGGTCACGGGCGAGAGGACACCGCTGCCGCGGTGGGTCGTCACTTCCAGCTTCAGCCAGGGAATGTCGCCAGCGGTGGTACCCGGGGCGTTGCCGGCGGCCTTGGCGGCCACGGCGCTGCCGTCGGCATGCTCCCAGTTCGGCCCGGCATAGTGCCGGCCGATGGTCTTGCCCTCGACGAGCAGCGTCGCGATCGGCTCGCGGAAGGCCCAGGCGAGCTTGCCGTCGGTGCCGGCCTTGCACTCATAGACCTGCGCGCCCTCGGCGTGGACACTGAGCACGATGCTCTCGCCGGGCGCGGCGATGGCGTCGGGGAGCGGGTCGGCGGCGAATGCGGGCGTGCTGGTCAGCACGAGAACTGCAAACGCAAGACTCTTGAGTGTCGTCATGGTGCTTCCTCAGGCAAAAGTCTCGTCATTGCGAGGAGCTCTTGCGACGAAGCAATCCAGTATCTCTCCGCAGAGACAGTCTGGATTCCTTCGCTTCGCTCGCAATGACGGGGTGGAGGCAGCTTACGCCGCCAGCGCCTTCCCGAGGTTCTCGGCGACCTTGTCGAGGAAGCCGGTGGTCGAGAGCCAGCGCTGGTCGGCGCCGACCAGGAGCGCGAGGTCCTTGGTCATGTAGCCTTCCTCGACGGTGTCGACGCAGACCTTCTCCAGGGTGTTCGCGAACTTGGCGAGCTCGGCATTGTTGTCGAGCTTGGCGCGGTGCGACAGGCCGCGGGTCCAGGCGAAGATCGACGCGATCGAGTTGGTCGAGGTCTCCTTGCCCTTCTGGTGCTCGCGGTAATGGCGGGTCACCGTGCCGTGGGCGGCCTCGGCTTCCACTGTCTTGCCGTCGGGGGTGAGGAGGACCGAGGTCATCAGGCCGAGCGAGCCGTAGCCCTGCGCCACCGTGTCGGACTGCACGTCGCCGTCGTAGTTCTTGCAGGCCCAGACATAGCCGCCGGACCATTTCAGCGCCGAGGCCACCATGTCGTCGATCAGGCGGTGCTCGTAGGTCAGGCCCTTGGCCTCGAATTCCTTCTTGAACTCGCGGTCGTAGATGTCCTGGAAGATGTCCTTGAAGCGGCCGTCATAGACCTTGAGGATGGTGTTCTTGGTCGAGAGATAGACCGGGTAGTTGCGCAGCAGGCCGTAATTGAGCGAGGCGCGGGCGAAGTCGATGATGGAATCGTCGAGATTGTACATCTGCATGGCGACGCCGGCGCTGGGCGCCTTGAACACTTCCCGCTCGATCACGGTGCCGTCCTCGCCGACGAACTTCATCGACAGCGTGCCCTTGCCCGGGAACTTGATGTCAGTGGCGCGGTACTGGTCGCCATAGGCGTGGCGACCGATGATGATCGGCTTGCTCCAGCCCGGAACGAGGCGCGGCACGTTCTTGCAGATGATCGGCTCGCGGAAGATGCAGCCGCCGAGGATGTTTCGGATGGTGCCGTTCGGCGACTTCCACATCTGCTTGAGGTTGAATTCCTTCACCCGGGCCTCGTCCGGGGTGATCGTGGCGCACTTGACGCCGACGCCGACCTTCTTGATGGCCTCGGCGGCGTCGATCGTCACCTGATCGTTGGTCTCGTCACGGTACTCCATCCCCAGGTCGAAATAGAGCAGCTCGACATCCAGGAATGGGTTAATCAGCTTGTCCTTGATGTACTGCCAGATGATCCGGGTCATCTCGTCGCCATCGAGTTCGACGACGGGGTTGGACACCTTGATTTTTGCCATGATCGGGGAAGCCTCTTGGGAACGGCGCTTTGGCGCGCCACGGGAATATCCGCCGCCTCTTAGCACCTGATAGCAGCGGGCGAAAGCCAAGGGATTATGCACTTTTAGCTCATCCAGCCCCCGCAGATGGGGGTTCGAGGAGCCCCGTCGCGAGGGCAGGGCTGAAGTTTCAGGCGAGATTCAAAAGTCGAATCCAACCCGTTATTTCCCTTGAGAATTTTGTCAGGACAGGCAAACGACAGGCGAACGGGCAGCCGGCCCGAGAGCAGGTCAAGACCGGGTCGAGACCAGGTCAGGACCGGCCTTGAATCATTTCATCAAGAGGGCCTGTCCAAGGCCTTGAGAACCAGTGTGAAAGCGAAGCGAGATGTCGGGGACTGACAAGAGCAAGGCGGGCCTTTCCCTCGACGGTCCCATCGTGATCCTGGTCGAGCCGCAGCTTGGCGAAAACATCGGCATGGCCGCGCGCGCCATGGGCAACTTCGCGCTTGGCGCCTTGCGCATCGTCAACCCGCGCGACGGCTGGCCGAACATCGCCGCCCAGCGCGCCGCGGCCGGGGCCGACTATATTCTGGATAAGGTCGAACTGTTCGACACGGTTGGCGAGGCCGTGGCCGACCTCGACCTGCTCTTCGCCACGACCGCGCGCCCCCACGACCAGGCCAAGCCGGTGGTGGGGCCGGAAGCCGCAGCTAGTGAGATTTCCGGGCACGTCGCCGCCGGCGGAAAGGCCGGTATCCTGTTCGGCCGGGAGCGCTGGGGCCTGACCAATGAGGAGGTCGGGCTTGCCAACCGCATCATTACCTTCCCGGTCAATCCGGGCTTTGCCTCGCTCAACCTCGCCCAGGCCGTGCTGCTGGTCGGCTACGAATGGTTCAAGCGCGCGACCTCCGGCGAGCTGCCGCACGCCATGCCGGAGCGCTCCGAGCGCGCCTCGCAGCACCAGATGCAGGCCTTCTTCGACAATTTGATCCGCGAGCTCGACCGGGTCGAATTTTTGCGCCCGGCCGAGAAGCGCGACACCATGCTGGTGAACCTGCGCAACATCTTCACTCGGATGGAGCCGACCAAGCAGGACATGCACACCCTGCACGGTGTCGTGATGGCGATCGCGGAAGGGCGCAAGGGCCCGGCCAAGGGCGGCGTGCTCGACGGCGAGCAAGCCACGCGGCTGCGCGCGCTTTTGGCCGAGCACGGGCAGGGCGGCGGCGTGCCCGACAGTGGCTCCACCGTACGCGGCCTCGCCCGCCTGCTCCGCCGCAACCCAACCGACGCCGAACGCCTGCTCTGGCAGGCGCTCACACGCGATCGCCGCTTCGCAGGAGGGTTCAAGCGCCAGACCCCGGTGGGGCGGCACATCCCGGACTTCGTCTCGTTCCCGCACCGGATCGCGATCGAGCTGGTGAACGCGGGTGAGAACGAGGCGATCGTCGCGGATCGTGCGTCGCGGCGGGCGTGGCTGGAGGCGCGCGATTATCGGGTGCTGGAGATTCGGGCGGCGGATGTGGAGCGCGATATCGAGGCGGAGCTGGAGCGGCTGCAGGGAATGATACAGCAGAGCGCTTAGATTTCGTCGAAAAGCAAAGCGGATTGTCGGTCTCGCTCACCTTGGCCGATCAGCGCCGGTTCAGCGCTGAAAGACAACCTTGCCGCCGACCAGGGTCAGGTCCACCTTGATGTCCTTGATCTGCTCCTCCGGCACGGCCGCGTAGTCGGCGGAGAGCACCACGATGTCCGCCAGCTTTCCGGGTTCGATGGTCCCTTTGCGCGCTTCATCGAACGTGTAGCGCGAAGCCGCGCTGCTGTAGAGCCGGAGGGCCTGCTCGCGCGTAATGGCTTCTGCCGAGCCGTAGACGTTTCCGTTGGGGTCCTTCCTGGTCACCATGATGTACATGTTGAGGAAGGGGTTGATCGGGTTGACCGGAAAATCCGTCCCGGCGCCGAGGCTGTTGAGCCCCATTTTTTCGATCAACGTTCTGGTCGGTACGGCGCGGTCGGCGGTCGCTTTCCCGAGAAATCGTTCGACGGTCGCTGCCTTATCCCACATGAAAACGTTCTGGAAATCGATGCGGACTCCGAGTCTCTGCGCACGCTCCATCTGTTCTGGCCGGATCAGGCTGGCGTGGATGAGGACGAAGCGACGATCGCGGATCGATTTTTCTTTATCCGCTGCCTCGAAGGCATCGAGCACCTGGTCAATACCCAGGTCGCCCACCACGTGGACACCGACACGCCAGTCATAACGGTTGCTGACGGCGATGAGTTGCTTCAGCCGCTCGGGAGTCTGCTGCGTGATGCCGTGATAGTTGTCGTGTGAATCGGGATACACGTCACGCATGAGCGCCGTCTTCAGCGTCATGCCGCCGTCGTAAAAGATCTTGATGCCGGCGAACTTGAGCCAATCGTCACCGAACCCTGATGAGGCGCCATTGCCTGACATGATCGCTTCCCATGCAGTCAGATCAGCTGGGGGCTCCGGTCGAAACATCACGCCGGTGCGCAAAGTGGCCTTCCCGGCTGCGACAAGCTTCTGCAGCGTGCGGACGTCGCGTGGCTCTGTTGCGCCTTCGATCACACTGGTGATGCCAAAACTGTTCAGCACACCTTCGGCAATGGTGAATTGCCGCATTTCGTCGTCTTCTGTCCAGGGTGGTACGGCCTTCTCGACCCGATCGATCGCCGTCTCCACGAGCACGCCGGTCAATTCACCGGCTGCGTCGCGTTCAAACTTTCCACCACTCGGATCCGCGGTGGTCTTGTCGACACCGACCACTTGTAGAGCCATGGTGTTCGCCATCGAGAAATGCCCGACGGTGCGAAGATAGACCGGGTTGTCTGGAGCAACGCTATCGATCTCCTGCCTCGTCAGATAGCGCTTCTCGGCCAATTGTGAGGGTGGATGCCACGCGCCACCTACAATCCACTCACCCGGCTTTTTCTTCGTGGCGAATGATTTGATGGCCTCGAGCGCGTCCGCAACGGTCTTGGCTCGGCCCAGGCTTACGACATAGTCGCCCAGACCAGCGGCTTTGAAGTGAGCGTGTGTATCGATCAATCCGGGGATGACGGTCTTGCCAGACACATCGAGCACGCGGGTCCGGGCGCCTGCAAGCGCCTTGATCGAAGCACTGGTTCCGGTCGCGATGATCTTTCCATCCGCGACGGCGACTGCCTCCGTGACGGTCGATCGGTCGTCTAACGTCAGAACCTTGCCATTAACGAGGACTAGGTCAGGCGCATTAAGCTCCGGCTGCTGTGCCTCGGCATTTGCGACGCCAGCGATGAACGTGCCCGTAGCAAGGATTGCAAATGCCGTTAACTTGCGGATCATCGCGTACCCCCTTGGATCTTTTTTGCGTTGGCGACAGCTGCAAGGGTATCTTTGATCAAATAGGGGTTCAATGCTTCTCGACGCTTGGCAGCGTCGCACGGTGGGCAAGGTGGAGTGCTCTCTTGGCTAGCCGAAAGCTGGCTGGCTCCGTACCGGGCGCCCATATCCCCTCTACGAAAGGCGCCCGAGCTGCACCTCGCGCTCCACCGCAATCCATGTCGTGCGCGCCACCGCGAGCAATTTCCCGGCTCCATCATGCACCGCGGCGTCGGCCATGCGCTTGCGGCCGTCGCGGGCGGTTGGCCAGGCCGTGATGATGCAGCGGTCTCCCGGGCGCGGGCGGGCGTCGATGTGAGCCGACATCCGCCCGAGCAGGAGCGGTGTCTTTTCGAAGCCGCCGCTCTGCTGATCGTAATTGCAGGCAAAGCCGGTGGGGCAATCGAGCGCCGACCAGAGGAATTCGGGTGCGACCAGGCCGTCCTCGGCGGCGAGGTTCGAATCTGGTGCCCAGGTCGCCGCGAGGACAGGAATCTGCGCATGACGGCTGAGCGGCCCGGCGAAGATGCGCAGGCCGTCGCCTTTCGCACGCGCGGGACCGCAAACGAAGCAATTCGGCAGCGGATGCTCGTGCGGCTGGACTAGCGCCAGCAATTCGGCGGCGCGTGCTTTCTCCAGGCTCGCTGTCTCCAGCCGCGCAAGCTCGACGCTTGCCGGCCGCCCGGTCGCGACGATCTTGTCGCTGTCGTGAAGCTCCCATGTGCCGTCGTTCGTCGCGACCGCATCAAGCGGGGTGTCCAGCGGCGGCGGTGCGCGCAGCGTTATCTCCGCGGCGCCGGCAATGTGGCGGGCCAGCCGCCCACAGACATAGCCGCCGTTGCCGGAGTTGGGAGGACCGCAAAAGCGTTTGTCGATGATGATCTGTGTCATCGGTTTTGTTCTCTCTTCCCCGTGCACTTTACCTGATCTTGAGGACAATTCGCCCCTGAACCGTTCGGTTGGCCACGGCACGCATGGCTTCGCCGGCCTCCTCCAAAGGGAGGACGCGATCGATATGCGGGCGGATTTTTCCGCCGGCCAGCAATTGCATCAGCGTGGCATTCATACGCGCGGCGTCCGCGGGAAATTTCTCCGCCCAGGCGCCGACGAAGACGCCGAGGATGGAATAGTTCTTCAGAAGCGGAAGGTTCATCGGGAGCTGTGGAATTTCGCCGCTGGTGAAGCCGATCGGCATCAGCCGTCCGCCCCATTTCACCAGCCGGGCCATCTGCTCGAAAATCGCGCCGCCGATCGTGTCGAAGCCGATGTCGATGCCTTCTCCTGACGTGATCGACTTGATGCGGTCGCGCAGATCCTCACTGCGATAGTTGACGATGTCGCTCGCCCCATAATTGCGAACCAGGGCGGCCTTGTCATCGGAGCCGATACCGGCGACGACGCGCAGGCCGAGATGGCGGCCGAGATCGACCACAGCAAGGCCAACTCCGCCGGCAGCACCGGTGACGAACAGCGTTTCGCCGCGCTGTGCCCGGGCCCGCTCGACCAGCGCATAATAGGCCGTGCCGTAATTATGCAGGACCGTCGCCGCGGCCTCGAACGCGACGTCGCCAGGCAGACGCACGCACTTTGAGTCCTTGGCTATCATCCGTTCGGCGTAGCCGCCGGTCCAGGCGCTGCATGCCACGCGGTCGCCGGGCGCGAATGCCGTGACCTCGTCGCCGACCGCGACGACCACACCGGCCGCTTCCGTGCCGGGCACGAAGGGCGTCGGCGGCCGCATCTGGTAGAGGCCCGAGACCACCAACTGGTCCATGAAGCTGACAGAGGCCGCATGGACGTCGATCAGGATCTCGTCGCCGGCCGGCTTCGGCTCGTCGATCTCGCCGAGGCGCAAATCGCCGGGGCCGGTGAACGATGTGCACAGAATCGCTTTCATCGGGGCGCTCCGAAAAGACGCGGCAGCAGCATGGGAACGTGTCGGCGGTAGTCCTGGTAGGTGGCGCCGAATTCGGCGATCAGGTCGCGCTCCTCGAACTGAAGCGCGGCCAGGATGTAGGCGGTGTTTGCGAGCGCAAACAGAAGGTGGCCGACAGTCATCTCGGGCGTGGCCCAGAACGCGAGCAGAAAGCCGAGCATGATGGGATGCCGCACGAGCCTGTAGAGCAGCGGCGTCCTGAACGATTGACCTGGTATCTCGCGCCCGCGGAACGCGACGAAGGCCTGGCGGAGGCCGAACAGATCGAAATGATCGATCATGTGGGTCGAGGCGAACGCGATCAGCCAGCCAAGCCAATGCACGCCGATCAGCAGCCAGGCCGCCATGCCGCTCGTTTGCCAGACCGGCGTCGGGATCGGACGCCACTGCCAAAACAGCAGCAGCAAGATCAGGCTGGAGAGCAGCACATAGGTGCTGCGCTGGCAGGCTGCGGGGAGGAATTTGACCAGCCATCGCTTGAAACCCGGGCGCGCCATGACGCTGTGCTGGATTGCAAACAGGCTCATCAGCAGCAGGTTGACGACGATGGCCACGCTCAGGTCCGTCGGGCTGCCGACGCCGATCGGCATGTTGATCGACTTATCAATCGATTTGGGCACGACATAATTGCCGACGAAACCGAGCGCATAGAGAAATGAGACCGTGAAGATGACGTAGCTCACGATGGCGTAGAGCAGGATCAGGAGGCGCGAGATCATGTTTTTTCCTATTGTGCCTGATGCAGCCGTGCCGCATGCAGGAGCCTGAGTTGCTCGCCGGCGAGCAGGCTCGATCTGCCCCGACTGCTATCGCTGGACCGTCCCCTGTGCGTCCCCCGGGGGCGCCGCGAGGGGAGGGAGGACTTTCATGACGGTTTTCTCGCTGGGGACGTTCGGGTTCCCGGAGGTCCACGCCGACGGCCGCCCGATCAAGTTGGCCCTGCGCAAGGGCCTCGCGCTGCTGGTCTATCTCGCGGAAGCCAAGGGCGCTGCGGCCCGCGACGTGGTGGCCACGCAGCTGTGGCCCGAGGCCGACCGCGAGACCGGCCTTGCGCGATTGCGGCGGCTGCTTCACCGCATCGAGCTGACGCTGGGTCAGCAGGTGTTCGAGACCGATCGGACTAGTCTGCGATGGTCTCCGGCAGTCGCGCTGCAGGTCGATGCACATCTGTTCGAGAGCGCCTGCGATCGCGGTGACTTTGACGAGGCCTGCCATATTTATCGCGGAGATTTCCTCGCAGGCTTCTCGCCGGAGGACTGTCCGGAATTCGACGACTG
This sequence comes from Bradyrhizobium sp. JR4.1, assembly GCF_040548605.1. Lineage (NCBI taxonomy): Bacteria > Pseudomonadati > Pseudomonadota > Alphaproteobacteria > Hyphomicrobiales > Nitrobacteraceae > Bradyrhizobium > Bradyrhizobium sp. JR4.1. The sequence continues at coordinate 83,314 of NZ_JBEPRY010000026.1, forward strand.
GGCTTTCTTTCGCCGCGAGGCGCTGCGGGGACGGCTCGTTCACGCGCTGGAGCGCCTGGTGCAGGACAAGACCGCCGCCGGCAACTACTTTTCCGCGGCCACGCATGCGACCCGTCTGGTCGAGCTCGATCCTTTGAGCGAGGTCTACGGCCGGCATCTGATCCGCAGCCTGCTACTGGCGGGTGACCGCAGTGCGGCAGAGCGGCACCACGCGGCGCTGACGCAGCGGCTCAAGGACGAGCTTGGCGTTGCGCCCGAGGCCGAGACCGAGGCGTTGATGAGTCCTGCGGCGGCAGCCGACGTTCCAGCGACGCGCTACGTCAAGGGCGCCGGTGTGCATCTGGCGTATCAGACCTATGGCAGCGGTCCGCTCGATATCCTGGTCATGCCCGGCTTCGTGTCGCATGTGGAACGCGCCTGGGAGCATCCCGCGAGCCGGACGTTTCTGGCCTCGCTGATGAAGCTGGGGCGGCTGATCGTATTCGATCGTCGCGGCATCGGGTTGTCCGACCGGGTTGGATCTGCGCCCGGTATCGACCTCACTGCGGAGGATATCGGTACCGTGTTGCGGGCGACGGATTCGCGCCGTGTCGTGCTGTTCGGCGCATCCGAGTGCGGGCCGGCCTGCGTCAAATTTGCGGTCGACGAGCCGCGACTCGTGGCCGGACTCATTCTGTTCGGTGCATTGGCCAAGGGCTGCTGGTCGCAGGACTATCCGCACGCGTTGCGCGCCAGCCAGTACGACGCCTGGAGCAAGCACCTCATTGCGCAATGGGGAGGACCGGTAGAGATTGAAACCTTCGCGCCCAGCCTTGCCGGCGATCCCCAGGCCCGCGCCTGGTGGGCGGGGCTATTGCGCGCGGCCTCCAGTCCCGGCGGCATCTCGGCCGTGCTCGAGGCGTTTCGCGACGCCGACGTGCGGCAGCTTTTGCCGCAGATTGCCATGCCGACATTGGTGCTGCATCGTCGGGACGACAAGGCCGTACGGATTGCGGCCGGCCGCGATCTCGCGAGCCGGATCAAAGGTGCGCAATTCGTCGAGCTCGACGGCCATGATCACTGGTTCTTTGCAGGCGATCAGGGACCGGTGCTGGGGGCGATCAGGCGGTTCATTGCTGCGTTACCGCGCGAGCGGCTGCGAGTGCTGTAGCCCGGATGAGCGACGCGACATCCGGGGACGGTCGTCCCGCATGTCGCTGCGCTCATGCGGGCTACGGGATGGGAGCGATCACACCGCCTCGAGCTGATCCGCCGCGCGCTTCTTCTTTGCCTTGGACTGGCTGAGCAGGGGACCTGCCGTCAGCGCCGCCGTATCCGCCACACCCGGATCGCGCGACACCATCGCCGCGACGATCGCGCCGTCGATCAACAGGCCGAGCTGGTGCGCGAGCACGATGGGTTCGTTCGATCCGAGCTCGCCGGCGAGCTTCTCGATATGGCCGAGCACGATCTTCTTGTGCTTCAGCGCGATGTTGCGGAACTGCTTGGCGTCCTTGTCGTGCTCGCCGACCGCGTTGATGAAGGGGCAGCCGTAGAAGCGCTCTTCGGCGAACCAGCTCTTCAGGGCCGGGAAGATGCGCGTGAGTTTGGCTTGCGCGTCGCCGCCGCCTTCTTCCATGGCGCCGATGAACCATTCGCGCCACTGCTTGCCTTCGCTCTCCAGCACCGCGTTGACGAGATTGGTCTTGGAGCCGAACAGTTTATAGAGCGTGGTCTTCGCGGTGCCGGCTTCCGCGATGATTGCGTCGATGCCGGTGGCGTTGATCCCGTTCTTGCAGAACAGATGCGTCGCGGCGTTGAGCAGGCGTCCGCGCGCGGAATCGTCTTCGCTGGTGCCGCTGTGCGGTAAATGAGACATCTTCTTCGACGTCTTCTTGGGTAAGGGCTTGGCCATGGATGCAACTTAATCGCAGCCGCGCTGCATCAGCAAGCCGCATCTGTCCGCGCTGAAAAGATTCGCACGGGAAAGCCCCTCTGCATTGTCTTTGAGCAAACGGTCGCTGATCAATCCGCGGGCAGCGTTCGCTAAGAGGCTCCAATGTTTCGCCTTTTGATTTTGGCCGGCTCTGGCACGCTCTATGCAAGGAAACAGACCGTTCGGTATCCTGCCGATTTCCACTTCTGCCAGGGAGAAGATGATGACTGCCGTCGTTCAGAAGACAGTGCTGACGGGTTGCCTCGCGCCCATCGACAAGAATGGCCTCGAGCAACTGATCGCCAACGGCAAGGCCAATCCGAAGGTCATCAAGACCTTGAAGTGCAAGACGGTCGCGGAAGGAAAATTCCGCCATGCCAACTACATCCGCAATTTGCCGCCCTACATCGTCGACGAGCCGCCGGGGCTTCTGGGCGACGACACTGCGCCCAATCCGTCCGAAGCCTCGCTGGCCGCGCTCGGCTCCTGCCTTGCCGTCGGCCTGCACGCCAACGCCGTGCATCGCGGCTGGATCGTCAACAAGCTCGAGCTCGAGCTCGAGGGTGACCTCAACATTACCGCGGTGTGGGGCACCGGCGACATGTCGGACAAGCCGGTCGGCTTCACCGACGTCCGCGTCAAGGTCGACATGGAATGTGAGGGGATCTCGCCGGACGAGATCAATGCGCTGGTGGCCCATGTGAAGCAATGGTCGCCGGTCGCCAACACCTTCACCCGCCCGGTCAATCTCGAGGTCGGCATCTGAGCTGACGGCAACAGGACAAGGTGCGGAGACGATCATGGGTTCACTGGCTTTATCACGGACCGAAGTTTTGGATCAGCCCGCACCGTCCATTGCAGGAGAGGTGGCGCGAATCGCGCGGGAGCAGCTCGCGCCGCTCGCCGCCGGCATCGACGACGGCTCGGTCTATCCGGCCGAAGTGCTGCGCAAACTTGGCGAGGTCGGTGCCTGGGGCAGTCACATGCCCCACGAAGGTCCCGCCGATTTGCGCTGTGCCATCCAGGCGATGTCGGCGATCGGCGAGGTCTGCGGCAGCACCGCCTTCATGGCGTGGTGCCAGAACACGCTGGTCTGGTACGCCGCCAACTCGACCAACATGAAGCTGGCAAAGCGCTTCGGCGATGCGTTCTCGACCGGCCGCGTGCTCGGCGGCACCGGGCTCTCCAATCCGATGAAGAGCTTTTTCGGCATCGAAAAGCTCAAGCTGAAGGGGCGCAAGGTCGACGGCGGCTACATCGTGCGCGGCGCGCTGCCCTGGGTCTCCAATCTCGGACCCGACCATTATTTCGGCACCATCTTCGAGCGCGAAGACGAGCCGGGCATCGCAAGTGGCGAGCCCGGCCAAGTGATGTTTTTGGCGGACTGCTCGGATCCCGCGATCACGCTGACGCCATGCAAGCCGTTTCTCGCCATGGACGGGACCGGCACCTACGGCGTGCAGTTCCGCGACGCCTTCGTGCCGGACGAGCTGATCCTGGCCGATCCCGCCGCGCCGTTCGTCAAGAAGATCCGCGCCGGGTTCATCCTGCTGCAGGCCGGCATGGCGCTCGGGCTCATCAAGGACTGCATCAACATCATGGACGAGGTCGATAATCCCCTCGGTCACATCAACCGCTATTTGCCGCAACAGCCGGTGCATTTCCGCGATCTCGCCGCCGAGCTCGAGGCCGAGACCATGGCGCTGGCGCGCGATCCCTACAATGAAGAGGAGACCTACTGGCGCAAGGTGATCGCGCTCAGGCTTCGCGCCGGCGAGGCCAGCGTCGCGGCGGCGCATGCGGCGATGCTGCATTGTGGCGCGCGCGGCTACCTCAAGTCCCACCGCGCGCAGCGCCGCCTGCGCGAGGCCTATTTCGTCGCGATCGTCACGCCTGCCACCAAGCAGTTGCGCAAGATGCTTGCCGATTCCTGAGTTTTACGAGCCCACCCACCATCTAACCTCAACGGAGAGGCTGCCAATGACGGACGTTCTGATCTCTGCCAGCGAACTTGCCGATCTCTTGAAGACCGAGCCCTGTGTCGTGATCGACACCCGCAACCCCGACGCCTATGGCGCCGGGCACCTTCCCAATGCCGTGAACGTGCATGAGATATTCACGTTTCTTGCGACCTCGACGCCGGAGGGCATGGCCGAGCTGAAGACCAAGTTCGCCGACGCCTTTGGCGGCGCGGGCCTGTCCGGCAAGGAGACCGCCGTGATCTACGAGCAGTCGATGAACTCCGGCTTCGGCCAGTCCTGCCGCGGCTACTACCTGCTCACCATGCTCGGCTATCCCAAGATCAAGGTGCTGCATGGCGGCTTCGATGCCTGGGCGGCCGCAGGTCTTCCGGTGACGAAGGATGTGCCGGCGCCGGCGAAGGCGTCGTTCGGAATCGTGCCTGAAGCGGGCGATATCCTGATCGACGCCAAGACCATGCTGGCGGCGGTCGGCAAGCCGGGCGTCGCCATTCTCGACGTGCGCGACGTCGACGAATGGATCGGCGACAGCTCGTCTCCGTACGGGAAGGATTACTGCCCGCGCAAGGGTCGCATCCCCGGTGCGGTGTGGCTGGAATGGTATCGCATGATGAAGCCAACCGCCGAGGGCCCGCGCTTCAAGTCCAAGGACGAGATTTTGGCGGAATGCGCCACTGTCGGCATCTCGCCCTCCACGCCGGTCTATCTCTACTGCTTCAAGGGCGCGCGCGCCTCGAACACGTTCCTGGCGCTGAAAAACGCCGGCGTGAAGGACGTGCGGATGTATTTCGGCTCCTGGAACGAATGGTCGCGCGATCCGTCGCTGCCGATCGAGCAGGGATTGCCGATCGCATCGGAGGTGACGACCAAGGCGGCGTGATCGCCGCTAACCGAGGGCACGCGGACGGGGCGCGATTCCCAGCGCCTTGATCCGCGAGGCCAGCGTGGTCGGCTTGATATCCAGCATCTCGGCCGCGCCACCGGGGCCGAACACTTTTCCGGCGCAGCCCTCGAGCGCGGCCAGGATGTTGGCGCGCTCGTGATCGCGCATTTCGGATGACGTCATCACAGCGGGCCGTGCGTCAGCCTTCTGCCGCGTGGCGCCAACCGGGGCCTGCGTGCCGGAGGAGTCGGGCAGATCGATCCGCAAACGGCCGTTCTGCGACAGGATCGCAGCGCGCTCGATCACGTTCTGCAGTTCGCGGACATTGCCCGGCCAGTCATAGCGCGTCAGCCGCCGCGCATCGCCTTCCGACAAGCGCAGATTCGATTTCAGCGCCTTGCTCTCGCGGGTCAGAAAATGCTGGGCGAGCAGTGGAATGTCCTCGCGCCGTTCGCGCAGCGGCACCGTCTCGATCGGAAACACGTTGAGCCGGAAATAGAGATCCTCGCGAAAACGGCCGCGCTGCACCTCCTGCTTGAGGTCGCGGTTGGTCGCGGCGATGACGCGGACGTCGACCGCGCGGGTGCGCTCCTGGCCGACCCGCTCGAAATTGCCCTCCTGCAACACGCGCAGCAGCTTGCCTTGCAATTCGAGTGGAATCTCGCCGACCTCGTCGAGGAACAGCGTGCCGCCATCGGCGAGCTCGAAGCGGCCGATGCGGTCGCGCGTCGCGCCGGTGAAGGCGCCGCGGACATGGCCGAAGAACTCGCTCTCGAACAATTCGCGCGGGATCGCGGCGCAATTGACGCGGATCAGCGGCCGGTCGCTGCGGGTGGAATCCTCGTGGATGGCGCGTGCGATCAGCTCCTTGCCGGTGCCGGACTCGCCGGTGATCATCACCGCCGCGCTGGTCGGCGCCACCAGCTTGACCTGGCGCAGCGTCGTCTGGATCGCCTCGCTGCCGCCGATGATGCCGCGCGGATTGGTCTCGATGCGGATCTCTTCCTGGAGATAGGCGTTTTCGAGCTCGAGCCGTTCGCGCAGGCGATCGACCTCGGCGAGCGCGGCGTGCAGCTTCTCGTCGGCCTCGCGGCGCTGGCTGACGTCGCGAAACACCACGACGGCACCGACCACCACGCCGCGGTCGCGGATCGGCGTGGAGGTGTATTCGACCCAGGCCGGCAAGCCGTCCTTGCGCCAGAACACCTCGCCGTCGACCTGGTGCACGGCCCCGTCGCGGAACGCCGCGTAGATCGGGCAATCATGGTTGTGATAGTGCCGCCCGTCATGGTGGGTGTGGTGCATGATGGGATGGATTTCCTTGCCGACCAGCTCCTCGGCAGTCCAGCCCAGCATCCGCTCGGCGGCGGGGTTCACGAAGGTGGTCTTTCCTTCCGCGTTGACGCCGTAAATGCCTTCGCCGGCGGCGCGCAGGATCAGCTGGTTCTCGCGCTCGATGTCCTGGAACACGCGCTCGACCCGCTGCCAGGTCGAGATGCCGCTGCGCATGTGGTCTTCGGCGGCGGCATCGACATTGCGGCGGCGGCGTGCTTCGAGATCGGTCAGGGTGAGCTGGACCAGCGTGCGCCCGTCATGGGGCAGGATGCAGCCGGCATATTCGAGCCGGAGATTTTGCCCGGTGGCATGGCGCGGGTTGAGCGCCGTGGTCCAGTAGGCGCCCTTGTGGAGCACGGCCTGGGTGAACACGGTCAGCGACGGGAGCTCGCCGGCGTGCAGCGTGCTCGCCCTGGTCTGGCGCAGCAGCGCGCGGTCGTAGCCGAGCAGGGCGCAGGCGGCGGGATTGGCATCGACGATCAGGTCGCCGAAGGGGTCGATCAGCAGCGTCGCCTCGACCGAGGATTCGAAGGCCGCGATGCGCGGATCGATGGTCGGGGCCACATCGTCGTGGGCGAGTATCGGCGTCGTTGCCATTACGAAATCTCGTTATTCAACTACGAAATGTCGTTTATCACGAATTTTCGTAATGACCAAGTGTGAGCGAAAGTGCTGCGTCATCAAGGCACTGGTGGGCGCGAAGGTGGTGGCATGCTCCTTGCGTAATTCTCCTCGCAACGACGCGCAGGAGGTCCGATGTCCACTTTCGACAATCCGTTTGATCCCAATCGCAACCTGCGAGCCGGCTGTGCCTGTGGTCAGCATCAATCCGCGGCGGAGCATGAGCAGGCCACCGCGTTGCGCTGTGATCCCGTCGAGAGCGAGGAGAAGCGCTACGAGGGCGTGGTCGCCTCTGCCGTGATGCGCGCGATGTTTCCGCAGGACGTGGCGCGGCGAGCATTCCTGAAGTCGGTCGGGGCCTCCACCGCGCTGGCCGCGCTGTCGCAGTTCTTCCCGCTTCAGACCGCGACCGAGGTTTTTGCGCAGGCCGGCACGCCGGAAAAGAAGGATCTCAAGGTCGGCTTCATCCCGATCACCTGCGCCACGCCAATCATCATGGCGGCGCCGCTGGGCTTCTATGCCAAGCACGGCCTCAACGTCGACGTGGTCAAGACCGCCGGCTGGGCCGTGATCCGCGACAAGACCATCAACAAGGAATACGACGCCGCGCACATGCTGGCGCCGATGCCGCTCGCGATCTCGCTTGGCCTAGGTGCCAACGCGATTCCGTTTGCCGTGCCCGCGATCGAGAACATCAACGGGCAGGGCATCGTGCTGGCGAGCAAGCACAAGGACAAGCGCGACCCGAAGGATTGGAAGGGCATGAAATTCGCCATCCCCTTCGACTATTCCATGCACAATTATCTGCTGCGCTACTATCTCGCCGAACACGGGATCGACCCCGACACCGATGTGCAGCTGCGTTCGGTACCGCCGCCGGAAATGGTGGCAAACCTGCGCGCCGACAACATCGACGGCTTCCTCGCGCCCGACAATATCTGCCAGCGCGCGATCTATGACGGCGTCGGCTTCATGCATCTCTTGTCCAAGGAAATCTGGGACGGCCATCCCTGCTGCAGCTTCGCGGCCAGCCGCGAGTTCATCACGACGGCGCCGAACAGCTTTGCCGCGCTGACGCGCGCGATCGTCGATGCCACGGCCTATGCGTCGAAGGCGGAGAACCGCAAGCAGATCGCGGAAGCCATCGCGCCGGCGAACTACATCAACGCGCCGGTCACGGTGCTGGAACAGGTCTTGACCGGCACCTATGCCGACGGCCTCGGCGGCGTGAAGACGGATGAAAAGCGCGTCGATTTCGACCCGTTCCCCTGGCAGTCTTTCGCGGTGTGGATGCTGACGCAGATGAAGCGCTGGGGCCAGATCAAGGGCGACGTCGACTACAAGGCGATCGCCGAGCAGGTGTATCTCGCAACCGACACCAGGAAGCTGATGACCGAGATGGGCCTGGCGCCGCCAGCCGGCAGCTACAAATCGTTCGCGGTGATGGGCAAGACTTTCGATCCGGCCAAGCCCGAGGATTATTTGGCGGGCTTCAAGATCAGGAAGGCGTCGTGAGCGGCCGCGCTCTCTTTTCACCTCGCCCCGCTTGCGGGGAGAGGTCGGATTGCATCGTTAGATGCAATCCGGGTGAGGGGGACTCTCCGCGAGTTCGTCGCTCACCGAATATGCGGAAGCATGCCCTTCACCCCGACCCTCTCCCCGTAAGAACGGGGAGAGGGAGATGACCACCGCCTCCCTCCGTCTCCGCGCCGGCCTGGTCTCGATCGTGCTGCTCGCCGCCTTCCTGGGCGTCTGGCATCTCGCCGTGCGCTCGACGGCGCCGGTGGCCACGATGAGCGCGGAATACGCCAAGCTGATGGGCCTGACCGCGACCCAGGGCAAATCTGCCATGCCCGGGCCGCTCGATGTCGGCGCAAAACTCTGGGAGCATGTGAGGAGGCCGTTCTACGACAACGGGCCGAACGACAAGGGGCTCGGCATCCAGCTCGGCTACTCGATCGCGCGCGTCGGCACCGGCTATCTGCTTGCCGTGCTCGTCGCCATCCCGCTCGGCTTCCTGATCGGCATGTCGCCGCTGCTAAGTCAGGCGCTCGATCCCTTCATCCAAGTGCTGAAGCCGATCTCGCCGCTCGCGTGGATGCCGCTCGCGCTCTACACTATCAAGGATTCCTCGATCTCGGCGATCTTCGTGATCTTCATCTGCTCGATCTGGCCGATGCTGCTCAACACCGTGTTCGGGGTCGCGAGCGTACGCAAGGAATGGATCAACGTCGCGCGAACGCTCGAGGTCGGCACGATCAGGCGCGCCTTCACCGTGATCCTCCCGGCGGCAGCACCGACGATCCTGACCGGCATGCGCATCTCGATCGGCATTGCGTGGCTGGTGATCGTCGCGGCCGAAATGCTGGTCGGCGGCACCGGCATTGGCTATTTCGTCTGGAACGAGTGGAACAACCTCTCGATCACCAACGTCATCATCGCGATCCTGCTGATCGGGGTCGTCGGCATGCTGCTCGACCAGATCCTCGCGCGTTTCACGCGCATGGTCACGTTTCCGGAGTAGGGCCGTGACCGAAAAATTCATCTCCATCGAAGCCATCGCAAAGCGCTATCCGGGCGCGGACGGCGCGACGACGGCGGTCTTCGAGAATCTCTGGCTGTCGATGGCGCGTGGCGAGTTCTGCTGCGTGATCGGCCATTCCGGCTGCGGCAAGACCACGGTGCTCAACATCCTCGCCGGCCTCGATGCGCCGAGCGAGGGCGCGGTGATCGTTGACGGGCAGGCCATTTCAGGCACCAGCCTCGACCGTGCCGTCATCTTCCAGAGCCATGCGCTATTGCCCTGGCGCACCGTGCTCGGCAACGTCGCTTACGCCGTGAGCTCGAAATGGCGGAGCTGGGATCGCGCCAAGGTGAAGGCGCATGCGCAGACTTTTATCGATCTCGTCGGCCTGACGGGTTCGGAACACAAGCGACCTTCCGAGCTTTCCGGCGGCATGAAGCAGCGCGTCGGCATCGCGCGTGCGCTCTCCATTACGCCAAAGATGATGCTGATGGACGAGCCGTTCTCGGCACTCGACGCGCTGACGCGCGGCACGCTGCAGGACGAGGTGCGGCGCATCTGTCTGGAGACCGGGCAGACCGCGTTCATGATTACCCATGACGTCGACGAGGCGATCTATCTCGCCGACAAGATATTCCTGATGACCAACGGTCCCGGCGCGGTGCTGGCCGAAGTGGTCGTGAACCCACTGCCGAGGGACCGCGGCCGCACCGATTTGCACCGCCACCCGTTGTACTACGCGCTGCGCAACCACATCGTTGATTTCCTGGTGACGCGCAGCAAGACTTTCGCGGCCGAGACGCCCGCTCACGATCCGCGCAATGTGCCGGTGGTGCATATCGGCAAGCCCGGACTGACCGTCGCGTCCAGTGGAGACGAGCAACGACAGACCTGGATACCCGGGACGAGTCCCGGGCTGACTGCTTGAAAAAGGAGACCCTGACATGAAACGCGAAGACCTCACCGAGAAGCTGCTCGACATCAAGCGCGAGAAGGGCTGGACCTGGAAACATATTTGCGAGCAGATCGGCGGCTATTCCGAGGTGCTGATAACAGGCGCGATCCTCGGCCAAATGAAATTGACCAAGCCGCAGGCCGCGAACGCCGCTGAACTGTTCGGCCTGACGAAGGCCGAGACCACGATGTTGAACGAGACGCCGATGCGCGGCATGCCGATGCCGCCGACCGATCCCTTGATCTATCGCTTCTACGAACTGGTCATGGTCAACGGTCCGGCCTGGAAGGCGCTGATCGAGGAGGAGTACGGCGACGGCATCATGTCGGCGATCGATTTCGACATGGTGATGGAGCGCCTGCCCAATCCGAAGGGCGACCGCGTCAAGATCACCATGAGCGGCAAATTCCTGCCGTATAAATATTACGGCGCCAGCGGCAACGTGCCGGAGTATGGATTCAAGGAGGGGTGATCGATCCCTCCGTCATTCCGGACGCCGCGATAGCGGCGATCCGGAATCTCGAGATTCCGGGTTCGGTCCTGCGGACCGCCCCGGAATGACAGTGCGTGCGGATGCCGCTTTCGCCTTATTTCCCGGCCTTCACCTCGGCCGCCGCCACCGCGATCAACTCGTTCATCTTGGCCCGAATCGCCTGTTCGGTGATGGCGACGTTCTTCGCGGCGAAATCGGCCATGACCTTGCGCAGGACGTCGGCGTCACCGGCTTCCTCGAAATCGGCCGCGACCACCTCCTTGGCATAGGCCGTGGCGGCATCGCCGGTAATGCCGAGCTTTTCGGCCGCCCACAGCCCGAGCAGGCGGTTGCGGCGGGCTTCCGCCTTGAATTTCTGCTCCTCGTCGAGGGCGAACTTCTTCTCGAAGCCTTCCTCGCGCTTGTCCAACGTGCTCATGCCTTTTCCAATTCCCTGCTGACTGGACCCGGCCGGCCCTCGTTGCGAGAGCCCCGGTGCATGCCTAGATAGGGGGCACGAATCGGCAAAACAACGAGCCGTTAAGCCGCAGGCAAGGCGGTATAAGTTTGATGCCGGACGCCCGGATCGATTGTGCTTGGACAGCCAATCGGATAGGTTGCCTCAGGCTGGGTTCCCGTTCTGTTTCTAGGGGTTCCGGGCCGTTCACGGCAGCTCCGCTGTGGGTCGTAGTCTCGTCAACCGGAGCACACCAAATACATGGATTTCAACAAAACACGGTACATCCCCATGAGCCGTCGGCGTCGCATTTATGAAGGCAAGGCAAAGGTTCTTTACGAAGGCCCGGAGCCCGGTACCCTGATCCAGCACTTCAAGGATGACGCCACCGCGTTCAATGCGAAAAAGCATCAGGTGATCGAGGGCAAGGGTGTCCTCAACAACCGGATCTCGGAGTACCTGTTTCAGCACCTCAACGACATCGGGGTGCCGACCCATTTCATTCGCCGCCTCAACATGCGCGAGCAGTTGATTCGCGAAGTCGAGATCGTGCCGCTGGAAGTGGTAGTGCGGAACGTTGCCGCCGGCTCGCTGTCGCAGCGCCTCGGCATCGAGGAGGGCACGCAGCTGCCCCGTTCGATCATCGAGTTCTATTACAAGAACGACCAGCTCAACGACCCCATGGTGTCGGAAGAGCACATCACCGCTTTCGGCTGGGCGACACCGCAGGAGATCGACGACATCATGGCGCTTGCCATCCGTGTCAACGACTTCCTCACCGGTCTCTTTCTCGGCATCGGCATCCGCCTCGTCGACTTCAAGATGGAGTGCGGCCGGCTGTTCGAGAACGACATGATGCGGATTATCGTCGCCGACGAGATCTCGCCGGATAGCTGCCGTCTGTGGGACATCAAGTCGAACGAGAAGCTCGACAAGGACCGTTTCCGCAGGGATCTCGGTGGGCTGCTCGAGGCCTATACCGAAGTCGCCAAGCGTCTCGGCATTCTCATGGAGAACGAGCGTCCGGCGGGCTCCGGCCCGGTGCTGGTGAAGAGCTAAGAGGGATCTGACGTGAAGGCACGTGTTACCGTGACGTTGAAAACGGGCATCCTCGATCCGCAGGGCAAGGCGATCGAGGGTGCGTTGAAGTCGCTCGGCGTCGACGGCGTCGCCAGCGTTCGCCAGGGCAAGGTGTTCGATATCGAGCTCGCGGGCGCGGACAAGGCCAAGGCGGAGGCGGCGTTGAAGGACGCCGCCGACAAGCTGCTGGCGAACACCGTGATCGAGAATTATCGGGTCGAGCTGATCGGGTGAACGGGATGGCTCACAGCCACCCGACCCGACGAAAACGCCAGTACAGCGCCCCGCACGAGACCAGCATCACGCCGAGCAGCATGTAGTAGCCGTACTCCCAGTCCAGCTCCGGCATGTGCTTGAAGTTCATGCCGTAGATGCCGGCAAGTGCGGTCGGGATCGCGATGATCGCGAGCCAGGAGGCAAGTTTCTTGGAGACCGCCGTCTCCTGGGCCTGGCCGACCAGCAGGCTCGCTTCGAAGGCGAAGGCCAGCACCTCGCGCATCGAATCGATCCGCTCCTGGATGTTCCTGACGTGGTCGGTGACGTCGCGGAACAGCGGCTGCATCGTCGCGCGCACCATCGCCAGCTCGTCATGCTCGAGCCGGCGGCAGACCTCGACCAGAGGGCCGATCGCGGTCCGGAGCCGCAAGAGGTCGCGGCGCAGCATATAGAGCCGCTCGATCTGCGCCTTGCTGATCGCCTTGGAGAGCACGTCATCCTCGATGCTCTCGACCTCTTCGTGAATGCTCTCGAGCACGGGCGAGTAGTTGTCGACGATAAAATCGAGAATGGCGTAGAGGATGTAGTCCTCGCCGCGCGCGAGCGCTCGCGGGCAGCTTTCGCAGCGTTCGCGCACCGGCGTGTAGGACGTCGACGCGCCGTGGCGCACCGAGACCAGATAGCCTTCGCCGACGAAGATGTGCGTCTCGCCGAAGGCGATCCGGCCCTCGATCAGTTGCGCCGTGCGCGCCACGATGAACAGGGCCTCACCATATTGCTCGATCTTCGGTCGCTGATGGGCATGGTTGGCGTCCTCGATGGCGAGCTCGTGCAGGTCGAACTGCTTCTGCACCGCGCTGAGCAGCGCCATGTCGGGCTCGTGCAGCCCGATCCAGACCACGTGGCCGGGCTTCGCCCGCCAGCTCGAGGCTTCGCTGATGGCGATATTGGCGACGCGCCGGCCGTCGACATAGGCACCGGCGGCGATGACGCCCTCGGTGGACACCGGCTCGGAGAGGGATGCGGGCAGCGAGGGGACATTCATGGCTTTGATCCCGGGCGAATCGATCGGCCGAATGGCGGGCTATGGCCTGTGCACAACGCTCGCGGGCAAGGCTAGCACTGGTAAAATCCCCGTCAAATGGTTATGTCTGCTGCCGATTTGGCAGCCGTGCCAGCCCCATTCAATCCTCGTTCGGAACCTCTGCCATGAAAGCCGCCATCCTCGTCTTTCCCGGAATCAACCGCGAGCGCGACATGGCGCGTGCCTTGAGGCTGATCTCGGGCAGCGAGCCCACAATGGTCTGGCATGCCGAGACGTCGCTACCTGATGGTACCGACCTCGTGGTGGTGCCCGGCGGGTTCTCCTATGGCGATTACCTGCGCTGCGGCGCGATTGCGGCGCGGGCGCCGGTGATGGACGCGGTGCGCGATTATGCGGCCAAGGGCGGCCTCGTGCTCGGCGTCTGCAACGGATTTCAGATCCTCTGCGAGTCCGGTCTCTTGCCCGGCGTCCTGATGCGCAATGCGCGGCTGAAATTCATCTGCCACGACGTGCATCTCCGCGTCGAGCGCTCCGACACGCCGTTCACGCGCGGCTACAATGCGGGGCAGGTGATCCGCGTGCCCATCGCGCATGGTGAGGGCAATTATGCGGCGGACGCGGAGACTATCAAGCGGCTCGAAGGCGAGGGTCGCGTGCTGTACCGCTACTGCTCGGCCGACGGCACGATCGACGATGTCAGCAACATCAATGGCGCCGCGCAATCCATCGCCGGCATCGTGAACGACAAGGGCAACGTGCTCGGCATGATGCCGCATCCGGAAAACCACGTCGAAGACATCATGGGCTGCACCGACGGCCGCGGTCTGTTCGCTGGCCTCACCGCGCATCTGGAAAAAGCCGCGTGATTGCGTTCGTGCTGAAGCGGCTGCCGGCCGCTGTCGCCGTCGTTGCGTTCGCGACAGCCGCGCTCGCGCAGGATTTCCCCAAGCGTCCCGTCACCATGATCGTGCCGTTCGCGGCTGGCGGCACCTCCGACGTGATCGCGCGCACCGTTGCCGAGCAGATGGGCATCGCGCTCGGCCAGACCATCGTGATCGAGAACGTCGCCGGCGCCGGCGGATCGACCGCACTGGCGCGTGCCTCCCGCGCCGAGCCCGACGGCTACACCATTGCGATCGGCAATGCCGGTACCAACGCCGCGACTTATACGATCTATCCAAAACTGCCGTTCACGCCGGACTCCTTCGTGCCGATCGCCATGGTGGCGAAGACGTTCGGCATCATCGCCGTGCGCAAAGATTTTCCGGCAAAGGACCTGAAGGAGTTCATCGCCTACGCCAAGGCGAATCCGGGCAAGATCAATCTCGGCCATGCCGGCGTCGGCTCTTCGAATTACCTGATCTGCAAGAGCTTCGTCACAGCCGCCGGGATCGACGCGACGCTGGTCGGCTATCGCGGCGCCGCGCCCGCGCTCACCGACGCGATCGGCGGCCAGATCGACGGCGTCTGCGATGCGGCAGCCTCCGTCTCGCAGTCGATCAACGAGAAGCTGGCGCGCGGGCTCGTGGTCGGCTCGACCGTCCGGCTCGCCACAGTGCCCGGCCTGCCGACGTCAGCCGAAGCCGGCCTGCCCGAATTCGAAGCGCAGGGCTGGAACGGCCTGTTCGCGCCCAAGGGCACCCCGCCGGCGGTCATCGCCAAGCTGAATGCCGCCGCGCGTACGGCCGTGGAAACCGACGCGGTGAAGAAACGGTTCGCCGATCTTTCGACCGTGGCACCCGATCCCGACGAGCACACGCCCGAGGTGCTTCAGAAGCTCGTGACGCGCGACGTCGAGAAGTATCGCAAGATGCTGGCGGACGACGCCAAGTAATAGCTAGCATCGTTTCAGCCGTTCCGTCGGCACCGTCATCGCGGCGACGCCCGCCATGACCAGCACCAGGCCCAGCGCCAGGTTCGAGGGCACGCTCTCGCCGAGCAGCAGCACGGAGAGGCCGACGCCGATCGGGATGCGCAAATAGCCTTGCGCGTTCGTGGTCAGCGTGCCGAGCCGTCCCAGGCACATGTAGAACAGCATCAGCCCCAGGGCGCTGGAGACGATGCCCATGACGATGGTGGCTGTGATCGCGGTCGGCGTCGGGTGCAACGTCCAGGGCTGGTCGATGATCAGTGAAGGCGGCAGCAGCACGAGGCCGCCGAACAGCAGCGAGCCGGCCGCCACCACCATCGGATCGTATTCGGACAGCCGCAGGCCGAAGATCGTGGCGCAGGCGAACGAGATGGTGGCGAGCAGGATGGCGATCTCCGCCACGATCTCGCTGCCGAAGCCGCGCAGCGCATCAAGGCCGACGATGACGATGGTACCGGCAAGTCCGAGAATCGCGCCCAAGAGCTTCAGCAGCGTTGCCGGCTCGTGCCGCGTGATCAGCGAGGTGATCAGGAAGGCGAAGATCGGCGTGGTCGAGGCCAGCACCACCGTGCTCGACGCCGGCACATATTGCTGAGACCAGGTGATGATCAGGAACGGAAAGGTCGAGTTGATCAATTGCTGGGTCGCGAACAGCTTCCAGGCCTTCGCATCGGTCGGAATCCTGACGCCGCGCATCCACAGGATCGCGAACAGGAAGGCGGCCGCGATCAGCGAGCGCGCCGAGATGAAGGTCACAGGCGGGATCGTATCCAGCGCGAGCTTGGCCAGCGGATAGGTTGAGCTCCAGCAGCAGGCCAGCGCGACCAGCAGCGCATAGTCACGCCAGTTGCGCGCGCTGGTGGCGGGCATGGACGGCAGCGGCGAGGCCGAGGCGCGACCCGTCGGCGGTGTGCTCTGCGGCACCTTGGTGTTGCTCCCGGCGCGACAGCGCTGGACCCAAGTCTGGGCGACGGGGCGCCAAAAGGGAAGGCGGCGAGCTATGCGTTTGGCTGTGGTGCCGGCTTCCGCTTCACCCGCTTGATCGTGCCGGAGAAGGTGAACAGGGGCCGCCCGCCTGATGTCAGCTTGCCGCGCAGGAAGATCAACGAGCCGCCGGCGCGGGAGACCTCGCCGACGCATTCGATCAGCTCGCCTTCGCGTGCCGCGTCGAGGAAGTCGCAGGCGAAATTGGTGGTCACGGCCGGCCCATCCAGCTCGTGGGTGGCGATCGCGAACAGGCAATAGTCGGAGAATGCCATGAAGCAGCCGCCATGGACGTTTCCGGAGCCGTTGAGGTGCTTCTTCTCGACCCGGAACGCCGAGCGGACGCTGCCGTCGTCCTCGATCCTGTGCCAGAACGGGCCGATATGGCTCTCAAAACTGTCGCGAATCCAGGTTCGCCAGCCCTGGAATTCCCCATCGGTGGCGACGTGGAGGTCGGGGCGGCGGGGCGGGGGCGCTTTGGTCAATTCGTGCAAGGAAATGGGCCTTCAATTGCGAGTCGTTTGCCCTTAAATCCGATCTGTCCACGCTGTGCAATTCCTGTTCCCGCAGCCCCCGGCCGCAAAACGTGGGACAGCGGGAAAATGCGCCATAAAGGGCTTTTCCAAGCCGTCCGATGTTCCTAAGAACGGCCCACCGCCGTCGAAAGCCTCGAATCCATGAAGAACGAACCCAAGATCACTCCCGAGCTTATTGCCGCCCACGGGCTCAAGCCGGACGAGTATGAGCGCATTCTGAAGCTGATCGGGCGGGAGCCAACTTTCACCGAGCTCGGCATCTTCTCGGCGATGTGGAACGAGCACTGCTCGTACAAATCCTCGCGCCTCCATCTGAAGGGCCTGCCGACCAAGGCGCCCTGGGTGATCCAGGGCCCGGGCGAGAATGCCGGCGTGATCGACATCGGCGACGGCCAGGCCGTGGTCTTCAAGATGGAGAGCCACAACCACCCGAGCTACATCGAGCCGTACCAGGGCGCGACCACCGGCGTCGGCGGCATCTTGCGCGACGTCTTTACGATGGGCGCGCGCCCGATCGCCTGCCTCAATGCGCTGAGCTTTGGCGCACCGGAGCATGCCAGGACGCGGCATCTCGTCTCCGGCGTCGTCGCCGGGGTCGGCGGCTATGGCAATTCCTTCGGCGTGCCGACGGTCGGTGGTCAGGTCCGCTTCCACACCCGCTATGACGGCAACATTCTCGTCAACGCGATGGCGGTCGGCCTCGCCGACACCGACAAGATCTTCTATGCCGCCGCCTCCGGCGTGAACATGCCGATCGTCTATCTCGGCTCCAAGACCGGCCGCGACGGCATCCACGGCGCCTCGATGGCCTCGGCCGAGTTCGACGACAAGTCCGAAGAGAAGCGTCCGACCGTGCAGGTCGGCGATCCCTTTGCCGAGAAGCTGCTGTTAGAGGCCTGTCTCGAGATCATGGAGAAGGGCTGCGTTATCGCGATCCAGGACATGGGCGCGGCGGGTCTGACCTGTTCGGCGGTCGAGATGGGCGCCAAGGGCGATCTCGGCGTCGATCTCGATCTCGATGCGGTGCCGACGCGCGAGATCGGCATGAGCGCCTACGAGATGATGCTCTCGGAGAGTCAGGAGCGCATGCTCATGGTGCTCAAGCCCGAGAAGGAGAAAGAGGCCGAGGCGATCTTCAAGAAGTGGGGCCTCGATTTCGCCGTGGTCGGCTACACCACGCCGAGCAAGCGCTTTGTGGTCAAGCATGGCGGCGACGTCATGGCCGATTTGCCGATCAAGGAACTCGGCGACGAGGCGCCGCTCTATGACCGCCCGCATGTCCCCTCCGCCGCTTTGCCTGTCGTGCATGCGCGCGAAGTGGCGGCGCCGATGAGTCTCGGTGCCGCGCTCGAAAAGCTGATCGGCACGCCCGACATGTGCAGCAAGCGCTGGGTCTGGGAGCAGTACGACCACGTCATTCTCGGCAACACCATGCAGCGTCCCGGCGGCGATGCCGCGGTGGTGCGCGTGCAGGACGGCCCGAAGGGCCTGGCGCTGACCGTCGACGTGACGCCGCGCTATTGCGAGGCCGATCCTTATCAAGGCGGCATGCAGGCCGTGGCGGAAGCCTGGCGCAACATCACTGCGGTCGGCGGCAAGCCGCTTGCGATCACCGACAATCTCAATTTCGGCAATCCCGAGCGGCCCGAGATCATGGGCCAGTTCGTCGGCTGCCTGAAGGGCATCTCGGAAGCCTGCCGCACGCTCGACTTCCCGGTCGTCTCCGGCAATGTCTCGCTCTACAACGAGACCAACGGCCGCGCGATCCTGCCGACGCCCTCCATCGGCGGCGTCGGCCTGCTCGACGACTTCACCAAGTCGGCCTCGCTCGCCTTCAAGGCCGAAGGCGAGGCGATCCTCCTGATCGGCGAAACTCACGGCTGGCTCGGTCAGTCCGTTTACCTGCGCGACATCTGCGGTCGCGAGGAGGGGGCGCCGCCGCCGGTCGATCTCGCAGCCGAGAAGCGCAACGGCGACTGCGTGCGCGGCATGATCCATGCGGGCACTGCGACCGCCGTGCACGATCTCTCCGACGGCGGTCTTCTGATCGCGCTGGCCGAGATGGCGATGGCGAGCGGCATCGGCGCAAAGCTGCTGGCGGCGCCGACCGCGCTGGTGCCTCAGGCCTATTGGTTCGGTGAGGACCAGGCGCGCTATCTCGTCACCGTGCCTGAAACCGAGGCCGGCCGCGTGCTCGCCAAGATGCGCGGCTGCGAGGTGCCCTGCGTGCGGATCGGCACCACCGCCGGCGACGCGATCGCGATCGCGGGCGAAGCGCCTGTTGCGATCGAGGCGCTGCGGACCTCGTTCGAGCGCTGGCTGCCGGAGTATATGGGCGGCAAGGCGGCCTGAGGCGCTGAACCGGTAGCCCGGATGAGCGAAGCGACATCCGGGTCTTTGTCGTGATGTTTCCCGGATATCGCTACGCTCATCCGGGCTACGGTATCGTGCCTCACAACACCTGTGACGCCCCCGGAATCTTCCGCAACGCCGCAGTCAGTCCCCAGCTCAAGATCACCGTGAGCACGAAGCCGATCGTGGCTTTCACGATCGCAGGCCAGCTGTAGTCGTACAGCGCGTACTGGATCCACAACGCGATCGGGTAGTGCACCAGGAAGATGCCGTAGGCATCCGCCTGCATGCGGTCGAGCAGGTTCGGGCCCGGCGACTTCTGGTGCAGGAAGAAGGCGAGGATCGCGAGCAGGATCGAGCCTGAGAACAGCACGAAGAACGTGCCGTAGATCGCCTGATACCAGTGCGGCTGCGGGTCTGGATTGCCCAGAACTTCGCGCTTGATGTAGATCATGCCCCACATCAGGCAGTAGGGGATCAGCGTGGCGATCACCCAGAGCCAGCGTTGTTTCGGCAACTGGCCGCCGGCGCTGAGGATGCCGCGATCGAAGTTCGCCGCTCCAACGCTGACGCCGATGAAGAAATAGGCGAAGTAGAGCAGGATGCGGCTCGCCTGCACCGAGAACGGCCCGAGCTCGAACCATTTGCTTCCGCCGAAATAGAGCAGCGCCGGCACGTAGGCGATTGTCGTCACGACGACGAGCAGCAGCCAGAATACGGCCGGCTGGTCGAATCCGCGTAGCGACACGCGGTTGCCCGGGTCGACCAGATGCGCGGAGACCCGGTAGAGCAAGCTCGCGGTCAGGTCGAACGCCAGCAGCACCCACACGAACCAGATCGGGCCGCTCGGCCACGGGCCAACCGTGATCGTCTTCCACCAGAACGCCGTGAAGCTCAGCCCAGGATCGTGCCGCAGTGCGATCGCGTAATAGGCGAGGGGAATCACGGTGAACGCCGCGATCGCGAACGGCAGCCCGAGCCGCAACAGGCGGTCGCGGAGAAAAACTGACGGCGCCTTGCGCGCGATGCCCGGCCAGGTGAACAGTCCTGACAGGAAGAAGAACATCGCCATGAAGAAGCTGTCGGTGGCCAGCACGACGATGTCGAAGCCGATCCAGGACGCCGGATCGGTGTGCCCGAAATAGGTGTAGGGAATGACGGCGTGGTGCAGCAGCACCACCAGCGTGAGGAAGGTGCGGGCGCGATCGAGCGACAGATTGCGCGCCTTGGCCTTCGGCACCGCGTGCGCCTCTGCTCCGATCGTCGCTGAATGTGACATCGTCATCGTGGCCGCCCCGGTCGCGCTTTCCGTCCCGGCCGGACTTTGCCGCCGGGAACCGGATTCAGCAAGGGTCGTTTGGGACGCCCGCAGGTCTCGAGACCGCTAGGAACCAGTTCCCTGCGACGAAGTTAGCGTTCGCCAAAAGGGCTTGGGACCGCGGCAAGCGGTACAATTTCGGAGCTGGCGATGACGATCCTGAAATGGGCGCTGATCTTCCTACTTGTCTCGATCGTGGCCGGCGTGCTCGGCTTCACCGGCATCTCGGCCGCTTCCGCCGACATCGCCCGCTTCCTGTTCTACGTGTTCGTCGCGATTTTCCTGGTGCTACTGATCCTGGGGCTCACGATATTCAGGGCGTAGCGGGGCTCGCGTCAGCATTCCCAGTCGTCGTGCCCGGGCTTGCCGTCTTCGCTGAAGCATGCCCGGCCCAACACCCGTAGCCCGGCGAAGCCTTGGCGGAGCCGGGTCCCGGGCATCCACGTCCTTTGTATCCGCGGCGGCCAAGAACGTGGATGGCCGGGACAAGCCCGGCCATGACAGCAGGCCCTATGTGGGCTTACCCCACTTCCTCGATCTTCACCTTGTCCGGATAGAAGGCGAGATGGCCCGAAATCTCGGTCATCGCGGGGAAGGGCGCCTCATAGGTCCAGATCGCGTTGTCCAGCGTCTTGCCGTCGGCCTTGACGCTGTAATAACTCGCATCCCCTTTGTAGGGGCAATGTGTGACGCGGTCGGTGCGCTCCAGCAGCGCCATATTGGCGTCCTGTCGCGGCACATATTGCACCGCCGGATATTTCGCCTCTTTCAGCGTCAGCGCCTTGGTGGTCTCGGCGATCACGATATCGCCGGCCGTGACGCGGACGCGCCGGGGATTTGGGGTGATGGTGATGGGGTGGTCGGGCCCTGGAAGCTTCATGATTTCACGCCTTTTTCGATCACTCTGCCGCGCGCGGCACTTTGTCGTGGCTTTATCCAGATCGGATCACCGATATAGTGCCGGAAGGCGTGACGTAGAAGGCCGTTCACGCTAAGTTTGGGCCCGCCGGCAAGTTTGGCTTTGCAGATCCGGACCCCGGCAGCGATTCGACGACAAGGCTGATTGCAGCCGAGACAGGAGCACGACCCGAATGCCAATGGACGCCCACGATATCGAGGCGATGATCAAGGCGGCGATCCCCGATGCCGAGGTGACCATCCGTGACCTCGCCGGGGACGGCGATCACTATGCCGCGACCGTGATCTCGGAAACCTTCCGCGGCAAGTCCCGCGTCCAGCAGCACCAGATCGTCTATCAGTCCCTGCGCGGCCAGATGGGCGGCGTGCTGCATGCGCTGGCGCTGCAAACCGGTGTGCCGGGCGCCTGATCTGCTCGTGACGGGGGGATGACGATGGCTGCGGACAATCCGCGCGGCGCGATGTTTCGCGTCATCCTGCCAAACCAGCACAGCCGCGTCACCAATGCCGAGCTGTTCTTCGACCTGGTCTTCGTCTTCGCGATCACGCAGGTCTCGCACACATTGCTGCACCATTTCACGCCGCTCGGTGCGGTGCATGTCGCGGTGCTGTTTCTCGCGGTATGGTGGGTGTGGGTCTACACGGCCTGGGTCACCAACTGGCTCGATCCCGAGCTGACGCCGGTCCGCATCCTGATCTTCCTGATGATGCTGGGCGGCCTCGTGCTGTCGACGACGATCCCTACCGCCTTCGAGGGGCGGGGCCTGTGGTTTGCGATCGCCTACGCAACGATGCAGGTCGGCCGCACCGCCTTCTGGATGTTCGCAACGCCGCGGCATCGAACTGCGGTCCGGCACAATGCGATCCGCATCCTGACCTGGCTCTCGGTCTCCGCGATCTTCTGGATCCTCGGCGGCCTCACCCATGACGAGGCGCGGCTGTGGTTCTGGATCGTGGCACTGACGATCGAATACATCTCGCCGGCGGTGCGCTTCTGGGTCCCCAAGCTGGGCTTCTCGTCGGTCGAGGCCTGGGCAGTCGAGGGCGGCCACATGGCCGAGCGCTGCTCGCTGTTCGTCATCATCGCGCTTGGCGAGGCCGTCGTCGTCAACGGCGCGACCTTTGCCGAGCTGGACTGGACCGCGGACAACATTCTGGCCTTCGTCTCTGCGTTGGTCGGCAGCATCGCGATGTGGTGGGTCTATTTCCACAAGGGCGCCGAGGCCGGCGCCGAGCGCATCTCGAAATCCGCCGAATCCGGCCGGTTGGCGCGGCTCGCCTACACCTACCTGCATATGCCGATCGTCGCTGGCATCATCCTGACCGCGGTCTCCGACGAGCTCGTGCTGAAGCATCCGGTCGGGCATTCAGATATCAGGACCATCGTCAGCACGATCGGCGGTCCCTTGCTGTTCCTGGTCGGCACCATCCTGTTCAAGCACGCGATCCGCGGCTTCCTCCAGCTCTCGCACGGGATCGGCATCATCGCGCTCGCGGCGCTGTCGTGGTTTGCCGCCGAGCTGTCCCCGCTATGGCTGTCGGTCGCCGCGACGGTGATCATGATCGTTGTTGCGGTGTGGGAGTCGGTCTCGCTGGGATCGACGCCGGAAGAAGCCGAGGAGCATCAGAGCACGGACCGCGGTAGCGCCTGACTTGAACGCCTCGTCCTTCGAGACGACCGCTCCGCGGTCTCCTCAGGATGAGGCTAATCAGCGCCGGTGCCCGTCGAAACTGCTGCCACGGATACCGTCCTCATCCTGAGGAGCCCGCCTAAGGCGGGCGTCTCGAAGGATGCGCCGCAGGAAACGGAGGAATTTCTACTCCGCCGCCTCCAGCGCGTGCACCGAGAACATCTTCGCGGCATCGGTCCAGCTCTCACGCACACGCCAGCCCGCGCCCTGCGCCAGCGCGGCAAAACGCTCGAGGCTGTATTTGTAGCTGTTCTCGGTGTGGATGCTCTCGCCCGCGCGGAACGAAAAGCTGGTGCCGAGCAGGCGCACGGTCTGGCTCTTCTTGCTGATCAGGTGCATCTCGATGCGGTGCCGCTCGCGATTGTAGATCGCGCGATGGGTGAAGGCGGAGAGGTCGAAATTGCCGCCGAGCTCGCGGTTGATCCGCACCAGCACATTGAGGTTGAAGCGCGCGGTGACGCCGGCGGCATCGTTATAGGCGTCGTGGAGCAGACGCTCCTCCTTCTCGAGGTCGGCGCCGATGATCATCTGCGCACCCCCGCCCAGGATGGCGCGCGCGCTCTTCAGGAAGGCCTGCGCTTCATGCGGCTCGAAATTGCCGATCGTCGAGCCCGGGAAGAACCCGACCTTGGGCATCGTCGCCACCGCCTTGGGCAGCTCAAACGGCGTGGTGAAGTCGGCTGCCACCGGGTAGATGCCGAGTGACGAAAAATCCCGCTTCAGGCCGTTTGCCTGCGCCGTCAGGAAGTCGCCGGAGATGTCGACGGGCACATAGGCCGCGAACTTGCAGTGATTGAGCAGCAGGCGGACCTTTGTGGTCGCGCCCGCGCCGAATTCGACGAGGGCCGCGTGCTCCGGAATGAGCTTTGCGATCTCGCTGCCGCGCTCCTTCAGGATCGCAAGCTCCGTGCGCGTCGGGTAATATTCCGGCAGCCGTGTGATCGCTTCGAACAGTTCAGATCCGGCCGCATCGTAGAAATATTTCGGCGACAGCTTTTTAGGCTGCTGCGAGAGGTCCTCGATGGCCTCGCGGGCAAAGGCGGTGGTCTGCTCGTCGGGAAGATGGGCTTCGGCCAAAGCGCTAGCGTGCACATTCATGATACTCTCCTGAACGCGCTGTCCGGCGCGCATTTGTCGTCGGATGAGAATTTTACTCGTAGTCGGCGAGCCGCAGTCCCGTGAATTGCCAGCGGTGGTGCGGATAAAAGAAGTTGCGATAGGTAATACGGCTGTGCCCCTCCGGGGTTGCAAGCGAAGAGCCGCGCAGCACCAGCTGGTTGACCATGAACTTGCCGTTGTATTCGCCGAGCGCGCCTTCGATGGCGCGATAGCCAGGGTAGGGCGAGTAGGACGATCGCGTCCACTGCCAGACGATGCCGAAGGCATCGTTGAGCTGGCCCGCGCGGGCCGCGACCTCCCACTCCATCTCGGTCGGCAGATGTTTTCCGGCCCAGCGCGCAAAGGCGTCAGCCTCGTAATAGCTGACGTGGCAGACGGGCGCGTCGGGATCGACCGGCTTGAGGCCGGCCAGCGTCATCACATGCCATTGGCCGTCGATCTCGCGCCAATGGCCGGGGGCGTCCCAGCCTTCGTTGTTGACGGCTGCAAAACCGTCCATCAGCCACAGCGTTGCGGTCCGGTAGCCGCCGTCGCGCATGAAGGCGAGCCATTCGCCATTGGTGACGAGATTGCGTGCGAGCTTGACCGGGCCGACGAGGGCGCGATGCGCCGGCTTCTCGTTGTCGAAATGAAAACTGTCATCGACGTGACCGACGGTATGGATGCCTTCGTTCAGCGTCAGCCAATCCTCACTGGCCGGCGTCGCGGCCGGGAAGCGCCAGTCCGGATCATAGGCCGGCGGAATCGGGTTCTGCGCAAAGGCGTGCAGGATGTCGGTGAGCATTAATTCCTGATGCTGCTGCTCGTGATTGAGGCCGACCTCGACCAGCGGCGCGATCTCGCGAAGCTTGTCCTCGCCGGCGTCGCGGAAGAATTCCACGACGGCAGCGTCGACATATTTTCGATAGGCGCCGACCTGATCGGCGCTCGGGCGGGTGATGTCGCCGCGGTGATTGCGGGAATGGCGCGGACCGGCGCTGACGTAATAGGAATTGAACAGGAAAGCGAAGTCAGGGTGAAAGGGCTGGTAGCCCGCACAGTGCTCGCCGAGCACGAACTGCTCCCAGAACCAGGTGGTGTGCGCCCGGTGCCATTTCGTCGGGCTCGCGTCCGGCATGGACTGGATCTGCTGGTCCTCCGGCGACAGCGGCGCGGCCCTGCGCTCGGTCTCGTCGCGGACGGTGAGAAACGCGTCCTCCAGCCTCTGGGCAAGGCCGCCCAAATCGGCCGACGGTGACGGGGCGGGGGCCGTAGCGGAGGCTTGTTTCGTCACGTTTTTCTCCAGACAGGACAAGAGAACGTTGTTGGCGTTGCCGGGTTCCAAAACGCCGGGTTCGTCCTAGATAGGGGCTCCGTGACGGTATGAAAGTCCTCCCTGGCGATGATATTCGTGGCATCATGCAATGGGCCGGTGGTGCCGAGAGCGGTCCGCCCAGGGGCCGCTCGCCGCCATTTTACTTTGGATGCACAACGGTTTGGGCTACATATATACCCAGGTATCGGGTTAGATCGGTGGAGCCAGCCCGAAGCGATTGGAGTGGGCTCCGCCCCATAAGGACACGGATATGAGCATCGAGGAATTCATCGCCAACGAAGTGAAGTCGAACGACGTGGTTCTGTTCATGAAGGGCACACCGCAATTTCCGCAATGCGGGTTCTCCGGCCAGGTCGTCCAGATTCTCGACCACATCGGCGTCGGCTATAAGGGCCTCAACGTTCTCGAATCCGCCGAACTGCGCAACGGCATCAAGGACTATTCGAACTGGCCGACCATTCCGCAGCTCTATGTGAAGGGCGAGTTCGTCGGCGGCTGCGACATTGTCCGCGAGATGTTCCAGGCTGGTGAATTGCAGCAGCTCTTCTCCGAAAAGGGCGTCGCTGTCGCGGCCTGATACATGACCCAGCTGACGCGCCGGATCGGCGGCGCGGAGCTCAAGGTCATCGTTGCTGACATCACCACGCTGAGCGTTGACGCCATCGTCAACGCGGCCAACACGTCGCTCCTGGGTGGGGGCGGCGTGGATGGCGCGATCCATCGGGCGGCCGGGCCCGAGCTTCTCGCCGAGTGCCGGAAGCTCGGAGGATGCCCGACCGGCGATGCCAAGATCACCAAGGGCTACCTTCTCCCTGCGCGCCATGTGATCCATGCGGTCGGCCCGGTCTGGCACGGGGGCACTCGCGGCGAGGCAGAGGCGCTGGGCTCCTGTTATCGCCGTGCGCTCGAGCTCTGTGAGGCCAATCAGCTGACGTCCGTGGCGTTCTCCGCGATTTCGACCGGGGTTTACGGCTTTCCGGCCGACCAGGCCGCGAAGATTGCGGTCCATGCGACCATTGAAGCCCTGCAGGCCGCGCCGCTGGTCGTCGACGTCGTATTTTGTTGTTTCTCGGAAAAGAGCGCGGCTCTGCACGCGGACGTTTTGGCGCGGTATGGCGGCCCTTGTGCCTGATGACGCGGTCGGTACACTCCGCCGGGCCATGTTCCGGGGAGGGGATATGATTTCACAGTCTGGACTGCGCGCGCTGGTCTGCGCCGCGCTTGTATCGTTGGGTACGATGTCGTTCGCGCGGGCGGAGGGCACCTACGAGATTCCGGCCGGCGCGCATTTCAACCAGGACAAGCTCGCCAAAGTCACCGAGTTCTTCAAGAACGAGGTCGCGACCGGCAAGATCGCCGGCGCAAATGTGCTCATCAAGCAACATGGCAAGCCGGTCTACCACGAAGTCTTCGGCGTGCAGGACGCGGTCAGCAAGGCGCCGATCACCGACAAGACGATCTTCCGCCTGTTCTCGATGAGCAAGGCGATCACGTCCGTCGTCGCAGTGAAGTTGATCGAGGAAGGTACGATCAAGCTCGACGATCCCGTCTCGAAATACATTCCGTCCTTTGCCAATGTGAAAGTCGGCGTCGAGAAGAAAGCCGAGGACGGCACCAAGTCGCTCGAGCTCGTGCCGCCGAACCGGCCGATGACGGTGCACGATTTGATGACGCACACCTCGGGCGTCACCTACGGCTTCTACGGCGACAGCCTGGTCCGCAAGGCCTATCGCGAAGCCAACATCTATGCCGGCGATTTCGACCTCGCCGAGTTCGCCGAGCGCATCGCAAAACTTCCGCTGCACAACCAGCCGGGCGCGCTGTGGCAATACGGCCATTCCACCGACATCCTGGCGCGGGTCATGGAAGTCGCGGCCGGCAAGCCGCTCATCGAGATCGAGCGGGAGAAGCTGCTCGACCCCCTCGGCATGGTCGACACCGGCTTCTTCGTCACCGATCCCGAGAAGCAGAAGCTGCTGGCGCAGCCGGTGCCGAACGACAGTGATTTCCGGGTCGGGCGGATCAATGATCCGACGGTCGTCAAGAAGATCCAGTTCGCCAGCGGCGGTATGGTTACGACCATGGCGGATTATGAGCGCTTTACTCAGATGTTGCTCAACGGCGGCAGCCTCGACGGCAAGACCATTCTCAAACCCGAGACGTTCAAGCTGATGACCACCGACCAGATCGGCCCCAAGTCGGGCGTCGATCGCGATTATTTCTACTTCCCCGGCGATGGCTTCGGCTTCGGTCTCGGACTTGCGGTCCGCACCGATCCCGGCAACGCAAAACCGCCGCCGCCCGGCGATCTCGGCGAATTGAAATGGGACGGCGCCTCCGGCTGCTATTTCGTGATCGATCCCAAGCAGGACATGTTCTTCGTGCTGCTGGAGCAGACCCCGACCGAGCGCCAGCGTGTGCAGCGGACATTGAAGCAGCTGGTCTATGAAGCGATGGAGAATTGACATGTTCGGGCGCCGCGCATTGATCGCGGCGCTCGTTCTTCTCGCCGGCGGCATCGTTGCGAAGGCGGGTTCCGAGAGACCTGCGGTCCGGACGCTCTCGCCCGCGGGGCTGGCGAAGGTTTCCGACTACATCCGCAACGAGGTCGCCACCGGCAAGATCCCCGGCGCCATCCTGCTGCTTCAGCAGCACGGCAAGCCGGTCTATTATCAGAATTTCGGCGTCCGCGACTTCGCGACCGAACTCTCGATGAGCGCGGACACGATCTTCCGCCTCTACTCGATGTCGAAGCCGGTCACCTCAGTCATGGCGATGATGCTGGTTGAGGAGGGCAAGCTGTCGCTCGACGATCCCGTCTCGAAATACATTCCGGCCTTCGCCGGCATGAAGGTCGGCATCGAGAAGAAGGCCGAGGACGGCAAAGTCGCCCTGGCGATGGAGCCGCTGGAGCGACCCATCACAATCACGGATCTGCTGCGCCACACCTCAGGGCTGCCTTACGGCTATTACGGCGGCGGTATGGTGCGCGAGCTCTACGCGGACGCCAATCTCTTCAACAGCAATCTGACCAACGCCGAATTCGCCGCCAAGGTCGCCACGCTGCCGCTGGTCGAGCAGCCCGGCACGGTGTGGGACTATGGCTATTCCACCGACGTGCTCGGCCGCGTCGTCGAAATCATTGCCGGAAAGTCGCTGCTGCAGTTCGAGAAGGAGCGGCTGCTCGATCCGCTCGGCATGACCGAGACGGCTTTCTTCGTCGCAGATCCCGCCAAATTCCCGCGCATCGCCGAGCCGATGCCGGGGGATCGCAACATCAATCCGACGACGCAGGTCCGCGACATCAGGCGGCCCGCGACCTGGGAATCGGGCGGTGGCGGCATGGTCGGCACGGTAGGCGACTACGCCCGCTTCGCCCAGATGCTGCTCAACGGCGGCACTTATGAGGGCCGACGCTATCTCAAGCCGGAGACCATCGCGCTGATGGCCTCGGATCATATCGGGCCGGAGACGAAGATCGCGCGCGACCAGAACTATTATCCGGGTGGATCTTCCGGCTTTGGTCTCGGCTTCGCCGTGCGCACCTCGGTGCCCCCTGGGACGGCGTGGCCGCTCGGCGAATATCGCTGGGACGGCGTCGGCGGCACGTTCTTCTTCATCGATCCCGAGGACGACCTGTTCGGGATCTTCATGGTGCAGACCCCGACGCAGCGCGGCCGGATTCAGCTGGCGCTGAAGACGCTGATCTACCAGGCGATGGGGCGGTGAACCGCCGTTGTTTTGCTGTCGGATAAGAGCAGTAGCCCGGATGAGCGTAGCGACATCCGGGGTCTCTGCGAGTGAAGTCCCGGGTATCGCTTCGCTCACCCGGGCTACAGGACTGCTCGGCTTACACCCCGCGCACGATCTCGCGGATATATCCGATCGTCTCCTCGATCTGACTCGCATTGACGTCGAGATGGGTGCAGGCGCGGATGCGGCCGTCCATCATCGCAAGCGTCACGCCGCGCTGGCGCAATGCCGCGACCATCTTGTCGCCGGGAATGCCGGCACCATCGGGCTTGAAGAACACCAGGTTGGTTTCGGGCTCCTGCACCTCGACGCCTGCGATCTGCGACAACCCGCGGGCGAGAGCGCGCGCATTGGCGTGATCGTCGGCAAGCCGCTCGACGTGATGGTCGAGCGCGTAGATGCAGGCCGCGGCACAGATTCCGGCCTGTCGCATCGAGCCGCCGAGCCGCTGCTTCCACTGCCAGACCGCATCGATGAAGGCGCGCGAGCCCGCCAGCACGCCGCCGATCGGCGCGCCCAAGCCTTTCGAGAAGTCGATCCAGGCCGAATCCCAGCCCGCGGTCATGTCGCGCGGCGAGATGCCGCTCGCGACAGTGGCGTTGAGCAGGCGCGCGCCGTCCATGTGGGTGACGAGGCCATGTTGTTTCGCGATCGCGACGATCTCGTCGAGCGCGGCCTTCTTCCAGATCGTGCCGCCGCCGATATTGGCGGTCTGCTCGACGCTGACCACGGTCTGCGGCGGTTGGTAGCGGGTGCGCGGATGCAGCGCTTTGCGGAACGTCTCCGGCGTGAACTGGCCGTCGGGTCCCTTCAATTGCGTGACCTGGAAGCCGCCGATCGCGGCATGCGCCCCGCCTTCGCGCGCGATGATGTGCGCGCTTTCATGCGCGAGGATCTCGTCGCCGGGGCGGCAATGCACCAGCGTCGCGGTGACGTTGCACATCGTGCCTGACGGCATGTACACCGCGGCTTCCTTGCCGAGCAGCTCGGCGACGCGCGCGCACAGGGCGTTCACGGTCGGATCGTCGCCGACCTGCTCGTCGCCGACCTCCGCCCGCGCCATCGCCTCGCGCATCGCAGGTGTCGGCTTGGTCTGTGTGTCCGAGAGCAAATTGATGCGCACCGGCGGCGCCTTGGGATCGATCGGGGAAGGGGTGTAGAGCATGGCTGGTCTCGTCATTTCACCTAGTCGAATCGTTGCGACGTATTGCGTGCGTTTCTCAAGGACCTGAACTAGCCACGAGAACGTTGAGTGACGCGCTGCCGCGCGGCGAGAAGGATTTCGTCTGGCGTGTCGGCCGTAAAGATATTGCAATCAGGCAGAGCGAGCAGCCCCTGATATCGGCAGATCTGCTCGTCGCGGGAGAGGGCCTCCCATGCTCGAAGCGCCGCTTTAGTCGGCGCTGCCGAAGGCAGAGTGTTGGCGAACTGGTCGGCCGTGCGAGACATCGAAGGCATGCTATCAAACAAAAAGGCCCCGGAGAACCAGGGCCTTTGAGCGATTGATCTGCCGACTATCAGCGCGAATAGAATTCGACGACCAGATGCGGCTCCATCTGCACCGGGAACGGCACGTCGGAGAGGTGCGGGATGCGAATGTATTTCGCGGTCATCTTGCCGTGGTCGACTTCGAGATAGTCGGGGGTGTCACGCTCGGAGAGCTGGCTGGCTTCGAGAACGTGAGCGAGCTGCTTGGAGGATTCCTTGACCTCGATCACATCGCCGAGCTTGACCAGATAGCTCGAGATGTTGACCTTGCGGCCGTTCACCTTGACGTGGCCGTGATTGATGAACTGGCGCGCGGCGAAGATCGTCGAGACGAACTTGGCGCGGTACACGACCGCGTCGAGACGGCGCTCGAGCAGGCCGATCAGGTTCTCGCCGGTATCACCCTTGAGGCGGCTGGCTTCGACATAGATGCTGTGGAACTGACGCTCGGAGATGTTGGCGTAGTAACCCTTCAGCTTCTGCTTGGCGCGCAGCTGCACGCCGAAGTCGGAGAGCTTGCCCTTGCGGCGCTGGCCGTGCTGGCCGGGGCCGTATTCGCGGCGGTTCACGGGGCTCTTCGGGCGGCCCCAGATGTTCTGGCCCATACGGCGATCGAGTTTGTACTTCGCCTCACTGCGCTTAGTCATCGCGTCCTCTTCAGGTACTTGGTTTGAGGAAACGCGCCCTCCTGTGTGACGGGCTAGCCCGGCACTGACAGGTCCGATCCCCAAAGCTTAAGGGACAGGACCACGGGTCGCGAAACGCTTCGCGGGCCGAAATCGGCCCGCGAGCAAGCGGCTTTTAGGGGGATTTGGGGCTCGCTGTCAATGCGAATGGCCCGGAATCACGTTCCGACCGCCCGGATCGGCTTTGACCCGGCCGCCCGCAATTCGGCAGCGATTTCAGTGTTCAGGACCTGTTCCAGCCGCGTCAGGACCCGGGCGATGGGGGCGGCGTCGGTGACCCGGTGATCCCAACGAATCACGACATGGATGGTCTGGTCAGGCCCGACCACCCCATAGCTGACGATGAAGGGTCCGGGCGTGATGGGGTGAAGCTCGCCACCGCCATAGGCGGCCACCGAGCTCACCGCGAAGCTGCCGAACCAGTTGCCGCGCTGCCGGCCGAAATTTAGTCCTATCGCCCAGGACAGCCGCCGCAGCGGCAGCGGCAGGCGGGTCGCCCGCATGATCTTGCGGAACATGGGAATTTCGTCGATCGGGGCGGTCTTGGCGTGCCGGATCTCGGCATCGACCGCAGCCAGCGTCATGGCCTCGGGAGCGACGATTCGCTGCGGGATCACGCATTCCTCGCCGCCCTCGACCCGGGCAATGGCCACCGACGCCACGCTCTTCGGCAGTTCGTAAAGCGACGGCCAGGGCCATTTGGCATAGACGGTACGCAGGACCGGCTCGTCCCTGGCGACCAGGGCAAAAGCCTTGACGAACATAGCGGCCCAGCCGGCTGGCGCCATCGCGCCCGTGCGGGCCTCCAGCAGAGGGCCGATATCAAGCGAACGGGACAGGGACACGAAGGGCACGCCCATCGAGGCGTGCATGAGGTCGACAATCAGGCGACGCGGCAGCGAAATGGTCTTGGGCGTCCCGCGCATCGCTCTTTGGTTTCCCCTGATTAAAGTTTGTGCAGCGAGCGGGGTTCCCGCTCGCCGCCTGCTCTAGCACGAACCAACCCGCGTGGGGCCGGTCGGTTCGCCGCATCAGGGTGCCGGCGAGGCCAGCGGCTTGGTCTTATCGACGATGTAAACCCCAAGCACTTTCATAGCCTTATCGCCGTGGGCTTTGGCGTCATGCACGACGCCTGCCGGGATCTGGTAGGAATCGCCAGCTTTCAGCGTCTTTTCCGGCTGCCCGTCGATAAGGAGATTGAGTTCGCCTTCGAGCACGTAACCGGTCTCGATGCCCGGATGGGTATGGCGACCGGCCGCGCCGCCCGCCGGGACCTCCGCGATGGCCGTGATGGTGTTGTAGCCATCCGGAAATTCGACCTTCTGGAGCGGGGTGCGTTTGATG
The DNA here is from genome assembly GCF_040548605.1 of Bradyrhizobium sp. JR4.1. NCBI lineage: Bacteria > Pseudomonadati > Pseudomonadota > Alphaproteobacteria > Hyphomicrobiales > Nitrobacteraceae > Bradyrhizobium > Bradyrhizobium sp. JR4.1. Next base: position 116,170 of record NZ_JBEPRY010000026.1, read on the forward strand.
CCGGGCTGCTGGGCGAAGGCCGCAACAGCGAGGCCGGTAAAAGCGAGAGCGAGCAAAGTCTTTTTGAACATGGTTTTTTCCTCCCTGGAACGACTGAGCCTAGCAGCGCAGCAGTTCCCGGCAAGGTGGCAATCGGCTTTGCCGTCAGCGCTTGATCCCCTCGAACGCCGCCATGATGCCGCGCTGGAATAGCGACCAGTCGAAGCCGAGCGCGATCGCGCGGTAGCCGCGGTCGACCAAGGCGTTGGCCTGGTCTGCGGTGCGCGCCACGCCGCCGATCGGCACGCCGCTTCTGAGGATGCCGGCCTCGGCCCGCGCCACCAGCTCCAGCAATTCCGGATCGTCCATCCGGCCGCGCTTGTTGATGGAGGTGGCGAGATCGCCGGGGCCGATTACGGCGACGTCGATGCCGGGCGTGGCCATGATCTCGTCGATGCGGTTGACGGCGTCGACGTGCTCGATCGTGATCATGCAGATCATCTCGTCGTCGGCGCTGGCCATGTAGTCCGGCATCGACTGGCCCCAGCGGAATGGCGCATGGAACGGACCCCAGAGCCGATCGCCGCGTGGCGGATAGCGCACGCTGCGCACCGCTTTCTCGGCTTCAGTGCGATTGGTAATCATCGGGAAATTGATGCCGAAGGCGCCGATGTCCATCGGTGCCTTCGCAAGCCATGGCTCGTTCGCCGCGATCCGCACCAGCGGTGTGCACGGTGTGCCGGTGGTGGCCGCGATCATCGCATGTGCTTCGGTCAGTCCGATCGGCCCATGCTCGAGATCGACGATGATCCAGTCGAGTGAGCGCGCCATGATCTGCACGGTCTGCACGCTCGGGATCGTCGCGATCGCGCCGAAGGCGGGACGACCCTCGCGCCAGAGCTGGCGAAGACGGTTGAGCGGCGTGGTCGGGACGGACATGGGAAAGAACCTGCAGGAAACGACGACGGCGGAGCCTAGCAGCGCGCCGTCGAGGCGCAAGGTCAGGCCGGAATGCGGCCGCCGAAGAACGGCGTCAGCATGGCCGAAAGGCCATGCGCTCGGTTCGAGGTGAAGATCATCTCAGCGCCGGATTGCGCGATGCCGCCGGTGTGCGGGCCGAGCAGATCCGAGACGCGGCGGGCGATCGCGGGCGCCGGATCGATCCAGTCGACCGGCCAGGGGGCGAGCTGTTTCAGCCGGTCGAGCAGCAGCGGGTAATGGGTGCAGGCGAGCACCACCGTGTCGGTGCGTGCGCCTGCGTCCCCGGCATCGCCGACGAAGCACGGGGCGAGCTCGGCGAGGATGGCGTCGTCGCTGACGGGAGAGCCGCTGAGCTCTGCTTCGGCCAGCGCGGCCAGCTCGGGCGAGCCGACCAGCGTCACCTCGCAGCCTTGCGCGAAATCGCGGATCAGTGCCTTGGTGTATTCGCGCTTCACCGTGCCCTTCGTGCCGAGCACCGACACCCGCCGGCTTCTCGACTGCGCGCAGGCCGGCTTGATCGCCGGCACCGTGCCGACGAAGGGCAAGGAATAAGCGGCGCGTAAGTGCGATAGGACCAGGGTAGACGCCGTGTTGCAGGCGATGACGACGAGGTCAGGATCGTGCGTGCCGATCAGTTCCCCCATCAACGGCACCACGCGGGCGATGATCGCGTCCTCGCTGTGGTGGCCATAGGGGAAGAAGGCGTCGTCCGCGACGTAGACGTAATGCGCGTCGGAGCGCGCGGCCACGACCTCACGCAGGACCGTGAGCCCGCCAAGGCCGGAATCGAACACCAGAATCGTCGGAGAATTGGTCACGTGATCACTCTAGCCGGACATGGTTACCATTCGGTTTTTGGGGCGGTTTTGCGGCAGGGGCGCTGAGGGCTAACCTGGAACGATTCAATTTCGCGATTGCCGCATGGTCCCGGTATCAGCTGCCGTACTGCGGTGCGGATAGGGACAGGCCCGCAAAACTCCGGAGAGCCGACATGATCAGAAATACCAGCAACGGCTGGGGCAGCATTTCCCGATGGCTGCACTGGAGTCTGGCGCTGACCATCATCGGCATGATCGGCTTCGGGTGGTGGATGAACCACATGCCGGCGCGTCCCGACCGCTTCTTCTACCGTTCGATCCACGCCGATATCGGCTATGTGATCCTGCTGCTCACCGTGCTGCGCCTGGTCTGGCGCCTCATCAACCCGACGCCCGCCATGCCGGCCGAGACCTCGCGCTGGCAGAAGGTCGCGGCCCATGTCAGTCACGGCGCGCTCTACCTCGCCGTCATCGTCGTCACCATACTCGGTTGGGCGCATTCCGGTGCGCACGCACCTGATTATTCGGACTTCTTCGGCCTGTTTCACGTGCCTCAATTCACAGCTCCCGACCGCGCGGCGGCGGGCGCCTATGAGGACCGCCACATCCTCTTTGCCTATGTGCTGCTCGCTTTGATCGCGGTTCACGTGATCGCGGCCCTGTGGCACCACTTCATCCGCCGCGACCGCGTCGTGGCGCGGATGGTGACGGACGAGGCGGCGTAGGGCGGTCTCTCCACATCGTCATGTATGGACGGCCCCCTCTCGGCAAGGGCTTTTTGATGCTTCGGCAAACGGATCGGGGAGCGGTCATGTATACGGCCTCGAGAAGCGGCC
>NZ_JBEPRY010000027.1:0-110737 GCF_040548605.1 Bradyrhizobium sp. JR4.1
CGTTAATTGATTGTTAGGCCGATATTCGTGAGGGCCGAGATGTGTGAACCAGCGCCCGCTGGCCTTGCCGAACGCGTCTGCGGCTATCCGATCAACGCTTCAGTGCGCACACGTGGTCACGAGCAGCATGGTCCGGCTGCATTGCCAATCGGACCCCAACATTGGTTCATGGACTCCACGAGGAGTACCGACCGCCATGCTGGTACCAGCCGCCACCAGAACAGCGGCCGTCAGCGCGAGCATTCGATACGATGCCAAGTTCCACTTCATCCTTCATTGCGCTTCCCTCCAGTGGAAGGGCGCACGCTAGGCTCAGGAATACCTCCCGCTTGCAGGGTATTTCCTAACAGTCATCACAGTCGCGTGCAGCAAGCACGCTGCGTCAACCGGCGGCCCCTCGAGGCGGTAGGCCCCCGAGGCGCAGTCATACGTGATGCTGCAGTCCCCAGAAGGCGATCAGCGGAAGGGCTGCGGCCCCAATTCCCAGCAATAGGAGAATGGCTTCCAGCATGTCGAAACAAGCCCCGCCCAAGGGAATCATACACATGGGTGAAACTTAGTCATCGTGGACTGGCCTGCCCCGGTCCGATCTGATCAAAGAAAAACTCGCCGGCCTCCCCTATCGTGAGCACCGCATCATCAACCGGCAATTAAGGGATCTGGAACTATCTTACACATAAGTTCTTCCGTTCTGAATGGCCACTGGAGGCTAACAGATGACGGATGAACAGCTAGCTCTTCAAGCTGTTAGTGACGCCCAGCGCATTTTGGAAGAATACTTAGAACCGAGGCCCCGCAATAACGAGCGCATCATCTTGGACAAGCTGGTGGAAGTGCTCGAGCGGCCAGATCTTCTGGTCGCCGTTCATCGGATGCAGCGCGGCTCGTAAGCGCTCCGTTGTCGCGCCGTTGCTGGTCGGCTCGTGCGAATTCGAGCCAGTCCTCAGCAAGCTTTAGCCACGGCTCCGCATCGACGGACTGACGGGCTTGCGCCGCCCGTTCCCTGCACACCTCAGCTAACTGGTAGAAGCGAAGTACATCTTCCGACATGCAAAATGACGCAACTAGGCCCATCATCCCGCCTCAAGAGTATCGCCTCTTCCGACACTCTCTGTCGAATATCTCACATATCATCCCTGATTGGGGTGAATCCTCGCCACTGTGCTAAATGGGCAACCCCACCGGCCCGCAGACGCTTTCAGGTGCCGGCTTTGCCGGTTGCCAGCACCATAGAGGCAGACGCCGCGTGATAACTCAGCAGGTGGCGTACCAACCATCAGGGAACGGCAGCAGAGGCCATTCGCCCGCGGTGTCATTCGCGGCCTCCGGCTCGGCGACGATTGGCCCACTTGCCGAAGGACACCACGCAGGACGCGCCCCCGGCGCGCGATCATAGGGGTGCTGGTCGGAAGGCCCTGTGCTGCTGAAGTGCATAGACTCGATCGAGGGCATAAGTGCACCCCGCTCATAATATCTCAACAATTAAATTGTTAATGTAGCTATTAAATATTAACTATTTGACTTGTTCAATCACGAAATGGTTGAATAGGTTTCTCCTACCGCCGCCCCTGCGCGGTATTAAGGCCAGCGACCATGTCCTTGGCATTTCCGCACTGGCTGATGATCGCAGGGGCCCTACTGGTGGGTGCCGGCTATATTGGTGTCCTCGTCAGCGGAAAGAAAGCGAACAGAGTTGATCGACCTCCAGGCGAGCCGATCGATCTGCCGGCTTTGCCGCTCCTCAACTCTCATGACCCGCAGTAGCTCACGCGCCTTCCCCTACGACGAGGGTTAGCAATGGCTGTCAGAATTGAATGGGGTCCGCTTGAGGCGATAACGAACGTCCGCAACGAAGCGTGCAAGGCCCGAGACTTCATCATCCACTCCCATGATGGACACGTGCAGGGGCAGATTGTCGTGCCTGACGACGCCGATCAGTTCGTCATGGGGGCATGTGAAATCCGGCTTCTCGAACTGCTAAAGGATGCCGTCAAGGAACTGGAGCGGTGAAAGCGCCGAAGATCGCAGCACCAAAGCGTGTACTCAATTTCGATACACGTGATCAAAGCGCCCTCCCCGCCGGCGCGAGCCAGCGGGCCCTGTCCCAGCCACGCCTACAGTCTCAGATTACCTGCGGACTGCTTGCCCCGATCGCTCACGATCTCGTAGCTCACCTTTGCACCTTCTGCCAAACCACTGAAGCCAGCCTTCTCCACTGCTGATATGTGGACAAAGACGTCCTTCCCGCCGTCGTCGGGCTGAATGAAGCCATAGCCTTTGGTCGCGTTGAACCACTTCACAATACCTGTTGCCACGCGCGTCTCTCCTGAAAAATGACCGTGGCAACATGACAGAAGCTGATAAAAACGAAAAGCCCGCCAACTTAGGACTTAGTTTAAAATGCGAGTTGGATGCATGACCGCTTATACTGGGACAGGCGTCATGTTGCCCACATGAGGAAGGCAGCCAACGTGAACCGGCGCCTCCTGTGAATTTCCAACGATGGACCAGCAGGGAACGAACACCTCAATAGGGAGCTTGAGAATCTTGCCGGCTCCCCGCGGAGCTGGCGGAGCGGCTCCGGCCACCCAAAAGTCCCCCTTGAAGCCGGGGCAATCTCACTGCTGGGCGCGTACACAGTCGGGACGAACTCGTCGGCTTGGAAATGGCCGTCAGTGTGAACCGGCGAATTTTGTTGCAATCAAATGCGACGCGCTAACGCACTGAGCGCAGATAATGGTCTTGTCGGTTGGCGCGGTTCATCTCAGCGAAGGCCTTCCCCAACTCTTCCGCCGTATGCTTCGCCTTGAAATTCCCCCATGCGACCATGAATCGCCGCTTCGCTTCATCGAGCGAGCCAGCTTCCCCGAACGGCGGACCGGGAAGCGTCACGATGCACGTCCACAACCAGAACCCCGGGGAGCGTTCGTTGGCGTAGCGGATGCGCCCGACTAGCTGCCGGTCCTCGTGAACCGTGTAATCATCCAGGCCGATCATCCGCAGTGTCAGAGGCATTGTGGCTTGCCGCAGGGTAGAAACGAAAATAAAGCGCGGCGGATTACATTGTGCCAATTAAACCTCGCCTGATCTGCGCGGCGAGGAACCCGTGTCCTCACGGCGCCGTTGCTGTCTCGCTAGCTTGCCCAAGCTGGCGGTGCGGCCCCGGCGTACCTCAAGAGCCAACCCTGAAGCCGGGGCCGTCTCTCCCCCATCGGTCTTTTCGGAGCATATGTTGTTGCGCGGCGCACAACGCAGGTCCTGCCGCCGTAACTCCAGCTTGCGTCACGACCGCGTGCACGAAACCGTTTCGAGCCTCACACGGAATGACGCTGAAACAACGCCCTCCAAAACTGAACGGCATTGACGTCCTCTCGAGGAGGGTAATATGCGGAAACTATTTTCGGTGCGGCCTTCCTGGCGATCGCATTCGTGGGGTGTTCAACGATTATCTCGGCGGCCCTTTCTGCAGCCCGGGATGGCAAGGCCGCAACATTCTCCGAACGCTTTGCACCCGCGCTGAAGTCCGCCTCGAGCGGCTAAATGCACTCACAGCCCTTGTGAACCTGATCTGGCGACGGCTTGCTTACATGAAACTGGCGGGCACCGGGGCGCGGCGGTGGCAAGGGCACAAAGTCAGCAAGCCTCGCCTGCAGCTCTAGCTCCCCAAACGGCGTGGTGAGGACGGGAAGCATATGCAGGCCGAGTTGGACTCCGAGCGTCGCCAATGCCAGCAACGCTTGCGAATGAGGAGGCCCGAACAAGAGCACCCGGCCACCAAAGCGCTCGCCCGCGAGTCGCTCCAAAACACGGACCGCTTCCATGCCCTCGCCAGCAAACCCGAGCAGAAGCAGATCAGGAATGTCGGCGTTGATTACTCCGGTTACTTCGGCTGAATGAGCGCATTCACAGATGGCGAATCCGAGTTCTTGAAGCGCTTCACAAAGAAAAGATCGAATGTGTTTCTTCGAGTCAGCCACGCAGATGCGAGGCACGACTTTTCGTTGGCCAAACCTGATCGGTTTGACTGCGTTGTCTTTTTCCAAAGCCCGTTCCCCGCCCCAAAAGGTGTCACACGGCCTGTTCAATACCGCGAGAACGAAGTGGTTTCCGTCTCTGTTTTGAGATTGAACCGTTAGGCTTAATCGCCACAATGAAAGTCAATTTGGATGTGCCGTCTACCCCACTACTTCTAGTGATCTGCGTCTCTCCGGCCAATGTTTGGCCACCTCTCTGAACCAATTGAACATCTCGTTCAAACTTCCAGCGGTCTGAAGCGCCACGAGCATCCATCGCGGTCCCTTCCGCCTGAGGCCGCGCAAATCCGCTCGCAGCAGCAGCGCCAGCGCGGCTGGAAGCTTTACTCCTTCCATGCCCCGGCATTGGGGCTTAACCCAGTTTGGAGTTTGGCGATCTGGTCTTCGGTCTGTCCGTTGGACCAGGACGTCGGTAATCGCTGCGCTGACGGGGGCCTTGTCCTTGACGACGCCGTTGGCGAAAGACACGACTAGGCTTGCGCATGCTGGTTCCAACGATGATTCAAGCTCTCCGTGAGCCTTCTTGCGGATCATCGCACGGAAACCGGCTATGATTTCTCGAGCTTCCACCAGGAGAGGAATGCCTTGCTCAATTGCCGCAATAGTGACGGTCTCTGACTTTGATAGCGTATCGCGGCCATTGGTCATCAGCGCGCGATAGGTCTCGCGGACGGTACGCGCTGCAGGCTCTGAGCATTGGACATTTCGGCACGCCAACGGCGTGTCCCCATTCGGCAACGACTCGCACCGGGCTAAATCCCTGCGCCTTGAGGCAACCCCACAGGTCGGCGCCATTATAGTGACCAGCGGACCACTGAACATCGAGCCATGGCAGGCAACGCACGGAGCGTCTTAGGTGACTCGCGGCCTCTCGCCCCACCAAACTGTGGCGGTCCGTTCAATGTCCTCCTCGTGTCTATAATCAGGGCGAAGACATTCACGCCACTGATTGAATCCCTGCACGTACAGGCGGTGTTGACGCTCGCTTCGCCAGAGAGCTCTAGAACTGATGCCGTTAACGTGGTGCGTTGCAGCGAGCTATCTGCTTGCTGCGCTGCGTCTACGTTCCGCCATGGGTAGTACATCACCTTTCTACATATGAATCGGGGATGTGCCGGAACGTGCGTTATGAGTTTGCATTGTTTCTCTGTTTTGTGATTTGTAGCGAGGTCGATCATGCGCCCGCTTTCTGGAATGATAATGATTGCAGCGGTCTCAACTTGGACGGGGCTTCACGCGACCCCTGCTGTCGGGCAAACATTCAATGACAGATGGTCCGTCGTTCCAAAGGCTCACGCGGAGCCCGCTCCTGAAGTACTCGATCAGGCAAAGAAGGAGGAGCCGCAAGCGCAGTCTCCGAACGGACAAGAGCCTTTGAAAGATCGTTCAGGGGCTCAATCTTTCAATCGATTCATTTCCGGAAAAGCCTCTTACTATTCGTATTCCAAAGGCAAGACAGCGAGCGGTTCATCGTTTGATCGGAATCTACTAACCGCGGCGCACCGCCGTCTGCCGTTCGGCACGAGAGTCCGCGTCACTGATCTTGAGACGAATAAGTCGGTGGTCGTTCGTATCACCGACCGCGGACCATGGGTCCGTGGCCGCGTCCTCGACCTCTCGCTGGCGGCCGCGCGCAGCTTGGGGATTACAAATCGTGGCGTTGCTCAAGTCCGTGCTGAGGTGTTGTAGCAGACGTGCATTGCCGTGCGAAAGGACGCAACCGCCGCCCACGCGCCCCTACGTCAATAGTCCGGCTTTTGGCCTGAAACGAATTTGCCGTGTCTCTAAAGAACCCTGACGCTATCGCGGCCCTCGTATCGGCCCTTAGGCTCGTCCACGGAGACGAAGTCGCGCGAACCATGCTCCAGGAAGGTATGAGCCTCGCCACGCTGATCGACACGATGTTCTCCGCGCCGATAGCACATCGCGATGCCGTTCGATACGTCGCGAGTGCCTTAGATGACTTCGCCATTACACCAGAACTTGGCCCGGTCTGGCATCTTCGTTACCTGTATGATGATCAGCCCGGCTCATTTCGCATCGTCGATTTGGAGATAGCCACGCCGGCCGGTACGCTGTCTAGCAACGACCTTTGGCTTCGGCTGCCCGTCTAACTAGCTCCCAAGCTCTGCAAGGCCGAACCGTGCTTCTACGATTAGCCGGAACCCCCTGCCCTACGTGCCGGCCTTGTAGGTCTTGATCGTGCCGGCCCGGTATGTCACAGCATGAGAGGACGCCGCTGCAGCTCATCGATGCCCTTTCTCCGCAGGGCTGCGTCTTTACATGCCATGGCCTGAGCCCAGTTGGCCGCGATGATCTAACTGCTCCCCCGCCCGTTCACGTCGGCGAAATTGCGAGATCGGTGACGCCGAGCGAGGCCTGAACTCTTGATCGCACTTGCATCCTGCGTGCAGGATGGCAGCTCTCTTAAATCCGCGAGGGATCGACCTTCCGAGCACGAACGCGACGAAGAGCGACTGCAAGGACGATTTTAGAAGCTAGCAATTGAAACCGGCGTGTACAGAAAGTATTCGCAGTTGAGCGGCGCGAGGCGTGCGAAAAGGACACTATGCCTGTCGAAGTCGCGAGAGCCCAGCAGGACGAAGAGGTTCACATCCTTGCGGGCGGATGCCCATAGTGGCATCACGTATTGCGATTTGGCCGAGTTACCGTAGTTCATTACCGTAGCTTATTTCTAGAACCGACCAAGGCTTGCGAAAAATGAACATCTTCGCGAGGGTTTAGCGCCCACAGTTTGGAGGAGTGGATATCCTCTAACTTCCGAAGTTTGGGGATTATTGACAGAAGCACTCGAGAACGCTCCGCGAGCCTCCTCCTGGGCGCAACAAAGCGTCCGCCACGTCCAGGTTAAATGTGCTCCATGCCGCGAGTTCCTCGAAGTCGCTAATGTGGTGTGCCGCGCGACAAGTTCGTTGCTCGCTTGATGCTTGCATCTGGAGGGAACGTTGGATGTTGCACCCGCATTAAGAGGCGTCGGCACTCTTGCCGGCATACAAGAGGAGATTCCATCAATGAGGAGATTTATCTAGGAGTGCCGATCAGCGCCGCATTGTTGGCTATCGGTGCATTCGCAAACGCTCAAGGAACTTCGACGGGTGGGTCGAGTGGTCACGATCTCAAACAATGCTGGGACGTGGCTAATAAGGTGGTTCGGGACGTAAGCGGCGCCACCGCAACTGGACCATCCGGAAATACCACGGTCGGCTCAACAACATCACCTGGGTCAAGCTCTGGCACTTCTTCCGCTGCTTCTTCCGGTACGAGCGCCAACGCCAATGCTTCCTCGCGCCCAGCAGGAATGCCCGACTGCTAGCGATCCGATCGCGCCGGTAAAAGTGCTGACCTGGTACTCCCCCGCTCAACGGGGGTTTTTTTCGCCGAGGTGGCTCCCCAGCCGCAAGACAGGGTAGACTTCGGTAAGAGGCGCTGACATTCACTAGCCGTGCCGCGTGGGAATTCCATCGTTGCACAAGACGTGATCCCGCGTACTCTGCGAGTGGGTTGGTGCACCAGAGCCAGTCCGGTCAGCGTAGCTACTTGTGAGAAGAGCGAGAGGAAGTGTGCGGCACCTGATATGTGGTGGCGAAGAAGCGCCGCATTGAACGGCGAAACTCCTCGGAGGCGGCTACTCAGTCCACAAATGTTAAAAAGCGGGAGGAACTCTACATGAAGAAGCAGTGGCGTTATTCTTGTTTCCCTGTTGTTATTGGTGTGACGCTTATGGCGTCAGGGGCGTTTGCGCAATCCGTGGACACGGCCCGGATTGAATCCGCCGGTCAGAACGATTGGCTGACCTATCATGGCTCATACAAGTCGTATCACTACAGCCCGCTAGCACAGATCAATCCCAGTAACGTAAGCAATCTGGGCGTTGCCTGGATCCATATTCCGGGACGTTCCACGCGAGGGCTGCAATCGATGCCTCTCGCGGCCGACGGGGTACTCTACTACACTGGGTCCTACAGCCGCACGTTTGCACTGAACGGCGCTACCGGTGAGGTGATCTGGTCTTACTTCCCCGAGTTGGACGAGGCCCTGATCGCGCGGCAGACCCACTCCCCCTATAATCGCGGTGCCGCCATCGGCGAAGGGAAGGTCTATGTCGGAACCATGGATGGCCGCCTCATCGCGCTCGACATGAAGACCGGAAAGGTCATGTGGGACACCAAGCTGATCGATTCCCAAAAGCTGACCGTTGGTTTCACCGGAGCGCCGCTTTACGCCAAGGGCACAGTGGTGATCGGCGCGCAAGGCGGCGAATGGCCGGGCCGGGGTCCGATCTTCGGTGTTGATGCAGCAACCGGCAAGAAGAAATGGGAATTCCTGACGGTTGCCGGCACCGACGACGCCATAAAGACCTGGGGCAATGACTCGTGGCGGACCGGCGGCGGCGGCGGCTGGATGCCTGGCACCTACGACGGCGAGACAAACACAATTCTGTGGGGGACTGCAAACCCGGCTCCGCTCTACGACTGGTCGGGAGCCGATTACAAGACGCAAGGGGCGCGCCCCGGAGACAATCTCTACACCACCTCAGTGCTTGCGCTCGATATCGACACCGGCAAGCTGAAGTCATATCATCAGGAGCTACCTCACGACGCCTGGGACTTTGATAGCGCGGTCGGCGAGTTTGTGATGCTCGATCGCGATGGCCAGAAGTACATCGTCCATCCGAACAAGAGCGGATATATCTTCGTTTACGACCGCAACCTCGCCGTCAAAAACGTATGGCGGATCACGCAGAACAGCAATTTCGTCAAGGATATCGATCCCAAGACGGGTGAGCTAATCGGTCGCCGCGACTTCTCCGCCGGGAAGGCTTCCGAACCATTGTGCCCTCACATATCTGGTGGGGTGAGCTGGAATTCCGGATCGTATAACCCGAAGACAGGCCTCTATTACAAGCTCGGCCAGGAATGGTGCATGACGCTCGAAGTTCAGAAGACGACTCCGATCGTTGCTCCTCAGGCCCAACTCAACATCGGAGCCGACTTCAAGATCGCTCCGCCGCCCGGCGGTGAGATCTATGGCCATCTGGATGCGCGCGATCCCATCACCGGCGCCAAGAAGTGGGAAGTGCGCTTCCCCGAGCCGCCGCTCGGAAGCGTATTGTCCACTGGAGGCAATCTGGTATTCGTCCCGGACTCGCGCGGCACGGTCCATGCTTACGATGCCGATTCCGGTGCCGAATTGTGGAGCCACGGCGACGGCACCGGCCACCAAGGCGGCATCATCAGCTACGCCGTCAATGGTAAGCAGTACATCGCGGTCGTCGCCGGCTTCGGCGGCATGGCGTCGGATGACTACGCGCCGACCTTCGGCGGCGTCTACAAGAGCATGCCTCGCGACGACGGCGCGCTCATCGTTTACAGTCTGAAATAATGCTCGTGACGCCGGGAGGGAGCGGCGTGACGCCGCTCCCTTTGTCAAAGCGGAGCTAACGAAGCTCGGCGCAAATTGGATCCCTGAGAGGTAGGGTTGGCCGGTATGCGATTGGCTTGGAAGATCATGACGTTGTCGACCTCGACACTGGCCGCGCTCCTTACGATTGCCAGCTTGCCCTCTCGCGCGCAGCAACCTACTCCGGGCGCTCCGGATAACCAACAACTCGATGTCGGGCAGTTGTTCGCGACGACCTGTGGTTGGTGTCACTCCGACGGCGGTCGCGCTGCCGGCAAGGGGCCGCAGCTCATGGATAGCAAGCGAGATGACGACTTCATCCGCAACCGCATCAAGAACGGCAAGGAAGGCGCGATGCCGGCTTTCGGCGTGACGTTCAGCGATGCGCAAATCGACGAAATCATGAAATACATCCGCGCCCTGAAGCCACATGAAGGCTAGGCGACATTGATCTACACAGGGGTTTCATGAAAACTTATTTAGCCCTCGTGGTCGGCGCCCTGCTGGAACTAACCAGTATTGCGCAGGCTCGTTCTCTCGACGCGATCCGCAACTCCGGTGTGCTTGGACTATGCGCCCACCCCAACTCGCTTCCTTTCGCCAACAAGGCCGGTGACCCTCCCGGATTTCAGATCGAGTTGGGCAACGCGTTCGCGCGCGAGCTTGGTGTCTCACTGAGGTCAGACTGGATCATCACTCAATACCAGATGCGGAGCGCGGGCTGCGACATCGTGCTCGACATCATCGCCGACCGCGAGGCGCAGGGCGAGACCAATCTGAGGATATCGAAGGCGTATTACCGCACAGGTGTTGCGCTGGCAGTTCCTCATGGAAGCAAACTCACCTCCTTCAAGAGTCTCGATGAGCACTCGAAAGTTGGTGTCCTGGTCGGATCTATGGCGGCCATGACCCTCGGTCGGCGCCACGTGCCCACGTCGACGTTTGGTTTCGAGGTCGACAGCCTAGAGGCTCTTGCCAATCATGAGATTGATGCGGCAGCGGTCACCCCGACGACCGCCAGCTATTTCAATGTGACGCATCCGGACAAGGCGGTACGCATTCTCGAACTCGACGAGAACGAGGCGAACCTTAACTGGAATGTTGCTGTTGGCATGGTGCGCCCGGATGACCAGTTGCGTGAAGCTATCGACGGAGCCCTGGACCGGCTGCGAACCGACGGTACGATCAATCGGATATACGAGCGCTACGGTGTCGTCCTACAAGCGCCAAGATAGCCCAGTATGCCGGCGGAACTCAGCAGGCGAGCTGTTTTAGGATTCATCGCGGCTGGGGCGATGATGACAATCGATTCGACATTCGGTGGAGAGGTGCGGAAAATTGGCCTGCAGCTCTACACGGTTCGTGACCTGCTGAAGGTCGATTTGAGGGGACCCTGAGGAGAGTTGCCATTCTCGGCTACAGCGAGGTGGAGTTTGCCGGCATTCTCGGCTCAGACGTCAGCCACACCCGTAAGCTCCTGCTAGGCCTGGGTCTCACTGCCCCATCACTGCATATCGACTACCCCAGTCTGCGGGACAATGCCCAACCATCGTTCGAGATCGCTCATTTGCTCGGCAGTCGGTTTGTCGTTTGTCCATGGTTGGATCCGTCGGTACGGAAGACCACCGATGATTGGAAGCGGATCTGCGATAATCTGAACACGATTGGTCAATTAGCGTCGCGGTCGAACTTGACCTCGCCTATCATAATCACGACTTCGAGTTTGCTGCCCTGCCCGGTGGCATCCAGCCGTATGATGTTTTGCTGAGGCGCACGGACGAGCGCTTGGTCAAGTTCGAGCTCGATGTTTATTGGGCAACCAAAGGAAATCTCGATTCTGCGCGCGTCTTGAGGGCAAATCCATTGCGGTTTCCACTGGTTCATCTCAAGGACATGGCAAAAGATGGTTCGACCACCGAACTAGGTCGCGGCACGATCGACTTTGCCAGCATACTCGAAGCTGCGCGCCAGAGCGGCGTGAGACATGTTCTCGTCGAACAGGATGTTTCAACTGATCCGCTGCGGAGCATAGAGACAAGCATCGCATTTCTTCGGAACCAGCCATATCTTTCGCGCGGGTTCATTCGGCCACGCACACCGTAATGCTTGTGATCAACCACACCTGATCGTGACTCCCCTGGAGCCCCTGGAGGAACTAGCATGTCGGTGCCGGCGGTCCCCTTGCCGGCCGAAGCGAGAGGCTAGACCCCAGTTTCCCCGACCCGGGAGCTGGGGCTTTTTTTGAACCCGTTTGGCTCATCTCATCCCTACGCGATCGACCTCGGGGCGGGTGCGCACAGCGAGATGCGCCCCATTCGCCAAGGATTGCCTTCTTCACGCTCAGCGCACTGCTCGACTTCTTGGCCCATCTTTCTCGTGCTACAATTTACGATGTCCGAACGACAGCACTGCTTGGCAAGCAGTTCGGATCGCCGATCAGCGTCTCGCAAAAATTGTCAATGCAACAGGGAGGTGATGATGAACAGACGCGCGTTTCTCACCACAACAGCAGCCGCGACAATGGCAGCAACCGTGAAAATGGCTTCGGCTGCGAGCGTAGCGCCATTCGGTCAAACGGGCGCTCCAACCAGGTCGACCGAGCCGTTGCCATTGGGGCCGCTATCGGGAAGTCGCTACCCGGATGCTCACCTGGAATCCATGAAGAAGAGCAAGGCCACGTTCGGGTCGGCTGACTTTCCGGCGTTCGCCGGAACGATGGCGGTAGAACGCGTCGCAACGGGATTTCGATGGGCCGAGGGGCCGGTCTACTTCCCGGCTGGCCGCTATGTCCTGTTCAGCGATATTCCAAACCGCATCATGCGCTTCTCGGAAGACGACGGTCACGTCAGCGTGTTCCGCCAGCCATCCATGAACTCGAACGGTAACACCATCGATCGCGAGGGCCGTTTGATCACCTGCGAGCATTCTGGCCGACGCGTTACCAGGACTGAATTGGACGGTTCGATCACAATCATTGCTGACAAGTACAATGGCAATAGGTTGAACTCGCCAAACAACGCGGTTGTCACGTCCGATGGTGCGATCTGGTTCACCGATCCGGCCTACGGCATCGGCGGCTTCTATGAGGGCATCAAGGCCGAGCCCGAGCAGGAAAAGCACAACGTTTACCGCGTCGATCCTAAATCACGGGACATCAAGGTGATCGCCGATGATTTCGTCGAGCCGAACGGGACTACCGTTCGCGCCCGACGAGAAGAAGCTCTATGTGATCGACACCGGTTTCACCGACGGGCCCGACAATCCCTCTCACATCCGGGTGTTCGACCTTGATGTCGCCGCTGGAAAGGCGTCGAACAGCAAGGTCTTTGCGGAAATGCCCAAGCCCAGCATTACCGACGGCTTACGCTGTGACACCGAGGGTCGTGTCTGGTGCTCCGTGGGTTGGGGCGATCCGACCGAGGACGGGGTGCGCTGCTATACGCCAGGGGGCGAACTGCTAGGTAAGATCCACATTCCGGAAACCGTCGCCAATCTTTGCTTCGGCGGCCAGCAACGAAATAGACTTTACATCTGCGGTTCGACCTCTCTGTACGCAGTCTACACAAGCGCGCAGGGCGCAATGAAGCCATGACGGTCCGACGATCAGCATGACTTGATCCGGTAAAAAGGCGGCCTTTCGGAATCTGACGCGGGCTGCGCCTCACGCGGCCCGCGTGAGTGGACCTGTCTGCGATGTCAGGTTCGGCGCGCTCTTCAACACGCCTCATTGGGCAGCCAGCGCCGCCACGGCATCCGCTATTCCCGCAGCATCTGCATAGGTAACCATGTGACCGGCATCCTCGACCAGATGTAGCACCGAGCTAGGCAACACCTCGTGCAGGCGGCGCGACTGGTCGGCCTCGATGAGCCGGTCACCCTTTCCATGCAGGATCCTAACGGGAGACCGGATGCCCTGATACTGAAGCTGCAACTGCGCGGCCGCTGGAATAAGGAACGCGCTCTCCTCGGCGGCCGCCCTCAACTGCTTGGGCCGGAGAGCCAACGAGATCGGAAATTCATTCTTGAATTTCGGCGGAATGGCACGCGGCGCGAACAGCGTGCGCATCAGCTTCGGCGTAATAGCCCACGATATGATCGGCGAGATAGTGTAGCGCATCAGATCCCCGAGCAGCGGCAGTGCCGGACCTGACATGAGCCAAAAATCCATCCGAAAGGTTGGAAAATAGTAGCCGGACACAAGCACGAGCCCACCCACGGCATAACCGCTTCGCAGCGCCAGCGCGATTGCCACCAGCGTTCCCCAGGAGTGGCCGAGCACCACGGGATTGCGCACTCCAAGCTGATCAAGAGCCTTCGCGAACAAGGAAGCTTGCGTTGTGGCCGTCCAGATGCGCGTGCGCGGACGGTCGCTGTAGCCAAATCCTGGCCGGTCGAAGCAAACGACGCGATAGTCTTGGGCCAGGCGGTCGACCAAACCGCTTAGGACGAGATCCTGAATCATGGTGCCGTTCCCGTGAAACAGGACCACGCAAGGGGCGGCGGTATCGCCCCGTTCAATATAGTGAAGGCGCACTCCGTCGCACTCGGTAAAGACGCCGATCGGGGGATTCTTTCGCTCCGCTGCCACCTGAAACGCGATGTTGCCGAGGATCAAAACGACAAGTCCTGCCAAAACGATCATCAGCACGGCTTCTGTTGTGGACATGGTGTCAACCTATATGCGCGATGGCGGGTACCTCGGATTGGGCGCACCGAGGCCGCTTAGGGCCGATGCTGATTCGGCTCCCTCGTTGTGAGCCGCGCGCCCCAGCCGAAAGCAAGCAACCGCGCGTGCGTGATCCGCGTTCGCTTCCATCCTTTGCCGCAGCGGATACGGCTTGCAGTTATCGTCCCGACAGAGCGGTGAGCTCTTGGGGCGGATTGATGCGCCAGACCGGATAAGCCGCCAGTTCTTTCGAATGCTGCCCGACCATATCGAGCCGTCTGTTTGTAAACTCCGTAATGACGCCAAAAAATTCAGTCGGTGACTTGATCGTCGCAAGTCTGAGGCCGAATTCAAAAGCAAATTGCGCGTTGGCCGCGGCTATCTCAAGAAGCTTCGCTTGATACGCCTGCATGTTTGCCGTCGCTAAAGCAACGCCTTTCGTTGGATCGCTATCCGTGATTCTCGGACTGAGGTCATCCGGTAAGGCATCCACCCGAGGCTCAATGAGAGGAACCTCGTGTTTAGAGTCATCATAAAGCCCAAGGGGCGGTTCAATCGAGACTGCCGCAACAGAGCGAAGTAAATCCTGTTTCGGGCTTCGAACAATGGCCTGCTTGTTCTGTTGGGGCCGCGCGGCCATTTTCGGATTGCGGGCGCGCTTCGGCGCTGTCGCCGGCTTGCGTTTGCTCATCTGACACTCCAAGAAAATGGGGGGCGACCACAACGGTCATTTCTGAAAGGACAACAGGCTTTGTGACGTGGCGTTCCAAGCCCTTGCATTGTTGGAGTCCCGCATGAACTGAGATCAATCGGACGTTCTGCGCTGTCGAGGATGATTTTAGGTAGCAACTCCAACCAACAAACGTCTAGCTGGCGATCTTCCAGACCTATGCTCAACGGCGTCAGGCTGAGAACGATCGGGCCTCCGCGCGTTGCGCTCTCCAAAGGACCGCTTTCTCGCCGACGTTCTCATCACGGTCGTCAAGCCGCCGGGAGACATCGACGGATGGCACATACCGAACGTTGCCGAGAGGATTATTCCAAAGTCCCGGTGATCTATGCGACCTGTTTCTCGCCCGTCGCGCCCAGCGCTGACGGATAAAGGCCGGCTTCGGCGACGCCAAGCGGTCCGGACGCTCGGCGACGTGCTCGAGGACAACCTGAGCGCCCTGTGAAGCCAGACTACCCACCGAGCGAATGCTCGAGGAAGAAGCGCAGCATTTCCCTCGTCGCATCCGGCCCTTGCGGATCAGTGTAGGACCCGGCGGGGCTACCTCCTGACCACGCGTGTCCGGCGCCATCGATGTTCCAGTGTTCGGAAATCGTCCGACCGGCCCCGTCGATCAGGACGGTGCGAGTATAGGCATGGCCGTGGGGTACGCGTCCGCGAAGTACCGTCGTCGTCGGCCTCGTTGCCCTGGCGGACTGCTCGATAATCTGGTCGCCATTCTTTGGATGCACCGTAGTGTCGCGATCGCCATGGAAAACGATGGTCGGCACGGATATTTTGCTATCCGCAATTGCCTTGAAGCCGCCTCCCTGCCGCATGGCTACGAACGCGGAGGGAAGATCGCTCGCGGCGCCGCACGCGAGGCCTGAATGAATTCCGACGGCCGCGTACAGGTCGCTATACGTTGCGCCCATGATCGCGGCGGCGGCCCCGCCGGCGGACAGCCCCCCGACGTATACGCGTTTCGGATCGATCGCATGGTCGCGCATGATCTCGCGGGTAATGCCGGCGATGATCGAGGGCTCGCCCCCGCTGCGGCGCTGGTCGCCGGTGCGAAACCAGTTCCAGCACTTCGACTGGTTGGCTCCGCTCGGCTGCTCAGGATAGACCACGAAGCAATTCTGCTCTTCCGCCAGAAAGTTCATCCGGGTGCCGGCCGCGAAATCGTCCGGCGACTGGGTGCAGCCGTGAAGCATTACGATCAGGGGAAGCTGTTGTCCCTGACATCGGCTTGGGATGAATAGCTTGTAGGTCCGGCTTCCCGCGGCGTTACTGAAGGTACCGGCGATAAATCGTGTGTTCTCGGGCACGATGTCCGATGGGGACAGAGGAACGCGCGTGATCGGACTTCGCAGGCCGAGCCCGGAAAAATCCCGCATGCCGTCGACCGGTATGGAGCGTCTGCGTCCCTGAGCAGAGCGGGTCGGCGCAATCTGCGGAGCTTCCCGCTCCTCGACAACTTCGGCGGTGGCGTCGATGGTGAGCGGATCGAGCCGCGGGAGCCGAGCCTGAGAGGCGCCGCGAGACTCCGGTCTTGGAGCGCTATCGCCCTGGAGCATGCGCTGCAGCAGCGCGGTGGCCTCGACCAATTGGCCGGCACGCGTGAGGCGGGTTGCTTCGCGGACTATGTCTTGATTCAGCATCGTTCACCTCGTTCTGTCGGCGAGAGCGGCCTTGACCGCGGGAGTGGCGTGAAGGGCACCCAGCACCGAGACCGACGCGATTGTGGCGCGAGCCAACTCGGGAGTGACGTCCTGGGCGATGGTGGCTAAGCCCAAAACATTGATCTGCAGCATCTCGCCGGTGCGCCGCGCCGCTTCGAGATCTTCGCGAGTGTAGTTGCGCAGCCCAAGGTCCAGGTTCTTCCGGGCCGTGGATTGTCTGACGACTTCTACGTGGCGCTCGAGCTGGTTCCGGATTGCTGTCCGGATGAAATCGGTCCGGTTCGAATAGAACCCTTCCTGCACCATAAGATCGACATGACCGAGGTCGACGTAGCCAAGGTTGATCGTGATCTTCTCAGTGTCGGGGGCTTTGGGTCGCAACTCGCGCACATTGTCGGCCATAGCGCTAAACACCTCAATCACCATCCCACTGGATGGCGTGTGGCTGATATTTAGATGTCCCTAGGGGACTTTCAAGGGATGAGCGGATATACCGCGCCCAAGAGCGCGAGATCTGAGAATGGGAGCGTCACCCGTTTGGACTTTGGCGTCCATCCGGCGAGCACGCCGCTTGCGCTCCCCGGCCACTGGGAATGCATCCAATGACCTTCGAACAATTCGCAGGCGCGCCGTCACGTCGAGAGCGGTCGCCGCATCGTCGCGCGCCAGGCAAATTCCTGGCGAAACTCATCACCGCAAGCCCAAGGGCCAGCTCGTTCAAGGGCTTCAAGCGGAAACAGGTTCGGCGTGCTCCCACGCCGGGCGCACACCAAAATCGAGAACACCGTCCGGTACCTGGCAATTGAAGTCGACGATGCACTCGCAATAGCAGGGCAGGTCGACGTCTGAATTGCCTGCGCAGAGCGGACCTGCTCTGCCCCTCATTACCCGCGACGGCGGACATCACGGCGGCTGAACCGCTCTTCGGCTTAGGGCCAGACTCGGTCCTGCAGGGCTTTCCTTGCTGCAGCCCGGTCTTCACTCAGAAGCTGTTGTTCGGTCCGATCAAGGAGCCGCGCCGCCCCGTCATTTTCGAGAGGCGAGGCCCCTTGATCTCACGCAGCGGATGCGAGTCGGCTTCCGTGGCCGAAAGACCCACGTTTCAGTTGCTGCCTCCGCCCGTTTGGGCGCGAAAGCCGGTTACGACGAACTACTCTCGGGTGGGCACTATTTTCCACTCGGCGCGTTCCCCGTTGTAGTCGCCGTGGCCCCCGCTTGCTGCGGCTGCGGCGGCGCTGCCTTAGGAGCCGACGTCAGCATACGAATCTTCCATTGCCCATTCTCACGAACATCAAGAGCAGTCCAAATAGCGTTTATTTCTAGGGCATCGCCTTTCTCACTCTTACCAGTAATGTGAGCTTCGCCAGCTGATAGAGCCATGTTTTCTGACAATGGCTGAACTTCGGTCACCTTCACCTCGAGGCGATCAAGTCCAGCTTTGAAACCGTCCTCGTAAAACTTGGTATTGTCGGGCTCAATTCCATTCTGAGAAACACGCAGGTAGTTCTTCGTATAGAGTGACGTAATCCCGGCAGCATCTTGTTTGTTGAAGTGCTGCTCGTATGCTGAAGCTATCTTCCCAATTTCCTCCTTGAGATCTGCCGCAGTCGCAGGAACAGCCGACAGTAATAGTGAGAAACATACAGCTCCAAATGCGCGCATGATGTTAGCTCCCTGCTGTTGATGCCTCCCTAGAATAGAGGATGGAGACGAGGCTTACCTCCGTCCTCCTAAGCAACGTCGATCGCGCGGTCGCCCGGTTTCGAGGAACAGGTCCTGTCAGTAGTATTACGGTTGGTACACCTCGGGCGCACTAGCGCCGACCTGCCACTTTCTTGCTGATTCATCGGATGATCGCGAAGTGACGTTGGCTCCTGCTCCAATATAGCTCAACACCGCGATGTCGGCCATGGGTCAAAGACTGCCTCGGCCAAGCCGAATTGCGCTGTTCGGCTCGCCTTCGAAAGCTGCCCCCCCCCCAGTTTTCTGAGCGAAGGGCAGCCACGGGCCAACAGCGGAAGTCGCGATGTTAGCAAGCATATCGCACCACGCCCTTTGGCGTAGCTGCGCGTCACGTTGGAGAACTCCCCTTCGAAGGTTGCGGCCGTCGGCCAGCCGTTGATCCATTTCATTTCGGCGGACCGGTCCGCAACCGTCTGCCGTGCGCCGTTGACCACAAAGCTCGTCCCCCGCAGCGTCTGAAACTGGCGTTTATGGCGCTCTGCTCGCGGCGTCGCAATACTTGGCTGAAGCACCGACCGGCCAGTTTCTAATCAGATCCTGCTTCACGCCTGCTGGGACGAAACTGTGGCTCATCGTCACGCCGCGGGCAGATGATTGAAATCGCCTAACAACTGGTCGGGCGTTCGCAATAGGGCGATTCCCCATCAACCTGTTGATGACGTCCCTGGCGGCTGTCCACGACGGCCTCTTGACGTGGCTCTGCTCTTCTGGTGCAAATCCGAAAGATCTTTGTTTGTCAGCTTGCACCTAAACCGACGAGCCTGAATGGGCAATTGGCGCTTAGCGAGCTCCCTTAAGCGTGCACGAGGTACTGCACGTGGTCGTCGTGCCGTTGTTGCAGTTGATGCACGCCTGCACGCACTGCTGGAGCACCTTAGCGTTGTAGTTCGAGAAAAGCTGCGATTCGCATTTGTTAGTCGAGCTAGTAACCTCGGCGTCCGAACAGCTCCCGACCACCAAGGCAAGAAAGGATACGAGAATAAGATTGTGCACCACCGCAAATCTCCGGTGAGAATCAGAAGAACATGGTCGGCGGGCCCATTCTATCAAGCTGACCGTCCAGCCCAAGAGAGCCGCCGGTCCGTTAAACTATGGCTCAAGCAGAGCGCCCGGGGCTCGACCGTCTGATCCAAGGCTTTATGCCCTTTGCGGGACCGAGCATCCCGTGCATCTGGTCGAACAGCGTGTCACGCGGAGAAGTCGTTATTGAAGATACACCATGCGCTCGACGAAGCTCGCGCAGTTGCAGCCAATTGGCCCATTCGCGAACGCTTCGAACAGCCAGAATGGCGCTGGCGGAGCTGTTCCTCGTGCTGGAGGCCGGACCTGCTAAGGCCACACGCAGAATCGCTCTGGTCGATTCGGAAGCGACTCTCGCCGGTCTGGTTGCTGTGGAGATAGGCCCCTCGCGAATCTTGCTCGATCGAGCCAAGGAGGCAGGCCGAGAACTGAGCCAAGAGTCAGCCTCAGAACGTGCCAACTTTTATCGGAGAGACCCCTGGCGCATGGCGGCAGCCCTGGTCGCCAAGAAAGGAGACTTCCGCCTGATCGCGGAACAGTGCAGCGACGTGGTGATGCGCATCGGGCTCGACGAGCGCATTCTCTACGCGTCCCCGTCATGTGCCCGCATCCTCGGTTGGGACCCCGCCAGGCTGCTCGGGACCTCCGCTCTCGCGGGCGTCAATCCCGAGGACCGGCCGCGCATGGAGCAGGTCGTCGCGGCATTGAAGGCCGGAGAGGCCGAGGAGGCCCGCATCATCTATCGCGCCAATCGCCGCCAGCAGCAGGATATCTGGGTCGAGACGGCGCTGCGGGTCACCAGGTCCTCGGAAACCCGTGAGATCGACGGCCTGGTGGCGATCTCGCGCGACATGACCGAGCAGAATGACCTGCAGAGCAAGCTCGCCGCCCTCGCCACGTCCGAGGGCCTGACCGGGATCGCCAATCGCCTCCATTTCGACGAGCGGCTCCTCGAGGAATGGGCGCGGGCCAAGCGCGACGGCACCCCTCTGTCGCTGCTAGTGGTCGAGGTCGATCTATTCAGACCGCTTTGCCACTTCGGCTGCGGGCAAATCCCGCTCTTGCAAATGAGCCTTCTGGGTCTCAATCAGGGCATCGAGGATGGAAAACGCGAGAGCGAGATCGCGTCCCTCGCGCTTGAGGTGGGCGATGACCCACTCTTGCTGACTGATGAGTTGCTCGCCTTCGCGAAGATAGCGTTCGGCGACGATCAAACGCGCGCCCAAACGCGATAGCCGCCGCTCCTGCCTCCGCTCCGGCTCAAAGCGGGCGAGACGCCGCGGACCGCACCAAACCTCGACTGGGTCGTTCGCCACCGCGGCAGAGCCTAGCTGTAGAGCCTCTTCGGCGCTATTGCAGTCGATTTCGTGCGCGTTCAGCGTGCTACCGCAGTCGTCGAGGGTGAAGATATAGCAGCGCATCGAAGTTTCGCAGCTCTTGTTCAGCACGAATTCCGACGA
This sequence comes from Bradyrhizobium sp. JR4.1, assembly GCF_040548605.1. Classification (NCBI taxonomy): domain Bacteria; kingdom Pseudomonadati; phylum Pseudomonadota; class Alphaproteobacteria; order Hyphomicrobiales; family Nitrobacteraceae; genus Bradyrhizobium; species Bradyrhizobium sp. JR4.1. The sequence goes on from NZ_JBEPRY010000027.1 coordinate 20,739, forward strand.
AGACCCAGACGTTCCTTCGTTGGGCATTCACTGGCTCAGTACCTTCAGACCTTCCGTCGCGGCTTCTCGGTTCCCTAATTAACTTCCAGCGAGGGCATCAAGCTTAATCCGCGGTTTCGATTGCACCGGGGCTGCTGAGCGCTAGCCTCTCTGCACCGGACATTGCGCCGTCCGGGTCCACCATGGTGAGGCCGTCGCGCCAAGATACTCGACGCGGCGGCTTCGTTTATCCGTTGCAACGCTATGAGCTTCATTTGGCGAACAAGCCCGACGATGACCGGTCCGATCTCGTTGAGATGCGACGACAGATCACAAACTTGCGCTCGCAACATTCTGACAATCTTCTCGTCACATCGCGATTGAACCGCTTTCTCGTGAAGATTGCTTTTCTCTCGGAGCCAAAAGATGCGGCGCACGCTCGACATCTTCGGTCTGAATTCGCTCGGACGCTGCGAATTGTTGACGAAATCGTCTCACGAGGCCGATCCACGAAGCGGCCAAACGTAGTTAGGCCGCGGCCCCAGTAACACTAACGCACGGACGTTCTTGCGCCGATCCGGCCCAGCGCAGATGCTGGATGCAGTCGCGAAGTCGTCCTCGTTTCGCGTATCGGCGCATTCGCGGCGAGGATTCGCCGTCCCCTCGGTCGGCGGCCCCGCCCATGGGCGACCTAGTAAGCACGCCGCACTACTCGGGGCAGAGACGGCAGTCTCAGAGAAAACCGGTGGGCAAGCGTGAGCACTGCGGCTTCGTCGGTTTCGAGCGCGATCTTCTGGGCGAGCATCACATCGCCAGCCGCCAGAGGACGTTCGGGAACGAAACACCAGCCGATCGCGGGCTGCCCTGCTGATGTGGCAGTTCCTGGCATCCGCGGCGCTGGCGCTCGGTGCCTTGGTCGTCGCGCTATTGGCCGCCGTGAGGCACCTCACGAAAGGACTTTCAGCGCTCGCCAAGACCGCCCAGGAAATCGCGGGTGGCAATCTCGACGTTCAATTCCGCGCAACGGGCCTCGGCGAGGTCCGCGGCCTTGGCCTCGCATTCGAGCAAATGCTGACGCATTTGCGGGCCAGCACGCGAAGAATTCGTCAGCTCGCTTTCTACGACACGGTGAGCCGCATTCCCAATCGGGAGAAGATGCGCATCGATGCGCCTGCGCTCATCGACGCGGAAGAGGGCGCAGCGCTGTTCTTCCTAGACCTGGATGGCTTCAAATCCATCAACGACACTTTCGGGCACAAGGCTGGCGACGAACTGCTCAGGATGGTGGCCGAGCGCTTGAGCAATTTGCTGACGTCCAAAGGCGCTGCCGGCAAATGTCTGCTCGCCCGGGTCGGGGGCGACGAGTTCGTCGCCATCATCGCTGGTATGAAGACGGTCGCAGCCGCGAGCCTCAGTGCCCGCGAGATGATCGAGACGCTGCAGGTTTCCTTCAAGCTCCAGAGCAACCATGCGACCATCGGAGTCAGCATCGGCATTGCGATCTGCCCTACCCACGGCACAACCTATGACGATCTCCTGATCCGCGCCGACCTTGCGATGTACGTCGCGAAGAGTTCGGGACGCAATACCTGCGCGTTCTTCACGCCGGATCTCGCAGAGATCGCGCGTGCGCGCCATGCGCTCGAAACCGACCTCGCTTTGGCGATCCGCAATGACGAGCTCGTCGTCCATTACCAGCCCAAGGTGTCCTGCAGGGATGGACGCATTCTAGGCGTGGAGGCGCTGGCGCGCTGGCATCACCCGAAGGAGGGCGACATTCCTCCTGCGCGCTTCATCAAGATCGCGGAAGAGATCGGCCTCATCATGGAGATCGACCGCTTCGTGCTGAGGCGCGCGCTCGCCGAAATCGGGGGCTTGATCCGAGCCGGATCGAATCTCGTGCTCGCCGTAAATGTCGCAGCGACGGAAATAGAAGACCCGCTGTTCATCAGGGATATCATCACGGCCGTTCGCGAGGCCGACTTCCCGCCGCCAAAGCTCGAGATCGAGATCACAGAGTCGGTCGCGATGCCCAATCCTGACGTCGTGCGCGAGAGAATAAGCCTGCTCAGGCAATTGGGCATACGGTTCGCAATGGACGATTTCGGAGCCGGCTATTCGAATCTTTCGACGATGGCGAGGCTCCCCTTCGACGCCGTGAAGCTCGATCGTACGCTCGTAACGGGTGTCGCGGACGACCGCGAAAAGCAGACGATCCTTCGTCTGGCGCTCGGACTTGCGGACGAATTGGGGTTCGAAACGGTCGTCGAAGGCGTTGAAACGGCCGAAGACCTTCAGTTCGCGGCCGAAAACGGCGCGACCATGGCGCAAGCTTATCTTTTTTCTCGGCCCTTACCGCTCGAAGAGTTCGCTGTCCTGCTCCAGCCGCGCCGTTTGGCTTCGGCGTTCGAAGTGGTACCCAGGCGAGACGGAGCGGAGCGGAAGACCATGATCCGCTGAGGCGTCGGCGAGCCGAAGACACAAGAATTGAAAGAAGGCCGCCGCACGGGCGGCCTTCTCTTTTCCACACCCACGACACTCAGTAGCTCTCGCGGGCGTGGAGCTACTAGGAATCGATATTTTGCGCGCTACTTACGATGCCGTTTTGATGGCGGCATGCGCACTCGCCGATTTATGAAATGGGCCGGTCATTATCCGCCCCGCAGCCCCGCTGAATGGCTGGCTGAGGGCCACGTGACCTGCAACATCCAATGCCTGAACGGCCGTTGCGATCGCAGGGTTGACGTGCGGCTCGAGACACTCCCGCAGGATCAACCGTGGTCGAGCGTCGGGTTGCGCATGGTCTGCTCGGCATGCGGCGCCGCAGGATCTGTGCATAACGTCGGCGCCTATGCATCCTTTGCAGTCGACACGGAGTTGTATTCAGAACTCGGCTATGGAGAGCTAACACTTTCTTTGATCAATATGGGAACGCGCAACTACTACCTTTCGGCCCGTGTCGATAAGCAGAAGGCGAGCTCAAATATCGTCGCGATGGTTGGATAACTGCGCGGCTTGCGAATTGCGCGCTGACCAAGCGCACCGCTGGCGCGCTCCGTCACAAGGCTCTCGTTTTGATGTTTGGCTTAGGCCTTCAGCCCTGATGAAGACAGTTGTCGGGAAGTCGGGAAAACCGGATCGTCAAATTTCCATATTAGTTTGGACATTAATCTGACGCGTTCTAGCGCAGACTATCGGTCTTGCGATGAGGCAGCCGGGGGGCGGCCTCGCACACGAGGTTGAGGGCTCGCTTTAGCCAGCCCCGGCGAGCCCTCCCTCAGTCAGCAAGGCTGACGTTTAAGTTTTCCATAAGTGTGACATCGACGACATTGCGGACTTGAGCCGTCGCTGTAGGCTTGTCTTGCCGGGGCTGGAATCAATATTTCACGTCTTCATTTTAACCCGGCTGGCCGCAGTGGTTTGCCGCTGCGGCCTTTTCGTGGAGCGCTCCTAGCGGTGAGGCCCTCCTGCTGGGACAGTGATAACACTGCCGATCCGGCGTGCGCCTGTACGACTGCCCAACCTGTAAGCGGTTGTTTTTGGGATGCCAGCCGCCATAATTTGCCTGATCGCGGTCCTGCTTTTGTCTGATCGAAAAAATTGGCAGCAGGGTGGAAATGGTCCGATCCGGGGCTCCTAAAAGTTCGGCGATTTGGTCCGCAGAGGACGACAAAATACTTTTTCAGATGCGCGCGACCGGAGCGTCATTCAGCGACATTGCAGCATACCTCGGCCGGAGTCAGGCCTCGGTCGAGGCTCGCTATTCCAAGCTAAAGAAGCAGATCAAACTGCGTGGTCGTTCCTAAACGCTTAAGCCCTGCCTCCAGCGGGATAGGACCTGGTGAACACGCCTTGTTGCTCAATGCGGTTGTAATGAAAGGTGCAGCCATGAGCGCGGGCGAAGACTTCGGCCTCTGCAAGAAAGCGAGCGCGTCATTCCCGCCGAACGCGTACTCGATGTACCGATCGCGAATTATCACCTGCTGGTCCGCCCCGACATCGTCTAAAACGCTCGCCAGCCGGAGCAGGTAGTTGTCGCGCGTCTCCATGAAGGCTGGCCATCCTGAAGTTTGTCTTGCCGCGATCCTGCCGAAAGCCAGCCAGCGCGAACCGGCGGTTTGTACCGAAGCGCGGTCAGCTAGCCAGCTCTAGGTTTTTGCCTCGGTTTTCCCTTTTCGGTGTCCTGACGGCGCGGCCCGTCAGTTATGGGAAGCAACCAGCTGCGCACACCGAGGACACACGCCGTCGGCCGCATCCGTGAGTTGGCGCACAATCTCTTCCATGAGACCTTCACGCTCCCAGCACGTGCCATCACTCCTTGTGATGCTTCTGGCGCGGTAATAAGCATGCGTTTCGGCGTCGCAGTCTCCGACGCGGATCATGACCTCTGGATGGAAAGGACAGACGACTATAGCCCGCGTTGTCAGCAATGCATAGCGCATGGTCGATTCGAGATTGTCGGTGTCCTTATTCGCCCCGTACAGAAGAGCTGGCGAATGCATTTGAGGAAGCCGATCGCCTTGCCAAAGCTGCACGTCGTGCTCGCCATATTTGCTAACGTCTCGCCGCTTGCTCGTCAATACAGTCAAGCTTTGCTGCGCAGATCACTTGCCGCAGTCCACCACGAACACTTTGTACCCGCATGATGGCAGTCCCATCCAAAAAGGGGATCGTCAGGTTAATCGAATGTCCGTCTAAGGCAGCGCCGAACTGAGTGCAGGCGCGCGGAACCTTTGTACGCGTGGCAATTCGGCTATAACGGCGTGAACTCATCGATCGCGGGGCTGCGTCAACTAACCCGCTCAGTGTACGCGCATCGGTGGCGTAGCTTTACCGTCTGCCGAACCGTGCGGTTCGAGCTTAAAATCGAAAAGCCCCCCAGCGTCATCAGCAGCACACCTAACGAGGTTACCGTCCAGCTGCGCGGCTCGTCGCGCACCTCTTCATTGTGCGCGGCCATCGGGATAGCTGGAGGTGAGTCGGCTCGCGCGGCCGCGGCAAGCTTCTCCACGTCAACTTGGGGCGGCACGGAGTGCTCGGGCGTGAGCTGGGTGATAGGAAGATCCGCGACGGGTCGCGCCGGCATGGGGGCCGGCGTGCCCGCATCGAAAACAGAAGCGGCATCGGCCACCTTGAGTTCGCGTGCCGGCGGCGTCGGCTGAGCCCCCTCGGCCGCCGATGAGCTTGGCAACTCCGCGCGCGCATCGATCACGGGGCTCGCCCTTTGCTGCTCGGCCTCGTTCTCGACGGAGCTGGCGGCGCGGTTGGCCACACGACCATGAGCCGGTTGTCGCACCGTCACGGTGCCTTCGGCTAGGAACCAGCATTTGCGGTGGCCGTCCCGCCGATAGACCCAGTGCTGGCGTGGGCCATGCGAGTTGCCGGGCCGCGGTAAGCATTCCGGCTGCACCAATGAGGTTGCAGCGGGCTCGCGCGGAGCAATATTGAACAAGTTAGTAATAGGGTCGGAGCACGCTGGTGTCGCCGGAAGACCTCCGACAAGGACTAAACCGGCGAAGTAAAATCGCAAATGACGGGACATCGAAAACTTCCCGGTGCTGCGCCCCCTACTCGGCACGAGCCTTCGCGGCGACATGGGCTCCGATGCGGCTTAAATCTGGCAACGTGATGGATTAATTGTGCTCCTGGCCATCCGAGTTAACAGGCCATCCAACACTCTTCGGTTGCAAAACGGGCAGCGCGTTCAATTAAGTCGAGCCACATGCGTTACGTGGGGCGTCGATCCCGCTCGCGATCCGCGACGCGGCCGCCCGGTTGATCACTCGCTGCGGTGTTTGCGCTCACCTTCGCAATGGCAATGTGGAAGCGCAACTGGTCGAGCGGTAGGTTGTGGATAATACGATGCCGGTGTGCGGGCCGGGGTGAGGATTCGCCTGGCACCAAATTAAATGCTCCGTCACGATATTACCGCCATCGCGTCTTTCTCCCGTTTACCTCCTCATTTAAATGTGGATTGTACGACGACTATATAACTGATGGCTTGTCTGCTCCTTCATTCCCGACTTGTCTGCCTGGGCCTTCCCCCAAGAGTTGGATCGAGCGATGAACACCGAGCATTTCAATTCGCTTTCCCTTGACGAACTTTGGATACTTCACCAACAGGTCGCCGCCACCCTCAGTCAGAAAATTTTGGTGCAAAAAGCACGGTTGGAGGAGCGGCTCCACAAAATTGGACTGGCCGAGAAAGCTGTACGGTTCGATCGTAAGCGCCGTCCATACCCGCCCGTTCGCCCCAAATATAGCAACCCAAAGAACCCGGCGGAGACATGGTCCGGCCGCGGCAGACTGCCTCGATGGCTGCGGCCGCAGCTTCGAGGTGGCCGGAAGTTGGACGATTTCCTAATCGACCAGGCTTCGGTTCAAAAGCGGCAGACAAATTGAGCGCCGCGATCACATTGGGAAGAAGGCCCACTGCAATGATTACGACGGATGTCCAAGATCAGGCCATAGCCGCGAAGATGACCGGATAATTGACTTCGAGAGGCAATCGGCCAGACTGCACGTCAATAGTGAGCAAAGCAGATTGCACCGCATCGCTGGTGCCGGACACATGATCCATCAGTCCGCGACCGCCGAGGTGATGGCAGCCGTCGACGAGGCCGCTGCATTCATGAATAGCGATCAGCCAAAGAATGCCGCCCCCGGACGATCCATAGCAGACTAAGCAAAGCCGCGCGGCGACGGAGCTTACGGGCCACCGGCAGCCACTCTTCTGCAACTGGCCTCCCGTCCCCGCCAGGCAGCTTCGGAGACTCGATCGTGTTCAATCTCTACTCCATGAAGAGAAACGTGCACGCGACCCGTCGCCTGTTCGCCCCGCTCAACAGCAGCGTTGGCAACTTGCCCAGCATGCCCGGCATCTTCCCGGACTGCCCCGCCCCCTCGTCCGCAATGTGCCTGCGGCGGTGGCCCACAAAGGGAAGCGGGATTGGGTCAGCGACGATCTGGACGCACCTGGAGGGGCACGACTGTGTCCGGGTCGCGGTGACCGGAGCGCCGGCTTTGCAGCTGCACCACCTGCTCGAGTTCGAGAGCCTCTATGGCGAGCTCATCTGCCAAGCGTTCGAAAAGTGCGCGCTTTTGCGGGTCGCTCGATCGCCTGCTCATAAGGGCCAAATCCGCGGCATCGGCACGGAGTTTGTCCAATTTTTCCCTTAGGTCCGCCATGGTATCGGCCCCGTCCTAGACCCACCTCGCCATGCGTCACGGGATGCAGGTCAGCGGCGGAACACGCTATGGGTTCTTCGTTAATTGATTGTTAGGCCGATATTCGTGAGGGCCGAGATGTGTGAACCAGCGCCCGCTGGCCTTGCCGAACGCGTCTGCGGCTATCCGATCAATGCTTCAGTGCGCACACGTGGTCACGAGCAGCATGGTCCGGCTGCATTGCCAATCGGACCCCAACATTGGTTCATGGACTCCACGAGGAGTACCGACGGCCATAGTAGTACCAGCCGCCACCAGAACAGCGGCGGTCAGCGCGAGCATTCGACAGGTTGCCAAGTTCCACTTCATTGCGCTTCCCTCCAGTGGAAGCACGCACGCTAGGCTCAGGAATACCTCCCGCTTGTGAACTACTTCACACGGCCTTTCCTAACAGTCATCACAGTCGCGTACAGCAAGCACGCTGCGTCAACCGGCGGCCCTCGAGGCGCTAGGCCCCCGAGGCGCAGTCATACGTGATGCTGCAGTCCCCAGAAGGCGATCAGCGGAAGGGCTGCCGCCCCAATTTCCAGCAATAGGAGAATGGCTTCCAGCATGACGAATCAAGCCCCGCCCAAGGGAATCATACACATGGGTGAAACTTAGTCATCGTGGACTGGCCTGCCCCGGGCCCGATCTGATCAAAGAAAAACCCGCCGGCCTAGGTCCGCCGGGCTCTCAATTCCCATTCCTATCCCAGTGCTCGTCACCAGTCCGCGATAGGACCTCTTCTAGCGCTGGGCGATTGACGGTGTGTTACTTGCGCATCGCGCACCACCGGGCAAACCTGAGCCGCTGGAGCGCCTATACGGCACGGATCAGGCGCATTCCGGCTTCAGGTGGTGCCCGGGAAGCTCCTGCCTCCTCAGGCCACCTGCCCTTCGTTGAGGATGGGACGGACCAGTCTGCTGCGTTTTTCAGGTAGGGCGCGGCGAGGCATCCAGCGCCAACTCGCGCTATGTGTTCGCCGCCAACGAGACACCACGTCGCAGTCAACGTCTTCGATAGATCACGCCTTCGGACTGTCCCATACTCCAGGCGATTCCGACCATGATTTGGATCAAACAGAGCGAGAGCTTCAATTGGTTGAACTCTCTTATGAGCAAGAGCAGCTGTAGCGATCGAGCTCGAGCTGGCATTGGCAGATTTAACTCGTAGCAAGTCGCCGTAGAAATTCATGCCGACTCCCAGGCAGTCAACTGAAATCTGTCCCATTCCAACTACTTGCCGTGGAGAATCTAGAGGAGTGGATATCCTCTGGCTTTCTATGATTGAACTTCAAAAGCCTTAACGGCGGCGAGCTTCCCCAATCTGCCGGTTGAGCGGTCGACCAATTCGGGCTCCTGATCAACATGGAGACTGCGGAGCGCTCGACATCACCGTGCCACCCTCGTCGCTCACCATGGGATCTCCTCATGAGCGATGTAGGGACAGAAACGACAGCCACAGCCGTCGGACGGAACACTTACCATGCTTCAAGAGGTATTTAGGTGCGACGAATTGCGAGGCTGTTCACATATACAGGCCAGACAGCATGCTATTGTCGGTGCGATAAGACCGAACTGCTTTGAATGGATATTCGAATGCGATGAAGTAGCCGAACCAAGGTTTGGCTCTGACATGCTGAAACTTTCGTACACACCAGGGTCCGGCCATGGAAATCAAGACTTGGCTGAGAAGGCTAGGGCTGGGACAGCATGAGTCCCTATTCATCGCGAATGCCATCGATTGCGATGTGTTGCCGCAATTGACAGAAGGCGACTTCGAAAAGATCGGCATCCCACTTGGCGACCGCAAGCGCCTGATGAATGCGATCAGTGCGCTTCCCTCCAGCCCTCCCTCGGCTGATGCGAATACTGCAGTTGCGCAGTACGCGGAACGCCGCCACCTCACGGTGATGATCTGTGACTTAGTCGGTTCGACCGCTTTGACGGCACGGCTTGATCCGGAAGATATGGGCGCCGTGATAGATGCCTATCACGCTGCTTGTGCTCGCATCACGCGCTCCTATGACGGCTTTCTCGCCGACTTTCGCGGAGACGGCATCCTTGCGTATTTCGGCTATCCCATTGCGCACGAGGACGATCCCGAACGAACGGTGCGAGCTGCACTGGATATCATTGCTGCCGTCGCACGGCTCGAAACCCGCGCAGGAGAACCTCTCGCCGTGCGTATCGGCATCGCCACCGGCATGGTGGTAGTCGGCGACCTGGGTGGCGAGGGTAAGCTTCGGGAGCATTCCGTCGTTGGGGGCGCTCCTAATATCGCGGCTCGCGTGCAAGCCTTGGTAGAGCCGAATACAGTGGTCGTCGCTGATTCGACGCGCCGTCTCCTTGGCGATATCTTTAATCTTCGCGATCTTGGGGCCCACCAGCTCAAGGGCATCAGCGCGCCCGTCTGCGCGTGGGCCGTTCAGGGCCTCTCCGCTTCCGAGAGCCGCTTTGAAGCGGTGCGTCCGGCAGAGCGCGCCCATCTCATCGGCCGCGATTCCGAGTTGGAGTTCCTGTTGGAACGTCAGCGTTTGGCTCGCACCGGCGAAGGCCAGATTGTTCTCCTCTCCGGCGAGCCGGGTATCGGGAAATCGCGCCTAGCAGCCGCTCTGGCTGAGCGTGCAGCTAAGCATCAACCACAGATGCAATTTCGTTATCAGTGCTCGCCTTATCACGCCAACAGCGCACTTCATCCCGTGGTCGAGCAGTTGGAAAGGAGCGCCGGGTTTAAGGCGGACGATTCGGCCGAGATGCGGCTTGACAAGCTGGAGGCGCTGCTCGCGCTGAGAGCGACGCAAGTTCAGACGGTGGTACCCCTTTTTGCCGCGCTGCTATCGATTCCGTGCGAGGATCGTTATCCGAAACTGCAGCTAAGCCCCGCCCAGCAGCGTCGCCGAACGCTTGCCGCGCTCCTCGATCAATTCGAGAGCCGTTCGCGCAAACAGCCGATCTTCTTGCTCCTCGAAGATGTTCAGTGGGCCGACGACACCACCCTCGAATTGCTCGACCTCGTCGTAGAGCGAGCCCGACAGTTGCCTATTCTTGCGCTGGTTACCTTTCGACCAGAGTTCGAGCCTCCCTGGACTGGTCTTGCAAATGTCGGAAGCCTGATCCTCGGACGGCTCAACCCAGATGATGTCAAAGGTGTGGCCACGCAGGTGGCTAACGGTCGCGCGCTTCCGATCGACGTGATGAAGGAGATCGTCACAAAGACTGACGGAAACCCGCTCTTTGTGGAGGAACTCACAAAGGCTGTCATCGAAGCAGGCATCCTGGTTGAATATCAGGATCGCTATCAGCTCAGGGGGCCGTTACCGCCTTTCGCCATCCCGGAAACCCTCCATGACTCCCTGATGGCGCGGCTCGACCGCCTGCACTCCGTGAAGGAGATCGCCCAGATCGGCGCCACCATCGGTCGCGAATTTTCCTATTCCTTGATGCTGGCTGTGGTAGCTCGAGAGGACCCATGGTTGCAGCATTCCCTCGCCGAACTCGAGGAGGCCGGACTTATTTTCCGCCAAGGTGAGCTGCCGGATGCAATGTACAGCTTCAAGCACGCATTGGTCAGGGATGCGGCTTACCAAAGCCTGCTGAAGAGACGGCGACGGCAACTTCATGCTCAGATAGCGCGCGCCCTAGAGAACGGATTCAAGGATGCCGTCGTGAACGACCCTGAAATCCTTGCGCACCATTTCACCGAAGCCGGCATGCTCGAGCAAGCGACGGACTATTGGCTCAAGGCTGGAAAGCGCGCGCTCGGCCGCTCTTCCAATGCCGAGGCCGTAAAACATCTCACGCGAGGAATGGAGCTAACCCAGCAACTGCCGAGCTCGCCACAACGGGACCGCAAAGAATTAGATTTTTATCTGGCCCTTGGGCCTGCAGTTGCCGCGACTGAGGGTGATGCCGCGCCTGAAACGTCGCGGGTCTTCTCACGGGCTCGCGCGCTGCTTGGCGAAAGCGCCAGCCTAGAAGAACGGATGACGATCCTGTGGGGCAACTACCTAGCCCACTTCATGCGCGCGGAGTATGGCTCAGCGCTGGAGGACGCCCGGCACTGCCTCGCGTTGGCCACAGAGTATGAGCATCCCGGCGTGTCCGTCCTAGCCACACGGTTCATTGGGCAGTCGTTGCATTTCACGGGTGCCTTCGCCGATGCACGCCAACACCTCGATCGCGCCCTCGCACTATGCGCAACCAATCCAGCCACGATCTCGACCTATCGCCGCTTCGGAGTCGATGACGCGGTGAATAGCCTGGCGTGGCTCTCGACGACGCTATTGGTCCTTGGCTATCCTAAACAGTCTACAACAATCGTCGAGCGCACAGAGACTCTTGCCCGAACGAGAGAACAAAGCTTTACGACAGCCCTGGCTCTGGGGAACATAGCCGTTTTGGGCACAATCGGCGGCGACGCAAAGCGCGCCTTGGCTCACGCCGACGAGGCGATATCGCTCAGCATCGAGCATGAATTTGCGGCAATCGAACGAAGAGCACGTTTTTTCCGTGGAGCACTGTTAGCCCAAGCAGGAGACCTTCAAGTCGGGATTGAACTGATGCGCAGCGCCTTGGCGGCAACTTACCGCAACTCTGAGCGATGCCGCCGCACTGTGTACTTGGGCCATCTCGCCTTCGCCCATGCCCAGCTCGGAGAACCTGAAGTCGGACTCCGTCTGCTGGACGAAGGCGTTCAGCTGGCCGAAGCAACAGGTGAGAGGTTCTTTGAGGCCGAGCTGCACCGTCTTAGGGGCAGCATCAACCTAATACTCGGGAGGCGTGACCAGGCAGAGGTCGAACTGAAGCGAGCAGTGGCCATTGCGCGGCAACAGCAAGCCCGCTGGTGGGAGTTGCGTGCCTCGATCTGCCTCGCGCGGCATTGGTGTAACGAAGGCAGATATTTCGAAGCTACGTCCCTCGCAAAACCAATATACTCTTGGTTTACCGACGGTCGGGATATGCCCGATCTGGAAGATGCCAGGAATCTCGTGGACGAATTAAGCTCAATTTCAGCACCGAAAGAGAAGCCAGATCACGGCAAATGCTAGCCAACGCCGCCCAACATCATGGCCGGCGCAAATTGATTAGCGCCCGATCAACGCCTGCCCTTCGACTGCTTTCGAGACTTCCGACCCGTTCGTTCAAGCTTGCTAAGGGCGCTCTCGACATCCTTGATCGCCTTTTTGAGCTGATCCTCACGCTTCCCGAGAATGGTTTTGAGTTCTCTCCGCTGCTTGGCGGTCAATGTAGTAAAATCGATCACTTTCGTAAATGCGATGAAGGCCATTGCTAACCTCACGATGATGGTGGTCGTCAGGCGGTGATCACTACGTGCAAGGCAACAAACTACAATATTCTCCAATACGACCTTTAGTCAAACGGCATTTCCACAATACTCAATTGGCTTTCTGTCCACGGAGCATCCGTCGAGCGTAGAATAGATCGTCGCGTCGCACCTCGCGAGCATAAAGTCGCTATGTCACCTCCCCTTTTTCTTCTTGAGCTGCGTCGTTCGCGGCGGGCGCTTCGTTGGGGCAGGTCGGGCGGACTTTGCAGCCGGAGATTCGTGCTGTGGCGTTGATCGTAGCAACAAGCCACGCAGCGTGGCAAACTGGTGCTGATCCAGCTGATTGGCGAAGCTGTCGAAATTAGCAGCGTCACTGCCAAGCTGGCTCAGCCAAACAAACGCATTGTCCAAGGTCCGCAGCTCAGGCGTCTGATATGACAGCAGATCGCGGTAATAATTGGCCGAGTCGTCGCAAAACAGATCACGCGCGATTCCGTTTACCAGCCGCCGCACTCCATACTTTATACCCGTGATGGCCGCTCCTGATATGCCGTGGCTCAGAAACGCTCCGAACGTGAAGTTGTGTATTCCTCTAAGGAACGGAGCGGCGCCGCGGTGCCGCTCCGTGAATTCAAAGGTGTCACCCAAATAGGGATAGCGTGCGAGTGACTCGCTTTCCTCGCCCGATGGAGGCGTGAAGCGGTCGCGCCAAAGGGCTATTTGTTCAAAAAATAGGGCGAGCTCGGGACGCGCTGAGAGATCCGGTTCGACACCGCTCGCAAAAATCATGAAGTCGAATTCGAATCTGCGATTCCTGCTTCGAACCCTTGCAGTACCGCAAGCTTCGTCGATGGAAGTCCATGCGCAGTCGGGGTGCCAGGCGAAATTCTCAAACTCGCGGCATCGCCAATAAGCGTCTTGTGTGGGGGGGACCGGAAGCTCGGCAAGAATGTGGCGCATGAACCGCCAGCGGTCCAGGTCCGTCAGCTCACCGAAGTGGCCCAACATACCGGCAAAATTCATCCAAGTGAGTGGGTTGACCCGCGGCATCTCCGAACGGCGGAAGCAAAGGTCTACTCGCGCCGCGCCCGCCTCAAGCGCGAGAGCTGCGTTGTCAAAGGCCGATGCCCCGGCACCAAGGACGCCAATGCGTTTTCCCGTAAGCTTGCGAAAATCGATATCATCGGCCGAATGTGCATAAAGATCTTCCGACAAATCAGCGACCAGAAACTTAGGAGCGGCCCACCTGCCACTTCCCTCAAAGCCTGTCGCAAGAATGATCTTTCTTGCATATACCCGCTCAATCCCTTCGGAACGACGAAGATGGGCAAGGAAGATACCATCCGCCGGTTCAATCAAGATTAGTTCGACCTCGTTCTCAACCGGGAGATCCAGAACGTCTCGGTACCAATCCAGATAAGAACGCCATACCTCCTGAGGGAGGGTATCTATGCGACCCCATGCTCGCCGCCCAAATTTTTCCTCGTACCAGGCCCGTACCGTTAGACTCGGGACGCCGAAATCAATTCCAGTCACCTCCTTCGGCGTGCGCAACCGTTCCATCCGAGCGAAACTGCGCCAAGGTCCTTCGAAACCGCGTGGGCGGCGATCGATGATCCTGAAGTTTGTTATGCGCTCAAGCCTCAAACCGAACGCGATTCCCAGTCCGCTCTGTCCAGCGCCGACAATCAGCACGTCCAGAACCGGTACTCCGTCTACAAATCGCGGGACTGTCCACTCCCGAGCCGGATAGTCCAAATAAGTCAGCTCGCGTCGAACGCGCTTCGTGAGTTGGGACACGCTCATGGGACGTTCCTGCCGATGCGCTCTTGTAGACGTGATGTTTGCATGCTTGCAGTTCGGCTTAGTTCTGTCCCTTTATAACAGGTCCGAGTGCAGAAAATCGACCGCCCGACTGCCATTGGGTTTTGCACGCACCGATTTTGGCCCGCTACACAGCGGACTACTTCTTCTGCGGTCACTCAATGCTGGTCCACGTGACATCGAGCCATCATTTGCCTCCGATCGTGAGACACGCAACATCGACATTCACCGCGCGTATCCGTGACGATCCGATCGTTAACGGACCGAAAGACTCAGGCTAGCTCGCCAGCAGGTAGCCCCCGAGCGGCGAGCTTAGTTGCGGTCCTGACGAGGTCCCTGCCCGCCAATCGACATAGTGCCGAATTACACGGGTCCATTCATAGCTCGTCACCGTAGCTTTTTGCGCGAGCTCCGCCCGGATCGTCAAAACTTGCAATGAGTTCAACGTTTTGGCTAGCGTTGAGCTCCGGGAACGGACATCATCGGCGCCGGTCAGGATGTCCAAGATGGGCCCAGAAGCCGAAGTGCATGGAAATAAGACCGCCTCCGATCAGCCTTGAGTGAGACGTGGAATATTCCTGCATAGGCTCGAGCAGAATTCATCTGCTAAGCGCGACATCCTTGAAAGAGGCGACTAGCGCCCTCTCCAGCTTTCCCCTGATGCCGCAGAGAATCTCGTACGCCGCCGCGCGTGGCATTGTCGGTTTGTACGGCCGGTGTTCGATCAGCGCCGCAAAGATATCCGAAATGGTCAGAATGCGCACGATGTCGGTGATGTTCTCGGCGCAGAGGCCGTCAGGATAGCCGCTGCCATCGAGATATTCGTGATGATGCCGGACCGCATCGAGGACTTCGGGTGAGATGTCCACGTGCCCTTTCAGCACATCGTAACCCACCGCCGGGTGAGTTTCGACCAACGTTCGCTCCTCGTCGTCGAGGCGTCCTGGCTTGTCCAGGATCGCCAAGGGCACCCTCGCCTTTCCTATGTCGTGGAACATGGCAGCAGTGGAGAGCCGTTCAAGGTCACTTTTACGGAAACCGAGGCTGAGGCCGAAATCGACCGCGACGCCGGTCACGAGCAGGCAGTGCTGGAACGTTCCCTCGTGATGGCGCCGCACCGTGGCCAGCCATTCGGATAGCCCATGCTCGGAAATCCGGTTGGTGATCTTGCGTCCGGCCTCTTTGGGACCGGCGACGTCGACCCGCTCCCCGAGGGTGATGGAGGTGAACATCGACGCAATCGCGGTTGCTGCGGCCTCAACCGCATTGTCAGGCTGCGAGATGCCGCTCGTCGACCCAGTCTCTTCGCCGGCTGGATCGGCCAAAGCGGCCAGGAGCTTGGCCGGCTCGATCTTGCCAGACAACACCAACGTTGCGCCGAGCGCATAAGCTTGCGAGATGCAAACGTGCGAGGTTTGCTCGACGAGGAAGATGCGCTTCTTTGCTATGGCGAACCGGGCAGCTCTCTTTTTCAGCGCGGCAATGTTTGCGACCGCCCGCAGGTCGGCACGGACGACGACCGCGGCAGCAGCGTGCGGAAGCTTTGCTTCTACATCGAGCCGCTCGCCGGCAACGGTGAACTGCCCTCCAAAAAGCGAGCAGAGCCCGAAGAGCTTCTCGGAAGTGTCGGCCAATACGTGCACGAGCATGACTGGTGCCTTCGTTCGTGGGGTGCCCGGCTGAATGGGCCTCGTCGGTGGTCCAAGGTCATTGGCTCACTTGGATAACACCGCTCGCTCAAGTTGGTTTGTGCGCGCCTCTGTCGCTCGCTGTCGTTTGGGCCTTCTTGCCATTTGCTTGGACAAAGTGGACGCCAGCCGTGGTTCCGTCGATCCAGACCAGCTCGCAACGTCGATAGGCCAGTCCCGTCGACGACAGCAGCATGAAGAACTCCTTGGCCGAGAGAACATCGAGCGACCCTTCGACTTCGATCTTGGCGCCGGTGTTCGAGATATCGAGCAAGACGCAGCTTCGGCGCCAGGTGCCGTCGGAGCCCATCAGGTTCATGGGCTGTCTGTTGTCCATGCGCACCCGAGACGCCTTGCGACCGTCGAATTTCATTGGTTTCCTGCCGATCTTGCAGTGCGACCGTGGGCGCCCGCGGAGATTTCTCCCCAACGAACGGACCATTGGCTGGTCGAGAGATGAAGCGTTTCAAACAGCAACTGAGCTCGTGCGCATTCGCCTAGTGAAAGCCCCGCGCCGCGAGTGTTGAGGACCGCCAGCGTGGTCTGCCAATTCAAGCGCGATGCCCGGCACGCCATAACCGGGCCTTCGTAACCGGACTCTGCCATAACCTGCTCGATGGCCTCAATCGGTGCTGCCGACAGCACCGACAAGGCCGTGAACAGGTTGGCTGTCTCACGCCGGATCGCGAACCGATTGACAGTCGAGTCGCTCAGCTTTCCGCTCCGATTGAGCGATATGATCTCCGGCCTCGCAGCGGCGTACTCAGTGTCGCAAGGTCGCTTCGCTGTCGCTAATACTTGCGAGGACGCGTTTGCGTTGGAAGCCTTAATCGCCGGCCGTGGCGATGCCGACAGCAGCTCCCGAACCACCATGTCCGGGGTGTCTGGCCTCAGTGTCAGCGCTTTCGTGATCTCGTCGTCCTCCACAGCCCTACGGATCAAGTTGGCATAGGCCGCGCCCGAGAATTCAGCGCCCGGATTGCCGATGATGGCCAGACAAGTCTTGCTGCTGCCGCGCTGCAATATTGCCTCAGTCACTGGGCTTTCGATTCTGCGCCGGCCAGCAATGGCGAGACGGTGATCCTCGCTGCCGGACGTCGCGATCGCCACGAGATCGGCCGGCGACAGGGCGGGAGATTTCATAAGGATCGGGACTGCGACCGCCGGATCGTTGCACGAGGCGAGACGTCGCAGGGTCTTCATCGGAGCAGTACCCAGCTCGGCGAGCGTCGTGCTGAGCTCGGCGAGCGTCCCCGGCGCAATCCACGGTGCTAAGCGAATTAGAACGTCGTCAAGCAGGCCGACCTGCGGCTCTTGCAATCGGTTATTACCGTCGACGAGCAGCTCGGTGGTGCGCCAGAGCATGCGCGCACAACGTTCGGATGAGCTCCTCGCGATGGTGGCATCCAACTCAGTAATGAGATCGGCCGCAGAAACTGCCCTCATTGGCTGGCCCCAAATTCATTTTAATATCGCCACGTCAAATCAAACGTATTACGCGCGGAAGTTGTTAAGATTCCTTTATATGCCAAATCGTTACATACGAGAGGCTGTTATTATTCAACTGAACGGCGGTCATGACAAAACAAAGCCCGGCCGGAGATCGAGTCCCGGCCGGGCCTTGTTGAAGACTGAGCTGTTGGAGAAGGACGGCCCAGTGTCAATACAATGGACAGGCTCGCCCGCGCCTACCTTGATCTACGTCAAGGCACCCCTATCAGAAGGCGCGCTCGATTCCACCGCATGAAGAAGCCAGACCTGGCATTGTGCGCCACGGTCCAACGCAAGGAGCAAGCCATGATAAATCTGAAAGTTCTTGGCGCGTTCGTTATTGCGGCATCCGCCCTGTCCAGCTCTGCTGCACTGGCCCAGGCGGCTCTCTCCAATCCGGACGAATGCCAAGCTGAATTCGCCAACTGCACGGGTCTTGGAACCGGGACTACCCCCGTCTATCGATATCGGCGAACGGCGCATCGCCATCCGGTGGCGGCGGCTGCAACCGTCGGCGGCTGGAGCAATTCCTACGCCATGTCCGGCGGGACGGGGTACGGCGGCGGGATGGGGTACGGCCAGAACGGCTGGTACGGCAACTGGAGTTCGTATGCTACCCGCAACGGCATCACCTGCAGGCCCGGCACCAATTTCAAGGGTGCGGACGGTCTCCAGCATCTCTGCCAATAGGTGATCCGCTAGAGGCTAAATCAGGCGGGCCCAAGTGGCCGTGTGACTCTTGGCCCCAAACCCGACACGCATCCTGTCGGGTTTGGCGTCCTAGGGCAAAGCGGACGCTATTGAGTACACATGTTAAGCCGCAGCCTGCCCATCCCCGCCTATGGCCGCGTTCAGCGCAGCGACCGCCGCACGAACCTCCTTGCCCGCCATCCTTGCCGCAAATTGGCCTGCAAAGCCGAGATATTCGCCTATCTCGCTTAAGGTGCTGTCGGACGACGACGCCAT
The DNA here is from genome assembly GCF_040548605.1 of Bradyrhizobium sp. JR4.1. Taxonomy (NCBI): domain Bacteria; kingdom Pseudomonadati; phylum Pseudomonadota; class Alphaproteobacteria; order Hyphomicrobiales; family Nitrobacteraceae; genus Bradyrhizobium; species Bradyrhizobium sp. JR4.1. Next base: position 39,185 of record NZ_JBEPRY010000027.1, read on the forward strand.
GTCGAGTACCGCTCACACCTTGTGGCGCAGCTGGCCGCGCAAGGTCTCGGTATCCAGCGCGCGAGCCAACTCCCCTTGGGCATCCGGCATCTCAGCATCCCAGCTCCCGGTGTCGGCCTTGTCGCTTGCCCGATGCCGAACCTCGCCGAACCGTTCTTCGGGGCCAACCCAGGCATGGCCGTCCCAGATCTTAACGAGCTTGTTGCCAATCCAGCGCGCCCGTTTGTTTTCGACCGCCCAAATCAGTTGCTTCGCGCTGACGTCCACCATCTCGCGGTCCATATTCGGAAGTACAGGCTGCTCGCCGCTCTCGCCTTCATCATCCCGCACCTCATTGAACTGGCGGTTGACGTGATCCAGCGGGCATGGCGCGGCCTTGTCGCTGATCGTGGTCTTAACCGGTTTGCCGCGGATAACCCCCTGCAAACCCATGTCCTGCATCAATCGCGACACCGTGGAACGAGCAACATCGAAGCCTTCTCGCTTGAGCTGCCGCCACACCTTGCGCGCGCCGTAGACGGAGAAGTTCTCATCGAAGACGCGCCGAACCTCGATCTTCAGCGCGGCGTCCTGCCTGGCTCGCGCCGACAGCTTGGCGGGATCGCGCCGCTTGGCCACATGGGCATGGTAGGTCGAGGGGGCGATCGGCAACACCTTGCAGATCGGCTCGACCCCATGCGCCCCACGATGATCGTCGATGAAGGCGATCATGGCTTGGACCGGCGGTCGAGCTCCGCCATCGCAAAATAAGCGCTTGCCTTGCGCAGGATCTCGTTGGCCTGCCGCAGCTCACGGTTCTCCCGTTCCAGGGCCTTCAGCTTCTCGGCCATCTCAGTCGGGACACCGGCCCGCTGCCCGCTGTCGATCTCGGCCTTCTTGACCCAGTCATGCAGCGTCTGCGGTGTGCAGCCGATCTTGGCCGCAATCGAGGTCACTGCCGCCCAGCGCGACGGGTGCTCGCCGGCGTGATCCAGAACCATCCGAACCGCACGGTCGCGGACTTCAGGCGAAAACTTGTTCGTGGTCTTGCTTGTCATGGCTCCATCCTCTCAGGAGTTGGAGCCTCCGGCAAACCCGGGGCGGTTCAATGGTGCATTCCGGCTCAATCGGAAGCTATGACTTGAGGGGAGCAACTGACCATGAGCTCAGCACGTACTCATGGTGCTGGGCGTTCGGCGGCGAAGCATCGCAAAAAAGTAACCTCCCAGCTTGCTTCTATAGCGGGAGCTCTACAGCATTCTGTGGCCATATCTAGCTGCGTGTTGACGAACTGCCCTCCGGCGTGATCTCGCATGGAGCGCGCTGGCGAACCGTCAGGGTTCCTTCCGTAGTTCTCCCGCCGACAACATACTTTCGCCTCCTCGGCTGCGTTAAAAGCGCCAGTATAGCTCTGAGGTGAGCTGGTAAAAACGACGACGTGACGTGCAGCTGCATGCTCATCCCCTGGGAAATGCTCAAAACCATCTGCGTCCCGTTGAAGGTTAACTCGCCGTAGCGCAGATGCGCGAATCGCTCTCCGGCGCGTGCTATTGCATTTCATATGGAGCGCCAAATGGCTTCCACGTTAGGCGACAAGCTCGCGGAAGAGCAGATCACGAAAAGCTTGGAGGAGCATTTTTCTAGCCTGGCGAGCTTGGCCCGCGAAAAGGGAGTCGGCCCTTTGGCCCGACCGACCAGGATGAAGACGTCACGCGCCCCGCCGGGCACGGGTCATCGATTGGCCGGTTGGCGCTATTTGGCTTTCATCGGTTCTCTATTTGTAGCATCGATTACTGTCGTCGGGTGGCGATGGTCATCGTCCGTTGATTCGACAATGATGGTCGCCGCAGTACCGCCCCCTCCGGTACCAACCGCGCCGAATGACGTTGCGCCGACTGCCGTTTCCGTGTCTTCAGAGATTGCGCAGCAGCTCCAACCGATGGCGCGCGATTTAGCTGCCTTGAGGCAAACGGTGGAACAGCTCGAAATGAGGCAAGAACAATTGGTCCGCGGCAATGAAAATCTCGCAAGCCAACTCAAGGCGAGCCAGGAAGAAATGGCGCGGAACCACAGTACCATCGACCAGATCAAGGCGACCCAGATCCAGATGGCGCGCGAAAGCCAGACACTCACCGAGCAACTCAACGCGAGCCAGGAACAACTCGCCCACGTCATCGCCAACGCCTCAGCGCCAAAGGCGATGCCTGAGGTGAGCTCCGGAGAACCAAAGGTGACGCCCGAAATACCATTGCCTCGTCCGCGTCAGTCGGCCAATGTCGCCCAGACGCAGAAGCCGGCGCCGCCGCAAGCCAAAAAACCGCAACCGTCATTGGCATGGCCATGGTCAGTGCACTAATGCAGCACACATCCCCTACCCTCAGATGGCGACCTGGGTTTGGTCTGAGCCCGGTTTCGTTTCCGCCTCGTCGAGGCCCAGCGGACCTGGTGAAGCGTCGCGCGACTTACGTGTGCGGCTCGAGATCCAGCCGCCCACGTAAGTGGCCCTAGAGGCTCGGCTATGCAGCGCGCTGCATCCGTTCGACGCTCTGAGCTATATGGTTGCCCGCATCGTCTGCTACCTTGAGGGACATGTCGGCCATCCGACGGCTGCTGTCCATCGCGCTGCGGATCGTGTCGCGCACTAGATCCGTCTGAACGGCTGCCAAATCGTGAGGAGTTCGACAGCGCCAGAGTTCATTCATTCTGTCCATGCTCCGCTCAATCTGTTGTCGAACGAACTCAAAGTACTCGCGCGAAACCCGGTTCATACCTTTAGCGATGGCTGTCGCGGAATACATGATGGTTTCGGCGTTGCGGGCTGAGCGTTCCGTCGCCCGCTGCGCTTGGGGACTGATCGGCCGTGCGCCCGGTGGCTGTGCCGCGGAACGCGTAAAGTTCGGCTGGTAGCTTTCAATGTACGCGAAGGTCAGGTCTGATGTCCGCGTTGCTGTCAGAGAGCCGAATGTCACATCGCCGTTCTTTAGTCGAAGACCTGCTCCCTTCGCGTGATCCTGCGGCCGTCATCCCTTCAACCGTGGTGGTCTCACAGTGGCAGCGGTGCCGGGGCCCGATACCAGCACCTTCTTTCTTTAATCGTGCCCTTGGCCTTCTCGGTGACACCTCCATGTGCTTGCGATCCATACCGCGCTCCTTCATTTTCGGTGATGCATAACGCACGAGAGAGTTCGCCGCCATCGAACCGGTTCAGGGGCCGCATCCTATCGAAAAGATAACGGGCCGTTCCTGCATCAGCTCAAGGCGACCTGCGGAGTTCAGATGGGAGCTAGCTCGGCTTCACGCGGGCTTTCGGAGCTGCCGTGAGGAAATCATCTCGGCTTCGGTCTCCTTGATTGTGCTGAGGACGTTTTTCACGGACGCTTCCAGACTCGATAAGGAATTCGGATCGGATTCGATTTGCGGTGGACACCGTAAGTTGACTGGGCGAGCATGGTCCGCTCCCGCTGCGCATCGCGGCAAAGGCTAAGACACGTTCGGCATGCCTACGGCGAAATGGCAGTGACATCATAAAGCCAAGTGCCACGAGCACCATCATCATCACTAGCGACCCGTCGAGTGATCTGGTTATCGACGTCTCGTTGTGTTCGATAATGCGCGGCGGGGTGACCTGAACAACATCTGCCAAGACATCTTCCAGTGCCGTGCCGATCGTTTGCTCGCCTTTGCGCTCGATTACGGGTGGCGGAGTGACCTGAACGATATCCGCCGCGGCATCCACCGGTGCCGTACCGATCGCTTGCACGTCTTTGCCCTCGACGGATGGTGGCGTGACTTGAACGTCATCCGGCGCGCGATTTACCGGTGGACTGGCAGCGGTCGCATCATCATTTCCCGCGCGATGCGCGCCCAATGAGGTACGCGCCCCAAGCGGCTGCACAGGTTTCTGATCCGATAGCATCTTCCGCGTTGGTTCCTGCGGTTTGAGCTTCGTCCGCTGAGCTTTGTGAACCTTGTGGAGATCAGGCGCCGGCGTCGCGTGTCTCCACATATCCCACCGAGGGCGCGGCGCGCGTTCGCGGAACGGATAAAAAGCACCGTCAGGAAGCCAGCCGTCACCAGACCACGCGACTCTTCGGCTGGCGTGCCTGGTCTTTAGCTCCGGCCCCGGTGCACTGCTCTTCGACAGCCGCCGCAGCTGCATTCTTTCAAAGGAATGGCTCCCGATTGGGAGCCATTTTTCGATTAGTCGTCCCAGTCGTGGTAATGGTGACGCCTAATCACTACCGTGCGGTCGCCATCGCGATCATACCATCCGTGATGCCAGCCTCGATCATGTGCATAAAAGTGAGCACGCGGACTGTAGTAGTGGTCGGAATAGTCCGGGCCACTTCCGATCCGGAAACCGAATTCCTCAGCGCTTGCGATGGTCGGCGCTGCCACCGCGATGGTCGCTAACGCGGCGAGAACGTAAGAAAGCTTCTTCATCTATCTCTCCATTCGTTGGTTTCCCCGCGGGGAAAAACATAGTGCGTGGCGACGTTCCGGTTTCTCTTTGGAAACTTTCTTGAACAGATATTCATTGTGATCCCAAGCGCTCGTCTGCCTCCTGAATGTGATCATCCCTGCTCACGTTGCGTTCCATCGGGCGACGTCTACCGCGGCCGTCTCGCGCGCCCAATTTGGCGACGGGGAGCTTGCATCAGCTCATTCCGAATCAGGAACGCGCGGTAAAGCAAAAGTCACGGTCGTTGCAGATTTACAAACTGCACGCCCGTTCGAGACACTAAGCTCGTCCATTGAGACAACCGAAAAATATTTCGTGCTTACTTCAATATGATTAGGCGGGGCGAAATGTATGAGTCTATCGCAATGACAAGCGCTTATAGGGCGCGGCGTGGCTCCGTCATGATAGGCCGAGAAGCGCTGTTAGAGGCACAGCATATCTAAGAATATCGAGTCAATGGAGTCATGGGCGGCGGCTTTCCGCTCGGTGATCGCGGTAGTTGCTGCTAAGTCGGACCTCCATGCGCTGCGGAGCCGACGCCATGAGGCGGTGCTGCACGCCTTCAGGCTCGGGCTGGAGGCATCGTGTCAAAGCCGCGCAAAGACGCATCAGCGGGGCTCGGACTTTGGCGGCGGCGATGCTCATCGGGTTTTTACCGCCGCGCAGAACTGTTCCGTGACCGCCGTCGTTTCCTCGGCGACGTTCCAGCCGTTCGTCTCGGCGTTTTCCTTGGCCAGCTTATGCTCAATCTCAAGCATCTTCTTGGTAAGCGCGTACGGCTTCCAGTCGGCCTTGGACAGCTTGGCGTAGGTGTTCGCTCCACAGACGTTGTAGGCAATCGCTTTCTGCGCATTAGTGCTGACGTGGCTCATGTGGTCCTCGACCACGGCGGCGACGCGCGCCTTGGCGTATTGGCTGTTGGCTGCGATGAAGTCTTTGCAGAAGGCGACCCGTTGACCTCCGTCGCGGGCCTTGATGTAGGCCGTCTGCGTTTCGTAATGGAGGCGGTAGGCGAGTTTCTCAGCATTCGGCTCAGATTTCACCGCTTCAAGCGTGGCGCGGTGGTCACCCGAGGTGGCGTCATTGATCGTGATGTCACATACTCTGGCGAGGGAGAAGACCGGAACGTAGGCCCGCAACTTGGCTTCCAAGACATCGTTGGCGTGCGCAACTGGTGCGAACAGGCTGGCGGCGATTGCGAAAGCAACGAGACAGCGTTTCATTGGTGACATGCTCCAGATCATCGGGCAGTAAACGGCGGCGGGGGTGGGGATCGTCGCGGCCCACCACACTCACCAGCGCAGCGATCCAACCGCAAAGCGTCCAGCCCAGAAAACGGGTTGAGCAACTTACTGCGCGAATTCCTTGGGCGGCAGTCAAGCGGCAGCGTTGATCTGGATCATGCCTTCCGGCCTCCCTCGAAGGGGCCTTTACCGCTGCGGCGTCAACGACTTGAGGACGCGAGCAGTAACGCCCTGTCCTCGGTCATCGAGCGGTCGATCGCCGCCGATACCGTCTTCCAACCTGCCAGAGGCAATTGTCCGGCGAAAACTCGGCAGTCGGATCGGCGCGCACGAGCAGGTGCCGCCATGACGGTTTCGGATGAACATCGCGGTAGAAAGCCCGGAAGTTGGCCCAGCGTGTAAATCGGCGTGGCGTCCCGACGCCGATCGGCGAGCTAAAGCATTGATCCAGCAAGCGGCGAAGGGGTTAATCTTGAACGCTTGTTCACACTTGTTCTTTGAGACGGCCCTTACGCTCGGCAACATTTGGCAACATCTGTTCGACCTGACCGCTGTCTGGCAAGGTTTGATCAACCGCGTCGACGGCACGCTTAAGGCGCATAAACGCGACGGTACTGTCATCAGCGGGCACTGCCAGCTGGTCGGCTGAACCTGCCCATGTCGCAGATGGGTCAAAAGCGGCGGTCCGGCGCTCGCATACGGCAAGGTCTGATCTACCCTTGATAGCGGACCTGCCTACACCCACGACGCCAACCATTCGTGCGCCGATCCGATCCCCAACAGAGTTCGCGCTAATCGGGACGCCGCACACGCCCATCTCGCGAGCGCCACGGCCGCCGCACCGCTGAGCCTCGTGGTGGGCAGACACCACCCGTAAATTTCCCAAGTGTTGGCAACAAGGCGCACTGGTTGAGTGGAGCGCCGCACCATGAAAGCACCGAAGCCAAGGCAATGGGCCGAGCGCGAGGTCAAGCTGGCCCCGGGCAGGAGCTGGCGTATCGAAGGTAGCAGCCGAGCTGGGCCGTCACGCCGGATCAGTGAGGCGAATGGCAAGAGCGATGGGGATACTGCTGAAGAAGTAGCCCCGCGCCTCCCTGCCGGTGGATCAGATCGACCGGCGATAAAAAACGCGCGCGACACATCATCCCGTTTGTGCGGTGCGGAAGGATTTGCCGCTCGCGTTGTGCGTAATCTTACGGACGTTGCACATCCGCGATCTTTGGCATCTACTTCAGATTGTTTTTATGACGGGTCTAATTTTCAGGCGAGGTCCCATGAGCGTCAAAGCCATGATGGCGACCATTCTCCAAGATCAGATGACGTTGCGCGGTGTGAGTTCGCTATCGCCCTCCGACTACGAGGATATCGTAGAACTGCTGATAGAACGGCTTCGAGAGCTGGAGCTTAGCTTGGCGGTGCGAGAACTGACGGACAAGCACGAGCCGCAGTAGCGTAATACCGAGGCTGGCAGCGGACTTTCGACGATCCGATCCTACTGCCAGATGGCTGCAAGCTGATCACCCTGCACGACGCCGCGACGTTCATCACCAAGCTGCCAAAGCGCGAGCATGACGCGCCGGAATGGCAGGCCGCGATCGAGGCGCTGATGCTGGTGGCCGACCTCGGTGGCCCGACGATGTTCGCCCGCATCGGCGTTGTGCGCGCGCTCAATCGGCATCGCGAGCCGGTCGCAAAGCCCGCAAGAAGCGAGCGAAGGCGTACCGGCTTGCGGGGTCATTTAGCGGGAGCGCTTCGGCAGTCTGGGAAGTTTGTTCGGGTTGAACGTTGGCGTCGACTCGCTCGCCTTTAGCGAAGGCGGCTCCTCCTCGGTGAGGATGAGCGTTCCCTCGAAGAGCACTCCCGGCACCTCTTCTGCCGTCCCGACATAACGACCTATCTTGCCGGAGCACGTTCCCTCAAGCTTCAGCGTGAGGTCATCGGCGCCGAAGATAGTTACATGCTCATCGGTATGCCGTTTGATCGATACGATTGCGGTGAATCGATCTCCATCGACTTCGCAGGTGCCGTTGTAGGTCATAATGCTGCTGCGGCCCCAGATTCTGCCGGTTGCAACATGGGCAATGCCGGTGCCTTGGCCGAGCGGGGTCTTGAGCCACGCCCTGTAAGTGCCGTCTTTCAGCATCTGGAGGAAGCCTCTCCCTCGGTGTTCGCGCGAGAGCCCGATGATCGGCACAACCAGCGTTAAGATTGGGTAAAGGCCGGTGGCTGTGCGAATCCAGTACACGCCAAGCGTGCCTGTAATCTCGCAGGCCCGTCTCACCCAGAGGCTCCCCACGGCGAAGGAAATGTGGGTCGATCATCCCACGTCACATATCCGCACTGCCTGCACTGGAACATTGTCACGGTCCGGCCCGTGTGCGGATTGAACATTTCAGACACGATCGGCACGCGGTCGCTGCCGACGCAGTCGCAGATCGGCAAGTTTGCCGCCGTTCGGTCGATCTCGCTCATGGCGCAGGCCGTAGTTTTCCGGGCGGCACCCGCCGTTTCCAGTTAAGTTTTATCGGATATACCCGCTCTCCGTGAGTCGGAATTTTGATCATCCAGCCGAGGCTGAAGAGGCAATGAGGCGAGCCGTAGCGGCTACGAGCGCGCTTGATCGCTTGAAGTGGCTGCGCGTTGCATTGGCATGGATTGACCTAGCAGGCGACGAGACATCGCATGGTGTGCACAAGCGGGACTCCGCCGCATGAAGTACGCCGCCGAAGGTCCATTCGTCGACCCCGACGCGGCCGCCCGCAAGCTGGTCGAGATCGCCAGCGGCATCGAGCCGCTGCAGGACGGCCGCATTTAACCTCGGCCCAATTCGAGGCGTGCATCAATGCGTTTGAGTTACTCCGGCTGTTATCCACCAGAACGAAGAAATGGATCCACGGACCCAGCTAACCGGTCCGCCAGTTGCACGGCGACCGCCGTGGACTGCTTTTCGGAAGGCAGGGAGCCGATAGAATTGACTGCCAGCCAGGTACCAGCGGAAAGAACAGCTATCACAATCGCCGCGAGATATTCGGTCCTCATGGAGATGGTCCCTTCATCACCCCCAGAAGCTAACCGGACACTCTCAGAAATGGTTCCGACCAGCCGCGCGGCTCGATGTCTTCGTCCGCAGCGGAAGTTGCTACCACGGCGCCAGCGCGCCTAGTCGCTCCTAGGTTCCCTCCTTCCGAGTGGAACATTGGCGTCGTGATTAGAAATCGGGAACGAAAGCCGTCTGCGAGCTTTAGAAATGTGAGACCGCCGCTCGCCGGTACTACACGGCGCATGTCGCGGATAGCCAAAGGTTGCTGACCCGCTTTTCTCTACAAGCGCTCGCGCAAGATAGCCAAAAGCGGCGGTCTCCGGTTCCATTCAAAATCACCAGCCGCGCCCCGATCGGTTGCGGGGAATCGCATTGGGCTGATGTCGGCGTGCCGGTGGCGTTGTTCTTACCGAGGCTCCGTCATGCCCAACCATATCGACATCGACTATGTACACAGCCCGGCCATGGTTCGAGAGATCGGCGAGAGGCTACGAGCGTCGCTGAAACCGGAGCCGGAATTACCGGCGAACCTTAGGATGCAGATTCGGCTCCGCGAACTGGAAGAGCCGTCACCATCGATCATTCCAGCGGCCAAGCGCTGAAACAAGCTGCGCGGTTGAGCCGCAAACGGCTCGGCCGAACATGGACGAGCGCTGTCACCGGTGAAGCTTCGTGCGTCAAGGATTTTGAGTGAGTACGGTGAGGCGCACTCCGAATTGATCGGCAAAGCCGTCGTCCTTAGCGACGGAAAGGCAGGCACGGTCGAGAACGTTTGGCTGGATGAATTGCACGGGCTCCGGATTTCGATTACAGGCCATGATGGAAGATGGCCGGTCTCAACCATCAAGTTCGTGGAGAGCTAGACCATTCGCATCGGCGCGCGCTGCCCAGAGCGCGCTCCTTTCAGATCATTCCAATCAAGATGAAAAGAGCGATCTCGGTCAGGAAAGTGACGCTCATAATGGCGACCGTAAGGAACGCGTCGCCCGCTGGTAGAGGGGTCATAGATGCCTCGCGCGTTGCGAAGCCCCGAAGCCAAGAGCCAAACTCCCCGACCTTGGGGAATGTTTCAGTTCCAAGCAGGGCGGCGATCGGAAATTAAAAGTCGCATGAGGCGACTTTGGTCGCGCCGCCATCCGGTGGAACGAGATGCCCTACCGCAGTTCTAGTTCCTTGATCGCCAGAGCCGAACTCTGTGCGGCGTCATGAGTGCCGGTTTGCGCGATCTTGATTATCGCCTTAGCGATCATTTCCGTTAGCGGACCCTTTTAAGCATTGGCGTAGTGGCTACTCTGCGCGAACACTCGCGCATTGCTGGGAAGCCGCAGAAGGACTGCCGCCGGAAATCGCCGGGCTGTTCGGATTGGCCACCGAGTTGCTCATCGCGATCCCAGAGCACAAGGTATCACTTCGCGATAACGGACGAGAAAGTCAGACGGACGTTTTCGCTCTGATAAAATCGAACAATCGCACCGTCGCCGTCGCGGTGGAGGGCAAGGTCAATGAGTCCTTTGGGCCGACCATAAAAGATTGGTATGTGGACCCATCCGCGAGGAAGCAACAGCGGCTGGCGTTCTTGTGTGATCTGATCGACGTTGCGTGTCCACCACCCGATGATCTCCACTACCAGTTATTTCACCGCACCGCCTCGGCAGTTCTCGAAGCCGCTCGCTTCAAGACCGACGACGCCGCGATGATCATCCATTCGTTCTCGCAAGATTACAAATGGTTTGACGCTTAGAGGAGCTGAAATAAAATGATCGAGCCCTGGAAGGGTGTTGCAACCCGACGCGCCCAGATATTCCGAGTGGTGAATCGTCGCGGCGGCTGTATCGTTTGCGCCAACAGTGATTGAGGGGTTGTTCCGGCGCTCATCAAGTGAGCCCTCCAAATCAACCCGTTCGCTGATACCGTCTGTCATGCAAAGAAGTCCATGCTCAAGACCGAGCAAGAATACAACAGTGCAATCATTGAAGGGTGCATCAAAGAAGGCATCGAGGCTGGCTTTGGAGTTGCCACCGGACGATCATTCCCAGCGACCACTTGGTTTCGTTCGCGCGGCGATCGTCGTCTCGATTTCCTGAACCATCTCTCGCACCCGTTCGGCGAGCCGTTCGAACAGCGCTCGCGTCTGCCTATCCGGTGCAGTTCTCGCCAACCGAGCACAATAGCCTGCCTCCGCTCGAAACTTCTCAAGTTGAGCAATAAGCTCTTCCATTCTCGCTCTTCTACTCGCCCACGTTCCAATAGCTGTTTAGCGGGGACCTACCGGCCGGACACCTGGGAAATTTCCCAGGGTCCCAAGGCTTACAATGGCGGTTGCGCTCCAGGGAGAAAGACGGCTCAAGGGGGCGGGAGCTTAGAGCTTCTAGCGCGACGCTCGACGACGGAGTCACGGTTGCGCTGCTTTTTGAAGCGAGACAGGCGCCAGATGCGGCGCCGTAGAACTACTGTGCCAAGTTGTTGCTGTGCTTAGCCCGCGGCTGTGTTCATCCCGAACGCCGGGTCGCGCTCCTGATCGGCACTCCGCCTATAAAAGCGTTCCCCCGCTCGCGAACCCGGTGAACGATGCCACTCTTGTCGGAGGCATGTTTGCAAAGGACCGGCGATCGCACGTCAGCTAGCAACCTCCTCGCGCGCAGATGCGGGCAGCGCCCTCTGAGACCTGTCGCCGTCACGCCGCACGCTGCGTTCCGTTTGTGACTATTATGCAGCCTGGCTTCGACCGCCGTCGATGACCATGAACAGCGCGCGCCGATCAATTGGCGAGCTACTCGGCTGATCAGGCTTTTCAGCGGACCCTACAGGTGGCGTACACTTTTCCAGCAAGCTATCCGACGTTGCCGCTTCTGCTTCGACATTAGCGACGGGAGCTCTCACCTTCTGTTCCATAAGTTCGAGTGCGGCTGCGCCCTTTGCTGTCAATCGCCAACCGAACGAATACCTTTGCACAAAGCCTAAGGAGAAGACGTCCAACGAGGGGAGCGTAGCACCCAGCCGCTTGCTGTAGCTTGCCCAATCAGCGCCGCTCGTTGCCAAAAATGCGAGGTCGCGTTTGATATCCGTAAGCGTCGCCAGCCCATTGGGGTAGCTAGCAAGTACCTTCAAAATGGATACCTGGAAATTCACGACTGCCACTCACCCGGCTATGCCGACCATTTTGTCAGCAGTTCGTGGCACAATGCAATGACTTTGAATGTACAATACGGCTTACTGATCTAGCAGAACTCCGTTAGGCGCGGCATGAGCGATGCCGGATGAGAAGGAAGTCCACGATAGCCTGGCACGAATGTGCTCTGCATACTGGAGGGTGACGAGTTGGCGCCCCTATTGCACGCACGGGAGAGGTACTCGAAGCCGCGCAACATCAGGTCATTAATGGTGACTGACTTCTTCTCTCCAAGCATACCGGCGCATCTACGTTCTCGGTCCAGCGCCGCGTGACTCGTTCAATGGACGCAGCCGTGGAGAGCCGGGCAGCAGCGAACTGGGCCGCGATTTTACGAAGATTGAGCGACGGACTTCCCGAGATGCCCCTTACCTCTGATCCATCTGGCGAGTTCGCTGCTGCGAACAATGAAGCGTTGTTCTTCGCGATGTTCGCGGGCGACGACCGCCGCGATGAAGATCAGCGTCCCGCTTCTCGACATGCGCCACATGGTGCGCCGCCTGTACGTCGATGGCCCTGCCGTGGCGAATTTGCACCAGCGCCGCCGGATCGTGAACGATCAGGACAGCGCGACCGCGCGCTGCCTGCCGCCGTCGTCAACCGCTTTCCAGTCATTGGGTCGGGACGCCGTCCGCTATCGTCTCCGGGTCGGCACGAGCATGGTCACGACCACCGCCACCAGAACAAAAACAAGGACGATGGCGAGTGCTTCAAAGGACCCCATAGCGCTGATCTCCGTCAGGCCAGCCATCTTCCCTAACGTTAACTCATCAGAAGGACGGTCCCGTGCGGCAAATCGCATCGGAGGCGACTACTGTGCGCTTCCGTCTCCGCGCACCCGCCACGTTTCGGGTCCCTCTGGGTGCATAGATAAACGCGGGGACCGCGCGACCGCGCCCCTTCGGCATATTTGCGTTTTTCGTTTTTTGTGTTTCCTTTGCTGCATCTGCCTTTGAAAGGCACGCCGAGATGCGGCGCATCGATCTGTTCGAGGCCACGATGCAGGGCTGGGCGCGGCTCGACGCGCCGCAGCGCGAGCGGTTTTTCCAAGCGGGCCTGAATGCGGCTCGACAGGCGAGAATTCCGCGCGTGGCTCCTGCGGCGCGTCAGGACCGCGCCGCTCGCGACTCCGGTCGATGCGGCGCGCTAGCAATCTGGGACGGCGACTTGGCGCTGATGCTGAAGAACTGGCCCTTAATGGCGAACGATGCCGATCGCGGGACGCAGCCGTAGGACGCTGCTGCCCGTGTTCGCCGTCCGGTCGGCGAGCGCCACAGCGGTCACCAGCGCCAGCCAACCGCCGTCGGCATGGGCTCGGCGCGTTTCAATCCAATTGCCGTACGCATCGTAACAGTTGTTGTAAGCACCGTAAGCGCCATAGGCCGCGGCACCAACGGCTGCGGCTCCCACTGCTGCCCTGCCGTATCCGCGATAATACCCTCGGCCTGCGACCGGGTAGCCCGGACGACCGGCGAGTTGTACTTGTGTACCGATTCCGACATCTGGCGTGACCCGTACACTCATTGCCACGCAGAACAACTCGAATCGGGCACCTGGTACGTGCACCGTCCCCACTACTCCCTTCAACGAGAGGCTGGAACAGCAAGATCGCGGCCCCCCAGGAGGTCCGGGATTGATATTACCTGCGGTTCAAAGCCGAGGGCCATACATGGCGGTCTCTTGGTGAGGCAGATTTGCAAGCACAAGGGACCAGGAACGGCGTTCACGAGCATTGTGCGCGCTGGGAAGCAGTTTCACTTTCAGAAATGGTCCGATGACGACAGAGAGATTATTAAGTCGATAGATGGCAAGCGAATTGATAGCGGTGACATCCGGCTAGTCGCTCTACCAAGACAAAGGGACGAAGCTATTTGGGTCGGCCCTCGGGTGGGGCTCCGAGCGCGAGAGCCGGATCCAAATAATCTCGAAGGTATTTCATTCCGAAGCGCACCTCTGAGAGCCGCAACCTGGCAGATGGATGGGCGGATGAAGGTTGTGGGTGACTAGGACCGTGCAAGACCCACGCGACGCACGTTATCCTTCCAGTCCTTCGATCGAAGGTATGGGCTCGGATATGGGCCGCCAAATAGTCCGCTTCAGGAAGCACTGAAGGATAAAGACTTTTTCGGCGTGCATGGCGGAGGGAGAGAATCTGCAAAAAAACTTGCTCGAACGCTGCAGCTCAGGTTCTCTCGGTAGGGGAGAGACGGCATTCTCCGACGGGCACGCGTTGAGGACGGACTACGGTACGCCGTAGCGCGCGAATTCCTCGGCGATGTCGCCCCGGACGGCTTTCGCGGCCGCGACATCGGCTTCTCCCGAAGCCGTCTCGCCGCGGCGGATCTTTGCCCGGCCGCGACCGTACAGCGCGGCGGCGAGCGTGGGGTCGATGCGTAGCGCGGCGTCGTAGTCGGCGATGGCCGCATCGGTCCGTCCAGCCTTGAGGTGGGCGAGCGCGCGGGAATCGTAGGTCGCAGCCGTATGCGCGCCCGACCCGATCGCCTTGTCGCAGGCTTCCACCGCGCCTTGCGGGTCGCCCGTGCTCGCCCGGATCCAGCAAAGGCCGCTCCAAGCCACTTCCATGTCGGCGTTCAGACGAGTCGCGGCGGTGTAGTCGCTTTCGGCGCGTACGAGATCGCCCTTCTTCAGCCAGGCCTCGGCGCGGTTGACGAAGGCCCCGGGGTATGCCGGCTGGAGGGCGATGGCTCGGTCGAAATCCTCCATCGCGGCGTCGTAGTCGCCCGTCCTCAGTCTCGCCGCGCCGCGGTTGTTGACGGGCTTGGCGAAGGTCGGATCGATGCCTATGGCCGCGTCGAAGTCGGCGACAGCGCGGTCGTAGTCGACCTTCGCCGCGTAGGCGATGCCGCGGTTGTTGTGGGCCATGGCCAGGGCCTGTGGCCCGCCACGGCCGGCTGCGATGAAGGCAGAGCAGGCCTCGATCCTCCGGTCGGGCGACGAGGCGGCGTTGCAGAGCTCGACGTTCCGGAATTGACCTGCCGGCTTCTGCGCCGACGCGGGGGCGGCCAGCAGCAGGATCATAACTGGCGCCGTCCCGAAGACCTTCAGCATCCCCGGCAGATGCCGAGAGCGCGGTCGGCCCTCCGCTGCCGGGGAGGCGCAACGGTCGGACCGGCCTTCCGCTTCATGACGGCATCCTTGCCCTGCTCGATCAGGGTGGCGAACTTGACCGTGCCGTCGTCCGAAATCTCGATGTGGGGCGTGGTGCCCCGGATCCCCAACGTCGCCACCGGCGTGTCCACCTTCATGCTCCCGGTCTTGGCGACGCTGCCGGCGACGAAGGTGAAGGTGCCTCTGGTCAGGCTGATCAGGGTTGAATTGTCCTTGCCGTCCGGATCGTAGACGAACTCGCTCATTTCCATGCTGGCGTTACTCGACAGGCTGAAGGAGCTGCCGTCGGCGAAATTGATACCGAGGCGCCCGTCGGCGCCCGTCCTGACGACGTCGCCCCGATAGACTGGATCGCCGACCTTCGCGCTGGCCCCGTCCTCGGACAGTCTCGCCTGCACAACCGCGGCATCGATATGCTCGATCACTGCCTTGCCAGCGACGGTCACGACCTTGCCGATTGGCTTGACGTCCTGCGCCCGAAGCGGCGCAGGCGGATACGCCACTGCAACGAGCAAAAGGCAGAGAAGTCCTGCAACCGTCCTTAGTCCGTGCATGCGTCCGCTCCCGTCCGTGAAGAGCCCGCTCCGGCGGAATGATGGCAGAGCGCGCCCGGCGCACCATACCGCATGTTGTGACCGCCTCTCTTTAGTCGCAACGGACGATGGTCCCGACCGCTCAGCGCCAACAAAAGAGCGCATTTGCGCGCACCCAGTCAACATTTCGTGAAGGAGCCTGGGGACGACAAAGCGTAGTCTGGTGTGCGGAACCGGAACGTGGGCGGGTGGACTCACACTCGATCGGTCCGGCCGCTTCGGCGGAAGCGGGCAGCATGCGAGGCGTAGGATGTCGCTCGCACGTGTCTTCGCCGGTCCTTGGCCGGCGCAGCACCAACGCAGTCCGCCGTCCGTCCGCGGCGGGCGCGCTGTGGAGTCGCCGGTCGTCGCGAGACTCGGATGGGCCGGAGGGCTGTCCTTCGTCGCATTGATTCTGACGGCGCTGAAAGAAGCGTGGGCCGCCGATCCCGATCTCGCCTTGTTCGACGACGCGTCCATCACCTACAAGGGGTTCGAGCATGGCACCTTCGAACTCATCACGAAGGAGCCGGTGCCGCGCCACATCATCGTCGACGATCCCGGGCAGACGGTCATCCTCAGCAAGACCGGATCGTCCGTCAGCTTCGCGCAGATCGCCAACAACGC
This sequence comes from Bradyrhizobium sp. JR4.1, assembly GCF_040548605.1. Taxonomy (NCBI): domain Bacteria; kingdom Pseudomonadati; phylum Pseudomonadota; class Alphaproteobacteria; order Hyphomicrobiales; family Nitrobacteraceae; genus Bradyrhizobium; species Bradyrhizobium sp. JR4.1. Next base: position 55,407 of record NZ_JBEPRY010000027.1, read on the forward strand.
GTCACGGATGGAGGACCTGCAGAGCCGGCAGCAGGACGTGCTTGACAACTACTCGAAGGACCATGGGCCGTCCGGATCCGGCACGCCTCCGGGCGAAGCGGTCGATCAGACGCTGCAGCCGATCGATTTCCAGGCGCCGGAGGGGCCCAATCCACAACATGCCCTTCCCGGGCTGGTGGTGCAGGCCAGCTTCGTGCCGGATGGGCCGTTGATCCATTCGCCACCGACACTGACGCTCGGGTCGGGCCCGGTCGAGATCGACACAGTCGCGTTCGATGAGTTCTCGGCGAGCAGCGGCAGCTTCTCGGCCACGAGCTTCGGCTCCGGCACGACCCCGACGTTCGGCATCGCGGGCGCCGCGATCGGCGCTTTCACCGTCGCGGGGGCAAGCTACGACGTCGAGAAGGCCGGCTCCTTCGGAATCCTGTACTTGAACAGCGCGACCGGCGCCTACGCCTACGTACCGAACAACGACGCTATCAACGCGCTGAAGGCGCCGAACGCCGACAGCTTCACGATCACGGCGTCCGACGGCTTTGCCTCGGCAAGCCAAACCTTCACGATCGACATCGCCGGCACCGACGACGCGGCAGCGATAAGCGGCGGGACCGGTGGATCCGTCGCCGCGGTTACAATGGACGCCGCCGCGATTGCGGCGGCGTTCATGGCGCACGACGTCCCGACCGCGACCGGCAAGCTCGCCAACACCGACGTCGACGATCCGACCAACACGTTCACTGCGGTAAGCTCTCCGCATGCTAGCGACAAAGGCTACGGCAGCTTCACGATGACGGCCGACGGGTACTGGACCTACGCGCTGGATCCCGCCAGCGCCGCGGTGCTGGCGCTTACGGCGTGCCAGAACCTGACAGACACCTTCACCGTGACCACGATCGGCGGCACGCCGCAGGTCGTCACGATGACCATCCAGGGCGCCGACGATCCGGCCGTCATCTCTGGGGACACGCATGGTCGCGTGGTCGAAGCGGGCGGAGTCCACAATTCCGCGCAGGGCGTCCCAACCGCGTGCGGCCTTCTGACCGCCACCGACGTCGACGGCCCGTCGAACGCGTTCGATCCCGTCAAATGTCCAGAGTCGAGCGGCCACGGTTACGGCAGCTTCACCATGACCGCGGACGGGCACTGGACCTTCGCGCTCGACAACGGCAATTGCGCTGTGCAGGCGCTGAACGCAGGTCAGTCGCTGATTGACGATTTCACGGTGAGGGCCGCGGACGGTACGGCACAGACGGTGACCGTCACCATCGAGGGCAGCAACGACGCCGCGGTCGTCTGCGGCGATATTTGCGGACGCGTGACCGAGCCAAGCAATTCCTGCGACGACCCCCCACGCGCGAGCGGCACCTTGTCCGACAAAGACGTCGACAATCCCGACGACACCTTCACGGCCACGACATGCCCGCAGGCGAGCGACCACGGCTACGGCAGTTTCACGATGACGACCTGCGGCACGTGGACATACGTGCTCAACTCCGAGAACCCCGAGGTCCAGGCTTTGAGGCCTTGCGACGCGCTGACCGATACCTTCACCGTGACCACGATCGACGGCACGCCGCAGATCGTGACCGTGGTCATTCAGGGCGCCGACGACGAAGGCTTTCACAACCGGGCCGAGCCCGCGTTCCATTTCGAGGCGGGTGCGGAACTGCAGCATGCCAGCTCGACGGCCCCGGCAGTCGCTTCCTCGGTACCCGTCGCCGCGCTCAATCCGGAGCACGATTCCGCCGCGGCCGCATGGCCCCATCCAGCCGATGCGACGCCGGAGAGTTGGCGTTTCGACGAGCAGGAGGCTGCTGGCCAGGGCGGACACCTACCCTTCCAACACGATCTGATCCTCTGAGAGCCGCCGACGCCTTCGTCGCGTCCAGACGGATTGGCGTTTTCCGGAGGCGCTCCCATGGTTGCGCCGATCACATTCACGGACCCGCACAAGGCGCGCTACTTCATGTCCGCTCCCAGGCACCATAATAATGAGTCTTGTAACCTCCAAGGTCATACTCGGAAGGCGACAGGAGCAGCACTTGCAGGATTCGCGATGTCCGTTCCGGGTCAAGGTGCGAAGAACCCGGCCTGAGCAAAACCAGTCCGCTTCCACCCAGATTTTGTTGCAAAAGTCGAAAATCGAACGACCCTGAAAATCTCGCGAAAGTTGATCTTTGAACGTTTCTCCAGCTGCATTGCCCTTCAATGCTGCTGCGGAGATCTGTGATTGATTTTGGACGAAGCGATATGGTCCCTCACGTCACCGCGCGTGAAGCGCATCAGCGGCTCTAAGAATTTTCGTTCACCACCCCAAAAAGACTTTTGCAACAATATCACCCACGAAGCTGACCTCATGAGACGGTTCGCCACTTCGCTGATGGGCCAGCAGCGTTGCATAGGACGCCAGAGGGCGATGCCCCAAGGCCGGTGCTGGGCTGATCTGTGCTAGGCTTCTTCAAAACATGGTTCGTTGGCTTTGGCGGAGGCGATTGTGAGGCGACGTGAGTTCATCGCGCTCCTCGGCGGCGCGGCGGCAATCCGACCACTCGGCGCGCATGCGGAGCGTCCGCCAGAGCGCATCCTCTATTTCACATACTCCGCCGGCTACCGGCATGATGTCATACCGCTTTCCAAGGTAATCCTGACCCAGCTCGGAAGCAATTCGGGTGTCTTTGAAGTCACTGCAACGGAAGACACGTCCGAATTTTCTACCGAAAACCTCGAGCGCTACGCGGCAGTGATGTTCTACACAACCGGAGAACTTCCGATGAGCGAGGCGCAAAAGAGAGCTCTTCTCAACTTTGTGCGCTCGGGTCGCGGGTTCCTCGGCGTTCATTCGGCGACGGACACATTCTACACTTGGCCGGACTATCTCGATCTGGTCGGCGGCTACTTCAATGGTCATCCTTGGCATCAGGCCGTGAAGATCGAGGTGGTTGATCCTGGCGATCCCCTGGTGGCTTTTCTCGGGAATTCGTTGCAAGTCGAGGACGAGATCTACCAAATCAGCGACTTCGACTATCGTGGTTCACGCTTGCTCCTGCGCCTCGACCCAAGCTCGGTGGACCTTGGCAAGACCGGCGTGCATCAACGATTCTATGGCTGGCCTCTCACCTGGACCCGATTCTATGGCGAGGGACGAGTATTTTATTCGGCGCTAGGCCACGAGCCGTCAGTTTGGCAGGACGCCCGCTACCAGCGAATCCTCACGAACGCTATCCTCTGGTCTATGCGAAGGTCGCCCTAGGAGACGCCGCCGCACTTCGCATTTGCGCCACCGCCGGATTCGTCGGGTGGTGTCCGTGCCAGAGGTTCGGACGGTCTTGGTCTGCGACCTTCCGTTCCGGGTCAAAAGCGGCTGGCGAGCCAAGTTCAGCTCGGCGTCCGGTTCACCAGCGATATTGTTGCAAAAGTCGTTTTTCGCCGATGACCAAAATTCCGCGGGCCGTGGGCGCGACTTTCGCGTACAAGATGCGGGGGACCTCACGGCCTCACGCAAAATTCACAGGCGACTTCGGTAACGCGATTGAGGTCATACGAATCAGCGGTCGCTCGCTGCGTAGTGGTTTCGCGAAAAATCTTGAACCCTGCAACTTTCGACTTTTGCAACACAATCCCAGCGATAGCGGACATCACGGCGGCTGAACTGCTCTTCGGCTTAGGGACCAGAACCGGACCTTCGTTGCTGGCTTTCTCGCGGATCACAGGTAACGCACAGTATGCCGTATCGCTATCTCGACCTATCAAGCATCCTGCCGCCGTTCGATGCCCGGAAAGCAACATAGCACGGACGACATGGCAGGCGCCCTGCGCGGCTGCACTTGGGGTGATCCATAGGGCCGAGCTGAACGATCTCTCGTTCATCCACCATACATCCGACACGGCACAATACTTGCTACAGTGCGGGAGGCCGATTAGTGCTTGCGGAGTTGTTCCCAGATGGGACGAAAGGTCCGGGCTTCAAAGAAGCAAAAGCGTGTTACGCCGGACCTACTGATCCTGGCTGCTGAGCTTGAGAGGCTGAAACGAAAGCACGCATCAGCAACCGACCTCGAAAAACTTTGGGACGAAGTGCAAGCACTCCGAGAGCAAGTTAGGAAAGCGGAAATCCAACGCCGGCATTGAACGGGCTACGTCGCGGTCCGATCAATACGTAAGTCATCGATCCGTTTTCCAGACTTCAATAGGTTTGTTACCCAGCGAGGCTGCTTACCGCGTCCGGCCCAAGTCTCCGATCCATTTAGTGGGTTTCGATACTTTGGGAGGACCTTGGGATAGCGCCGTCGGGCGCGAACAGTTTGCCGCGTAAGAGACCCAACCGCGCCGCCGAGCTTAGCCAACCGCTCTTCTAGCGCCTTTTGTTTCGCCGCAAGTTTTCCTGGGAGAATGGCCTCGGTCTGGCGGTAGAGATCCCAAAGCTGGTCGATGGACATCTGCGCCAAGGTGTCCCTAGACGGTTTCATATCTTGCTCCCTTTACGGAGGAAACAGCGGAAAATTAGGTTCCAGCATTGGAACTTTTTTGTGGTTTCTTAGCGCCTGATCCTCGTTGAGAAATTGACCCTTCGGCGACGACCTGCTTGCGTTCCGCGACATTGCTTCAGCAGCGTGGCACTCGTTGCCTACACACAATGGATCGTGATGCCTTGATTTAACACAAGACGATGCCCGCGTTCAGGGCGCGTCGACACGCTGGAGCCCGCAATGGGTCAGGATGCGAAAAACTCAACGTGAGCAAATCTGGTCCGTCATGCCTCGGTGAGCGGACCTCGTGGAGGGGCGCGACTTTGCCGATTGGCCAACACCCAAAACGGCCGCCCTATCCAATCGCTTCTCAGCGCACGCGAGACTTATGTCGAAACATGAGCGAAGGATGCTCAGAGCGGCAGCACATGATTGGTAGTCAAGCCGCACCACGTTGTGGTGTTGCTGCAATCATTCGCCAATTTCGGCGAGCTGTGGCGCAGGACGAAGCACACGCCGCAAAGTGTCTCCTTCCTCCACATGACGCGGCAGGTGAAGGTTTCGGAATGTTCGTCGAACGATAGCGCAAATTCGCTGGCGAATATGTAGTACGGCGTGGAGATGCAGGCTCCCAGGGTGCTGATGTCGCGCACCACGCACGGATGGGTCCCACTCAATCCACCAAACGATAGCCGCGCCGCCCGGTTGATCGGTATCCGCTCCATTGCCCGACGTTCGACCATGGCGAGATTCTCCAAATGAAGAGGTAACTTCCAATCGAGCGATCGCAGCGATCGCGATTGCACCTCTACGTTTTCCGATCCCGCCGAGCCCGGAAAACGGCAATATCTGCACGTTGATCTGCACGGCCCAGGGTAACAAGCAGTATTATTGTCTCATTAAAATTAAACCAGACCGCGTGGTTAATCCGCCGACGTTGGTGCCCACCTTACAAGCAAATGAAACCGCTCAAGGACACGTCTTTTTCCGCGAAAGTGAAGTATTTCACAGCACTTTCACAAACCTGAGCTACTATTAGTTGAACTTAATAGATCATTTTATGTCTCTCGGCCTGACAACGGTGGTTTTTAAATATTCATAATAAGGGGCGTTGATGAGTAGGCGTGGTCAGGGGCACAACCGCATGACGGTTCTGCACGAACGCGTTTGGTTTCTAAGATCTCAGCTGACAGAGCTTCAGAACCTTCGCAGCCGGGTTGAGCAAGCCGAGGAACGAAAAGTCGGCAAACGTTCAAAAGTCACAGGTGTCTCGGCGATGCGTCGCCGATTACGGCGACAGCGGCGTTTTGTTTTCTAGCCGCAAACCGTGGCGACGAACGTGCCGTGGGCTCGCAGCCACGGAAAGCCTTCATCAGAGATCGCTCTGGCCGAAAAAAGCGACCGCGTTGACTTGTTCGGCTTTGGGTCAAAAGCAGGCGGTCGCGGCAAGTGCAGCTCGGCGTCGGTTTACCTTTGTCAGCGGACATCACGCCGCTGAAGCGCTCTTCGGGTTAAGTCATGAACGGACCACCCTTCTCGCTCGGAGACGTAGTCGGACCTCCACTCGGAGAGGTCGCTGTTCTATCCGCGGTTGGTCGGCGGCTAGACCCGTCGGGTGCAACAAATGTTCTTGTTTAGGCGCGGTAGCATCGGCAGTAGTGTGCGTTTGCGCGCCCTGCGTGCGCTCTATCAAAGCTTCATCGAGCAAAATGGCCCGGAAGCGCGTGCGCAACGTCTTCTGCGCGATTGGTTATCTCCACAGCAGCGTGCGCAATATGATGCCGAGGGTTTTTTCGAAGTCACCGGCTCTCACACCGGCCGACGATATCGAATTCATCAGGGCACCATGAGCAATGTTTTGGAGCTTGATGAAGAAAAGCAGCCTAAGATCGGCTGGTGTTTCGTTCCCGAACGGGCTCTGGCTAGGTGGCGACGTGATGCTCGCCCAGAAGATCGCGCTCGAAACCGACGAAGCCGCGGTGCTCGCGCTTGCCCACCGGTTTTCTCCGAGACTGCCCTCTCTGCCCCGAGTAGCGCGGCGCGCTTACTAGGCCTCTCATGGGCGGGGCCACCGCTTGCGACAGCGGCAGCCCCAGCGACGAAGGCGGCGTTTACCTCCGCGGCTACAGGTAGCCTCAACCCGGCGATCGCTTTGTGCAATGTTATCTACCTGTTAGGCCTTACCCGGCGGCTTGCCGGCGTGTTTCGTGACGCGCTTCTGGATATCGGCCATCGTCCTGGCAAACGCTTCGCGCAGCTGCTCTGCGTGAGCTGCGTTCTCCGGTTCACTGAGATATGCAATCTTGATCAGCAGCCTATTCAACGGATAGGTGATGCGTAGATTTTCCGAGTGCCGGGACCGCAAGGCCGTGATCTGCCGGCGCATCTCGGCGAGATCGAGCGTTTCCTGTTTCGATGGCCTCTTCAATATGAACTCGCGCATGGCCAGCAGAGGCCGACGCGCCGAGTATAATGGCGCGAGGGCTTCGCCTGCGTGGACCCGAACGGGACAATGTCCGGTGCGCAAAGCTAACGCTCCAATGCGCCGCCGCAAGCAAAGCCTGAGATTAAGATTGATGTCAGCGCTGCGAGTTAATTCTGGATCTGGTCAGCCCTGATCTGCTCATGATACTTCTGCCGGGCGGCTGAATTCCGTCGGTTGTTGCGAGCGGTACGTAGTGACGATCGCCCGATTCATCCGAGATGACTAAAACTCCGGAATTGCTGGGCCCGTTCTCTTCATCGATTCGGCCATGAGCTCACGTCAGCGCGTTCAGCGTCATTCAGCCTCAGCGCATCTGGCATATTTCTATGCCTCCGTCATCTAGCGCTATCGTCGTCTCAAGGCAGGGATCCGATTGAACAGAAATCTGTTTGGGAAGCAGATTTGCAAAGTCGCTAGCATGCTAGGCAGGAAGCCGTGAGCACGGCTACTATCAAGTCCGACTCCCGTTCCTGCCGCCCGCCGCCCGTTAACCAAGACTATCGAGGCGCCTTAATCTGGACTGATTTGATCAGGACGCTTTGCGACTCCCGCATAGGAGCGTGCCACGTGATCAGGACCGTCGCGCTTGGAGTAGTTTGCCTGGCTGGCCTCGGTGCAATTGCCGCGGCCGCAAAGAAATCACCGCCGCCGCCACCTGCTGAGATCGTTTTCCCAGTCGCAGCCGGCGACAGGACGTCTGCAATCTCAGCTGAGGCGACCCTGCGCACGCTGTTCAGCAAGTAACGACTTGCATCGAGAACGAAACACTGGGTCGCTCACTCTGCCGCCTCAGCGGCCTGGCTCTTAAGCTCGGCAAATTTGGCCGCCATCGTAGGGTTACCCCGGGTCAGCTTCTTGATCGTCACGTCCTGCGCCTTGTCATTCGCGAGGCGCAGGTTGCGGTCAGCCCCGATCAACGCATCCTTAGTCTTCTGCAGGTGATCGATGGACTTATCGATCTCCGTGATCGCGGTGTGGAAGTGCCTGGAAGCGAGATCAGTGTTCTTCAAGAATCCGTTCTTGAACGTCTCCAGCTGGCTTTCGAACTGGGTGATGTCGATATTCTGGGCCTTTACGAGTGCCAGTTCGGTCCGGTACTTTAGGGAATTGAGCGAGGCGTTCCGCAGGAGGGTAATCATCGGCAGGAAGAACTGCGGCCGGATGACGTACATTTTGGGATAGCGGTGGAAGACGTCGACGATGCCGGTATTGTAGAGTTCGTTGTCGGGTTCAAGCAATGAGACCAGGATCGCGTACTCGCAGCCCTTCTCGGTACGATCGCGGTCAAGCTCCTTGAGGAAATCCTCGTTCTTGCTCTTCGTCGCGGTTTTGTCGCTCTCGTTCTTCATCTCGAACATGATCGAGATGAGCTCGGTGCCGGCTTCGTCGGAATCGCGGAAGATGTAATCGCCCTTGCTGCCGGTCCGCGCGTCGTTGTCCTTCTCGAAATAGGCCCGCGGAAACGCCATCGAGCGCACCCGGTTGAACTCGGTCTCGCAGTGCTGTTCGAGGGTCTCGCCGACCATCTTGGTCGAGAGGCGGGCCTTCATATCTTTGAGGCGTTCAATCGCGTCATCCCGATCCTTGATCTGGGTTTCGTATTTGTCCTTGAGCGACTGCTCGGAAAGCTGCTTTTCAAGCTGAATTTGCTTGATGCCGTTTTTCAGCTCATCGCGCTCTTTTTCAATGGTGCCGACGGCTTCGGTCACGGCGAGCTTCTTCTCAAGCTCGACGGCTTGAAGCTTAGCCTTCAGCTCCTGGATTTCTTTTTCCTTGGCGGCTGTGATCTTGTGCTGCTCGCTGGCCAGAAGCGCCTCTGCAAGCTCTGAGGCAGCCTTCTTCTCGCGTTCCGCTTGCGCGAGGGCGTTCGCAAGCCTGTCCCGCTCTTTTTCCACGGCACCGAGCGCTTCGGTGACGGCAAGCTTTTGAGAGATCTCACCCGCCTCCAGCTTGGACTTCAATTCCTGGATTTCGGCATCCTTGGCAGCGGCGGTCTTCTGCAGATCGCCGCCAACCTGGGCTTTGGCCAATTCAACAGCGCCCTGCTTGTCGCGCTCGGCCAACTCCAGCCGTTCGTGCAGTTGCTTGGCGAAATCGGCGTCGCGGACCTGCTTCAGAATCTCGGCATAGCCGGATTCATCAACCTTGAAGGCCTTGGTACAGTGGGGGCAGATGATCTCGTGCATGGTCCTGGTCGCCTGGGGCGCTGCTGTTGTCATTCAAACAAGGCAAGGGGCCGACAGAATCGATCCTGCTCATTGAGAACAAAATTAGAACATGAAGGTTTTGACGGTCAAGTAAAGCGCCGGAATTCCGGGCATTTTCAGCCGGAAATCCACTGGTTTCCCGCTATCGGCAGGCGTGGCCTGCTTATCCATCCAGCCTAAAAACGGCAAATATCGATTTCCTTGCGATGGGCCGTCCTGCGGAGAACAAGGTGGCCTACGTGCTAAGCTATGGCAAATCAGCAAATGCGATTTTGCGCTTTCACGGCGGTGATGGACTAAGGAAAGGAAAACCGATTTTCCCTTCCCTAGGCGAACTGTGTGGGTGCTGCTGAATACGATTCTACGTTTCAGACCGCCGGGTACACGACGACCTGATCGCAGCGCCGGTGTTCGCTTGCGGGATAAACGCCTCCGCCGCGGCCTCAGTCGGTGCTTCGATCGACCAATGCCAATAAATCGGCTATCGGGCTCCATGTAATTGATCCAGGGGGACGTCTCTCGGACGGTAAAGCGACGCATCGAAACCTTCTGAAAGTAAAACCGGCGAATCATCAGATTCAATCGCCGGCCTTTCAAGCGGAATTGTCCCGCGTTGAGAAAATGGCTCGTGGGCTGTTCGATGATCCCACGTTGAGCAAGCGGATCTGCGAGATGCAGAAGCTAAGTGGCACCCTCGCCAAGCTTCAGAGACGTGTTCAGACCGGCCCTGTGTATTCGCCTCTCGCCGGGTAGTCATTTTTGATGATGTAATCGACGGCTTGCACCATCTCGCCGAAATTTGGTCGAACGAACGGCATCGACTGTACTGAAAGATAGTAGATCGTCTGATCGGGTTCGATCAAAAAAACGCCGGGCTCCGAAAATTTCGGCGGCTCCTGTATGTCGATTGAGCTTTTCCCACGCGAGGCCGAGATATAGAGACCCCATTCGCGGGCCGCTCTTAATTCCAAACCATAACCAACTCGCAGGTTCTTCGCCGCGATCTTTTCCGCCATCTGACGCGCCCGCACTTCCCCGTCTGAGCTGATGGCGATCGTTTCGACGCCGCGCTGAGCAAAAGCAGGCGTCAGGCGCTCCAACTCCTTCAGGTAGTTTGCGCAAATGGGGCAGTGCAGACCGCGATAAAAGCAGACGAGAGTCAGGCGCTCTGGTTTTTCCGCAGCAAGATTGAAGCGTCCATGGTCAAGAGTTTCGATGATCAGCTCCGGGGCTTTCTGGCGTGGTACGATCATGGAAATTCCTTCGCGGAGATTCAGTGAATCTGATGGAACGGACGGGCTTACGATCTGGGGCATCGCCATCTGCCTCAGAGGAAGAGTGGATGAACGGCCAGTTCAAGGCCAAGAACTGCGAGGAGAATAAGGAACCAGCGTCGAAAGGTTGCGGCGCTTATGCGCTCGCGGACTATTGTCCCGACCTGCATGCCCAGCAACGCGGGAATGACCGCGAGGGCGGACAAGGTAACATTTCCAAGATGGAAAGCTCCGCCACGAGCCAAGCCCGCTGCAAGTGCAATTGTTGACACTGTGAACGACAGCCCCAGGGCCTGGATAAGATCGTCTTTGGAAAGCCCGAGAGCCTGAAGATAAGGAACGGCGGGAAGCGTGAAAACCCCGGTTCCTCCATTGATCAACCCGGTTGTCAACCCAATGACAGGCGCCAATAGACCCTCGAAGCGCACAGGAACCGACAATGGCTTCGCAGACAAGCCGTGCACCGCATAGACAATAAGGGCGGCGCCCAATCCAACACTTGCGAATACCGTATTGGCGCTCGTCAGAAGCCATGAGCCGGCGAGTGTGCCAACCATGATGCCGAGCATCATCACCCAAAGTCTTTTCATCAGCGCCAGGAAATTCGGCCCCGTAAAGAGCTGCCAAAAATTAGTGACAAAGGATGGAATGACCAGCAGCGAAGCGGCGCTGACTGGCGACATGATCGCACTGAGGACGCCCATAGCCACGGTTGGCAGGCCCATGCCGGCCACCCCCTTGACGAACCCGGCGACGAAAAACGTGAGCGCGATAGCCAGAACATGCGACGAAAGATAATCACTCATTCTGAGCCACTCGGTCTGGGCCGTATTGCGGTTGAAGGCTTCGTGCGGGCCGATGGCATCCGCGCTAATATCGCCTGATGGGATGGTGATAAACCCCGTTCTCGCCGAGACGCCACTCTCCAATCGCTTGTGCTCTCGTCACAAATCGGCAAAAATGGCGTCGCATGGTGTAGAGTACGCGCACCGGCCGAACCTCACAATTGGTCATTTCCGATGGGTGGTTTCGGCAGGGACGAAGGAAAAGAATGCGCTTCGATTTGACGGACATGCGGTTGTTCCTGACCGTGGTGGAGCAAGGCAGCCTCACCAAGGGCTCAGAGACCATGAACTTGGCGCTCGCTTCCGTGAGCGAACGCATTTCCGGAATGGAATCTTCGCTTGGCGCGCAGCTCCTGGAACGAAATAGGCGGGGGGTCACTACGACTGCGGCCGGTAACGCCCTCGTTCGCCATGCCCGCTTGATCCTGGACCAGGTCGAGCAGATGCGTGGAGAACTGCGCACCTATGGCACTGGCCTGAAAGGGCGCATCAGGCTGTTGTCCAACACGGCTGGGTTGGCTGCTTTTCTACCGCATCAACTCGGCCAGTTCTTGGTGGCCTATGGAGATCTTTCTATCGACCTCCATGAACGGCCAAGCACTGAGATTGCACTGGCCATCGCGGAAGGTCGTGCTGATTTGGGAGTTGTGGCCGACATCGCAGATTTGACAGCATTGCAAACTCGCCTAATCGCTCAAGACCAACTCGTCGTTGTGACGAGTGAAACTCATCGCATCAGCGATCAACGATCGATAGCCTTTGCGGAAATCGTTGGTGAGCCGTTCGTCGGCTTGTCCGATGCGGCGCTGGAAGCTCATTTAGGAGAGCGCGCAGCCCGTCTAGGTCGTCAGATTTACTATCGCATTCAACTCAGGCGGATCGAGAACATCGCGATGATGGTTGAATCAGGTGTAGGGATCGCAATCTTATCGGAGGCGTCAGCAAAAGATTTGAGGCATCCTGGTTTGGCGATAGTACCGCTGCAAGAACCATGGGCGCTTAGGAAACTTTATCTTTGCGCGCGTGATTTCTCTGCGCTCACGCCGCACGCCGGCTTGCTCGCGCAAAAGCTTATGGAGCCGGAGCGATTATAAACTAACCAAACTTATGCGTGTTTATCAACAATCTAGAGGCGCTAGGCAGTCTATGCCATGAAAAATGCCATGCTCCACGACTTTCCTGCGCGATTCTTCGCTTCGTCGGTCACGCAGCGCCTCGTGCGGCCAGCGCGAAAAGATACCATCACCGCTTATCGCACGCGGCCTACGGACCCGTCGTGCTTGTTGCTTCTCGCCCTTATTTCAAGATCAGCCCTCTTGCGTTTGATAAGACGCTATCGAATGAGTGCGCTTCGCTGCGGCGGTGTGGAAGGCACACAGCCAGCAAAGATCCGAGATGGTGACGAGAAGACAACGGCGTCATGGCTCGATGCGCCAAACCCATCCACCAGCTGGTATCGAGTCCGCCCGTTCAGGTCCAGCGATTCGATCACAGCCAGGCGACTCTTCGAAAGCCTATGCGCGCCCGCTTTCGCGGGCGACATTGTTGCAGCTTTGACTCCGGCGGACGTCACGAGCGATCGCGGATGATCGTTTTCCCCGCGCGCCGCTCAGTCGAATTGAACGTGGCGACCGCGTCGCCAAGGATGAGACGTTGCCGATATTTGTCTGCAGTCTTTCATCCCGCACTCGCTGAACGATCTCGGTCAGTTGGGCACGATCAGCCTCGACGACGAAGTCGATTGCCAAGCCGTCGGCAGGTCGAATATCCGTCGGTCCGACGAAGTCACAAGCGTGCCGCCTGCACGGATTAGCGCTGCCGACCGCTTCTGCATATCCCCGCCAATGACGTCAACACGAGATTCGACACCGCCGACGTCCTCCTGGGTGTCATTCACAAGATCGACGAATTCATTTGCACCGAAGTAGAGAGCCTTCTGGCGGCGGCGGCGCGTCCAGTGCCGATGACATAGGCACCGCCTCTCGGGCAAGCTGCGTCACCATCGAACCGACGGCACCGGCCGCGCCGTGCGCAAGCACGCTCTGCCCGCTGTTAGTCATCGAATTGTTTCCTCAAGTTATATTGCAGGCGCGGAGGTCATCTTCGATCTCTCACTCAATTAGTCGCCAGCCCGATGCCTTCCGCGACGAGCTTGATGTCGAATTGCTGTGTGATATCGGCGAGACCGCCGCTCGCGTTCCTAGCAGCCATCGCGCGGCGAACTAGCATTTTCGTGAACTTCACCCGCGCGACGGTGGCGGGCGCTTCATAGCCAAAAGCTCCGTCACATCATGCAGATCATTTTCCGACGAGATGGCAATCGTCAGCCATTTCCCGTCTATGTATGTTGTGGCTTCATCGTAGAGCTTGACCAATTGCGGTCGCCAGACATAACGCCGCTCCTCAAACTTCTCTCGTTCTGCTCCGCCCATGACCACCACGGCCGAAACCCGCTTGTATTCCGGCAGCAAGGTGCAGAACGCCTTGGTCTTCTTGTAGCGCAGGGACCAACCGCGGTTCTTGCCCCCGTAGAGCCAGTCCGGCGCGAAAACTCCAGGGTAGAATTCGTCGATCCAGTTCCGCAGCTCGGCCCAATGCTCGAACGCATCTGGTCCGATCCATTCGCGGACGGTGCCGTCATCGGGTGGTGCTGATTTGTCGGTGATCCTGTCGCCGATTTGGGGAATTGTCTCGCCAGCGGCTGTTGTCGTACCTGTACGTAACATCATCAAAAGACCTCGTGTTGATAGTCCGGCGGAGGCTGGAGGATTATGATGCGGGCGTGCCATGAACTTGCGGCGCGCCATCAGAATGCTGCTAGCGCGACGCTCCCAAGAGCAGGGCGTCTTGCATTGCGATACGGTCTACCGATGTCTGAGAGCACGGCAGGGCAACCATGGAGGGGTCGAAGTTCTCGTATGACCGTCAGATCGATCTCTGCCAGGGCCTTCTCTCTCGCGAATGTGGCCTGCTCCCGGTCAATGAACCCGGTGGCTTGTACCGAGAGAAATTGCAGGGCTTTTAGCCCAATGGAGCCAAATGCCAGAGACAGATATGGCGTGAGAAAATCGGGTTGGTTTGCTCGGTCCCCGGAAAAGACGCCACCGGAAGCGACGCCGATAAACACCGGACGGTCCCGGAGCATTCCGACCTTCCCGGCGGGCGTCGACATCATCGTGCGATCGACGCGCAAGATTTGATCGATCCACGCTTTGAGAACCGAGGGAATAGTGAAGTTGTGCATGAGCGTTCCGATGACAATCACATCGGCCGCTTCGACTTCCTGAATAAGCGCTTCGGAAACATCCAGAGCGCCCTTCGATGGGGCCGCCAAGGTGGCCGGCGACGACAGTGCGACCGCGTAATCAGCCATGGCGTGAGGCAAGGGTTCAGTCCCTAAATCACGCCGAGTGATGCCCGCCCCGGGCGCAACCTCGAGAAGCCTTTCGACGATCGCCGCTGAAAGCTGGCGGCTATGCGATTCCAGGCGCGGACTGACATCAATATGGAGGATTTTCATGTGATTGTTCCAATAGCATCACGAGGGTGGGCCAGGACCGAGCTCAGATCGAGCCGGCCGGCGTAACGGCGGGAAAGTCCTTCTCGTGATCGAACACGTTGTTGAAGAAGTTCGTCAGCGAGTACATGGCCACAAGCGCGACGATCTCGATGATGTTCGCATCGGTGTAGCCAGCGTCGCGGACGGCTTTCAGATCAGCGTCGTGGACGTGGCCGCGGGTCTGAATGACTTTGCGTGCGAACTGGACGGCAGCGTCCCGCTTCCGATCGTTGGCGTGACCCCTTCGGGCCAGAATGATGTCATCGGCCTCCAGCTTGGCCATATGTTCGGCTGTAAAGCTGTGAACGGTCAGGCAGTAGTTGCAGCCGTTCACTTCGGAAACGGCGAGCCCGATGCTGTCTCGCGTCTTTACGTCGAGCACTTTGCTCAGGGATCCGAGCAGGGTTGCCCAGGAGTTGAACGCGATCGGACTCTGCGCGAAGGCAGCCATCATATTTGGGGTGAACCCGATGTTCTTAGTGAACGCGTCGAGAGTCGGTTTCGATTCAGGCGGCACCTGTTCCGGCTTCAGAGCGGCAATTCTTGACATCATTGTCTCCATAAGATCTCGAGTTGATTATTGATTATGCAAAGTCCAAGACATCAACCATGGGCAAGCGGGGCTTCTGCGGCCAGTTGCCAGCTCGCTCCGGCCCAACGGTCAACAGCATGACCGGCACTTCGTCTTCGGCCAGGCCGAACTCGCGGTGCACCGCATCGGAGTCGAAACCGATCATCGGCGTTGAACCCAGGCCCAGCGAACGGGCCGCGTAGATGATTGCCGCGCTGCCAAAGGTCGCGGAGCGCACGGCTTCGTCGCGCTGGCGCTGCGGCTGATCGTCATACAGACCGCGAGCTGGGATTTCCCACTCCGGCACCAGGTGCGCCGGCATGATGCCGGCTTCCACCACGGGCGCCAGACGGTCGGGGACGGTGCTGGCATCGGCCAGCCTACCGATGATGATGAAGGTCACAGCCGCGTCGGTGATCGCGGGCTGATTCCAGGCGATCGGACGCAGCCGTGCCTTGGCTTCTGACGAGCGTACGGCGATGAAGCGCCAGTTCTGCAGGTGGAAGGAGGTCGGCGCGGACGTGCCGATACGCACCAGGTCGCGGATCTGGTCGTCGCTCAGCGTGGCGGTAGGTTCGTAGTACTTGGCGGCACTGCGGCTCAGGATCGTTTCGATGACGGCGTTCGTCATGAAAGCGTTTTCGTTCTTCCCGATCTTCCCGATGGTCTCGGCGGCTACGCCGGTAGCGGGTCCGGTGATGGCAAGGCTGATGCAGTTCATTGGATGGCTCCCTCGTCAAGTGATTACGGAGCCGAATTTACAGGGATGAGTGATAATTTCGAGGCTTGATTGGCTCAAGATGATGCGCGAAAGGATCAAACTGCGCCTTCTGGATCCCAGGCCGCCCCGCGTTACTCGCCCTTGTGCGCCAGTCGGCGCCACTCCCCCGGCGTCATCCTCATCCTTTCGGCGAAGACATGCCGGAATGCCGAAACGGATTGATACCCAACGGTCTCGGCCACCGCCTCAGTGCTGATCCCCGGCTTCTTCAACTCGTTGGCGGCCAGACTCATGCGGAGATCGGTCAACAAATCGAGGGCGGAGCGACCCAGCTTGTCCTGGAACTGGCGCATGAACGTAGCGCGCGACATCCCGCACAAATCGGCCAGATCGGGCAGTTTCCAAGGCCGCGCTGGATCCGCAAACATCGCCGCAACGGCTGGAGCCAGTCGCGGATTGCCAGCCACGGCCAACAAGCCCTCGGCCGATTTTCCGGATTCGCTCGCGGCGCGCAGGACGAGAGTGAATAGGACCGAAGAGAGCGCGTTGAGAATGGCGCGCCCTCCCGCCCTGTTACCAGCGGACTCCATTCGCATCAGCCCGACAAGTCCGGCAAGTTGGTTGGATGCGGACCCGATGCCCTCTTCTCCATCGCTGTCCACAGCCCGTGTCACCACATTAGCGGGCAGGTAGTTGCGGATCAGTCGATCATGGGGTGGCGCGACGAAAAACCGTCCGCACAGCAGATCCAGTTGCTCACCCCGCCCATCGTTCTCGCTCAACATCCATCCGGCAGAGCTCCGGCTCTCGTGAGTACGGACCGGCGTTTGGCCGCTGCCGTCGTGCAGCACATGCGCAGCACCATGAGGGAGCAGCACGATATCCCCGTTCACTAGCTCCCACGCTGTTCTCGACTCCGGATCCTCGAGAATGGCCCGGCCCCCGACAATAACGTGATAGGGGATCTCATTCGGCGCGGCCCTGGCCCAGGTAACACGCCATGGCGCGCCGTACGCGCAACGGACTTCGAGCTGGCCGGTAACGGTCACGATTTGTAGGAGATGGCTAAGCCAGTCCACTTCAGACATTGGACCTCGAAAACTGGAGATAGTGAAACAGCTTATCGTAACTGTGCATTAGTTCCAGCTCTCCATGCCTTGGCGGTTGGCGCGATCGGCACAATGACGCTGGCCATCATGACCCGCGCCTCGCTGGGGCACACGGGGCGACCGCTTATTGCCGAATTGGGGACGCAGGCAAGGGCGCGCAGTCGGCCTCGGTGAGAGCCTGAGATTTGGAAGGACGATGCGGTGCTCGCAAGCCGGGGGCCTTGATTGTCGTCCGCCGACATCGACCCACAATTGCAAATCAAGATCGATGCGAAAAGGAACAGACCAATGACCACCGAAGACATCCCGTTGCGGGTCTCCTACACCGAATCCTTCGTCCGCGCCGAGAGGCAACGACAGGTCTCGCGCGTGGAGGTCTGGAGCGATTCCAAGTCGCAGTCGCCGTGGTCGATCGTTTCGGCGTGACGCAAGTGATGCTGCGTGATCGCTTTGCAGGTCCTCACACGCCGCCAACGGCGGCAGGAAAGGCTTGGACGGCCGCGTCGTTCAGGACCAGCACGACTGAGCTCAATGCGATCAGTCAACCCGGCATGATGCAGGCGGGCATTCGCCACCTTCCTGGAGTAGTCATCATAGGGGGAGGACTAGTGGTCGAAGCGACTCGTTCGCTGGTCGCAGCGGTAGGTGTCTCCGGAGCTCCGGGTGGCGATGCCGACGAAGCATGCGCGAGGGATGGCATCGACGCGATTCGCGACAGGCTGGAGTTCTGACCTGAGCGGGGAGCGGCTCCAGTACGAAGATGGAACTCGACCGATGCCGCCCAGCGAGGCCCCTCTCGCTGCGGCGCTGAAAGTAAGAGCAATCTGTGAACTAGCTCATTTAAGGTTGAAGAAGATCGTGCCCTAACAGGAAAGCGAGTTCGAGGATTGCACCAGGAGGCGGGCAATGGCGATCAGTACCGAGACGACCTCGTTCACCAAAGACATCCAGGGCCGCTACCTCTGCAACAACCTAGCGGAGGTTGATGCGTGGAAATCCGCAGGCGGGCGTCCGTTCGATTTCATCATTGTGGGAGGCGGTACGTTCGGCTCGGCTATCGCCGAGCATCTGTGGTTTCGTCAGAAGCAGAGTGGCGGCGGATTACGGACATTGGTCGTAGACGCCGGGCTGTTCACCGTTCCTGAGCACGTCCAGAACACGGGGATCCAGGGGTTTGGCGATCCGACCAATCCGTTCTTTCTGAACGAAAACCTGCCGCAGCCGGAGCCGCCACGCAACGAGGTTTGGGGCATTCCTTGGAAGTCGACCATTCCCTTCAAGGGACTGGCGTATACGCTCGGAGGCCGATCACTCTATTGGGGCGGTTGGTCGCCTCGTCTGCTGGACGAGGAGATGTCGGGTTGGCCGGCAAATACCATAGCCGATCTGAACGGCCGCTATTTCGATGAGAGTTCGCGGCAGATCGGTGTCGACGAGGCGAATGACTTCATTTTCGGCGAACTGCAAAACGCGCTTCGTCGCCAGCTCTTCGACAATTTGTCCAGCGTGCCCGGGGCGATTACGCTCGACGCGCTCCCACCCTCGCCGCTGCTGATGCCCGGCGCCGACCCCGCACAGTTGCTCGGTCTGTCGTCGAGCGGCGGGCTTTCGCAAAACGACCTGCTGAACCTGCTGAAGCTGGAAGCGCCGCTTGCTGTGCAGGCGCGCCCGCCACATGCGGGGTTCTTTCCCCTGAACAAGTTCAGCGTCGTTCCGCTGCTGATGAAGGCTGCTCGGACCGCGGCGAGCGACTCCAACGGCAGCGATGCCGTCAAGGAATTCATGGTGCTGCCCGACACGCATGTGCTCACGCTGCGCAGCGTTCCTACCTCAGCAGGGACTTGGCGCATCTCGGGCATCGACACCAGCCGAGGTCCGATAGATTTGGCACCGGGTGGTGTGGTCGTCATGGCGCTCGGCACGATCGAGAACGCGCGGCTGGTTCTCGCATCGTTCGATGCCACCGGACTTCCGACCCTGCCGCTCATCGGCAAGAACCTGATCGCGCACCTTCGCTCGAACCTCGTCATCCGCGTGCCGCGGTCGGCGATTTCCGGGCTTTCCGCGGTGGTGAACGAGCTGCAGACCGCGGCCCTGTTCGTGAAGGGGCGGGCCACGCGCCCGAATGGTGATCTGATCGGCCACTTCCACCTTCAGATCTCCGCGAGCGGCGGCGCCAACACCATCGGCGCCGAGGACGAGCTCTACCGCAAGGTGCCCGACGTCGACTTCTTCGATCAGCTGAAGACCTCGACCGATACGCATGTCGCAATTGCGATCAGAGGGCTCGGAGAGATGGAGCCCGCCGATCCGGCCAATCCTGCGGCTCATCCAAGCCGCGTTGATCTGAGCTCGCGGACCGACGAGTACGGTGTTCGTCGCGCATCGGTTGCGCTGACGCCGACGCAGCGCGATCGGGATCTCTGGGCCGCCATGGATGCGGCGATGCAGAAAGTCGCCGCCGCCTTCGCCAACGGTCAGCCCATGCAGGTGCTCCAGAGCAACCAGGACGGGCTCGGGACGACCCATCATGAAGCCGGAACTCTTTGGATGGGCACCGACCCGACCGCGAGCGTCACCGACGGCAACGGACGCTTCCATCACACCGAAAACCTGTATGCGGCCGGCCCGGCGCTATTCCCGAGCATCGGTTCGCCCAACCCGATGCTGACCGGGATAGCGCTATCGCGCCGCACCGGCGACCGGATCATGACGCCTCCAGCCTTCATGGCCGAGGCGGGTTTCGAGACGCTGTTCGATGGCACCTCTCTGGGGGACTGGACAATGTCGACGATCAGCAACCAGCCCGGTCGGGACGACCCTGGCTCGTTCCGGGTACGGCGCGGCGTTCTCGAGGCGCGAACGGGGACCGACCTGGGGCTGCTCTGGCTGAAGCGCCCGACCCCGCCTCGCTACGTTTTGCGGCTGCAATGGATGATAACGGCGCCGGACGACAATTCGGGCGTCTTCGTCGGCTTTCCGGACCCTCGAAACGAAGGCTACGACAACACTGCATATGTCGGCGTCAACTTTGGCTTCGAGATTCAGATCGACGAACTGGCCCGGCCTGACAATGCGCCCGTCCACAGGACGGGTGCGGTCTACTCCTTCAAGGGGCCGACCGATGGTCCGCTGACGGTCCATCCGGTCGGAGAATGGAACAGCTATGAGATCACCGTCGATGGTGCCGACATCACCGTCGCGCTGAACGGGCAGACGGTGAACATTTTCCATTTCGCGGGCGACCCGCAGTCGCCGCGCCGCGGGCTGCCGTCTACTGCGCAGGACCCGCGCTTCATCGGCCTGCAGACGCATACGGGTGGCGTGCTCTTTCGCAGCATTCAGTGGAAGTCGTTGGAGGGTCTTGTGGCATGAACCTGATGCCACTCGGATCGTTGGGCGCCGTGGAAACCAACGGCACGGTGACGTTCGGACTCTGGATGCCTTGGTTGTCGGCGGCCGACGGCAACGTCGTCACGGTGAAGATCATCCATGAGGCGGACCAGTTCCTGCAAGAGATGCCGGCCCGGGAGTTTGCACTCGCGCACAGCGTTCGTGCTCCGTATGGCGACTTCTGGTCGGTCACGGTCCCCCTCGCCGGGACGCCGCCCGCAGTGCCGGGCTCGGCCTGGGGCAGTCCGGGTCGCTATGTCTACCGCTACACCATCACCAACCCGAACGTCGGAACGCTCGACTGGATAATGGATCCCTTTGCGCGCGAGTTCGGTGTCGGCAAGCAATCCGCCTTCACCCTGGGCTATCAGCCCTACCTCTGGAGCGCCGGCGAGACGCAATGGCGAACACCGGCGCTGGCAGACCTGATCCTCTATGAGGTGAACATCGCGGAGTTCGGCAACAATTTCGACCGCGCCCGCGGGTTCGTGGCCTACCTCGCCGACCTCGGGATCAACGCCATCGAGATCATGCCGCTGTCTAACGTCGGCAACTCGGTCGATTGGGGCTATCTCCCAATCGGCTATTTTGGTGTCGATGAGCGCTTCGGCAAGCGATCGGATTTCCAGCAGCTGGTCGACATATGCCACGAACACGGGATCGCGGTGATCGTGGACGTCGTCTATGGTCATACGGGCGTGGATTTTCCTTACTACGACGCCTACACGCGGCTGCAGTACCGCGACAATCCATTCATGGGGCCGTTTGCCAAGGACTATTTTAGCAATTTCGGCAAGAGCACGGATTTCAATCGAGAAATCACGCGCGACTACTTCTATACGGCCAGTAACCATTGGCTCGAGGTCTACCACGTCGATGGCTTCCGCTACGACTGTGTCCCGAACTACTGGGACGGGCCGATGGGCGTGGGTTATGCGAGCCTGGTCTATGAAACGCACCAGCTGACCAAGGCGAACATCGCGGCGGGTCGCCCGTACTGGAGCCGCTTCGACGCAGGCGCCGGCAAGCCGCTGTCGCTCGTGCAGATGGCCGAACAGCTCGAAGCTCCGGAGGACGTCCTGCGCTCGACGTATTCCAACTGCACGTGGCAGAACGGCACCTATGGCGCGGCACGCGCCGTAGCGCAGGGGGACCGCGGCCGGCTCGCCGACCTGGGTCTGCAGCTTGGTCTCTTCGGCTACCCCGACCGGGAGACCGTCAATAGCGACGACGTCCCCAAGAGCGCGCTTCAGTACATCGAGAACCACGATCACGAACGGTTCCTCTGCAATTTCGGCACCTCCAATCCCGACGAAGCCGGCAATCCGCTGTTCGCCGAGGGTGACCGGGCGCGCTGGTACATGCTGCAGCCCTATTTGATCGGTCTGCTGCTGAGCAAGGGGATTCCGATGCTCTGGCAAGGCGAGGAATTCGCCGAAAACTATTTTCTGCCCGATTTCGGAATGGGCCGCGTCTCGCTCCTGCGGCCGATGCGCTGGGATTTTTTCTACGACGGGTCCGGCCGGCCGATTGTGAGCCTGGTCCGCAAGCTGCTGCGGATCCGGCGGCAGCGCGACCACATTCGTCAGGGCACGTACTTCTTCTTCAATGACTGGGACCGGTATCAGCAGTTCGGAGTGCTTCTGTTCGCCCGCTACGACGGCGGTCGCTACACCTTGATCGCCGTGAATTTTGGAGACACTGACCGGACCGTCCCGTTCTGGTTTCCAATGGCCGGAGACTACGTCGAAGAGCTGCATGGCGGCGCTCTCGACCTGAGGAACGTGCTTTCGCTTCGGCAAGTGGGGCTGAATGTCCCATCGCATTATGGACGGATCTGGACGCTGACGTAGGCATGGGACCACCCGCGCTCGGCGCATGGCAAATCGACGTCCCATCAATGCGGTCTCAGCGACACTGATCTGAGACCGTACGAGACAACGTACAGAGTCTCTGAAAGAACGACGTCGGCACGCCTGCCGCGCCCGTGCTGACCAATCTCCGCAAAAAATCTAACATGCGTGACTCCCAAGCCAGAAGAACCGGGCTAGGATGGGCTTTCCCTTGATGGGGGCACCTCATGTTCGACACGGCAACCACCGCGCTAGTGCGCGCGGTCCCCGACCAAGTATGTGAAGGTGTCTCGCACCGCGGCATCGGAGCACGTACCCACGTCGCAACGAACATTCTGGAAGCAGCTACCAGAGGCGAGGTCTCACTGGAGGGGCTTAGGCGGGTCGGCCGCGATGCCTCGTCCCGTGCACCCACGATGTGGCGCTGATCGATCCGGAGGGGGCGTGAACTTTCAGGTGACGGTCCTCAAGATCCTGGTGAGCTATCCGGATGGCTTCGCCGTCATGGAGGATCTCAAACGGGTGGACGCGAATGGGCGGAGCGGACCGAGCCAATGCAGGTTGATGGCGCTGCACGTGGGTGCCGCCGACTAAGGACCCTTGACCAACCCCGCGCGCGCCGCAGCGCGGCTCCCAATCGCTCCTTCTCCTTATCCGAGCGGGCTTTTTCGGCCTGCGATCTCTTCTCGAGAGCCTCGAGCTCTGCCTGGATGTCAGCTACCCGCTTCGCGTGCTCTTGCTCGGCCTTGTCCAATGCAGCCTGCGCCTTGTCGACCGCCTGCTGACGGCGTTCACGCTCGGCCATTCGATATCGAAGGTATTGCTGGTCAGCGCCGCCGGGTCAAAATGGCCTTCTCCGGCGAATGCGCTACGCGCTTCCCTCCTCGCTGTCGGATCTCCCCCAGCGCCAGGAGTGGACCAATCGAAGCACTCGGGCCGAGTTTCCGCAAACTCGCGCCGCGCGACCTGCTCCGGAGCATCCGCGGCATCAATTTCGCCCTTCGGAATGGACCAGGCGCCGTTATCCTTTGTGCGCCAGAACGGACCGCGTCGCAGCTTTACCTTCTTGTTCACGGGCCCAGTAGAACGAAACACGAACGACGAGTCAAGTCGGGTATAAGCTCTTCGCGGGCCTTTTCTCCTCCCGGCTACCGTGTATCTTTCGCTTCGTTCATTCCACGGTTTTGTATGCCCTTTACCATCGCCGAGTCCTTCACCAAGCTGCGCTCAAATCTCGAAATCACCTTCCCGCAAGGTGAGACCGTGTCCACGCGGCAGCAAACCGTTCGCCGTGTGCTGGCGAGCAACTTCACGATCGTGGACGACTTCCTCACCGGCTCCTACGCACGGTGGACCATGATCTCTCCGCTCAGTGAAGCGGACATTGACATCTTTATTTGCCTGGACCCGTCCTACTACAACGCCTTCAACGGCGCGAACGGCGGCCCCGCTGGGTTGCTCGGCCGCGTAAGGGTGGCTCTACGGCAAACTTATACTTCCACGCCCGACATCAGCCGCAACGGCCAAGCGGTCACCATCCGCTTCTCCGACTTCGTGGTGGACGTGGTGGTGGGGTTCAACCGCCAGGGCGGCGGCTACATCATCGCGAACGCCGTGAACAACTTCTGGCTTTCGACGGACCCTAAGCAGCACGTCCTCCTCATGAGCGCGGCGAACAAGTACCACAACGGCAACCTGGTGCCGCTCATCAAGATGATTAAGAGCTGGAACAAGAGCCACGGTTCTTTTTTCCGGTCCTTCCATCTCGAAGTGCTGGCGCTGAATATTTTTACGAACGTCACCATCACGGACTTTCAGTCGGGCCTTCGCTTTTTCTTTGAAAAGGCTCGCACGGCAGTCCGCAACCCGACCCTCGACCCGGCGAACTACGGCGACAACGTCGGCCGTTACATCACCTCGGCGACAATGGAGCAGGGCGTGCAGAAGTTGCAGGGAGCCTTCAACAGCGCCGTTCACGCCGAGAACTACGGAAAGCGCGGCGACCACAAGGCCGCCATCGCGATTTGGAAACATCTCATGCCTTACCATTTCCCCGCCTATGGCTGACAAACCCGTTCCCGCAATCCCCGCCGGTCGCGACCTGGTTATTGCCACCACCGGGGAGGCGCCGCCGTCGAAGGCCCGCGGCCAGATCATCACAGAGGCGAAGCGCTTGGAGGAGACGGCCCTCTACTCCTTCAAGGGCCATCACTGCGCGGCGGCACGCTGGGCGACGGGACACCTGTGGCTGGGTCTGCCCACGGCCATCCTCTCCACCATTGTCGGCGCGGCCACCTTCTCGCAATATGCAAAGCAGTACCCCGAAGTCGCCTTCGTCGCGGGCTGCATCTCGATCACCGTAGCGGTACTTGCTGGTGTTACCACCTTCCTCAATCCCAACAAGAAGGAGGCCGTACATCTCGCCGCAGGTCACGGGTTCAGCCGTATCAACCAGGAGGCACGCTTGTTCTGGTCGGTCGAATGCTGGCTGGAGGAATCGGAGACGGTCTTATCCGCGAAGCTCCGCGAGATGATCGACCACAAGGACGACCTCAACTCGAAGAGCCCGCAAATTCCCGACTGGGCATATCAGAAGGCGAAGAAGGGCATCGAGAGCGGCGAGGCCGAGTTCAAGGTGGACCAACAACCTGCCGCACCCGCCATCGCCGACAAGCCGGGGCCGCAGCCTCACGCCTGAGTTCAGTCGAACCTCATGTGCTTGGGCCAAGGGACCAGCTCGACGGCTCATCCTTCTTAGGTCGCCGCAGCGAGGGTGGCGCGCTCATCCCGCTCTTTCTGACACTCTTCAAAGAATAGTTCGAGCTGCTTGAACTGCAGCTCCTGACTGTATCCCTGCTTTCCCCGAGAGCAGTGTGACGGTCAGTACCGACTATCTGGCCGCCAATGAACCTGTGGTGAAAGAGCAACTGCAGAAGGCGGGAGTAAGACTGGACATTGACAAGGTGCCGTGCTGGTCAACCAACCAGTACGATGGAGTGCAGCTACTATTGCGCCAACCGCCGCAAAGAAGAAGTCTACGACCGGCAGCGTGAAAAGACCGAATATAACCGCGCCCATGCCGGGAATGGCTCTCGGCGCAGCTCCACACCCGCGCAGCATGCCCTCCAAGCCTACGTAGACAAAAGCTGCCACACCAAACATCGGGAATAGAAGCCACTTGCGCGTCGTTAGCTCTGGACGATGAATCAGGAGGCCCGACGTCCTCGCAAGTGTTGCAAAAAACCAAACGATAACGAACGGCAGCGGCACAATTAACCTGTCCTGTATGGAAATCGGTAGCAGCAATGACCCCAGCCAAATAGCTACTCCTACAGCCCCCACCACAACGAACTTGTAAACCGAGCCCGTAATCAGGTTCATGGGATACATGACGGCGATATCGTAAAAACAATGGGCGCGTCATTTTTCCGTCCGCTGATACGCGAACGCTTTTCCTAACTTCGAGCATGGGACCGAGAAGTATCTTGCCGCTGAGCCACACGGTCACGACAAACGAAATAAATTCTTGCCAACTGGAGGGATGAAGTGAGCACCCGCCCTTGGCGTTAAAGCTTATAGCGGCGATTAGTAGCGTCCAAAGGGACGCCCAATGATCTTGCTAAGAAAATATCTTATCGAACATCCGCGACGGCTTCCCCCCTCCCTCGGGATAGGCAAGAACCTCTGATGTGGGTCCTTGCCAATCAGAGTAAAGAAAATGATCGAAGAAACAAATATTCCTATAAACACTAGCAATGAAGCACCGAATGAATTCGCGTGACAAAAGGTTGTTAAAGATCCATCTTACTACCAGTATGCCGTGAGGCGAAGATAAATCAACGAGAAGAAACGACAATGCCACTCTTTGTCGCCGTCGCCGCGCTCATCGTGGGCGTTGCGAACATGGGCTTCCAGCAAGGGCAAGCCAACCCGGATGCGCAGAGCTTCTTCAGCTCCAACTCGCACATTGTCGAGGACGGCAGTTTCCATTAACTAACGCGACCGCCGACTAACGAGGGTCCCAGCTTGGGACCTTTATAGGCCCGAATTCCTCAAATTACCGGCGGATCCATGTCCAAGGTTTCAAAGCTCAGGGAATTGACCACTAGGCCTCCGACACCCGAGCACCAGGAAGAGTTCGACAGGCAAACAGCTGATGACGCAGACAGTCGCAGTTTTTGCCTGCTGCTTTCGGCGATGCTGGAGAACAACCTCGACAGAGCGATTGATCATTGGATTGCCGATGACTCAGAAGATCTGCGTAAAAGCCTTTACGAACAGGATGGCCTGCTGGCTACGTTCGCACGCAAGATTTCATTTGCCATTGTGACTTGCATAGTAGGGCCGGTCTCCCGCGAGAACCTTCGGCTGATCCGCCATGTCCGCAACGCGTTTGCCCACGCTAAAAGCCCAATCACTTTCGCCACGCCTGAGGTCGCGACGATTTGCGAAGACCTAGTCCGCATCAACATTTTCGATCCACCAGAAGAACCTGACCAAGACCCAAACTTGCTCCCGCGAAAACGTTTCGAGGTCGTATGCAACGAAACAATGATACGGCTAAGCAGCTACACCGGCTTCAAGGTGTTGTTCTGGGATGATGACGGGATTGAACGGCCGATCATCGGGGGAGCGTTGCCCTAGTGACCGATCAGGGCCAAACCATACCTCAGGGCCACGCCACCGATGATAGTACCTAGAGTAACGAGCCCACCCCACAAAACGGGTCTACGACCTACGGCCTTGTTGGCGAAGCTTAGCTGGATGAAGCCGCCCCACCATTTGCCGTAGTGCTCTCTGAATTCACCGGATCTCTTGGCGATCTCCACCAAGTCCGAGTACTTCGCATCTTGGTCAGACACCGCCGACCTCCTGAGTTCTCGCCGAACGCCTTCACTCACTTCAAATGCCGCAAAGCCGCGGGAATACCCGTCACCCCCCAGGTTATCCCCGAATATAGCATTGAGGCGGGTTTGTTCCCGATTTGTTCTCCGGTGGACTAAACCACTGTTTTGCCCGACGGCGCAAGCGACAATTTCGGTAAACACGAAGCTTACTACTGTAGGAACGAGCGGCCCCCGATAGCGATTACAGTTGCGATCGGGATGCTCGCTCGGGCCAGAATGCCGATGACCATGAGGACAAAGCCAAGCCGCGGTCCGAACGCCTTTGCGACGCATTCCGATTTCTCCAAAATCGATGCCAGACCGAATTTTGGCCAATTGAAAGCGAGCCCAGAACCGGGCAGTTTATGAGACCCCACTGTTTAGACCTCCATGACCAGGCGAACGAAGCCCGTCGCGGGAAACGCGTTTCCCACGTCAGAACGAGCGATGAAACTGCCTACAATTAGAACGAAAGCGCCGAATGGACCGTTCCTTAGCGCCACTTCCGAATCAGCGTGAGCACATGACGATCGTTCGACACTCGCAACCCAAGGCTCAGAACTAGCCGACGAACGGTTGAGTACACGAATCCCATCGTGCGCCGTCGAACGGTCACGTCACGGTCTAGTTTCTCTCAGTTTTGCAATGATTTAGTTGTCGCTGAGGGAAAGTATAACATCGAATGTAAGACTCGCGGCCGACAAACGACAAGGGGCGGAACTTACGTTCCGCCCACTCATGCAACTCTATGATTGGACGTCATTTTGTGCCGACGTATCGAGCGCTTGCAGCGAATTCGCCCAATTGGCAAGCGAAGATTTGCAACCGCCTACTGGGCCGAGCAGATAGAGAATCTGCTTACGTTACCCGAAGGGCTTCTCTTCAGTTCTTTCGTCGCTCTCGCCTGTTCGTCTGATAGCGCAGCACATACTGTTTCAGGTAATACACCGTCAGCATCGCTTCTCCGGCCGGTCGCACATTCCAAACCTGCGCCCACCGGCTTTTCCGGGCGAAGCCGTTCAACGTACCCTTCTTGATATCCAACAAGCGGCAGGCTTCATCACCTGATACGTATGCGACGCCGTTGACCCGAATTTCGTCTGCGTGCGGCATGGACACGGTGGTGCAATCAGGCTTGCGTTCAAATTCTCGAATGGCGCTGGTGAAGGTTGCACGCATGATTTCCTCGCTTTGGCCGTCAGCCAAGCGGACAGGAGGTCGCCCCCATACAGGAGCAGCATCAATGCCAGGTCACCGACGAAGACCTGCAGTGGATGTACGAGCGGCAAATCCAGTTGTCGCATTGTGTGAGCAACGAGGTAGCGAGGGATGGTGAAACCTGAGTTGAGCGCTAGTCCCATTCTTGCAGCAGCTCGCGCCTCAGCGCAGCTTCGCCGTGTCTCGTCATTAGCTCTCGGGAAGAAGAGTACGGTGGCATTGGGATGACACCGGTCCGTCGGCCCTACCGACCGAGGCGCTTACCGATTTTTTCCGCGAACTACCTGCGCGACGTCGGTCGAAGCTGATGGACGGCGACTTAGGGCGTAGGCACGACCGTCTAGCATTCTCGCCGAATCGTAGGTAGCGTCATCGCGACACAACCGGCGAGGGTGCCAAGGGGTCGAATGTCTTCTCTGGCCTGGATCGATTTCGACGAAGTGGAGCGGCAACGCGCTCTCCGCATTATGGCTCTTCTTGACGAGCGAGAGGGACGAGACGAACTGGGGCTTGGGAGCATACGCGACTCGATCGCCGACCATCTCTTTCCGGGGACCAGCACGATACAGACGCGCCTCCGCTACATGCTTTTCGTCCCTTGGATCATGCGTACGCTTGAGCACCGTGATCTTGCCGCAGCTCAGCTTCGGAGCGAGGCGCGCGCACTCGAAGTTCGGCTCGCGGACGCGCTTAAAGCGGGCGGCGAGCAGTATGGCATCATCGGCAGAGACGCTGGCGCTCGCCTTCAGCGGCTCCCGAGTTCAGTTTATTGGTCTGGCCTCGGTGCATGGCGCATTCGAACCTTCCCGGGTTCCGTCGATAGCTTGTTCGCGTCTCTGCCAGCTCTTACAAGAAGACGCCATCCGGTCGATCTCGATGGACTCGCAGAGGGCGGCAATGTTGATCCGGTCTGGGCGCGTACGCTGCCTGCGGCACCCGCTGATTTGTTACAGAAAACCACGTTCCGACTCACTACCGAGGAAGCGCAATTCATTGTCGATCGCCTCCTGAACGCCCAAGCAGGATCATTGATCAGCTTTCTCGCCCGCGAAGCGGTGGAAGTCGACTGCGATTATATTTGGGCTCACCCGCGCCTGGCCGAGTTTCCGCATTTCGCTCGCCGCTTGGTTCATCATGGCGAAATCTTTTCGCAGATCATGCACGGGGCTGCCTTGCTCTACAACATGACCCTGAGCGAGCTACGCGGGCGAGACGATTGGACGAAAGAGTATGGCCGACGAATAGCCGCTTGGAGTGAGGAAATCCAACCCACGCTTGCACGCGGCTGGTCGCTGGACGAATTCTGGGACGTGATCAAGCATCCCGGTCATAGCATCAGGCCGGCCGCGAAGCGTTTCGTCACGGAGTGGCTCGAGCTCGTGGCGGGGAGCGCGCCCCAGATAGCCGCTCTCCCCTCGGCGCGCAGGCTCGTGGAAATGCGAGAACGACAACTCAAGACCACCCAGTCGAGATACCTCAATCGTTCCGTGAGGGACCGTTGGACCGGAGCCTCAGGCGTGAATCGCCTTACGTTCCGCTGGCATCAGGCGAGGTCGCATCTCAAGGATCTCATAGATGCCAGCTAAGACCAGCCTCGATCCCGATCATCGGACGCTGTACGGAGCAAGCCTACAGCCGCCCGAGGGATATGCGTTCGATGCAGCGGTCGCCACGACCTTCTCGCTCGATTTCGAAACTGCTCTGGCGGTCCCGGTGAGCCTTGCCCTCTTCGCGGCAGAAAGCCGCGAGGAAATCTTGGATCACCCTTTGGCTCTTCTAGAGGGCGCCGAGCGTATGGCGGGGCGGGTGTTGATCTTCGCAGATAACGGACACATCCAGATTCAGTCCCGCCCGCACTCGCGGCTTTGTTCACTGCTAGAGAAAATCATCGTCGAGGTTGCAGCCCCAAAGGGGGGAGCTTTTCATCCTAAAATGTGGGCTCTTCGCTTTAGGTCTATGAGCGACGATAAGCCGATTTGCGTGCGCTTGCTGGTGATGTCTAGAAATCTTACGCGGGATCGCTCCTGGGATGTAGCGCTGACGCTTGATGGGATTGTTGCTAAAAGACCTCAAGCCACCAATCGCCCCCTCGCGGACTTCATTCGGCGCCTTCCGCAGCTGACGGTCGCCGATCTGCCATCGGGCGCCACCGAACTGGCGTCCCGCTTGGCCGAGGACATTCGGCGGGCGAATTGGATTTTGCCAGAGCCCTTCGACAGGGTCTCGTTCGCCGTTAACGGCTTCGGCGGTACGCCGTGGCGACCCGAGCCTGGCGCCCGGCTGGGCATCATCTCTCCCTTTTGTGACGAGGACGCATTAGCCATGCTTGCCGAACGTGCCGGGACGCAAGCCCCTCTGCTGATCGGCCGTTCGGACGAACTCGGTCGCTTGTCGCGCGAACTGTTGAATAGGTTCAGCGTCGCGGTGCTGGATGAAGCCGCGGCGGCTGAGGATGGAGAAGAACTCGAGGCCGGCACCTTGCAAGGATTGCATGCGAAAATCTTCGTCATGGAACGGGGCTGGGATACCGAAATCACGGTTGGTTCGGGGAATGCGACCCGCCCCGCCTTAATCACAGGTCGCAACGTCGAGCTGTTTTCGACGCTGAACGGCAGGCGATCGCAGGTGGGCAGTATCGAGGAAATATTTGGCGATAAGGGGTTCGGCAGACTTACACGCCCGTTCGTGCCTGAAGAGTTGACGAATGAAGACGAGGCGAAAAGGGATGCGCAGGCAAGGCTTGACGAGGCCCGCCGCGAAATATGCACCGGCGGATTGAAATTAGTCTGCAGGCGATGCAGTTCGGAAGACGAAGCTGCAAACCTCTGGGAAGTCACCGTGCAGCCGATTCGGCCTATGCACCTGGCGGGGGTAGAGGAGCTTTACGTCTGGCCCATCACCCGGGGAGAAACTCACCAGAAGCATGCCCTTGAGAATTTGAGGCGTGGAGATCCCGTCGATCTTGGATCTATGCCCCTGATCGATCTCACTCGCTTTTTGGCTTGCCATATTGTCGACCGGGAAACGGGAGTGTCGTTGCTGTTTGCGACCGGGTTGGTTTTGGAAGGGCTGCCGATCGGACGAAATGCGGCCATCTTGCGCTCCATAATCCACAATAAGGATGCCTTCTTTCGCTACCTTCGCCTGCTTCTTGCCGAGCTCGGCGATCCCTTCGCGGCTGCCTTGGCTGCACAGAAGGACGAGAAGCACGGAGGCTGGCGCTCGAGCGGGGAAGACTCACCTCTGCTCGAGGAGATGGTGCGAGCTTTCTGCAGTAGAGACGGTCGCCTTGACGCGATCGAACGTTTGGTCGAACGGCTCGAAGAGGCCGAAACCGGTTCCGAGAGCCCAATACCTCCGGATTTCCACGCTCTTTGGCAAACCTTCCGGCTTGCTTTGCGAGCCAAGTCCCAAGCGCAGGTACAGGAATAGTCATGGTGACCGAACGGTTTCTCGCTGGGTCCGCATTGGCCCCGCTCAAGTCATTCCAACGACGCACAGTCGATTATGTCTTCGAACGCCTCTACAGCCAGACGGATCCCGCGTTGCGATTTTTGGTCGCGGACGAGGTCGGACTCGGCAAGACGATGGTCGCCCGGGGCGTAATTGCCCGCATGATCGAGCATCTCTGGGATACGACGGACCGGATCGACATTCTTTATATCTGCTCGAACCAGGCGATTGCCGCACAAAACATCAATCGGCTGAATGTCCTGGGCCGTCGCGAACTGTCCTTGCCGACGCGGATGACTTTGATGCCTCTTCAACTGCGAAGCGAGGCTGAATCGCGCTCGGGCTATGGAGGATTGAGCTCGAACAAGGTCAATTTCATCAGCCTGACGCCGGGGACGACCTTTGATCTACGGTCTTCCACCGGCATCGCCCTGGAACGGGCCCTGCTCTTCCGCTTGCTCGCGGACGTCGTGTCACGGGAGCGCGGACTTCGTAATCTCCTCCAGGTTACTGCAGGTGACGATGGTTGGGACAGTGCCGTCGACAACATTAGCTTGAAAGGTGTGGACGCTCACATAATCGAGCGCTTTCGAAGGAAAGTGATTGAGGATTCCGAACTCTTCGCGGAATTGGAGCGGGTCTGCGAAATGTTCCCACGCAGAAGGAAAGAATATCCACTCGAAATGACGCAACCGCGCAACGCGGTCGTGGCGAAACTGCGCGCGAAGCTATCGCACGCCTGCGTGGATGCGCTTCAGCCAGATCTCATCATCATGGATGAGTTTCAGCGTTTCCGCGATCTTCTCCACGGAGACTCCGACGCGGCCATGCTCGCCCGAGAGCTTTTCGACTATTCTGACCCGAGCGGTCATGCCGCCAGGACACTGCTCTTGTCAGCTACGCCTTACCGCATGCTGACCCTAGCGAGCGATGCCCCCGATGATGGTGACCATTACGCGGATTTCCTCGAAACGCTGAGCTTCCTCTATGGCCCCGACCGAGGGCCGATCGTGGCCGCGGAGCTTTCGCGGGAAATGAGGACGTTCCGAGCGATGCTGCAGGCTCTGCCAGCCTCCCATGGCGCGGCCATCGAATCTCGCGCCCGGATCGAGCAGCGCCTTCGGCGTGTCATCGCTCGGACCGAACGGGTCGGAAGCACGAAGGACCGAGACTCGATGGTTGAAGAGCCGCGGATGTCGCTCACCATCGATCCGACGGACCTCGCGCAAGCCGCCGCGGTCTCAAGCATCTCGCGCGTTCTGGATGCTCCAGAAATCGTGGAGTACTGGAAATCCGCCCCCTATCTTCTGAACTTCATGCGCGATTACCGTTTGAAGCGTCTTCTCTCGGAGCAGGCGGCCAAACCTTCGGCCGCCCTGCGCGATGCTTTGGCACTCGCCCGGCCCGCCATGCTGAGTCGCGAGCTCCTCGATGCGTACGAGCCGCTGGACCCCGCAAACGGTCGGATGAGGGCCATGATAGAAGACGTTTTCGGCTCGAAGCTCGAAGAGCATCTCTGGATACCGGCATCCATGCCCTATTATGGTTTGGCACGATCATGCCCTCCGCTGACAAAATCGCTAGTCTTCTCGTCGTGGTCGATGGTTCCGGACGCATTGGCGGCACTCCTGTCCTATGAAGCGGAGCGACGGATGGGGGTCGGAGAATCTGGCAGACGATATTTCGAGCAAAATAGATTGCGGCCGCTGCAGTTTCGGCAGGATCAAGGCAGACTGGCTGGCCTCCGGGCGCTGCTGTTGATCTATCCTAGTCCGCGGCTCGCCGAAGTGGCCGATCCGCTCTTGATCTTCGCGGAAACACAGGAGCAGTTGTCCAAAGAAGCCATGCGGGAGGCAGTTGCGGGACGGCTTCGGCCCGCGCTCGCTGCGCTTGAACAGGCGGCCGGTGATAGTGGTGGGGTCCCCGTTCCCGAATGGGCTGCCCCTGCGATGATCGATCGTCTGCTTGGCTCCTCAGTCGACGCATGGCTCTCGGCACCGGATGGATTCGTCGGACTAGCAAGTGAAGATGGCTTTCGAGAGCATGTTGCCGAGCTCGCGGCAGCGGCGCTCAGGAGCGATTTCTCGGGCCTCGTAAGCGATCAGCTCGACTTATTGGTCGACCTCGCCCTGGGAAGTCCCGCTATTTGCGGCTTACGTGCATTGCGACGGATCGCGCCCGAACTGCCTTGGGACCACCCCACTCTGTTGCGGGCAGCCGCTGAAATCGCTTGGGCATTCCGGTCATTGTTCAACCAGCCCGATGCCATCGCTCTGCTTCGCCGAGGCACCGAAGACCGGTACTGGCATCGTGTGCTGACATACGGCCTGGATCACAACCTCCAGGCAGTCCTCGACGAGTACGCGCATTATCTGATTGACGCGGAGGGATTAAGTTCGCTCGGACCGGAGGAGCGAGCCCTGGGCGTATCGCGCGCGATGGCATCGGCGCTGTCAGTGCGGCCATCGCAGATCGACGTGGATGACGTTCAACTCGAGGGGGGCGCAGTCAAGCTGACCAAATTTCAAATGCGTGGCCGGTTCGGGATGCGCCTCGCAGACTACCGCGACGAGGAAGGCACCGTGGCTCGACTTAGTGGGGTGCGAGAGGCCTTCAACTCGCCCTTCAAGCCCTTCGTTCTGGCCACGACTTCGGTCGGGCAGGAGGGCCTCGATTTCCATCCATATTGCTACCGCATCTACCACTGGAATCTGCCGAGCAACCCGGTGGACCTGGAGCAGCGTGAAGGGCGCATCCATCGTTTCAAGAACCATGCCGTACGCTTGAACCTGGCCGAACGTCAGATCCACACCGTAAGATCGAGTGCTACGGCTGCGCGCGATCCATGGAGTTATATGTTCGACCGGGCAAGATCGGAGTCAGACGCCCATGCTGATATAGTCCCCTATTGGATCTATGAGGGATCGGTTCGCATCGAACGACGAGTCCCGATGCTACCTTTCAGCCGGGAGGTCACTCGGCTCGAATGGCTTAAGCAAAGTTTGACGGTCTACCGGCTCGCGTTTGGACAGCCGCGGCAGGACGATCTGCTGGAGTATCTTGCCAGGCTCGCCGGTAACGGAGTAAGCGTCGATACCCTCAACGATCTGCAGATTCGGCTGGAGCCGAAGGAACGCGCCCGATAGCACGCTCGGTCCGATGCTGGCCATGTCACATCATGAGCTCGCAGCCGTTTCATCGTCCGACCGATCGAGTAGACGAGATAGCGCCGACGGAGACTAATGACATTTATTGCGGTTCTAGGATTCAATACGCCATCGCCGGCTCGATGAGGTCCAGATCATCGCCGCCGCGTTTGTGTTTCGGCATGGAAAGGGCGAGGAAGGCTCAAGCCCGAAACTCGCCAGTTACGAGCCCAAGCCGCCCTCGCTCGAGGGGCTAAGCAATGTGCTCCAAAGGTACACGCACGCGCGCGAGGTCGAAATCGACCAAGAAGCCTGTTGCTTTCACTTCAGGTTCATCCTGCCCGGCGGTGGAGCATCGGCCACTTGCGTCACTCCCTGGGTGCTTCTCGCTATGCCCGATACACCGCTGCCAATCGACCCGCGCGTCGAGGCGGAGGCGCTCTTCAACAAAGAAGGACTGGTGCTGCTCCGGAAGAGCGACGAAGAGGACAGGCACGAAGGCCAGCAGAATAAAGCCCTGCGCGACGTAACCGGACTGGTCTGGCGCCAGTACATGCTCGGTGCGTTCGATCGATTGGTCGCCGATCGCAGAGTCAAGATCTACGCTCGCGCCGGCTCGGCTACGGACCCGCTCCGGCGATTGCCTTCAGACCTCTGGCCACGACTAGAGGTCCTAGATTGGCAGCATGGGGTTGCCGGAGATCCTGAAGGCACAATGTACTATTCTGTCCATGCCTCAGGCAGTTCTCCCGCGGCATCGCCAAAGCAGAAGGCTATTGCCGCTGACGAGAAGTCAGCCATCGAGGCCTTGGCTAAGCAGCTCAAATTGAACCACGATATGACCTCGGCTGAGGCCCTATCCTTCTGCAAGTCTTCGCAGTTTCGAATTGGCCGGCGCGGCTTTGAACACCATGTCTGGCCTGAGGCCCGCGATAAGGCAGGATTGTCACGGAAAGCCCCAGCCGGACGGAAGAAGAAATCGCCGCGCTGAAATCGGCGCACCACTTTTTTCGTGACGGCTATTTCTCCTGAGCCTGTCGCCTCATTCGTCTCGTTGCGCCCGTGAATGTGCGAGCGCGGTCGCCGGAACCCATCCGGCGCGCAAATCCACGAGACGGACATGACGACAGAAACTCCCTTGGCCTACTCGATCATCGAGGCGGCCAAGGCCATCGGTATCTCCCGCACCAGCATCTACGTTGAGATTGCAAAAGGGCGCCTGCGCGTCCGCAAGGTCGGCCGCCGCAGCTTGATCTCCGACGCCGATCTGAAGGCCTGGCTGGCGGCCCTGCCGAACAAGACCTCCACCTAAAACGCAAATCGCCCGGCCTCCGTTGCGAGCGTGAGGTCCGGGCTAAGAAGGTTTTACGAGCATGCAAAGCTATAGCAGCTTTGGCGGCAGCAGCAATGCTGAGGTCGCCAACGATGCCGAGCGCGCCGTTGAGCGGTGGGCCCGTCGCATCAGCCTGAAAATTGGACTGTCCCATCCGCTCGCGCTGGCCTGGGCCCGCGCGAACATGCCGATCAAGGAGGCAAGCAATGACTGAGCTTGCCCACCTCCTCGATCCGCCGATCCACGCGCGCATGATCCGCCTGGCGCACCTCCACGGACGCAATCTCAACCAACGCGAAATCGACCGCTTCATCGAGCTCGGCGTGTCCGCCATCAACCTTGGCACGCCCTGGCCGGTGCTGGTCGATAAGGTCGCCTTCTATGGGGAGTACTTTTCGTTCGCGGACGACGTTGGCCTCGCCGGCGAGCTGGCCTTCACGTTCGTGGTGTTCAGCAGTGCCGGGATGATCGATATCGCAGCCTGGCAGCCCGCAACCCAGCGGCTGGCCGTCTGGTGCGGCGAGGGCTTTGCCCTTGGCGAACGGCAGATCCAGCATCCCAATCCGCTGGTCGACGGACTGCGCGTCTTTCGCAGCCCGATCGAATGGCTGCGCGCGGGCCGCTGCGGCATCGTGATTTTGCAGTCCGGCTTTGCGCGCTCGGTGCTCGCCGACGTGCCTGTTTTGCTGGCGGAAGATGAACTGCACCGCAAAGAGTTGCGGGAGTATTTCTCTTTGACCGGCCCGCAGATCACGGTCGGGGAAGCGTTC
Source organism: Bradyrhizobium sp. JR4.1 (assembly GCF_040548605.1). Classification (NCBI taxonomy): domain Bacteria; kingdom Pseudomonadati; phylum Pseudomonadota; class Alphaproteobacteria; order Hyphomicrobiales; family Nitrobacteraceae; genus Bradyrhizobium; species Bradyrhizobium sp. JR4.1. Next base: position 92,696 of record NZ_JBEPRY010000027.1, read on the forward strand.
AGCATGGAGACCGCTCGATGACCGAGAGCGTCACCATGCTCAAGAGTCCGATTGAGCGCCCGCTGCCGCTGGTCCGCCAAGCGCAGCCGGCCGGTGCCTTCCCCATCGAGGCCCTCGGTCCGATCCTCGGCGAGGCGGCCGTTGCCATCCACGAACTCGTGCAATCGCCGCCCGCAATGTGCGGCCAGGCAGTCCTGGCTGCCGCGGCTTTGGCAGTCCAGGGCCATGCCGACGTCGAGCTCGCGACGGGGCAAATCAAGCCCGTTTCGAACTTCTTCCTCACCGTCGCAGCGTCTGGGGAAAGGAAGACGGCAACCGATCAGCGGGCGCTCGCGCCCGTCCGCAAGCATGAAGAGTTCCTGGCCGAGAAGTACAAGGCCGAACGGCTGGCCTTCCTGAACGATCATGCTGCATGGGATGCGGCACGAAAAGCGGCGATCAAGTCTCGCAAGGGCGATCGCGCCGCTATTCGCAATGCATTGAACCAGCTTGGTCCTGAACCTGTCGCCCCTCCGCTGCCTTTGTTGACGTGTCCTGACCCCACGTTCGAGGGCCTCACCCTGGCTATGCAACAGGGCCAGCCGAGCATGGGTGTCTTTTCTTCGGAAGGCGGCCAATTCGTCGGCGGCCATGCAATGTCGGAAGAGAATAAGCTGGCCAGCGCGGCGGCGTTCTCGAGCTGCTGGGACGGCGAGCCTATCAAGCGAGTTCGCGCCAAGGACGGCGTAACCATCTTGCCAGGCCGCCGGCTCGCCATGCATTTGATGGTGCAGCCGGACGTCGCGCACATTCTTCTGTCGGATCCCGTGCTGGTCGACCAGGGGATGCTTTCACGCTATCTCATCGCCGCGCTCGAGCCTCGCGCCGGCCACCGCTTTCACAAGGAGCCGAGTCCGAAATCGCGCGTCAAGCTCGTCAACTACGAGCAGCAGATGTACACCATTCTCCAGCGGCCGCTCCCGCACGCAAACGACAATCCGCATGAGGTCGCTCCGCGCGTGCTTCGCTTGAGTCGTGACGCGCGGACGATGTTGATCAATTTTGCCGATCATGTGGAGGGACAACTCGGCCCAGACGGCGAACTGAAACCGATCTCGGGATTGGCGAACAAGCTGCCGGAACACGCGGCACGCCTGGCTGCGGTATTGACCATCTTTGCCGATCCTGAGGCTCACGAGATCGGTTTGGAGGCAGTCGAGCGAGGCATCAAGTTGGCTAGGCACTACGCCGACGAAGCGATAAGGCTCTTCGAGGGAGCGAAGATAGACGCCAAGCTCCGCCGGGCCGCCCGTTTGCTCAGCTGGCTTCATGAATCCTGGAAAGAGCCCAATGTCTCGCTGCCCGACATCTATCAGAGGGGACCGAGCTTCATCGGAAGCCGCAAAAGCGCACTGGGGCTCGTTGTCGAACTTGAAGCGCATGGCTGGCTACGCAAGCTTCCCGGCGGGGCCGTAGTCGCCGGCGAACACCGACGGAATGTCTGGCACGTCATTCGCGAAACGTAAGCACCGCTCCCTCCGCTAAAGTACCTAAACTCTCTAAAGTGCGAGAGAACTTTTAGGTGCTTTAGGTGCTTTAGGTGGGGTAGGCAGGCAAATTGGTTCGAAGTATCTTGGGGGAGTAAGGCAAACGAACGTACATCCCCATGAACCAAGCGGTTGAGACACGACTGACTCACTTGCGAGCCGCTCGAAGGTGCGGGGCTCGCAATCGAGCCGGTCGTCCTTGTGAGTGCCCTGCGATACGTGGACGCGAACGCTGCCGTTTGCATGGAGGACGCAGTCCCGGTGCACCGGAAGGGCACGCCAACGGCATGTATAGGGACGGGAATTTCACCGCCGAGGCTGTGTCCGAGCGGCGCTGGGCCAAGTCCTTGGTCGTAGACTTTGTGGAGACGAGGAAGGATGGCTGATCGCAAGCTGCCGACACGGGGGGAGACCGAAGATTCACCTGTGCGGGTCCGTCTTCGGCGTATCAGCGCTGACGTGTCAAAGCCTTATCCTCCTTCGGGCGACGGCGGCCAATGGTGGGCCCGACTCAAGGCTGCGCTAGGTACATCCAGCAGCGATTTCGTGAGCGCTACCTTGTTACAGTTGCAGAGTGCGGCTCGGCTGCCGAGTAGCGGCGTTTCAGAAATCGAGATCAACGCTGCACTGAGCTTCATCGAGAATGCTAAGCCGCAGACGGAGCTGGAGGCGGCTTTGGTCGTGCAGATGGCCTGCACCCATGCTGCCGGAATGGCTGTGCTTTCGCGAGTTGGCGGAGGCCACGGCGGCGACCGACACGTAGCGGCTATGGCAGCAGCCGCTAGCAAACTTCTTAGATCGTACGCGCTTCAACTTGAAACGTTGCGTCGTTGGCGCAACGGCGCCTCCCAATATATGCGGATTGAGCACATCCATATCGAGTCCGAGGCTCAGGCCATGATTGGCAATTTTGAGAATGTGCCCAGGTGAAAGGACGCCCAGAGAAAGGGCACCTGAATCGAAGTCAGCGCGCAACGAACAGGTCTGAGCGCGGTTCGTCTACTCCAAAATTGGCTTGAGAGCTGGAGGATCGCCCTCCCAGAATCTTTGCTCTGGTCCTTGGAGCCTTTGCGCCAATCGTGCCATGATCTTGTTTAGAGGAATTGCTTGATTGAACTCAGCGTGCGCGTACCGGTCGTCACCACCAGCGTGATGTAGGCCCACTAGCGACAGCGACGCTGAAAAACACGGAGAGCCGGATGATCCCGGAAGCGTGTTAGCATCATGCCGCAATCGGCGGCCACCTCCAGCAAGTTCAAGCACCCTGCCCATCGTTAGCCTTAGAGGCTGTAGTTTCAAGGTATTGCGGTCTTGTGGGTGTTGCAGGACAAATATCTGATCGCCGGGATCAACATTGGCCGTTGAAAGCGGCACCCAACCGCGCGGCTGCGCCGTCGTATTGTTTCCGGACCCAGCAGGCACATTCCCGATATCCACCGCAAGCTTGAGCAGCGCATAGTCGCATTCGTCGTCAGTTGGATCACCCGCCATCAGATTGGGATCATCCTTGCTCGGAGGACTCTCGTCGATAGGAGGGGATTCAACACGAATGGTGGTGCCGTCACTGATGATGGCGCCATCATCGGATGCCGCGAAATCGAATCTGCATTCGATCTGCGTGGTTGGGTTGGCGGAGGCGATTACGTGCTGATTTGTTAATACGTGCTGGGGGCCAACGAGCACACCTGACCCGTATCCCAGACCGTCTAATTCAATCGCGCAAACCTGGAGCTCGAGCCGCCCAAGATGCCGCCGAAACTGCGCGGGATTCAAGAACGGAACGCCGCGACGCACAATCTTCTCGAGGTTAATCGAATCCAGGCTCACGTCTCGGGTGCTGGTCACCGCGAGGGCCTCGGCAGTTCGATAGAGCTTCTCGTTGTCCGGATTGGTAATACGGGCCGCACGGATGAGCTTGAGGACCCATCCCCTCATGTTAGCGACCTGAATCACGCGAACAACGTCTGCCCGTAGGTCGCCTCGATTGGAAATAACCTCCCGCCTCTTATCCAGCTCGACGAGCAACATCTCGTCAAAAGACGTCACATCAAAAGCATCGAGGATGGCGTCACGCAGCATCCCGATTTGTTGGCCAGTGAGGGGCATGGCGCGAAATTAGTCCAAACACTATCTCCCGCCGCCAAGGTGGTGCGGCGGTTAAAATTGCCGCTGAGCAACCAATGATTGCTTGAAAATCCATTTGTGGCAATATCCCGGCACCCGAAAGTTCTGCGATTTTCATAATAGGGGAGCGGCCAAGCCGTCCCCACACTTAATTACCTCCGGCCGTCGCCGCCCCCCTCGTAGGAGGCGTACGCCGTGACTTCAGATTGAAAGGCATTTCGGTGATGGCGCGGGCTTTACCAGAAGAAATGGATGGAGTGCTGCGAAGGCGCTTGCGAGAGGCAATACTCGCCCTGTTCGATAGATTTGATGATGTTCAGGATGCACTAGCTGAGCAAGGCATAGACATTCCCGTCTCGAAGGTCGACGACGGGCCAAATCTTGAAGCGCGAGTGAAAAGTCTCTTGAAGGTCTGCTACCAGAAAGGAGTGATCGAACAAGTCTGCGACATCATGGCCCAGACGGCAAAGGATATGGCGCCGGTCTACAAAGAATTCATCGAAGTGAAGAAAGAGTACTTAAGATGGCAAGACGAATATCTCAAATTGCGGCTCACAGTGGTGGTGAGCTCGATCGGTACTGACGAGCAGTTCAAGAGGAACTTCTTAGCGCCTGATCAACACTTGCGGAAAAGTTTACCCGACAATGATGGCTTTATCGATCCTCTCGAGCCTTGCGATCTAATCGATACTTACGTTCGATTTCGAGAATCTAGGGCGAACGCGCGCAGCATACTACGCGACATCAAACAAGCTCATGTTTTTGCGGCGTTCGTCTCCGGTCGCTCTGTGGAAGACGAGCAGTTGGTCGCTGAATTTGAGTGCGGACTGAAAAGTCTGTGGCGAGCCGTGCCGAGCGGAGAACAGCGGCCACGGATAATCGCAATCGCACTTGATGAGAAGAGTCGAGACTGGATAACCAAGAAGATTGCGGAAGCTGGCCCCCTGCCGCCGAACTCTATCACGATCGAAGATTTTTTTGAAGGTAACAGACGTAAATCGATCGTCGGATCGACTGGCGCCGGAAAACAAATCGTCGATTTGGCGAAGAGCCTTCGACAATACTTCGATGGCCCCGCCCCCGATGAGGAGTTGTCGCCGCCACCGACGCTACCGAACCTGGAGCTGCCAAGTTCGGACACGATAGTTCTTCTTGGTGAACCGAAGAGAGCACGCCCCGAGATCACCTCATGCGCGTGCCCTGCGATGGACGAGCTGGCCGACGAACTCACGGTTAACGGGATCCCGCATGAAGCCTGGGGCGATGGCTGGCGTGAAACACCCCGTGATCTCGACTTCCTCAACCAACGCCCACTTTTTGTCCGCGCAGTCAACGACTCCAAACCCCTCAAGCCATTGGATCTGCTTACCCGTTTATCGAGCGAGCTAAATGTCACGTTCGGCTTCGATTTTGATGAGGAGGGCGACGGGGTGCAGGCGATCGCCACCCGACCGAAAGTGCTCTGGCGGCCAAACGGCCCGGCCTGGGACCCGCAAGAGACGGGTCCGCTACTGTTTTCGCGAAACGATCACCCTTCAGAACTCGCGCAATGGCTCGGCGGACAACTCGGTATCGATGTTACGGGGAAGAATAACGCGATCGTCTGCTACGAGGACCCGGTGGACAAGGGCGACTTCGAGAATCCGGTACGGCGTGTGGTCGTGGAGCAAAGCCTCCGTGATGCAATTGCTCTCAAAGAACCACCAGTGAGGCCAGATTCCCTGCCCTTTGGCTACCAACAGTTACAGGAAATCATCGATTCGATACGTGGCAACCGCTTGACGGTTATCGCGGCACACGACATGCGATCGGTACCTGGCTCAGGGGAAGATACGCTCCAGCGCTACCGCGACATCGATCGACGAATCGACGAAAGTCTTGCCAGAAATCGTGCCGAGGACGCCCCCCTAATGCGGGTTGCAGTGCTACTGCGAAACTGGCAGCTGTTTCCGGCCCTAGAATTTAGCCGTAATTCGCGGGTGAGTAAGTGGCAGTTGCTCCGAATTAAATACGAAGACGGAAAGTTTGTTGCAGACAGCGCAAATATGGACCGCCTGCGGGAACACGCGGCTGAAATAGTCACTCGTCGATCTGAGCATCCCACGCAATGAATGAGCAGCAGGCCATCACAGTCAATCGACCGCTCTTGAGTCCGCGCGAACAGTACCTTGCCTCTTGGGTTGCCGCGCAGAGCGCGCATGTTTCAGTCGAAAGTGAGCTGAACGTCTACCCCTATCCTGGATTGCGTAGCTTCAAACCTAGCGAAGCCGATCTCTTCTATGGACGTGATAGTCAGATTAATGAGCTGCGCGAACTACTGCGCAAAAACAATATAATCGTGGTCCTGGGCGGCTCCGGATCTGGAAAATCGTCCCTAGTTCGTGCTGGCCTGATTCCACGACTGAATAGCACCGCCCCAATTCCTGACCGCGCAGGCGCTTGGTATGTTGTGGAATTTCGTCCCAAGCTCGATCCGGCCACTGAGCTTTTTGATGCGATATTCACGCAGATCATTGCGCCGGTACTTGCTCCCCCGCAGATTGTCGACGGAGCCACAGTCCCGACACTTGCTGACTCGGTTTCCGATCCTAAGCGCCGAATCGAGGCGTTGAATGCGGCTCTTGATCTGAATTGCGATCCGGCTTCAGATATTCAAGAGTTAAAGGCGCAGTATCGGGCGCGATTGCGGGAGATGCTTCTCGAAGGCACCGTTGTCGACGTCGGCGCTCTTTTCGATTTCGTTGATGGCCAACTGCCCAAACTCGACGGCGTTCTCGCCGCCGGCTTGACGTCTGACGCGCCGAACCTAATGATTCTGATCGATCAATTCGAGGAGGTTTTCAAACCCAAGGTTGATGCGGCCGGACGCGACATGGTCACCTCACTTATCAATAGCGTGCACGCCTACAAACCATTCAACCTTTTCATTGTCGTGACAATGCGAAGCGAGGAGCTGCATCGCTGCGCCGAATTTCCGGGCCTCGCCGAGGTAGTCAATAGATCTTTATATCTTGTCGACCTTATCGGCGGAAAAGACGTAGAGCACGCCATTGTCGGTCCAGCTCGAAGGTTGCTGAAATCCTGGGATCTCGATCCAGGCGATCCGGATACAGGACCATTCACTCGCCAGTCTCTGAGCAAATTGCACATGGTCTATGATCGCGGTCGCGAAGTTCTTCCGCATCCGGCCGACCAACTACCGCTGATGCAGCACATGTTGCCACTGGTTTGGGCGGCCGCGGTGGAACGTTGGCGCACTTCCAAGGATGGATCGCCGCTTGAGATAGACGTGAGTGACCTTCAATCCTTACCGGGGTGGACCAGCGCTCAAGGGGCACTGATCGGAACCCTTAATGCAAGAGCCGATGACGTCCTCCGCCAAGCCGTCAAAGAGGGGGCAAAGCGATCAAAGCTAGCTCCCGCCGAAGTCGAAAGGCTGGTGCGAGCCGGATTTTGCTGCCTAGCGCAGCTCGACGATCGAGGAAACGTCGTCCGAGACTTCGCTACGCTAGACCAGATGCTCGAAGCTTCCGGAGTGTTCGAGCGGCAGCCTGAAGAAGAAAGGGGTCGATGCCGAAGTGCGCTGAAGACAGCGCTTAGGGTTTTTCGGCGCGCCACCTTGGTGAACATCGCTAACCAATATGACGTAAATCACGAAGCGCTGATCCGCGGCTGGGCCCGATACACGGGATGGCTTAAAGACGCACAGCGCCGCGCGAGCCGGCTTGTCAGTATAGACCAGCTTATTCGAGAATCTGTATCCCCTATTCGCAGTGGTAGACGACTTACGCGCCTAATCGATCGCGTAACCGACTGGATTTTCGTTCAGAAGTTGGCAAGGGCTGATCAAATTGCTGGCGACGAAACATGCGGCGATCTTCAGGATCTTGTCGGAAACCAGCCCACATTCAGCGAACAATGGTCACTCCGAATTATCGAGCGCGCCGATGCTTCAGCATCGAGAACTGGACTCGGAGCAAGTTCGCTCGAACGACTAAACGCAATTCGACAGACCATAAAGGACGCGAGCTCCTTTCGAGCCGGCGCGAGATACAGACCGCGTTGGCTGTTGGCTGCCGTTCTCGTGCTGCTAAGCGCTGGGGGACTCTTTCTCCTGTATCAAATCGAAAGAGCAACGCAGCAGGAGCAACTGGCCGAACAATTTCGTTTTTTCCGCCTGCAAAAGGAGACTGCAGCGCCGGCGCCTGATAGCGCCCGTTATCCGGGTCAGGATCGTGAACTCTATGCGGCGTTGAGCATGGAGGCCAGTGTTCGCGAGCCGCCCTCCTCGAAGGAGGCGCGGAGCTGGTTCAAAACCTCTGTTCGCCAGCTTGAGAGCGCGACACGCGAAATTGTCTCTGATGTGGTGGTTTGGTTACTTCCGAAAAACCCCGATGAACTCCTGGGCGACCCGGATTTCGCTCATGCCGACCTCGGCGAGAGTCAATGTGCGGTCGTAAACTCCGGTAGTCCATCTCGTGATTTGATTTCCTCGAAGCGCAATCTCGGCCTTCGCCTTAGCGTCACACAGCTGGGCAGGGACTCGCAGGCCGTCGCAATGACTCCGGTGTGGCGTGCGGCCGATGGTACAGTCGCCGAAATTATGTCGTCAAACTTCGGCGGAAGCCTTTTGCCGCAGGGCTCCCTGGTTTGTCTGTCGCACGATGCGAACTGGTTCTTGATGTGGACTCCACTGGCGAAGGATCAAAGGCGATCTCCTCCACTCCTGCAGCGCATCCTCTGGATTAGAACCGCGCCCATCTCGGGACAGTACGACGCGAATTGGCATGCCGAAGCCCACCCACATCGCCGTCCCACAAGCTTTCAGAGCTACCGAAACCTGGATGAACTAAGCGATTACTATGAGGATCTTCGCACGAGCATTCAGGAAGGACGGCAGCCGATTAAATCATTTCACGTAGACGACCGCGCTGGATTCTTGATCCCCATTACATCGACTCAACTCGCTCTCCTATGGACCAGCGCTGGCACCTTAGATGCGGACCCGGTCGACTCGGGCATACCTAGGCTTAGGGAATGCAAATTTATCCCAGTAATCAAGCGTGATGCGATCGGAAGGATGTCGAAATACCTAAACTGCAATACGGGCAAAGCCTTTTTTGAAAATGAATGGTATGATGTTGAGGCAGAGTACTACGATAGCGAAGGCGATAACCCTGATCCATCTATACGATGCGAGAATCCCAATCTTCTATGCAGAGGCCAACTGATACTAGCATTTGCAGACGGCTCGGCCTCCACGCGCCTTAGCATCCCGCACCTCTCTGCAAAAATCGTGAGTGCCGAGGTGCGTGATGGATACTTCTGGGTACAAGACGCCAATCATCAGGTTTGGCGCTATGTGATCGGTCCTGATCGGTTGAAATCTCTATTGCCTTACCGATGGAAGGATGTTCCTCCGGAGACACTTCGAAACGTCCCGTATTCTGAGTCCTGTAGTCAAGCCAGTCGATGCGCAACGATGATCATTCCAAACTGGCCGTCAGAAAAGGGAACAGCTCAATGAGTCGCATCAAAGCCGACTTTCTTGCGACCGTCTCATCACTCGCCACAACAGCGGCGCTCACCGTTCCCAGCGCTGCGGCATTCGACCGAGCAGGTTCGACGACCGCAATCGAGCGGGTCGTGACTATACGTGAAGCATATCTCTCATATCTCACAGCTTTCTCAAGCATTGAGCACGCGACTATACGCGCGCCCAATGGCACCGTGATAGCTCAGTTTCCCAATTTCCCTAATTTTCCTAATTTTGCTAATTTTCCGAACTTTCCCAACTTCCCGAACTGGCGGAACTTTTGATCTTGACACCTGAAGAACTTGTCGGGCGCACGCGACTTCTTATCCTCCAGCCCACGCCGTTCTGCAATATTGACTGCAGCTATTGCTACTTGCCGGCTCGCAACGACAGACACAGGATGTCGTTTGAAACAATTGAAGCAGCGGTGCGCTTCGTTTTCGACAATAAATTGAACGCCCCCGATCTGACCGTCGTGTGGCACGCCGGCGAACCGCTGGTACTTCCTGTCCATTGGTATAGGCAGGCATTCGCGGCAGCCTCGCGTGGCGCGCCGGCCGTAACGATGTTGCCGCACGCGTTTCAAACGAATGCTATGTTAATCGACGATGAGTGGTGCGATTTCTTCCTTGAGCACTCAGTACGTTTGGGCGTGAGCATCGATGGGCCGGACTGGTTGCACGATGCGCGGAGACGGACTCGAGCAGGCCAAGGCACCCACGCGCGAGTGATGAAAGGTGTCGAACTTCTACAGCGTAGAGGCGTCCCCTTTCACGTGATTTGCGTTGTAGGAGAGAAAACGCTGGCTGCGGCAGATGCACTGGTCGAGTTTTTCCTGAACCATGGAATACACGACGTTGGTTTCAATATTGAGGAGATTGAGGGCGCAAATCGACGATCGACGCTTCAGACGTCCGACGTTAGCGCTCGATTTGAGCAGTTTGTGAAGCGGCTTCTCAAGGTGGCGCGGGAGAGTCGTTGCCCGTTCATAATCCGCGAACAACGAGAGTTGCTGGCATTGATGCAAAGCTCAATGTTCGGCCGGCTCTTACACAATTCCCAGAACGAACCCTTTGCCTTCATATCAGTCTCGGCTCGAGGCGCTGTGTTTACATTCTCGCCAGAGCTTGCTGGATTACAAAGCCCACAATACGGCGACTTCTCCATTGGTCAGCTGCCGGAGATCAACCTTCCAGAGGTCCTGTCGGCTCCACAATTTCGAGCCATGCTATCCGACATAGAGGTTGGCGTCTCCGAATGTCGTGACTCATGCAAATATTTTGATTTGTGCCTGGGCGGAGCGCCCGTGAACAAGCTCTCAGAGCACGGCGACTTCAAGAGATCCGAAACCTTACACTGCAAACTTTACCACCAAACCTTCGCGGAGGCTGTGCTGCTTGATCTCGAGCAGAGCCTCCGTTTGCGCACCCAAATGCCTGCCAATTGTCGTTGAAATGTCGACGCACTACTCACGTGCTAGTTTTGTTGCGCCACCTTCCGAGGGAGCTTACCTTGAATTCGTCTCGCGACGTTGAGCCAGGATTGAACACAACAAACAAGATCGTTACGATCAACACATTGTACGATAGTCCCGGTGGGGCTCGAGCCCAGCGTGGCCTTGAATCGATTCACGCTAACACCAAAGAAAAATATAATAGGGCGGTAGAAAGGATCGAGGCCGAGACGCGGAAGAGCGGAGCCAATGTACTGATTACCATTCAAGACGCTGAAGCTTCGATGCTTCAAAGCGCGATAGCGGCCCACGCGAAGGCAGGAAGTGCGTTGAAGGCGGGAGGATTTGAAGCTCAATTTGGTGAGGGTTTTGCAGGGGGAGATTGGTGGGGCTGGATTCGCAGCGTATTTGATCATGTCGGCGCGGACAAACGCTGTCCTATCAAGCGTCCGGCGGACACCAACATCGGGAGCATCGCCGACAAGGCTAGGGTTGCAGTGCTGGCCGACTGGGGTACAAACCTTTATGGCGCGCCGGTATCTGCGTCATCCATAGATCGCGTCGGTGGATACGAGATGCTGCTGCACCTTGGCGACATCTATTACTCCGGTACGGATGAAGAAACCGAGGAGCGCTTTATCAATGCTTGGCCAAAGCGAGCCGCCAAAATCAGCCGCGCCCTCAACGGTAATCATGAAATGTATTCAGGCGGCAATGCTTACTTTAACAAAGTCCTCCCCCTGTTTGACCAGACTTCCAGCTATTTCGCTCTACAAAACCAGCATTGGCTGCTGGTCGGACTCGATACCGCGTACGTGGACCATGAGCTGGACGATCAGCAGACAGCATGGCTTCGCACCGTGGTGAGCAATGCAGGGCCGCGAAAGCTGGTGCTGTTTTCGCACCATCAGCCCTTCTCGCGGCTCGACAGACAGGGCCCCAAGCTGCAAGCCGCGCTGTCCGACTTGTTTCGCAGGCGACGGATCACCGCCTGGTACTGGGGACACGAACATGAGTGTGTGATCTATGATAGAGACCTCCGGACCGGGCTGCTGGGTCGCTGTATCGGGAACGGAGGCATTCCCGCTCCTCGCAAATCCGTTGTCATGAACGCACACTCGGTTCAAGTAGTGAATGACGTTACATGGAAGCACCTCCCAGCTGATGAGAATGCGCCGGCGTGCCTGATCCTTGACGGGCCTAATCCCTTTGTTGCGGGAGAAGAGCAGAAATTTGGACCGCATGGGTTTCTAACCCTCGAGTTCGATGGACCAGGGCTAACTGAGCGCATTCATCTTCCTGACGGCCGGGAAATTTTCGCCGGGCAAGTAATCTGACTTCCGTCGTCGCACTCGGATGATTGAAGCTTGCCGCTTTTGCGACGAAACACACACAGCGCCAGTCGCGCTTGAAGGCTTCCTGCACCGGCAAGGCCAGCGAGTCCATCCCGCGGCCTATATCGGTGCGCCCGGTCGCGATCCACACGCGCAGGCCCGACGGAATGGGGATCATCGTTGCCGTCCGTTGGCCAGTGCCGCGCAGCGTCACCGCGTCGATAGATCTCGATTGCGCCTCGGCGGAACAACCGTCGCCATCGCGGCAGCAACGTAAGTCGGCTTCGCGCCACGGTTGAGGTCTTGACGACGATACGCCCAGGGAAGCGATTGGTCGATCTCGCTGTTTGAGTGTGCGTTGACGATGGTGAGGGCGTCGGTCAGCTAAGCGGCATAACGGTCGCCTGCCAGGATCCTCTTGAAGCCCTCGTGATGGACAGGCGGGCGCTACGCTTTGCTATCGGGGCATAGATGCCCCCTAGCGGATCGGCGCCAGGGTCGGCCGTCGGCAACATAAGCGCAGAGCTGCCCGATCTTCGTGCGGCCACGCACCGGATCGAGCATGGGCACCGTCGTCTCGTCGGCGGATAGCTTGGGGCGTTCGCTGAGCTTGGCCAACAGGCGCGGGTGTAGGGGACGCAGGCGCCAGGCAGCAGGGCCGATCCCGTCGGCCGGCGCGGACCGATCCAGATTGATAACCTCCGGATCTGGCGCTTGCATGACCCGCCCCTCGTAGGCCCAACAAGCGTATTTCGGCCGCTAGGTCACGAGGATCCGGAATTGTGCCGGCACCATGTCCGACCGCCCGCTCTGGTCGTCGCCGATGTCGCACCAAACAAACAAACTTCAAGGATTATCGGTGCGAGCGAATGACCCGGTCACCGATTTCCACGAAGATCCTGCGCCCGTCCTGTCCATCCGTAAACATCCATTCGTGCTCGATAAGGGACATCGCCGCTCGCACGCGGGCCGCCGCATCTGGCTCGAAGCAGGAAAGCTTGATCAAGCCGAGGCGGAGGTATCTACCTGAGCCTACGCCATGTCCTTGCGCGATGCGCCGCATGTCACCGTCGAGCGCGACCAGGGTGGCGTTGTTGATATCGGCGATCGCGCACACAAGCTGATCGGAGGAACCTCGCGCAAGCGACCGATTAAGGAAGTGAACTTCGTGTCCGGCTTCAAGGAGTGCATGCCCTACGGAATCCGGTACTCCCTCATCAAGGAACAGCCGGAGCGTGGGCCTTTCTGCCATCAGGCAGCAACACTTCCGTGACGCCTCACGGCGTCGACGTCAGCGGCGGTCAGAGTGGGATATTCCTTCAGTATCTGATCGGTCGAATAGCCTGCCTGAATGAACCGCTGGATGGTCGCGACGCGAATCCGTGTGCCAGAGATCACCTCGGCCTGATGCGAGACGAACCGATGCTTCTCGATTTTGCCGATCTGGTCGACGTGCCGCTGTCGCAGCCGATTGGCCGCGTTACGCACGTCTTCCATGACGCTTCGGATGGGCAACATGGCGTACTGACCATCAACGACGCCCCGCACGCGCCCGGTCTCCGGCTCCTGAAACTGGACCTTGCGCTTCCAGACGTAGAGCGTGATTTCCGCCCAAGGCGCCGCGCTGTAAGTCGACAGTTCTGCGGCGACTTCACGGAGATGGGGCAGCGAGCATTTGTACTGGTTCTTCAGAATGCTCAGCGTTCGAAGGCCAACGACATCCTTGAATGAGTAGATGCGAGCATACGGCGCGCGCCGGTCCTCTGCCGCGTATTGCGGCTGGAAGAAGCCAAGGCCATCCCAGTAGGCGAGTTGCCGCATCGTCAGGCCGGTCAATTGCATAACCTGGTCGGCGGTGAAGGCGCTGACAATGTTAGTAATCTCGGCCAAAAGACCTCCCCTTTCGGAGGCGACGGTACCACCCAAGGTGTAAACGCACTACCTGTGATTTAGGTCGATTCGACGCGCTGGATAATTGCTACTAAAGCCTTTCCACCACCCGCACCACCTGCACCGCGAACCAAACACCGTGGCCGGCTGGTCGACCCGTCACGTGAAGAGCAGCCCCGCGGCTCTATTCCAGGGTAAATGCAAACGAGCGATCTTTGCCTGGGTCTGAGGGCTCGATCCATTGCGCTGCAAGTCGTCGACAGCTGCTTCGATGGTTTGAGGGCTCTCGCCCGTCGCCTCGTTGAGCCAGACGATCATCTTGCCGTTGTTTAGATGCTGATAGACCCACTGGGCATCGCGCTTGCCGTCTTTCCTGCCATAGTAGCCCGGACCATCATATTTCTCGAGCCACCCGATCCATTGCTCCTGGAACGTCTCGTAGCCGTCGCCAACTGGAAGCTTGCCTGCCTGCGGCGTTGTTGCTGGCAGCCGGCGCACAACAGCCAACAACTCTTCGATTGAATAAGGGCTTTTCGTGTTCTTCAACGGCGCGACCCTATGCTGATAGCACCCTCTGTACGACCGACGTGCCAACGCCCAGCGTGCGCCCGATCTTCAGAATGCCCATACCCTCGGCCCGGAGCTCGCGTATGCGCTCCTCGGTCGACGCCTTGATTGGGCGGCGGCCGAGCCGAACGCCTTTGTCGCGGGCCCGCGCAAGCCCGGCATTGACTCTCTCCCGGATCATTCCGCGCTCGAACTCAGCGAAGACGCCACACATCTGAAACATCGCCCTGCCCGGCGGCGTGCTGGTGTCGAGCGCCTGCTGATGCAGGTAAAGATCGCAACCGAGCGCCTGCAACTCAGTCAAAAAACCGACCAGGTCCTGAAGGCTCCGGCCAAGCCGATCGACTGACCAGGCGGCGATCATGTTGACCTTGCGCACAGTGGCGTCCTTCAGCAGTCGATCGAAGCCTGGGCGCTTGTCGCGCCCCTTGGCACCGGAGATACCGGCGTCCTCGTAGACTTCGACGACCTGCCAGCCCGAGCGCGCCGCGACTGACTCAAGCTCGCGGCGCTGGTTCTCTGTCGTCTGCCCGCTGGTGCTGCCCCTCAGGTAAATGCCGACGCGCTTCATAGCGACCTCCGCTGCGAACATCGCCAA
Organism: Bradyrhizobium sp. JR4.1; assembly: GCF_040548605.1. Classification (NCBI taxonomy): domain Bacteria; kingdom Pseudomonadati; phylum Pseudomonadota; class Alphaproteobacteria; order Hyphomicrobiales; family Nitrobacteraceae; genus Bradyrhizobium; species Bradyrhizobium sp. JR4.1. The sequence goes on from NZ_JBEPRY010000027.1 coordinate 107,724, forward strand.
CATAGGCTAACGTATACGGAAATCAAGTATTTTCCGTATAGACACTCACAGCCCGGTCGGGTCCTGAAAGATCAGGATCTTTCAAGCGACCATCAGGAGAGGTTTTCGGTATAGGCGAGCTTCGGTAACAGTCTCGCTCGCGCTCTCGCCGATTGCGGTGGCCTCTGTATTGATTGCTTTCTGCTCATTTGCTGCCAGCGTGCCGCGCGGCGCGAGAGTTTCTTTCGGAATCCCGCTGCAAGCGCAGCGCTTCCAACTCATCCCGCTCCTCCGTGCTTTCGGCCAACGTGAGCTGCCGCATGACCTCCGCACCCCTGGCCGATCGTCGTCACGATCTGCCTGAACAACGAGCCCGACCCAATCGTCGCCTGGGTGGGATTCGACCGCGCCGTTTTCGAATTCATTCATCGGGAAGCCGGGCCGAAGCACAAGCGAAAGGCTGCCCGAAGGCGCCATGCTTCCGCGCGGGGACAGCGTATGGAGGGCGCCGGCCCCGCTGATCACGTCGCAGAATATATTCCGTACCTGTCCGCCGGTCTGCTGATCGTTCTATCCGTTCCCCAGCTTGGAGCACTGGCGTTTTTGGGAGACCGTCAGTCCTTCCGCGCAGTAAGCCGACCTAAAAGCAGCAAAATGCGAGAAGATATTTCAGGAGAAAATCAGCGGAGCTCGCTCCGACCGCAAACAGCTAGCTAATCTGACGGCACTGCTCGCGAAGGACCACCTATTGGCGTCACCCGGCTCGATCGGTTGGCGCGATCCACACGCGATCTTCTGAATCGGCTGGGGACGATCGGGGAAAAAGAGCAGGCTTCAAATCGCTCAGAGACAGCTGGGCTGATACCACGACGGCGCATGGTCGCGTGATGCTGACCGTTTTGGGCGGCCTCGCCGAGTTTGAGCGCGAACTGATCCGGACGCGGACCGGCGAGGGGCGTGAACGAGCGAAGCGAGGGGGTAATCCTTGGTCGGAAGCCGAAGCTGATGGGCCATCAGCGAAGAGAGGCAATCGCTCGCCGAGGCGGGAGAGGTCCTAACGGACATTGCGCGGTCATATAGTGGTTGCCATAGCACCATCAGCCGGCTCAGCTGAGCGGGTTCGTAACGTATGTGCATCGCTCTAGTGGCGAAGAATCGGTTCCTTGTGCTCAAAACTGAAGATCCCAGCATGGTACGGATTGCTTGCGCGCAAGGCAAACATCGCGTCCAGTCAAATGAGTCGAACTGCCAGTGGGACTAGATTAACGCGAATGAACTGAGGGGCGGCAGCCCGCGGGCGAGTACTTCCTGCCTATCAAGGTGCTCATCGTTACGCCGCTCGGTGGCGCGATCAAGATCGTGGGTGCGGGTCGGAAGTTGGGACAGGTTCGCCAGCATGCCCCACGCCTTGACCAGCTTCAATCCTAAACGAGACGCCCGAAGCCATTCGACGGTGGGGCTGCTGCTGGGCAAAATGCCTTGACTCGGGCCCACTTGCATTGTCTCAGGAACAGCGTGAGCCGATTGCCGACCATCAGCCATCATCTTGCCCGCACAGCTTTCCGAGGTCACGAGCACCATAATGGCTTCCAAATTCTCTTCGGTTGGCTTGCGGTTTGATCCTGCGGCACGCTTTCTTTATGCCGATCTCCTTCCAGCTCTGGCTGCTGCGATGCTGCCTTGGTCCACGACTGGCTTCGCGATTTTGCTAGTGCTCTGGTTGCTTGCGCTGATTCCGCTAATCCCGACACTGGAAGCTCGGGCGTTCCTCCGTCTGCTATCTCAGGCCTTCTGCCTGTTGCCGGTGGCTATATTTTTGATCGCGGTCGTTGGGACGCTTTGGGCCGACGTGCCGTGGCAAGAAAGGCTTTATGGCATTAAGCCGGTCGCTAAGTTGCTTGCAATCCCATTCCTATTTTACCACTTTCAGCGTTCGCGGCGTGGCACGTGGGTTTTCTTCGCCTTTCTTGTCTCCTGCACGTTGCTGATGGTCCTCTCATGGATCGTGCTATTTGCGCCCGAGTTGAAACTAACGGCCACAGCAAATGCCGGAGTGCCGGTAAAGAACTATATAGATCAGAGTCAGGAATTCGCGTTGTGTATGGCGGCACTGGCGCCTTGCCTCGTCGCCTTGTACAAGCAGCGTCGCTATGCGGCTGCGGCTGCATGCGCTGCCTTAGCGCTCGGCTTTTTCGCCAACATGATGTTCGTGGTATCGGCGCGCGCGGCGCTCATTTATATCCCGGTGCTGCTCTTCGTGTTCGCGCTAAAGTACCTCGACAGCCGCCAATCAGCCCTGCTGTTCGCCAGCGTTATAGTGACCGCGATTATGGTCTGGTTCACCTCTCCCTATGTACGTAAACGCATCGCGGATATCTCAACTGAGTACCAGTCCTATAAGCAGAATATCCCGCTCTCGACGGGGCAGCGGCTGGAATATTGGCAAAAGTCGCTCAGGTTTTTTGCCGATGCGCCAGCTTTAGGCAACGGAACCGGTACAACCAAGACTTTGTTCGAGCGGGACGCGTTCGGAAAAACCGGGCTTGCTGCGGAAATTACAAAAAATCCGCACAATCAGATCCTCAACGTGGCGGTACAATGGGGCACAATTGGAATCATCGCTCTGTCTGCGATGTGGCTGTCCCACCTGCTTTTGTTTCGCGGAGATGGATTTGCGAACTGGATAGGATTGCTGGTGGTGGTCCAAAATTTGCTCAGCTCGTTGTTCAATTCACACCTGTTCGATTTCCACGAGGGTTGGATGTACGTCCTCGGCGTGGGAATTGCAGGTGGTATGAGTTTGCGACTCAAACAGCAGGGCGAAGACATCCGGCTTAAATCGCTAAGTTCCCGTCCTTCGGTTTGAAAGCAGTTTAGAGTTTGAGGTTTCCGCCAACCTCAAACCTAGCAAGGCTCCCAGTGGGTTGCGTCACATGTAAAGTATTCCTCCGGGGTGGGCCGCCTTGTTGAGTTGCAGGTATCCGACGAGGATCTAGCTTTAAGGCTAGCCTTAAGGTCGGTAGATGCGGGTAGAG
>NZ_JBEPRY010000028.1:0-100445 GCF_040548605.1 Bradyrhizobium sp. JR4.1
TACCGCCGTTCCGCGCTCATGTTGCTGCTGGACCAGTACGAGACCCAGTTTTTCCGGGGAAAGCCGAGCGACTTCGGTGAGGACCGCCATCTCACGATCCTCATGCTCAAGGCGGGGTTTCGAACCGAGTACGTTCCGGACGCCATCGCCGCCACGGTGGTTCCGGACAAGCTCTTGCCATATCTGCGCCAACAGCTCCGCTGGGCGCGGAGCACTTACCGCGACACGCTGCTCGGTCTGCACCTGCTGCCCGGCCTCGATCGGTATCTCACGCTCGATGTGCTCGGACAGAACCTCGGGCCGCTGCTGCTCGCCATCTCATCGATCGCCGCGCTCGCTCAGCTCGCGCTCACGGACAGCGTGCCCTGGTGGACCGGTCTGACCATCGTCGCGATGACCATGGTTCGATGCAGCGTGGCGGCGCTTCGCGCCGGCGAGCTTCGATTTCTCGGATTCGCGCTGCACACCCCGATCAACATCTTCCTCCTGCTTCCGATGAAAGCCTACGCGCTCTGCACCTTGAGCAATAGCGACTGGCTTTCGCGCAAAGTAGCGAAATCACCAGACGTTGATGAATCGAAGGCCTCGATCGAAGACGCGACAACTGGACCAAGTCTTAACCGGGCATCGGAAAGGCCTGGCTCAATTCGCAGGGCAGGCCTTTCGCGCTCTTCCTCGCAGCTGATCGCGCCGGATGGCATTGCGGCAGAGACTGACTGAGCAGTTTTGGTAGGGGTATTAACTCGTGAGCGTAGACAACACATATCAGTCGTTGGAACGGGAGCTGGCTAACGACGATCCGTGGCGGCTTGACGACAATCCGTTTGAACGTGAGCGTCACACCCAATTGCTGCGGCTATCGCTGTCGAGCGGTGCCGTCTCAACCGGCCTCGAGATCGGGTGCGCGGCCGGTGCATTCACGGAGAAGCTTGCTCCTCACTGCAACCGGCTCACGGTCATCGATGTTATGCCGCGAGCGATCGGTCGAGCGGTCCAGCGCACCAAGAGGTGGTCGCATATCAGCTGGGCGGCGACCGATATTCTGCAGTTCTCGACGGAAGAGCTGTTCGATCTGATCGTGGTCGCCGAAGTTCTCTACTATCTCGAAGACGTGACGCAGATGCGTACCGCAATCGACAAGATGGTGAAGATGCTTGCTCCAGGTGGGCATCTGATCTTCGGATCTGCGCGTGATGCCACCTGTAGGCGATGGGGGCATGTCGCCGGCGCCGAAACAGTCATCGCGATTTTGACTGAAGCGCTCATTGAGGTCGAACGCGTGCAGTGCCAAGGGCAGTCGGCTGACGAAGACTGCTTGTTGGTCCGCTTTCGCAATCCGGAGCAATCTTCGGTCCGTCCCAACGGCCGAGCTTGAAAGGAGCCACTATGCGTATCTGCGGTATCAAGTTGACGCATGACGGGGCAGTCGCTCTGATCGAGGACGGCCGGCTGGTGTTTTGTGTCGAACAGGAGAAGCTGAACAACAATCCGCGTTATCAGACCATTGACAACCTGGATGCCGTTGTTAGCTCCTTGGCGGAGCACGGGCTGGATCCAACCGATGTTGATCAGTTCGTCATTGATGGCTGGGATGGAGAGTCCGAATCCCAGTTTGAAGTCCTTAGTGGGACGACGACCATCAAGCTCAAGGGCGCGCCGTATGTCGAACGGCAAGGCGATAGCCCCCTAGCTTCCCGCGATCGCATTGGCCTCATGCTCGATGGCAAGCTGTATCCCTATCGAAGCTATCCGCACGTCACCGGGCATGTAACATCCGCATACTGCGCCAGCTCATTCGCCAAAACCGCACAACCTGCTTTCTGCTTGGTGTGGGACGGCTGCATGTTTCCACGCCTTTATTATGTAGAGCCCCACGGCATCCGGTTCATCGAGTGCCTGTTTCCAATGATCGGCCACGCCTATGCGGCGGCAGGACATCACTTTGGACCTTACAGCCGGGCGGACCGGACTGGCTGGGACCTCGGTATTGCCGGAAAGCTGATGGCCTATATCGCGCTGGGATCTGCCGATGCGGACATCGTTCGAACGTTTCAGGAACTCTATCAGGCGCACTTTGCCAGCAGTGCTGAGGGAGCTTGTCCTGACCTTGCAGACATCAATAGCGCACAAACGCCACTTGAAGCCCTGCATGACTTCTTCGATGCCTGCGCAACGCGATTGAAGGCCGAGCGAGCCGAAGACGTGCTTGCGTCGTTTCACGTCTTTCTGGAGCAGCTGCTGGTTCGCAAAATTTCTGATGTTGTGCAGCGGCACTCCGATCTTGCGGGGGCGCGTAACCTCTGCATTGCGGGCGGCTGTGGTCTGAACATTAAGTGGAATAGTGCGTTTCGAGCGACCGGGCTGTTTGATGCCGTGTGGGTACCGCCCTTTCCAAACGACAGCGGCTCAGCGATCGGTGCTGCTTGCGCCGCACTTGCGGCACAACAAGGCTTTAAAGCCCTGGACTGGTCGGTCTACAGTGGGCCGTCCGTTCGTCCGACCGAAGTCCCGCCCGAGTGGGAGGGCGCGCCCTGCACTATGGGCGAACTTGCGGCAATCCTCGCGAGCGACAAGCCCGTGGTCTTCCTTGCCGGGCGTGCCGAGCTCGGACCACGAGCCTTAGGTGGGAGAAGTATTCTTGCAGCTCCCAGCTGGGAGGGAATGAAGAATCACCTCAACGACATCAAACTCCGTGAGCATTTCAGGCCGGTAGCGCCGATATGCTTGGAGGATCGTGCCCTGGAGATTTTTACCCCAGGAACACCCGATCCATACATGCTGTTCGATCACCAGACGAGACCGGAATGGCGGGACAAAATTCCCGCTGTCGTACATCTCGATGGATCTGCTCGGCTGCAGACGGTTTCCAGAGCCTCTGAGCACAAAGTGGCCGAGCTTCTCATCGAATTCGAGAAGCTCACAGCCATTCCGCTGCTCTGCAATACCAGCGCCAATCTACATGGACGCGGCTTTTTCCCAGATGCTGCAGCGGCGTGCCATTGGGGACGCGTCGATCACGTCTGGTGTGACGGCCTGCTTTGGACAAAAAAGCGCGCGGACGAGGAATCGGCGCGAGCAACATCCGTCGCGATGGCCTAAGCAAATGTCTACCGCGGCAATCGATCTTTTCGAGGTGAGCAAGTCCTACAACGGCAAGATCGTCGTTGACGACCTTTCGTTTACGGTCTCGCCCGGAGAGTGCTTCGGTCTACTGGGGCCGAACGGCGCGGGCAAGAGCACGCTTGCGCGTTTAATCCTGGGTGTCGCATCGCCGGACGCAGGTAAGATCTGCGTGCTCGGCGAGCCGGTGCCTGCACGTGCGCGCTTAGCGCGCCGGGGCATCGGGGTCGTCCCACAGTTCGATAACCTTGATCTTCAGCTCACGGTTCGCGAAAACTTGCTCGTTTTCGGGCGCTACTTCGCCATGAGCGCGACAGAGGTCAAAGCGGTCACGCCGGCACTGCTCGAATTCGCCCGGCTGGAAAACAAGGCGGATGCTCGCGTCGGCGAACTGTCCGGGGGCATGAAGCGGCGGTTGACGCTGGCCCGGGCCCTGATTAACGACCCGCAGCTTTTGGTGCTTGACGAGCCGACGACCGGCCTCGATCCGCACGGCCGGCACCTGATTTGGGAACGCTTGCGCTCGCTATTGGGACTCGGAAAAACGATTCTTCTCACGACCCACTTCATGGAAGAGGCCGAGCGACTGTGTGACCGCCTGTGCGTGCTTGAGCACGGCCGTAAGATCGCCGAAGGCCAGCCTCACGCGCTCATCCAGGAGCAGATCGGCTGCCAGGTGATCGAGATTTACGGTGGCGATCCGCATGAACTGCTGCCGCTGGTCAGCCCGCAAGTGCAGCGCGCTGAGGTGAGCGGGGAGACTCTGTTTTGCTATGTCACCAATCCAGAGCAGGTGCGCCTCCGGCTCGCCAACCGCACCGATCTCCGCCTTCTGCAGCGTCCCCCAAATCTGGAGGATGTTTTCTTGCGGTTAACCGGGCGAGAGATGAAGGACTGAACGATGCGGCAACGTTTTGCGCCTGCACTCCCTGCCAATCCATGGAACTGGATCGCCATATGGCGCAGAAATTTTCTGGTTTGGCGGAAAGTAGCCTTGGCGTCGATTCTTGGCAATCTGGCCGAGCCGATGAGCTCTCTGTTCGGTCTTGGTTTTGGCCTTGGAATGATCATAGGTGGCGTCGATGGGACCTCATACATCTCATTCCTTGCGGCTGGCATGATCGCCATAAGCGCAATGGTCGCCGCGACCTTTGAAACGATCTATGCAGCTTACGCTCGCATGCAGACGAACTGCATGTGGGAGGCAGTGCTCTGTACACCGCTTACGCTCGGCGACATTGTTCTCGGTGAACTGGCATGGGCAGCGAGCAAGGCCTTGCTGGCCGGGACGGCGATCACGATTGTTGCCGTAACACTCGGTTATGCGGAGTGGTCATCCATTCCCTATGCATTACCAGCCATCGCACTGACTGGTCTCACTTTCGCGAGCCTCGCAATGGTCGTTGCAGCACTTGCCCCGAGCCATGACTATTTCATCTTCTACCAATCACTCATTCTCACGCCCATGATGTATTTGAGCGGAACGATCTTCCCAGTGAGCCAGTTGCCAGGTTCATTTCAACGCATAGCGGCCTTCCTGCCGCTGACGCATGCGGTCGATCTCATTCGTCCAGCAATGCTCGGTCGGTCGGTCGACAGCGTCGGCATGCATATGGGCGCACTGTGTCTTTACGCGGCAGTTCCATTTGTCGTCGCGGCCGTGCTGCTTCAGCGGCGCCTGATGCGGTGATGGGCACGACGAGACCAAAAGCGAAGCACCGCGTGCGCGACAGCAGATGTCGGACGCAACGAAAGGTTTCGGTTGCGTGCCACGCGTTTCCTGCGCGTCGTTGCGCTGGTGATGCGCAAGTCTATCCGCGGCGAGGTCCGGCCTACTCGCAAAGCAAGCGACAAGTAATAGGCCGGAAGGCCTCTCAGGATGTATGGAGAACAAGATGTTGTGTCTAGGACTGAGTGGTGGGCTCGACAGGGTCTATGAAAACCCGCTTGAGCTACCGAACACGTTTCTGCACGACGGCGCTGCGGTACTTGTCAAAGACGGGCGCGTGATCGCCGCCGTCGAAGAGGAGCGCCTCAATCGGATCAAACACTCAAACAAGCTCCCGAGCAGTGCGATCGAATACTGTCTTGCAGCCGCGGGCGTGGAGCTTCGCGACGTCGATCGTATTGCGTTCTACGCCAGTGAAGCCTATTGCAACGCGATGCTTGAACGGCTCTTGATATCACAGCCGGAAAGTTCAGTTCCCACCGATGCCAATCTGCTGTTGCGGCACCTTTTAGCGGCGGAATTCGGTACCGAAATTGATCCCTCGCGGGTGTCATTCGTGGGCCACCATCAGGCCCATGCCGTGAGCGCTCTGGCGATGTCGGGTTTTGAAGAAAGCCTGGTTCTCGCGGTCGACGGTTGTGGCGACTTTCTGTCGGGGCTCTTGGCGGTCGGGTCGGGCACCGAAATGACCGAGCTTGCGACGTTTCCAGAGAATAACTCTCTCGGACTGTTCTATCTGGAGACGATCCGATACCTCGGTTACGGCCTGTTCGACGAGTATAAGGTCATGGGACTGGCTCCCTACGGAGATCCCGCTCGCTATCGCGAGCTGTTTGCCAAATTCTATGAGCTCTCCGCAAACGGTGGCTACCGCGTTCACCTCGACCGTATCGGCCCGGCATTGCTGCGCAACATCGAGGTCCGGCGAAAAGGAATGCCGTTCACGCAACAGCATCGAGATGTGAGCGCATCGTTGCAGGAGGCGCTTGAGCGGATCGTGTTTCACATTCTTCGGCATTATCGTGAGTCGACCGGAATGAAACGGTTGTGCCTGGCTGGCGGAGTGGCCCACAACTGCACTCTGAACGGAAAACTTTTGTATTCAGGTCTGTTCGAGGACATCTTCGTGCAGCCCGCCGCGCATGATGCCGGATGCGCATTGGGCGCAGCACTGATGGTATCTAACGAAGCCGGCAAGCCGGCGCCCCGCGAGCGACTGCAAGCGGTATATTGGGGGCCGGATGTCGGCAGCGACGATAGCATTGAACAGGAACTGAAGGGATGGGCCGGACACCTGGAGATTGAACGGGCCGCTGACGTTTCAGCCAGAGCGGCCGAGTGGATTGCGGATGGCGCCGTGATCGGGTGGGTACAGGGCCGGTCCGAGTTCGGCCCGCGCGCGCTCGGCAATCGCAGCATTCTGGCGGACCCCAGGCCCGCCGCAAACAAGGAGCGGATCAACGCGATGGTCAAGAAGCGCGAAAGCTATCGTCCATTTGCGCCGTCAGTTCTGGAGGAGGATGCGGGCGCCTTCTTCGAGTTGCCGGATGGTCGCGCAGAGTACCCCTTCATGAACTTCGTCGTTCGCGTGCGAGAACCCAAGCGTCCTTTGCTGGGCGCGATCACGCATATCGATGGTACGGCTCGGCTGCAGACGGTTTCCCGCACGACCAATGCCGCTTATTGGGACCTCATCAATGCGTTCAAGAGCCGGACCGGCGTCCCAATTCTGCTTAATACGTCCTTTAACAACAATGCCGAACCGATCATCGATTCCGTTGCCGATGCGATTACGGCGTTTTTGTCGACCGAGCTGGATGGCCTTGTCGTCGGGTCATTTCTCGTCAAGAAGCGGGCAACAACGCTCGAAAACTGGACTGCGCTCACTGTGTCACTGCCGCCCCATGTATCTCTTTACCGCGTTCGCGCTCATGCGGGTCGAGAACGCCAGGAAACAGTCTGTGAGGTTCGCATAGATCACTCCAACCGTGATGGCGTGCGCGTTTCGCATGATCTGTTCGAAATGCTGATGCAAATTGAGAAGGAAGCTGTTGTTGGCGATCTTCTCGACAGCGTCACCTCTGATGGGGCCAAGAGGGAGGCTCTCGTGATGGAGCTGCGCGGGCTCTGGGATCAGCGCCGCATTCGGCTGCATCCATTACGGAATGCGCGTTTGTAAAAAGGTCAGCATACGGAGGGCTCAGTGAGCGCGTCTTGCATGATCTGCCAATCGCTTGCCAGCGAGGGTCGGCGTGCGAGTTGATCGCCTTGCGTCTGGGTGACCAGCCTCCATTGGCGTCGATCGGAATCCCAGATGAGTAGATGCTGCACATAAAGTGATGTTGCGCAACGAGAAGGGTGTCACAACTTGACGAACGAACGCTTTGTTATTTCTCGGAGGCGTACTGGTTTTGGTGATTGCCTCTGGTCGTTGGCGTCAGCCTGGTCGTATGCGCAGCGGACCGGGCGAACGCTCGTCATCGATTGGCGCGGTTCGTGCTATGTCGATCAGCCGTTCAGCAACGCCTTTCCGGTGTTCTTCGAGCCGGTTGAGGAGATCGCTGGCGTGCCGGTGATTTGCGATGATCGGATCAACCAGCTCTCGTTCCCCGGACCGTTCTACCCGAGTTGGTGGAATAGGCCGTCAATCGACTGCATCAATCGTCCGGACGAGCAGATTTTCCGAGAACGTGACGAACTGACCGAGCTGTTCCAGGCACGAGAGGATAACCAAGCCAACACCATTGTCTGTGACGCTTGCCTGATGTGGCGTTGTGCCGAGGAAGCCGAACGACTGATTTTTCGGAACATCAAACTCAGGTCCGAGATTAAAACGCGGATCGAGGCTTTGTATGAGGACCACTTCAGCGGCCACAGCGTCATCGGCGTTCATGTTCGGCACGGCAATGGCGAAGATGTCATGGGGCATGCGCCGTACTGGGCCGATTCAGAGCTCGCGCTTCGTCAGGTGTGCATGGCCATCCATAAAGCCAAGGCGTTGCCATATCCAAAGCCGGTAAAGGTTTTCCTGTGCACGGATAGTGCACAGGTGCTCGATCACGTATCGGGTCTGTTTCCCGATGTCTTCGCCGTACCAAAACGGTTCCAGGCCGATCGGGCAGGGCCGTTGCATAGTGCGGAAATGGGAATTGAAGGTGGAGCTTCCGCTCTCGTCGACATGTATCTTCTTGCGCGATGCGCTACCGTGATCCGCTTTCCCCCAACCAGCGCCTTCACGCGCTATGCCCGTCTGCTCGTGCCACGCATTATTGAGTTTGATCTGAGCAATCCGGAGCATTTGACGATGATCGATAACCCATACGAGCATTTCGCCGCTTCATGACGTGCCATAAATCGTCTCGAGCCTGAGCAATGGTCAGCCAGATCATCAGCCGCATGCTGATGGTCTCGGACAATATCGAGTTTCGCGCTCACAGAAGCGGCGGACAGGACTTCCCTCCGCAGGGGACGGTACCGACGTGGCGATGGAGAGTGCCGGCGTCGGCCTGCTCAAGGGGTACTTTATCGGCATCGACCTGTCGCCGGGCTCGATTTTAAGCGCCGGAAGGATGGCGAGCAGCAGGTCGGCAATAAGTCACGAATCGAGTTTATGGGGTGACCGGCGCACTATCACGGTTCTGGTGCGAGTGGCCGGGCGGACGCCTGCGAAACTTAGGCCAATGCCGGCGAGCGCCGGCGGCTTTGCCTCGCAATGCTTCGGGCCGTCATGTGTCAGTCGGGCCGCGCGGAAAGATTATGGTCGTGTCATGATCTGGCCTAAATCGCCATAGCTGGCCGGACGGTGAAGAGCAGGCCCTGGAGGGTCCGGGCCGCCAAGGAAATCTGACGGAGCCGACAGTCGTGTCAGAATGTCTGAGCAGCAAGGAGGCGCGTCCGGTAAAATGGTTCGCCTTTCCTGGGCAATCCTTTTGCGGTCACCTCGGTTGCTTGATGACCGCGTTATTCATGAGCCGCTCGCAGAGTTCTATCGGACCGAGGCGTAATGAACAGCACGGCCTGTGGCCGGTCGGTACCGCCCGTGGCGTGAGGCGCAGCCATGTCGCCTGCGAGCGCAAGTCTCTGGGCTCCCGAGACGTAGCGCACGCATTGGGCGGCGCGTCCGGCAACTGGACGCCACGACTTGCTGCGGCGCTGCTGCTGTCGAAAAGCAAACACCAGCTGTTCGGAACCGACCATTTGGGTCGTAACGTCCGCCGTTGTGCCCCCCATCGCTCTGGCCCGGATCCTGCACCAGGTGCACAGCCGAGGGGAGGGGGAGCGAGCCGCGCGTGAGTCTAGATCCACCAGCTGACAAAGCGATCCCAGCTCAATCGTCGGAAACGGACCCTGGCCGTCCAGTTCACGCCGATCGAGCGGGCCGTTCGCTGCGTGAGCGGAAGACGCTGGTATTGACGGGGGCATCGCGCGGTATAGGTCGCGCCACCGGAAAATTGCTTTCGGAGGCCGGTTGGCGCGTCATTTCTTGCGCGCGCCAACTATTCGATGCGGTGCGCTGCCCATGGGACATAGACGGCGACAGCTATATCAACGTCGACCTGAACGAGCATCGCAGCCTGCCGCGGGTGCTTGCCGTTCAAGGAGCGCCTTGCAGGGGCACGGTTGCACGGACTGATCAACAACGCCGGAAACTCACCAAAGACGCCGAACGATACCCGGCTGACGTCGCTGGCGACCTCAGTCGATACCTGGATGAGGGTGTTCACCTGAATCTGGTGGCGCCGATCCTGCTCGCTCAAGGTCTATTCGACGAACTAAAAGCAGCTTCAGGGGCGATCGTCAATGTGAACTCAATCGCTTTGCAGGCACGGCATATGCAATTTCGAAAGCCGCACTCGCTTGTCTCACGCGCGAAATGGCGCACGATTATACTTCACATGGCATCGCGCCCGGCGAAATCAAGAGGGACACATTGTCGCCTGACACCGAAGCGCATCTTGTGCCAAAGATCCCACTTCTGGCGCCGAAGTACCGATCAATGGCGGACAACGCTTGTGACCAAGGCCGCTCCTGCCGAGTCGGTCTGGACCTAAGCAATGAAGCCATTTAGCGGGGGCGAATCGGTGCGGCGAGCTGGAAAGAGAGCAGCAAATCGAATCTCTGTAAGAGCTGCCGGCGGTGCCAAGAGCGTGACCTCTCGGCCCGACCGGAGGACTGGATGTCGGATCGAGGATTGGCATGCAACGCAATTGCAACAAATCCGATCGCGCTGATGGGGAGGATCAAGAAAGGAACGGAGAAGTCGTTATGCTGGATGGCGTTTCCCCACGCGAAAATCCAAACTCAACCCCCGAGGCGGACCCTTCCGACTATATTGTGCCGTCGCAACAGAAATCGCTAAACACGATCTTTGAAATAGCGCACACCCTCACCGCCCTCTGCCGGCTAGAAGCCAAGATGGCGAGCGTCATCGAGTGTCTGCGGTCGCTTTTGCCGATGCGGCGCGGCATCGTATGTCTCCTCGATCACGACGGAACGCCGGAGATCTTCGTAGGCGGCGACGGGAGCGAGGCGCACGATGAGCGCAGTGGGCTACGCTTGCCGCGAGGAGCAATTGATCAGATCTTGACGACGCGGCGGCCGCTTATCGTGGAGGATGTAGCGCTGCATTCGGCCTTCACTCCTTCGGACCTCCGCATGCTAGATGCGGCCGGCACGACCCGTGTCGCCTTCATCGGCGTTCCCATCGACATTGGCGACAAAGTTGTTGGCACGCTGAGCGTCGACCGAATCGCGGATGATAGGTCGCGTGCGCAGCTTCAGGATGACCTCGGCCTGCTGACCATGGTCGCTAGCTTGCTGGGCCAGACGGCAAAGCTGCATCGTGTGTCAGCGCGCGATCGCGAGCGGCTTATGGACGAGGAGTTTCGGCAGCAGAAGCAGCTGTCGGAGCTCAAGCCTCATGGGCGGGAGCGTAAGAAGGTTGAAGTTGACGGAATCATAGGCGACAGCCCTGCGCTATGCGCCTTACTTGAGAAGGTCGAGGTGATCGCAAAATCAAACAGCACGGTTCTGCTGCGTGGCGAATCGGGTACCGGCAAAGAGCTGGTCGCGAAGGCTATTCACGAGCGTTCGGCGCGCGTCAAGCGGCCGTTTATCAAGCTCAATTGCGCAGCTCTCACCGAGACGGTGCTGGAATCCGAATTGTTCGGTCATGAGAAGGGGGCGTTTACAAGCGCATTCAACGCGCGCAAGGGCCGCTTCGAGCTCGCCGACAAGGGAACGTTGTTTTTGGACGAAATTGGAGAGATTTCGGCCTCGTTCCAGGCGAAACTGTTGCGCGTGTTGCAGGAGCAGGAATTCGAGCGCGTGGGCGGCAATCAGACGATCAAAGTGGACGTCCGCGTGATTGCAGCCACGAACAAGAATCTTGAAGAGGCGGTGGCAAGAAACGAGTTTCGCGCCGATCTATATTATCGCATCAACGTGGTTCCTCTGCTGCTGCCGCCCCTGCGCGAAAGACGTACTGATATTCCGCTTCTCGCCGCTCGATTCTTGGAGAACTTTAACAAAGAGAACGGCCGTGCTCTGACCTTGGATCCAGGTGCGATTGACGTGCTTGTGAATTGCGCATTTCCCGGTAATGTCCGCGAGCTCGAGAACTGCATGCGGCGGACCGCGACCCTAGCGCAAGGATCGTCGATCGTAAGAGACGATTTTGCGTGCTGCCAAGGGGAATGCCTGTCGGTCAAGCTATGGAAGTGCGGACCAGAGGAATTGGGGCGACAGCCGAGCCCGACAATCTCACTGCCCGCGAGGCTGAGCATGCCGCCAACACAAGCTGTGCCACATGTTCAGCCGGTCACTGGCGAACTGACCCCGCTTGAGCCCCCCGGCCGACCTGTAATAGGCGCGGCGAAGGTCATCGATCGCGAGCGCCTTATCGCTGCGATGGAAAGGTCCGGGTGGGTACAGGCCAAGGCGGCACGCCTGCTTGGACTGACGCCGCGCCAGATTGGGTATGCATTGAGAAGGCTGGGCATCGAGATCAAGCGCTTCTGAATAGGAATCGGGCTGGCTTCTCTCTCTGCTCTCCTCTCTCTCTCTCTCTCTCTCTCTCGCGGCTGCGGTGAGAAGAGTGTCTGCAAGAGGCGGCTACTTACTTTGGTGCAAGACCCGGACGTGAAACTTGTGGGCTTTGCTTGGGGCGCGTGTCGGAAAGCGTAACGCCTCTTCGCGTCGGCCGATCTCGTCATCGCCTGCTTGCAATGAATTCGCCCTATGAGAGATGGCCACGTTTCGAGTCAATGCAGGGTCGCGGCGGCAACGTTTCTGCCGTGACGCAGATTACCGGGAGAAGTCCGCTTTGCGTAACCGGTCGCGGTCGCCCGAACCGTTTCATCCTCGGTCGTCCGTCATTGCATTCGTTCCTCATCGGCTAACTGCCTGGGATGGTATGACACTTGCTGGTCATGGGCAGCCTGCTCAACATCTTAGGAGAAGCATATGCACAGCATCGTCTGCATCAAACAGGTCCCCGACTCCGCACAAATCCGCGTGCATCCTGTCACGAATACGATCATGCGTCAGGGCGTGCCGACAATCATCAACCCATACGATCTCTTCGCACTGGAAGCTGCGCTCGAGCTACGAGATAAATTCGGCGGCGAAATCACTGTCCTCACAATGGGGCCGCCGTCGGCCGAAGAATCTCTTCGAAAGGCACTGACATTTGGAGCCGATCGTGCTGTCCTGCTCACTGACCGTAGTTTCGCAGGCTCCGATACGCTGGCGACGAGTTACGCGCTGGCCTCCGCGATTCGCAGTATAGGGAGGGAATATGGCCCACCGGACGTTATATTTACTGGCAAGCAGACGATTGACGGCGACACGGCACAGGTGGGCCCCGGCATTGCAAAGAGGCTGGGGGTCCAGCAGCTAACTTATGTTTCTACAATCAAAGCGTTGGACTTCAAACTACGCACGATCGAGGCGGAACGGCGCTGCGAAGGAGGAGTCCAGGTGCTGCGTTCTAAGCTGCCGTGTCTCGTCAGCATGTTAGAGGCAACCAATCAAATTCGCCGTGGCGCAATGATTGATGCCTTGCGTGCCGCCCGTGCCTCCATCATAAAATGGAGCGCCCAAAATGCCGGTGTGGATGACATGGCCAAATGCGGTCTGAGGGGGTCGCCAACCGTCGTCAAGCGTGTTTTCGCGCCCTCGGCGCGAGCGGAGAAGGCGACGTGGGTGGAGGCGGCCGAGCAGCCGGCGCAAGCGTTGATCAACGCCCTGTTCGAGCGCAACCCTGCGCTCGAGGCGGAGCTCGTACAGCTCGCGCGCGGTACGGCATCCGCGCAAGCTAGCAGCGGGTGAAGTCGCGGTTGATCGAGCAGAGCCACTGATGGACTGGGCCTTGGTCATGCATCGCCCGTCGCCGGCTTGCACGAGGCACCATCGACCTTATCGGTTGATCACTACGAAATATGGTAAGGAAGGGGAGCCTTCAACTTGCGTACCTGAGCACCGAGAGGCTCGTATCAAGTCAAGGTAACAGACCTCTCGTTAGGCTGACTTGTGATAGACGAGTTCGCTGGCGAGTTCCTGACGTCAGAAGGCGTTTAGTTTGTTTGGCAGCGGCGATCCAGGAGCCCGCGCGAGCTCTGCCGTTTTCGCGTGACTGCAAGGTGCGAAGATGACCCTCCCGCCGTTCGACCACGGGAGGGTGTGGAGCGTCGCGACAATGCTCGGCCATCAACATCGGCGCCGGCCCTCCCTGATACTGCTCAAAATCGCAGAGGACAGTGATCCGCAGAGCGGCACGCGGACCACCGTGAGATCACCGCAAAGACAGTCACGCGCCAGGCTCAGTTCAGGTTGCGCCGTGAACGTCCCCGTGCGAGCGCCGCTAATACGTGCTTAATTGCGCCTTTACGGCCCGGTTGGTTCGCTCTGCCCGCGATGCATTCGCAACTCTCTTGGCGTTTCCTGGATAGATCGTGAGTGCGGCGATGATGCCGAGAAAAGCTGCAAACATCAGCCAGAAACCGGGCGAGGCCTTGTCATCGGTCCGGTCGATCAGCCAGGTCGACGCGAGCGGCGTAAATGTGCCAAATAGAGCCGCGGCAAGTGCGAAGGCCAAAGAAAAGCAGGTTGTGCGAACATGCTTCGGCACGATCTCGACCAGAGCGCCCAACATGGCGCCGCTATAGGTGCCAAAGTAGAACGACAACATCATCTCCACTGCCAGCATCTTGCCAAAGCTTGGGTTTGTTACAAGCCAAGACAGTGCCGGATAGACGGTCACCAAGGCGAGGCCGGCAATGGTCAGCAAGACAGGCTTCCGGCCAATTCTGTCAGAGATTGCGCCGCCGATTGGGTTCCAGATGAAGTTCGTCACGGCGACCAAGAGCGTCACCAAGAGCGTGTTCTGGGAGGAGAGCTGCAAGACGTGCTTGCCGAAGGTAGGCGTGTACACGGTGGCGAAATAGAAGGTCGTGGTCGTCAGCATCGCGATCATCATGCCGAGAATGACGATGCGCCAGTTCGCAACTGTCGAGGCAAGCACCTCGCGGGCCGTTGGGTGCTTCTTCATGACGAGAAACTCCGGAGTTTCCTCCAGGGTGCGGCGCAGGAAGAAGATAAGCGGAACGATTAAGCAGCCAAGGAAGAACGGGATCCGCCAGCCCCAGGCGGCAACCATTTCGGCCGGTAGAGCTTCGCTTAAGAAATATCCGATAAGAGCCGCGACAAAGATGGCGACCTGCTGGCTCGATGACTGAAACGACGTGTAAAAACCGCGATTGCCCGCAGTGGCAATTTCGGAGAGGTAGACGGAAACGCCGCCAACTTCAACGCCGGCAGAAAAGCCCTGCAAAAGCCGCCCGAACAGCACAATGACGGGTGCGGCGATGCCGATCGTTGCATAACCGGGACAGAACGCGATGATGACTGTGCCAATAGCCATGATCGAAAGCGTGATGATCAGACCTTGCCGACGGCCAATCTGGTCGATATAGGCTCCCAACACGATCGCGCCGACAGGTCGCATCAGTGCCCCCAGCCAGAACACACCGAAGGTGTTGAGCAGAGAAGCGGTTTCGCTTCCCGATGGAAAGAATGCGTTTCCGATGGCGCTGGCGTAGAACCCGAACAAAAAGAAGTCGAACTGTTCGAGGAAATTACCGCTCGTGGCACGAAAGATGGCGCCAATGCGCGATTTGGCATTTGACGCGTGCGCAATGGACGCTGGTGACATCGCGAGTTTCCTTTCAGGTTTGGATGGGCCGGCTACGGAGAAAATCTCACGCCAGCCGAGCGCAGTGTTATGGCCGCGAATCTGCCATCACGGCACTGTCGACCGACCCGTAAGCGCCTGACGTTTCCGGCATATTTTCGGCAATTGCAGCAAGGTCGTACAGATTTTCGGACGTTATTTCGCTCGCAGCAGGAGTGACTCCCAACCTACTGAAGCCCCGGGCAATTCTCGGTGATCAGTTGTTGCGGCGCGGCGGAATTTCATCGAGCGCACCGACATGCAACGACACGACGCCTGGCCTTACGCGCCGGCGGGCAAACATGTCACCCGACGTCCAGCGATTTGGCCTGGATATTGCCCCCGAGTTGTCTCGACGTTTGACGAGAGGATTGGTGAGTGTTCCTGGCTTTAAGCCCGTCCGCAGCGGGATCGCCGTGCTCGGCAAGCACCACGTCGCCGTTCGAAGCGCGGCGTGCCTTGGACATCGAGGGCGCTACGGTCCAAATGCGGTCGAATCCCGCAAGTGAGGGGACAAACGTGCCGCCCATCGACGACAGCATTCGTTGTCAGTCGAACAGGTTCATCTGGCCGCACTATCCGCCCTCTCAAAAAAACTTGGAGTCCTCACGAACTATGAGCACGTCCCAGCAATCGGAATGCCGCGATCGGTCAGCTCCTTGCACGGCGGAGGCAAGGCTACGTCAGTGTCCCCACCTGATTGGCCTTAGAGTTTTCGCACCGTCCCAGCTTCCGTAGACAAAGACCATGAACCGGCACAACCAGGACGCCATGCGATCCGTCGGGCCCGGAACCGGGAGGCAGATCGTGATGACATCGGACCGGGGTTTTGTGCGTCTTCGGTTTCTGAGCCACTACAATCCCAAGTGCCGTCGCCTTGGCTCATTCGACGGTAACTGATTTCGCGAGATTTCGAGGTTGGTCGACGTCCGTGCCCATCAGGGTGGCCGTGTGGTAGGCTAGGAGCTGCACCGGAATGGCATAGACAATGGGCGTAAATGTCGACCCCATTTCCGGCAGCACGATCGTCGCGAGTGAATCTGTGGACGCCTCCGCGGCTCCCCTCGCGTCCGTGATCAAGATAATCTTGCCGCCGCGTGCGGCGACCTCCTGCATGTTCGACATGGACTTCTCGAACAACCGGTCCCAAGGAGCAATGACGATTACCGGAACGCTCTCGTCGACCAAGGCAATGGGCCCGTGCTTGAGCTCTCCGGCCGCATAGCCGGCTGCGTGAATGTAGGAGATCTCCTTCAGCTTCAATGCCCCTTCCAGCGCTAGCGGAAACGACGTGCCGCGACCAAGATATAGCACGTCACGCGATTTGGCGATGTCGCGTGCAACCTTCTCGATCTGCGGCTCGCAGGCAAGCGCCGATGCAACTAGCCGGGGGATTTCGATCAGCGCTCTTACGAGCTCGACCTGGTCCCTCTCGCACAATTCACCGCGCGCCTTGCCCGCAGCGATCGCAAGTGCCGCCAGAACGACCAGCTGACATGTGAATGCCTTTGTCGAGGCAACGCCTATTTCGGGTCCCGCGAATGTCCGCAATACTGTCTCGCTTTCGCGCGCAATGGTCGAACCCATTACGTTCACGATCGAGAGGGTATGCAGGCCTTGCGATTTAGCGTAGCGGAGCGCGGCCAGCGTATCGGCCGTCTCGCCTGATTGCGAAATGAAGATACCAAGATCTCCCTTGCGCATCGGTGCCTCACGATAGCGAAACTCGGAGGCAACATCGAGCTCGACCGGAATACGAGCCAGCCGCTCGAACCAGTATTTGGCGATATGGCCGGCATAGCCTGCCGTACCGCAAGCCGTGATCGAGATATGCCCGACCTCATTGAAATCGAACGGAACCTGCTGCGGCAGTGCAACGCTCGCGGTGGCGACCTCAACGTAATGCGCCAGTGTCTCCCTGATTACATCTGGCTGTTCGTGGATTTCCTTCGCCATGAAGTGGCGGTAGTTTCCTTTGTCAGCGAGAAGTGACGACGCGCCGGATGTCACCACCTCGCGGTGAGCGACGGTGCCTTGTGCGTCGTAGACCACGCTGAAGTTGCGGTTGAGTACAGCCAGATCGCCGTCCTCGAGATAGGTGATCAAATCGGTAAGCGGGGCGAGCGCGATAGCATCCGATCCGAGATACATTTCGCCTTCACCATAGCCGATCGCAAGCGGTGAGCCCTTGCGCGCGCCGATCATGAGGTCGTGTCGGCCCTTGAATAGGATTGCAAGCGAAAAAGCGCCCGCTAGCCGCGGCAGCGACGCTTTTACTGCGTCCTCCGGGGAGCAGCCATTTTTTAGATAAAAGTCGAGGAGATGCGCCACCACCTCGGTATCTGTTTCAGAGGTGAAACGGGCGCCACCCTGTTTCAGCTCTGCACGCAGCTCGCGGAAATTCTCGATGATGCCGTTATGGACGACTGCAACGTTGTCCGTTGCATGCGGATGAGCATTGTGCTCGGTCGGCTTGCCATGAGTAGCCCAGCGCGTGTGCCCAATCCCGATATCGCCAGCGAGCGGATAGCAGCGAAGGCGTGTCTCAAGGTTCTTCAGCTTGCCTTCCGCGCGCCGAAGCTCGATATGATTTCCTTTGAGCGTTCCGATACCTGCTGAGTCATAGCCCCGATATTCCAGTCGCTTAAGTGAATCGATGAGGCGATCCGCGACCGGACCGCGCCCTAAGATACCGACAATTCCGCACATGCTAATTGGTTTACCTGAAGTTCAAAACAGACCATCTTAGGACCGCAAGGCGCGCCCGACTGAATTCGCTACCTAAAGTTATTCGCCATTCTAGCGGCTTGCTCTCTTCTGGGGCACGGGTCGAGCTTCAACTACAAGTAAAGCTCCGTCGAGTCGCGCGAAACAGCGTCGATCTTGAACAACTTTCGGGAAACCGAACAAGTAGGCGTCGTCAGCTCGCCGATTGTCTCCTCTTGCCCGATGTAGCTGATTCCGCCAAGAAGGCCCGGTAACTGAGCCGCATTCCAGCTGCAAATGACGTCGTGGCACGCCAGCCGAGCCTTGCCAGGCGGCTGACGTCGAGCAGCTTGCGCGGCGTGCCGTCGGGACGCGAGGGATCGAACGTAAAATCGCCGCTGTAACCGACGACCCCGGCAACGACGCGGGCCAATTCGGCTATGGTGATGTCCTCGCCGGTGCCGATGTTGATCAGGTCCGCCCCCGGAATAGGTCTTCATCAGATGCACGCAGGCATCCGCCATATCATCGACATAGAGGAACTCGCGCCGCGGCGTTCCTGTACCCCAGACAACCACATTCTTCGCGCCCGCCAGTTTCGCCTCGTGAAAGCGGCGGATCAGCGCGGCAACGACGTGGCTTAGCTCGGGGTGATAGTTGTCGCCCGGGCCGTAGAGATTGGTCGGCATCACGCTGATGAAGTCGCTGCCATACTGGCTGCGATAGGCTTCGGCCATCTTGATGCCGGCGATTTTGGCAATGGCGTAAGGCTCGTTGGTCGGCTCCAGCGGGCCGGTCAGCACGGTATCCTCGTGCAAGGGCTGCGGCGCTAGTTTGGGATAGATGCAGGACGAGCCGAGAAACATCAGCTTCTCGGCGCGGTTCACATGCGCGGCGTGGATCACGTTCGCGGCGATCGCGAGGTTGTCGTAGATGAATTCAGCGCGCAGCGTGTTGTTGGCGACGATGCCGCCGACCTTGGCAGCGGCAAGGAACACAACTTGCGGCCGCGCCTTCGCAAACCAGCCGAACACGGCGGCCTGGTCGCAGAGATCGACCTCGCGCCGGTCCACCGTGATGAGCTTAACGTCCTCCCGCGCCAGCCGGCGCACAAGCGCACTGCCGACCATGCCGCGATGGCCGGCGACGTAGACGCTTTTGCCCTTGAGCTCAAACGGTGCGTTTGCCATCGACCGCTTCGCGTTTTGCTTCGGCCAGATCGCTCGCCATCATCTCTGCGACGAGTTCCGCAAACGTCCGCTTCGGCTTCCAGCCGAGCACTTCGCTCGCCTTGCTGGCGTCGCCGATCAGGAGATCGACCTCGGTCGGGCGGAAATAGGTCGGATCGATCTTCACCAGCGTCTTGCCACTCTTGGCATCGACGCCGGTCTCGTCGACGCCCGCGCCGCGCCATGCGATGCGGCAGCCAACTTGCGCGAACGACAATTCGACCAGCTCGCGCACCGAGTGCATCTCTCCGGTCGCGAGCACGAAATCATCCGGCTTGTCCGCTTGCAGGATCTTGTGCATGCCTTCGACGTAGTCCCTGGCATGGCCCCAGTCGCGCTTGGCTTCGAGGTTGCCGAGATAGAGCGTCTCTTCCAGCCCGACCTCGATGCGAGCGACGCCGCGGGTGATCTTGCGGGTGACGAAGGTCTCGCCGCGGATCGGGCTCTCGTGGTTGAAGAGGATGCCGTTGGCCGCGAACATGCCATAGGCTTCGCGGTAGTTCACCGTGATCCAGTAGCCGTAGAGTTTGGCGACCCCATAAGGTGAGCGGGGATAGAACGGCGTGGTCTCCTTCTGCGGGATCTCCTGCACGAGGCCGTAGAGCTCGGAAGTGGACGCCTGGTAGAACCGCGTCGCCTTCTCCATGCCGAGGATGCGGACCGCTTCCAGGAGCCGCAGCACGCCGAGGGCATCGGCATTGGCGGTGTATTCGGGGCTCTCGAAGCTGACGGCGACGTGGCTTTGCGCGGCGAGATTGTAGATCTCGGTCGGCCGGATCTGCTGCACCAGGCGAATCAGATTTGTCGAATCCGTCATGTCGCCGTAATGCATCAGGAACGGCACGTCGCCGAGATGCGGGTCTTGGTAGAGATGGTCGACACGCGCGGTGTTGAACGAGGACGAGCGCCGCTTGATGCCGTGCACGACATAGCCGAGCGACAGCAGGTACTCGGCGAGATATGCGCCGTCCTGGCCGGTCACGCCGGTGATGAGAGCGACCCGCCCTCTTCTCTCTTGGTTTGACAAATTGGTTCTCTGGGCAGGCGGAATGTCTTTCCGCGATCGATGACCTTCAATCGCGTCTGGCCTGTTCGACTGCGGAAGGCTCTCGCTTTCGAAGCACCGAAGTATCGATCGTGTACAGGCATTGCATCGAACGCACAACTGTACGCAGCTAAACCTTCACATCGAAAGGGTTTTGAAGAAGTATACGAACGTTTGTAATGCGGCGGAATTGTTGGGTTTAGCTATGCTATCTTGCGAGCGGCCAGCATCTCGAAGCGCCGGTCATGGGCGCGTCTCCCAGTCATCTTGAGCTGCGGGCGATTGTTAGGCCGGCATTCTCGAGCCTATCCAAAATCCTATCAACAACCGCCCGCGGATCGCGCTGATCCTCTAGGCTCACACAGGCCAAAGTAGCAGAGATGATCGCGTGCGCAGTTCTGCGCTGGAGGCGATCGTACTCGGCATACTCACCGCAAGAGTTGCAGGTGATCACCGGTCGGCCAGTCCAAGGATCGTGCAGTACAACCTCGTACCAATTGTCTGCGTGACATTTTGGACAGAGCATCAATGGTGACTCCCCTCAGAGTTCCCGCGGTACGTCGTCTGTAGCGCACCTGCACCTGAACATGGTGGGGCGGCTCAATTTATCGTTCGACATGGAGCCGGCCGCCCAGAGCACCGGAGCCCTCAGTCTACCTGATGGGCAATGGCATCCTGCAGAGGATCGAGATCGCACGCGATCCGTATGGTCGCACGCCGCCGGGCTGCCGAAGATCTCACGAGCACGGGCGCTCCGCACGAAACTGTCGCGGATCATTCTCCTGCGCCGCTGCAGGTGCCACCCCAAATCCGTTTCGCTGAACGACGTTGCGAGCCGCTGCGCACTACGATCGCCCGGGTTGCAAAGGTAGTTTGTTGCGGCGCTTGCTCGAGTGATCCAGCGTTGCATTGTGGTCCTTTGGAGGGGGCGCCCAAGGCCCTGTTGTTGTTGTAAGACGCTGGGCGAAGACATGTGACCTACTCCCAACAACCGATCGTTGGCGCAGAAGTGCTTGCAGTCGGGCTCCTCGAGGTTTCGATTCGCACATCGAGAAGGCGCTGGTAATTGTCCTGGGCCCTCGACCTTCCTGGATTGCTCAAAAAGCCGTCGGGCAGCTCGTGATCGAGTAGCTTTCGTACGATGGCCAATCGTTCCAAGCCGAAAACCTCTGGATGGGAGGATGCGTCCCAAACACTATGGCCGCTTGTATGCCTACAGCTGCCGCGTTTCAGCGCCAGTAGGCTATTTGCAGGTTCGCGGGGTTGATCACGACCAGCTAAGTTGAGTCTAGGCGCCAATTGTCATTCCTCTCTGAGTTGCGAGGGGCCGACCTCCTGACGTCTACGCCGCCGAGAGCAGGATCTTGAATTGGGCGAATCGCCTGGATCGGTGCTCCTGTGCTTGCGGTACCTTGCAGTGGTTCGCCGACGTGACCCCATTGCGCCGTTGCGTCGCGGGCGGATCCGAGCTGGTCACATACTACGAATTTTGTCGTCCTGAAGCTGTTGTACGGCCAGGCAAGGTCGCCGCGGCATGAAGATCTTACAACCTCACCCTACGTACGATTCAAGCCCTTATGTCGGGAGTCGTGCAGTTCACGCAGGATCGGACGCGAACCCAGCAGAGAAGCCCAATGTCCCCGATCATGCTCCGTTAGCGTGAGGTTTCCAAGCGGCGTTCTCAACCCAGAAGGAGACCGCAGTGAAGCTTGCTCGCCGCGCTTGCATAAGCAGCTTGTCTGATCTCAGACAATGCGAGTCGCAGATAACCGCAAACAGGGTTGCATTGCGAAAGCAGCCTACGGGATCTTACGGAGGGCATCTGTCGCATTTTCTTGATCTAGAAAATGCATGTTGCTCTGCATGAAGCAGAAGAAGCCATTCTCCGACGCCAAACACTGGCGAGGCCGCGCGGAAGCGACGCGAACAAAAGCGGAGTCGCTCGAGGACGATGCGTCCAGATGCAGGCTTTTCAAGATCGCGAAAGAATATGATAAGCTAGCTCGCCTCGCGGAGGAGCGGCAAAGAAATGAGGTTGACGAACAGTTCTGATTGCGACCGGAGCTGACGGTTGCATCGAAGGTCCAGGCTTTGCGACCTCGGCGCCGAAGCCTCTCCACAACGTCACTGGGCTCTGGGCTGAACTGCGAAGATCTCTCGCGACAGGGGGAACGAACGAGGCTGCTCGAGTCTGCGGTCTGCGCATCCGAGCCGCTGACCCTGAATCCATCGTGAAGCAGGCCTAGCCGGCCACATAGATGACGCATTGCCGGTGTCTCAGGCGGCGACCCGGCTAACCGCCACACATGAGAAGGAACCAGATGCAAGCCCACAGTCAGATCGTCGCAAAGCGAATTTACAAGCCTCTCGCTCGACGAACTGGCGACAATCTGTGGTCGCTTTGGATCACGAGCTGAAGTCAGCGAGGTATCTTTGCGTGACAACGTAGCCGGTTCGCCGGATCATACCACGCAAAATTGCCCTCCGCCGCCATTTTGGCTGTGAGGCATTTTAGTCGGTTCCTGGCACCTTGCGCCAAGCACGGTTAGCTCAAGCCGTAACGTGGCGCCGAAGAAGTGAGCACAAGCTGGCTTCCGGCGCGGCGTGCGAAGGCAAAGGTCGTAAATGTCTGCGCGCATTTCCTGCACGAGGCGAGTTCGCAGCCAAGGCGCGCATGACGAGAACATCGACTGACAATTAGATGTCGAAAGACCTCTTGGGTAGACGATTCCAGACAGAAGCGATGTTCTGATTGAGATAAATTCAGTGCAGATGCTCAGGACCGCCGATGGCTGGGTGGCAACCGTCCGCTCCATGAGCCGGGACACGCGTGGTGCCGGATTCGAGTCTATCGCGCAAAAGAAGGAGGACGCGTGAGGAAGCAAATTGTAGAAAGGCTCGAGGCGGGACGCGTCCGCGATGGCCGATTCGCCACTGCACCGGGATCTGGTCCTTCCGGTGTCTTCTTTGTGCAGGGGCCTTGTGGCTGTGAACTCAAGATCATCGGCTTCGTCCGCCCAGGATGGGAGCATGTCTCTGTGTCGACGCCACGGCGTTCGCCAAACTGGGAGGAGATGTGCCTCGTCAAGGATCTGTTTTGGGATGCAGAGGAATGCGTGATGCAGCTGCATCCTCCTCATTCACAGTATGTCAACAATAGCCGCTATTGCCTGCATCTCTGGAGACCGATCAGCCAGGTCATTCCGACGCCTCCGGCAGCCTTCGTGGGCATCGTCGGGCTCGGGCCGTCTGAGGCGGCAATTCTGTTTGCACAGATCAGCGCGATGTAGCGGACCTCGCCGCTTCGGTGTTAATTCGCGCCGCGGGATGGTACTCTGCTGTTCCGCAGATCATCCCAGAGTGCGACGGAGTTGCTCACCACATTGGCATGGGCGCCCTCTTGATGGAGCCTGGGTGACCTATAATCGTGCGCAGGATCGCGAATGGGCGTTGGGCTACCACTCTGCGTCCCAGCGCCCAACCCGCTGCGCTTCCGAAGGCGGCGAGAGGCAGCACTCGCAGATGCGGTTAATCGTGAGACTGCGCTTGGCTGGTCGAGCTTTGAGAACAGAAGCTTGGCGATCGACGCAAAGTCGACTTGGGAGTGCCGAACACTCCTCGGCAATGGAGGGAGAGCGACCTTGCAGTTGCCGACATCCGCGCGTCGGACCGGCGCGGTGATCGCGTGCGGCTTAATCCGACGATGCTGCTGACGCCCATTCGATGTTCCGGATTACCTCCGTTGCTTCACCGGTACTAGCGGACGGATCAAAAGATGCCGGCACGTGGGCCCTGAACACTGCGCAGTGCGGCCAACACACACGCTGTCCTAATCGAATGCTGCTCGCGCAAGTGCATCAGGACCGGAAGGTGGTGGACGCGTTTGTCCGCGGCCTGGAGGGCGTCGTGTATGTTGCCTATCACTGGCCTGCATCGCGGCCGGTTTGCGCGTATCTGTGACGGCGCGGAGGGGACGGCCTTGCAGGTAGTGTGCAGGAGCCTGGGCTTGACGGAGCCATGTTTCATCAATTCCAAATTTATGAGATCGTCTTGGCGGCGCCGACGACGGTGGCTGTTTTGGTCCTTGCCGGCGAAGGTTCACAGATTATGGCCGGTTCATCAAGCTGCCGATCCAGTGCACGCTACGAGGTTTTTCTGCTGCCGCGCGCGGCATTCGCGAAAGCTGCGTGGGGCTCGCGTCGGATCATAAGCATGCGACACAGCAGCGGTCTCGAGGCGAATGATATCTCGGTCGGGCCATGCCCACCAGTTCTGTAGATCCCTTCTCCGGCATCCAAAGGCACCGGACGAAGCGGTCGCACCCCAAGCGCTGTCAAATCACTCCGCTGAAGCGGCGCTCTTGGGTGTCTTACGCCGCCGTTGCGCCAGCGAGACGAATGAACATGCTCGCGCTGACACCTGTCCTGACAACTCGGACCCATCAAGAAGATCCACTATCGACGCTCGCGTCCGTGGTGTCCCGGTAGGTTTTGACAGGCAAGACGTATGGATGGCGAGTGCTCAGAACCAGCGCGCAAAACCAGATCTTGAAAGATATTGCTTGCTGATCGCGCAATCATTGGAAGTTTGTGCTTTCCAACTTCTCAGTGACGCGCTTTCTATCTCCCTGTTGACAGACACCCCTTGCTCTTCCAAGGGAAAGGCCGATTTTCATGGACATGCGGGCCGGATCAGATCGAGCATGAGTCACATTTCGCACCTGTCTGTTGAACGCGTCACGATTCCAGTTCTGCAACGATGCAAGGAGGAAAGGCGCGCCATCGTGATGACCACCGCTTACGATGCGGTAACAGCGCGCATCGCTGATCCCGTCGTCGACGTCATTCTCGTTGGCGACAGCGTCGGCAACGTATGCCTTGGGTTTGACGACACTTTGCCGGTCAGCATGGCGATGATGAATCACCACTTGGAGGCGGTCGCGCGAACAAAGCCTCGCGCGTTGCTGGTCGCGGACATGCCGTTCCTCAGCTTTCATCTCAGTCCTGACGAGACGATACGCAATGCTGGAGGTTTCCTGCAGCGTGGTGCAGACGCCGTCAAGCTCGAGGGAGGGGTGAAGCGTGCCCAAATGATTCGAGCTTTGGTGAATTGCGAAATTCCCGTGATGGGCCATCTTGGTCTCACCCCACAAAGCGTCAATGCGATGGGTGGATTCAAGGTACAGGGTCGAAACGCGGACGACGCTCTACGTCTGCTGGACGATGCGCACTATCTGCAGGAGGCCGGATGCTTCGCTCTTGTCCTTGAAGGCATCCCTGCCGAGCTCGCTGCCCGAGCGACGGAATCTCTGACCATACCAACGATCGGGATCGGAGCGGGCCCAAATTGCTCGGGCCAAGTGTTGGTTTTTCACGACGTGTTGGGGCTCGCAGGAGGTCATCATCCCAAATTCGTGCGTGTCTATGTAGAGGGCTGTCACCTATTGCAGGACGGGCTGTCGCGCTGGGCTGCTGACGTCCGTAGCGGAGCATTCCCTGCGCCGAACGAATCATACCGGCTTCCGGACAGCTTGCGCGACCCGATCGCAAACTGGACGCCCTCCGAGGTAAGTGCAAAGTCCAACATCCTATAGCAAGTACGCTCGAATCTTCGTGATAATTGAGCCGGGCTCGCAGCGGGTATTTCTTGCCTGCACAAGCTCATCTAGCGGGCAAAAGCGCGCGAGTGTGCTGGCTCGAAGCGAACTGGACCAGGTCCGATATTCCCCGGTCGAGCATCTTGCTCAGCTGGTGCAGTTCGGATCAACTGAGGATTTCGGCATGTACCCGCATTATTTTTCAGCGCATGAAAAACTGCCAGCGAAGGGGGCGTCACTGGCAGCTCTGCGGCACTTTCACACGGGATTTATCGGGCTGACATGGTAGTTTCGTTACGTCGCGACTCGCAATCCGTTCGAGACCGTGCAGCCAGCTGTTGCATGGAGTGGACAAGAAAGTTCAACCAGTCGGCTCTGATGCGCTGCATGGTCGTGAACCTCAATCGTTGAGATCGTTACGATGCCAAGCGTGAGAGAATCGGACGGGCTCGCGATGAGCAGTCGCAATCTCGGGGAGGGCAACGCCGCCGAGCTGTAGTCGTCAGCCGCGGCTTGTTCGTTACCAAAGAGGCATGTCACTCCGGCGAGCGGCAGGCTGGAACTGTCTCTTTGGCTTGCCATGAGCTGAGCGCCGTCAGTCGGATGCAGTGTCGTGATTTTCTCGATGCTGGCACACACAGAGCTGCATAAATCCGGTAGTCTCCGCGGCGGCGCTGTGGACTGCCGGCCTACGCTGGCGCGACAGAGCTTCCGGAGGACGCGACACTACCAGTCACCAGTCAATACGGCGCCAAGAACCATCTCGCTGGATATGATTGGGTTCGGTTCGACGGCCGGTTTCGGTTGAAACCTGGCGGGCGACGCGACTCTCAAGGCGGTCGATCTTACTGCAGCGAGCCCAGTACGATGCCGTCGCCGGCGGCACATACCCCCAGCAATCCGCGCTTGATCTACACGGTACAGAGCGACCAGGAGCTACGCGAAGGTCAGTTGCTGCTGCAAGGCATTCTTGTCTGACTTCGAATGATATCCGCGTAGCGGAGAGCGATGTTCTACTAAGAAAAACGCGCCTTGACGCCAGCCGTCCCGAGTAGTCGCGTCCAGGTTCGAAGGCTATTGCGGAGGCGGCACAAGTCAATGCTGCTATCGCAACGCCATGCCATGTTCGCAACGGAATGCATGGCTAGTTCATTGCAGGTTTAGCCTGCGAAAGACCTGAACGCGCCGGCGTTCCAAGGACAAGCTGAGACAGATATGGAACCGTTCCAACAATCGAGCGGACCGTTAGTGCGAACACAACAATGCAGGCTCCGAGCGTACCGGCGACGGCAAAACGGGTCGTGAGATTCCAACCGTCTCCGAACTGCATGAAATCCATGAGACGGAAAACGGTACCCTGGACCAGGTAGAGCAGAAGCGTGCTCTGGCCCAACTCCACAGCGATAAAGCGGCCCGCTCGGTTTGAACGGCCAATGCGCCAGCATAGCAAGAAGAGTTCAATAGCGATTGCTGAAGCAGCTGCAGAGCCGACAAACATCACAAACACGTCTTTAGCCGACCTGAAATCGTGAATGATGGCAAGATTATTATAGATATAAGTGTCCTTGCTCCAGGCTAGAAAGCCTACGCAAGTCACTATCGAGAGAAATACAATCAGGAGCATCTTCCCAGATCGCACTGTACTCATCATTCGTTCTCGCGACTGAGCCAACAAGAATCCCAAGCAGAAGAACGGGTAAGTGAATTTGATCAGAGGAGATATGGAAAATGTCACGGGCGCGAGTGCAACCAGTATGGCTGACCCAGATATGACCCACGATCCGTGCTTGAGATTGGTAAGTATCTTGACGAGAAGGTAGGAAACAAAGGTGGCCCAGATGAACCAGTATGTGCCAGCGAGGTCGTCTACAAACTCCAGAGGCCCGCTCGTTACGCTAGTCGCGCGCCACAATGCCCCAAATTTAGCGGCCTCCATGAAGGCCCACCAAAACAGCATCGGCAGCAGGAGCTGCTTCGCACGATCGCTGGCGGCTCTAGTGAACGACTTGCGCAGCAGCGATCGACAAGAAAGGTATCCACTTATCGCCATAAAGAGCGGCATGTGAAACATATAGATCGACTTGTAGTACGCCGAATACCAAAACCCATCATCTCGGTAGATGATGTACTGGATCAAATGCCCCACGATCACCAAAATAATGAGCGCACCTTTCGCGAAATCTAACTGTAGATCTCGATCGTTTGCTCCCGGTGTACGCGGCCCGTGCGCGATCGATCCAGTCACGGTTGGCAATGTGTCAAACATCTAAATATCTGTGTTCCGATGAGCCGGTGGCCGGTTGTCTCTTTCTTTTCTGCCTCATTGTTCGGCTAAATGAAAGGGGTCGATGTGACAATTTGGATGCAAAGTAGGCTCGGGGCTTCTGAGGCGCCGAAACCGTTGATTGCGATTGCAGCTATGCTGGAAACCGCTAAGGCTGAGATCGCCGCTGCGCAATGTACGGTTCTGAATGATGTCCACACCCATGCTGGGAGGCGCGAAACTCGCGGGTTGGTATGTATCCGGTGAAGGCGTCTGGTTGGATCCTATTACCTGATCTGCTTGGGTTCAGCAGGGTGAGCCACGTTCTCAGAACGGCAGTTCTGGGCGGGAGAGCGTAAATGCGCTTGTCGGGCGCGCGTGCAGGACGTCGCGAGCCAAGCTTGTCGATCAATATCGTTGGCCCGGGCGGTGGCGATCAGGCTGAAGATCGCAACGGCGCGGCGGCGGCCCTCACTTGTGGACGAGCTCACACGCGACGCAAATTGAGCAGCTCTCCGCAGAGCCCTGTCACGGCATACTACGATGTTTCCACTCGACTCTGCGCCAACGAGGTCACCTCCGGCAGACCTCAGACGTGAAAACTTGGATCAGCCAGCTCGGCGAGAGGCGCTCGTAAGTCTGAGGTGCTAGGTCAAAGGTGCTGCTCGCGCTCAGGTGGTCGTGGAGGAGGGCAGCGGGGGTGTTCTCGCGCATTGACCGACTCGGCGGAGCACAGACAGCCTTGACATCCAAGCCTCGCCTCCATGATCATGGCCTCAAAGCTTCTGGCCATTTCGGGCGATATGCGAGGAATTGCGCGAGCACTTGCGCGGCGATACTATTCTAGCAACTTCCTTTCGTGGGCCTGCAAACTAGTGTGGCCTGGCCAAATTCAACGTTTCGGTCAATGACTGCTCGAATATGTCTAGGCCTTCTCCCAAAGTATCTTGGTCTATCGTAAGTGCGGGCAAGAACTTTAGCACCTGATCCGTCGGTCCGCATCGCTCGACAATCAATCCTTTCTCAAACGCCTTATGTGACGTCGCCTCTGCGATTGCGCTCGTTTTGCAATCAAACCCGCATACCATTCCGCGTCCCCGAACAGCGAACCTGTTTCCGTGCTGGTGCGCGATAGCGTCCAGCCGACGCCGCATAGAGTTGCCCAACCGTCGGACCTCTTGCGAGAACGCCTGATTGCGCCAATACAGATGCAAGGCCGCTTTGGCAGAAACGAGCGCAAGGTTGTTTCCTCGAAACGTTCCTGTGTGCTCGCCTGGCTCCCATGCGTCGATGGCTTCTTTGATCAAGAGCATTGATAATGGCAAACCGTATCCGCTCAGCGATTTTGACATAACCACAATGTCTGGCGATAACGTAGCGAACTCGAAACTGAAGAACTCGCCTGTACGGCCACACCCCATTTGGATATCGTCAACTATGAAAATAGCTCCGACGTCTTTCGCCAAAGCCTGAATTGACCGCAGCCATTCCTTGCCGGCCACATTAATGCCCCCCTCTCCTTGCACGGTTTCGACGAGAATGGCGGCTGGGAGATCAATACCACTGCTCTCGTCCATCAACACCTTTCGCACGTAATCCGCCGGACTGTCAGCGGAGCCCAGATACCCATCATAGGGCATGAAGGTTGTGCCGGATAAAGGAATGCCGGTGGCTTTGCGGTTGTAGCGGTTACCGCTTGCGGCTATGGCCCCCAAGCTTTGGCCGTGATATCCGTTCGTGAAAGAAATGACGTTGTGGCGTCCTGTGATCTTACGCGACAGCTTCAGAGCTGCCTCAACAGCATTAGCTCCCGTAGGCCCCGTAAATTGAAAGCGGTAGTGAAGATCCCGTTCACGAAGGACGACAGAGCTGAAGGTCTCCATGAATTCGACCTTTGCTGGAGTGGCCATGTCCAAGGCGTGGACGACCCCATCAGAATCGAGATACTCGCTGATCGCAGCTTTGATTTCCGGATTGTTATGGCCGTAGTTTAGCGCTCCAGCGCCGGACAGAAAGTCAATGACCTTTCGGCCAGCCTCTGTGAACATAATAGAGCCGCGCGCCTTGTTGAAGACAGCAGGAAACGAACGCGAGTACGTGCGCACGTTGGACTCCAGAGCTTCGATCGTGTTCATGTTGCGCGACGCGCGTACTCCAGGCATGTGGTCATCTCCTTAGTGGAGGTTGGGTTTCCGCGTCGCGCGTCTGAAAATCAGCTCCCCGACTTACCTGAGAACCAGGCGGAACAAAGCTACTACGTCTAGTAGTTCCGGTCGGCATCCGCGAGGATCCTGGCTCACTCGTCTCGCGCCCAATTATGCGGAGTCTCGCGCCATCGAAGAATTTGCGCATGCCGTACGGCTAGCTTTGCCGATTGCGTAGTATTTTGGCCCGAGAAGTGTCATCTCGGCGAGAGGGGCCGACGCGCTGCAGGCAAGGGCGGGGCCCGCCAGCGGAAGCGTGTCTTGCCTGTTCACGCTCATGGTCCCGGCGAGTAGAATGGACACGGCCGCCGGCGAATCTGGCCCCGGCATGCGGTCTCATCGCGCACGTCCAGAGCTGACCGCTTTGCTGACTCGGTGGGCTAGGACTGACGCCGTGGCCTCGAACCGTTTCGGCGGGCCGAAGCACACCCGAAGCTTGCGCATCAGCCGGAGCTGCAGCGCTGCAGCCCTGATGCCGCTCGTAGATGCGACTGAAGCAATCCTTCGCTGCAAAACGCATCCACCCAGACGCTAAATTCGCCAACCTACGTCCAACCTCAGCAGTGCAACCGTTCGGAAGGGGTCGTACCACCACGAAAGTGGTGTGCAGCTTCGTTGAAAGGGAGGGAAGGGGCCTCGCCCGTTTGATTAGGCGTTCATACGCGAGGCGCCGTGTCAGGATCCCCACATCGCGAGTGCCTCAACCAGATGCCGAAAGTGCAACACCAGCGACAGGAATGCGGCGAGACGGAAGGGCGATGGTCGCCATGGGCACGCGGTTCGCACGGACAATTGCACATTGATGGAGATCGTTAAGGCCGCGTGGGTGCGGCTTGGTCCAGACTGCTTCCCCATCCTTCACGCGCGCGTTCCACCAGGATGTTCGCGAAGCGCTTCATCGAGGCAGGCGATCAACTCCAGACCGGTGAAGGGCTTGGCGAAAAAGCCGGTTACGCCGGCGCTCAAGGCGCGGGCTCGCGTGCGATCATCCGCAAAGGCGGTAATCAAGATGAATGGCCCAGCGTAGCCATGGGCTCGCATCTGTTCCAAAAGTTCAAAGCCGCTCATCACGGGCATCTGCACGTCTGCAATTACACAGGATGTGCCGTTCAATTGAGACGACCGCAAAAATTCCTCAGCCGACGCAAACGTATGAACGACGTGACCCTGCGATTTCAATAGGTTGTTCAGTGCGGCACGAACGGAAGGATCGTCGTCGACAACAGAAACAATTGAATAGTTGGACAAGACCACCCGTCCCAGTTGGGCGAAGACGCTGGCCGAACCATAACGGCCAGCTGCAGGGTGCGCGTGTACGACGAAGTTGTAAAATCATACTTAGGTTTGTACCCTGAAACGGTCGGTCCCAATTCCCAGCCTCTCAGCCATCCGAATCAGATCGGCCAGCGATCGAGCGCCCATCTTCCTCATAACGTGCCCCCGGTAGATCTTGACTGTGATCTCGGCGAGCCCGAGTTCCGCGGCGACCTGCTTGTTCAATAGCCCGGTGGCGACCAGTCTCAAAACGTCCTGCTCTCGTGGACTTAGGGCCTCAAACAAGGACTGCAGCTTCTTGACCACCTTGTCTACGCCACGTCGCTTGCGATCCTGTTCGATAGCTGCGACCACTCCGTCGAGCAATTCCTGATCGCGAAACGGCTTGCTGAGAAAATCAATTGCTCCACTCTTCATCGCTTTGACGGTCATCGGAATATCCCCATGAGCGGTGATGAAAATGATGGGGATGTGAACCTGCAATTTGGCCAACTCATTTTGGAGCTCAAGCCCGCTCAATCCAGGCAGTCTGATGTCAAGCACGAGGCAGCTAGGAACATCGGGAAGCTCGCTCTGGAGCAGTTCTTGGGCCGATCCGTAAGCAACGACATCTAGACCGATTGAACGAAATAGGTTGACCAGCGATTCGCGCATTGAGAGGTCGTCGTCGACGACGAGCACGCTCGGCCTCGCCTCCGGCTGTTCGACAGTTGCGGTTTGCTTCCGCGGTTCAGAGCGCTTGGTCACGATACGAGCCTCATTTCTGCGTTTTATAGTAGAAATATTGTGTGGTACAACTTTTAGTTGCTCGCCTAGGCTTTCCTGGAAGCTTTCGCGCAGTGCAAATCTTTGAAGTTTCCAGGTGTATGACCGGTCAGCCGTTTGCGCCGCGTGACGCCCTAAACTCTAGCAAAAACCGCCCGAGTGGTCGAGAACTGGCTTTCGTGTCTGGCCGCTGTCCCGCTGGATCGACTCCGCGGCATCGATAAACCAATCGGAAACCGTTTGAGAAACGCTCTCTCGCGGGCGGCGCGTGCCACCTGGCCCTCGCGAGTTCGGACTGCAACAGGCGTCGGAGGACAGTCATTGAGCGGCTGGATTAAAATGCCCGCCGTCTTGGTAGTTGGACGCGGGGGCGCGAAGTGCGCGAATTGGCGCGATCGTGCCTGTGCATGCGCCGATCCCGCCGGCGTTGAGACCGGCATGCGGTGTAGACAATCGCACTTGTACCAAAGAAAATAGAAACCAGAACGAGTAGCAGCGGCATCAGCACATGAACTCTTTTTTTCGTCGGAGCGCCTGTGAGTTGCGTCTTTAGCTAGCTCGGGAAAGCACCTTGTCGGCTTCGTACAACCTGACGCAAGGTACGATTCAAGTCCTTTCGGTCGTGCTCGTCGGAAATTTAATCACGTAGGTTGCGGCAGCGCCCACGGTGCTTGATCCCGCTGCTAAGCTCGTATGCTAACATGACCGTTTAATCTAATGCAGAGGTCGGCCGCATCCGCAGCCCGACTGTCGACTACTTCGACACCTCCTGTGGAATCGCTCTCCTGCCTCAGCTCAACAAGGGCTGCCTTCGCCAACCGGCATTGGCCGGCCAAATAGGTTTGTGTCGAGCAGGGCGGAATCGAAGCTTAGTTACTCAACGTCGAAAGATAGGAAAGAAACGCCGCGAGCGGTCAGCCCAAGTAGCCGCCAATCTGTCCCTAGCTCATCGAGCTTCACGCGCCTCATTAAAGCCGGCCCGGCGCACTCGTGCGAGAAGAAGTGCGCCGGGTTCGCCCACATCGCCAGTACATCCGTGGTGATGTTGCGTCAAATAAAGCAACCCGCGTGGCAAAACTGAGGCTCATTCATGAGCCGATAGTGATTCCCTGCAACGTCACGCACCGCACGAACAGCTTGGACCGTACGTAGCGTCACGTTGTACGACGTCGTCTAGACTGTCGAGTTGGCTCATTGGCTCTATCGAGTTGGCAAAGTCAGACCCGGTATTGGCAAGGATTCCGATGAATGCTGTCACCCGTGGCCAGGAGAAGGCGTTCCGCTTTTCTTCATTTTCCTTCAATTCTTTTTACCGGCTTTGGGATAGCCTACGCGGCGCCTGAACACCGGTTTAAGCAGCGTGAACTTTCTCGCTATCAGCTTCGGATGGCCGGCTATGTCGCTTTCCGCAACCGGCAGCGAGTGACATTCCGATGAGTGAGGGAGCCTGTACGGTACCAGCATCGGGACTGCCTTGTCGCGAGGCAGTTGCTCTCCACAGGAGTGCAAGCTACCGACACGGTTTCGCTCATCGTGGCTCGCAGATCTACCGCTTGATGCTGCGGTCAGAGTTGATGACGGCCCTGCCCTTGACGCAATGGGGCGGGAATGACGGTCGATCGCGCAACCAGCACCGCGTCGCTCCGCGGCAGTTGTGGTCTGGCCTCACGCCTCGCGCCGAACATCGACAACCGAACAGCCTTCACATGTCGATGCCTGATTGAGCCGTGGCAGCTACCCCAGGTCTGCTGCAGGTCGTCCGTGGACCGCTGGTGCTCGTAACACCCCCGAGCCGCTCCATCATGAACGTATCCTTCTGCGGCGACACGCTGCGCACGGGGCGAGCCGCCGCCGGTCCGTGTGGGCCCAGCCCGCGCGCCCGATTGCGCTCGATCGATACGATCGGGCTCTGAGAAGGTGCATGCGTCGCTCGTATTTCGCTGATCGCCGTCTAGTCCTTGGCGACGTTGTTCGGGACCTGTGCCCGCTTTCTGCGAAGTCCCTTCACAATCGCGCCCCTTATGTGTCACATTTTGGCTCGCGTGTTCTTAGTTTGGGCGGGCAAATGCCGCGGGAGCCTCTCAGCCGAACCTTGTTCGGTTCATATCTTGACGGCGACATCCAGCCCCTATGGGAGGACGGTGATCGCGCGTTCTGCCGTGCGTGGCGCCAGCAAATGCACGGCAGCAGGGCTGTCGTGCTTGTGGTCCGACCGATCGCGGAACACCCAGCGACGCTCGACCGCCTCGCGCACGAGTGTGGGCTGCGGGAGGAGCTCGACGAGGCATGGGCAGTGCGGCCCTTGGAACTGATCCGGGAAGCTGGTCGGACCATGCTGGTCCTGCAGGATCCATCCGGCGAGCCGCTGCTAAACCTACTTGGACTCCGTATGGAGCCCGAGCGCTTCTTGCGCCTCGCTGTTGGTATCACGACGGCCGTGGGCAAGCTTCACCGCCAAGGCTTGGTCCACAAGGACCTGAAACCCGCTCACATTCTGGTCAATTGTCCTGACGAACAGGTCCGACTCACTGGGTTTGGTCTGACGTCGCGTCTTTCCCGCGAGCGCGTGCCGCCCGAACCTGTCGAGTTCATCGCCGGCACGTTGCCCTACATGGCGCCCGAACAGACCGGACGGATGAATCGCTCGGTCGATTGTCGCAGCGATCTCTATTCACTTGGCGTGACATTCTATCAGATGCTGACCGGCGCGCTGCCGTTCACGGGGGCAGATCCCTTGGAATGGGTCCATTGTCACATCGCGAGAAAAGCAGTACCGCCTGTCGAGAAATCGCGAGACATCCCGGAGCCAATCTCTCGAATTGTGATGAAACTCCTCGCGAAAACCGCCGAGGAACGCTACCAGACTGCCGCTGGCCTTGAGCACGATCTGCAACACTGTGTCGCGGCTTGGGCCAACCACGGTCGCATCGATACATTTGAGCTGGGCGCAAATGACACACCTGATCGGCTGCTCATCCCCGAGAAGCTCTATGGGAGAGCCCGCGAGATCGAGACCTTGCTTGGCTCTTTCGATCGCGCGGTCAAGAGCGGCGCGCCGAGGTTGGTGCTGGTTGCGGGTCACTCCGGCATTGGTAAGTCCTCGCTTGTCCAAGAGCTACACAAAGTGCTGGTGCCCTCGCGTGGACTGTTGGCATCAGGCAAATTCGAGCAACTGAAGCGCGATGTTCCTTATGCGACGCTCGTGCAGAGCTTTCAGAGTCTTGTCCGTTCTCTTCTCAGCAAAAGCGAGGGCGAACTCGCGGTTTGGCGGCAACCGCTCCGGGAGGCGCTCGGCGCGAATGGACGGCTGTTGATCGAGTTGATACCCGATCTGAGCCTGATCATTGGCGAGCAGCCCGCGCCTGCTGAGCTTCCAGCCCGGCAAGCGCAAAATCGTTTCCAGCTGGTGCTTCGCCGTTTTATCGGTGTGTTCGCCCGGCGAACCCATCCATTGGTGCTCTTTCTCGACGATTTACAGTGGCACGATGCCGCAACACTCGACCTGATCGAGGATCTTCTGACCCAGTCGGACCTGCACCTGCTGATGATTGGAGCTTACCGCAGCAACGAAGTTGATGCAGGCCATTCACTCAAACGCAAGCTCGACTCCATCAGGAGATCCGACGTAAATGTAGAGGAGATCACGCTGTCGCCGCTCACGGCAGACCATGTCGCACAGTTGGTCGCGGATACCCTTCGCTGCGCACCAAAACGCGCCGTCGCGCTTGCAACGTTGGTGCATCAGAAGACGATGGGTAATCCGTTCTTCACCATTCAATTCCTGTCTGAACTGGCCGAAGAGCAGCTGCTGACGTTCGATCACGAGCTGGCACGCTGGCGCTGGGATCTCGAGCGGATTTACGCAAAAGCATACACCGAAAACGTCGTCGATCTTATGCTAGGCAAGCTCATCCGGCTGCCCGAGGAAACGCAGGACGCGCTGCGACAGCTGGCCTGTTTCGGCAACATCGCCGGGACGACGGAGCTTGCGGTCGTGCTCGAAACCTCACGCGAGGAGGTGCATGCGAGGCTGTGGCCCGCTATCCGGCAGGAGCTGATTGCGCGCCATGGAACGGCCTATCGGTTCGTCCACGACCGCGTTCAAGAGGCGGCCTACTCGCTGGTGCCGGAATCTTCGCGCGCTCCTGCCCATTTGCGCATCGGTCGGATGCTTGCGGCACACGTCCCTGCGCCCAAGCGCGAAGAGGCTATCTTCGATATTGTCAGTCAACTCAATCGAGGTGTCGCGCTAATCGCCTCCGGTCAGGAGCGAGAGCAGCTCGCCGAGCTGAATTTGACCGCAGGGCAGCGTGCCAGGGCGTCGGCCGCCTATGCCTCGGCACTCACATATTTCACGGTCGGTGCGGCCCTGCTCGCGCAGGATGCTTGGCAAAGCCGCCACGAACTCGCGTTCGCACTGGAGACCAGCCGGGCCGAATGCGAATTCTTGGTAGGGCGGATTGACATTGCGGAGAGCCTCCTCTCCGCGCTGTTGAAGCGCGCTTTGAACGCGCCTCAACGAGCAACTGTCGCATGTTTGCGGGTCGATCTTTACCTGACGCTCGGTCAGCACGGCCGGGCAGTGGCCATAGGTCTCGAATATCTTCAAGACGTCGGGATCGAGTGGTCGCAGCATCCGAAGGACCATGAAACACTCGCCGAATATCAGCGGATGTGGTCACAGCTGCCAGACGCGATCGAGGATCTTGCTGGTTTGTCCGGAATGACAGACCAGACCTCGCTTGCCACGCTTGCCGTGTTGACGCGTATTCTTCCGGCCGCGGGATTCACGGACGTCAATCTATCCGCTTTGGTCATCTGCAGAGCTGTCAGCATCAGCCTCGAATACGGCAACACCGACGCTTCCTGCGCCCATTACGCATGGCTAGGCCGAATCTCGGCGGGGCGCTTCGGCGACTACCGGGCGGCTGATAAATTTGGTCGTCTTGCTTGCGATCTGGTTGATCGCGGTGAGTTATCTCGTTTTCGGGCTCCAGTTTATTTGGCCGTCGGATGCAACGTGATCCCGTGGACGAAGCCTCTAAGAGATGGTCGAGTGTTGATTGGGCGAGCGCTCGAAGCTGCGGTCAGCATCGGCGATGTCATCTATGAGGCGTACAGCTTGCTTCATCTAACCTCTAATATGATCATGGCGGGAGACCCCCTGAAGGAGGTGCAGAACGAGATCGAGAAAAGCCTTGCTACGACAGGGAATAGAAAGGTTCAATTTGCTGCTGATGCCGCCGCTGCACAGCTCGCAATTATCAGAACAATGCGCGGCCTCACGCGCTCATTCGGTTGCTTCGATGATCAGCAATTTAACGAGCTGCACGTCGAGCGATCTTTGGAACTAAGTCCGGAGCTTTCACCTAGCAAGGCCGTGTATTGGATCCGCAAACTTCAAGCGAGGTTCCTAGCCGGCGATTATGCTGCGGCTGTTGGTGCTCGCTCGAACGCCGAGCCGCGATTATGGACCATACCGACAGAGCCCTTGACCGCCGAGTTTCACTTCTATGGTGCCCTGTCTCACTCATGTTATTGCGACAGGCTAGGTGAAAGCGAGCAGCAGCAACATCGAGAGCTGATTGATGCCCACTACAGACAGTTGCTGATTTGGGCGACGAATTGCCCCGAAAATTTTGAGAATCGGGCCGCCTTGGTCGGCGCTGAAATTGCAAGGCTGGAACACCGGGATGTCGATGCAATGCGACTGTACGAACACTCAATCCAGACCGCAGCACGTAACGGTTTCCCCCACCACGAGGGGATTGCTTGCGAGCTTGCAGCGCGCTTTTATGCTGCGCGCGGTTTTGAAAGAATCTCCCGGATTTACCTGCGTGACGCGCGGCGCGGTTACCTTCGTTGGGGAGCAGATGGTAAAGTGCGTCAGCTCGACGAGCTCAATCCTGATCTCAGCCGCGAGGAGATCACGCTTGCCGTGAACGGCATGAGGATCGGAGCTCCGGCTGAGCATCTTGATCTCGCGACGGTAACAAAAGTGTCGCAGGCGATTTCCGGCGAAATCGTGCTCGAAAGGCTGATCAAGACGCTTATGCGGACTGCCATTGAGCAGGCCGGGGCCGAACGTGGTTTGTTGATTCTGCTGCATGAAGGCGAGCCACGGATCGAGGCGGAAGCCGCAACTGTCGCTGATGCCGTCGTTGTACGGGTACTTGAACAGGCCGTAGTCCCGTCGCTTCTTCCCGAGACGGTGCTGCATTTCGTCCTGCGTGTCCGCGAAAACGTCATTCTCGAAGATGCTGCCGCTCAGAGTTCATTTGCGGATGATCCGTATATCCACGAGCGCAAAGCGCGCTCTATTCTCTGCCTGCCACTGATCACGCAGGGCAAGCTGATCGGCGTACTTTATCTGGAAAATAACCTCGCGCCGGGCATATTCTCGCCTGCCCGCAACTCCGTCCTGAAAATGCTTGCCTCTCAAGCTGCAACAGCGCTGGAAAACAGCCGGTTGTACAGCGAAGTGCAGCAACGGGAGGCGAAAATCCGGCGCTTGCTCGACACTAACATCATCGGAATCTTTATCATCCGTGAAGGGGGCGAGATCATCGAGGCAAATCAAGCCTTCCTCACGATGGTTGGATACAACCAAGAGGATCTTGTCGCAGGACGGGTGAACGGCCTCGACCTGACGCCTCCAGAATGGCACGAGCGCACAATGGATGCTCGGGCAGAAGCAAAAAGGACCGGAGCAGTTCAGCAGTTCGAGAAAGAGTATGTTCGGAAGGATGGCAGCCGCGTGCCGGTGCTAATTGGCATCGCCGTATTCGATGAACGACAGGACCAAGGTGTTGGCTTCGTCCTCGACCTGACAGAGCGAAAGAGAGTGGAAGCGGAAGGCCGTGAAAGCGAACGGCGTTATCGCGAGACTCTGATGGGCCTTGCACACGCGAATCGGATTACGACAATGGGACAGCTGGCAGCCTCAATCGCGCATGAGGTCAACCAGCCGATTGCGGCGATCAGCAGTAATGCAGGGGCAGGACTAAATTGGCTCGGTGCTCAGCCGCCGAATCTGGAAGAAGTTCGACAAACCTTTGGTTTGATTGTCCGTGACAGTATGCGCGCGGGGAACGTGATCCGCCGGATCCGCGCTCTCATGAACAAGGCTCCGATGCAAACCGAGCTTCTTGCTATTGACGAATTGATCTTAGAGGTGCTGGCCCTAGTTCGCGCGGAAGTCGCAAAAAATGATGTGTGGGTGCAAACCCGAGTGCCTGAGGCTTTGCCGCTTGTTCGAGCAGATCGCGTTCAGGTCCGGCAGGTGATTCTCAATTTGATCACGAACGCTATCGAGGCCATGAGCGAAATCAAGGAAGGTGACCGCGAATTGCTGATCAGCGCGCGGACGGACGGCTTGGACAACGTATTGGTCAGTTTTCGAGATACCGGTCCGGGACTCGATCCCAACTGCGCCGACCGCGTATTCGACGCTTTTTACACCACGAAATCCGAAGGCATGGGCATGGGGCTGGCTATTTGCCATTCTATTGTTGAGGCGCACGGGGGCCGGATGTGGGCCCGCGCCAACGATCCTCGCGGGGCGATCTTTCAGTTCAGCATGCCCGTTGCGCCGGAGGGCGTGGATCGGGCGGAACAGGCCCTTTGAACGTCTCAGGTTCGATTTCGATCTCGAGCAGGCGTGCCGCGAACCTTATCATGGTGACAGGAGCGAG
This sequence comes from Bradyrhizobium sp. JR4.1, assembly GCF_040548605.1. NCBI lineage: Bacteria > Pseudomonadati > Pseudomonadota > Alphaproteobacteria > Hyphomicrobiales > Nitrobacteraceae > Bradyrhizobium > Bradyrhizobium sp. JR4.1. The sequence continues at coordinate 39,858 of NZ_JBEPRY010000028.1, forward strand.
CGGGATGACCGTGAGTAGCCGTGATCAGCGTCGCCGAGCGAGCCTCCCGCATCGTCCGATTAAGGTCGGGCCCATTGACAACTTGGAAGGCGGCGGCGTGTACATCGGCGGAGCTCCCCCGTAGCCCGACAGAAGCCCAGGCGACTCATCCTTTGACCGGCATACGCCTCTTGCTGGATCGCAGAAACTGCCAATCTTGGTGGGTCGTTCGTTTCTCGCGCGCTAGGCCCCTGCGGACAGCAAACCCATGATGCTTCGAACGTGCGGGTGCGAGAGCGCGTTTTGTGCAAGGTGGGCCACCGTTGCCCACCGCGAGGCGCTTGCAGGCGAACTCGGCTCTTAGGGCGATGGCCCAGGCACATGAGCCGCTTCACCTGACGGCCATGAGTGGGACGGCTGAGCCCTGCCGCATCCACTCGCCCCGCCGCGAGTCGCAGGTCGGTGGTGACTGGGTGCACCATCTCGCTTCCTTCATCGTCCGGCGGCATCTGCTCTGAACTGCGGGAAAAATCGTTCCTGCGCCTAAACATTCTATGTCGCCGACACCAGGACAACGGTCGATCTGAAACAAGACGTTGGCCGCGCGATTCGGTGAGCCGGGGATCTTGCTTTCATTCTGAAGGGGTTGTTAAAGCATCTTCATCGGGTGCGATGCTTCTAAGCTACCCAGATCCACGGCGGCTGTACTGAGCATGCGGCTGTACACTGCGGCTGCTACGTAAGATGGTTCCGATATTCCAATCTGCCTTATTGAGGAGGGTCTAGTGGCGTTAGCGAGCGGCGTGCCGATGGCCTATTGCAGTTCAGGATCTGAGTTCGAGCGTTCAAGTCCTCGTGCGGAGTTTCCGGGTACGAGAGAGAGGATGTGCGCTTGAAGGAGGCGATGAAGCACATCAAGCGCTCATTCCGCGTGCTTGGCGGACTTGCTGTCGTCCTCGGCGCTTTTTCCTTGCTCGGATCGAACAATGCGCGATCGGAAGCCCCGAAGGGCTTCGGCGCTCAAGCGACAGGCGGCCTTGGAGGCGAGGTGGTCCAGGTCAGATCAATCGAAGCTCTGAATTATGAGTTGTGTCGATCGTACGCATTCGGGCACTGCAATGACAATAGTCCGCGCGAGATCCAGGTAATCGGCACCATAGACTTTACTGGAACGGAAGGGCGAGGCGAGGGGCAGGGTTGCCAATACGGCAATGCTTGCTCCGCCCCTTACAAGCGTGAATCCCTTCTCCTGCTGGATGGCAACGACGCGCATTGCAATGGGAAGGAGAACACGTTGGTTGGCTTCGACCGCGCCGGCAAGCGCCCGTTGGAAATTGGCTCAAACAAGACAGTGATCGGCGTTGGCCCGAGCGCTACAATCAAAGGCAAGGGGCTGCGCCTGAATGGGGTCAGCAACATCGTTATTCGCAACCTGACCATCAGTGATATCAATGAAGGCGTGATATTTGCAGGCGATGGTATTGCAATTGCACGAGCCGACTTGGTTTGGATTGATCACAACCGATTTCACAACATCGGGCGGCAGATGATCGCCGGCGGCTTTGGCCCTACGACAAATATTACGATTTCCTGGAACGACTTCGATGGCAGCGATACGTATTCCTCCTATTGTAACGGAGAGCACTATTGGAATCTTTTGTTTCTTGGTGGCCCCCAGACGATCACCATCGCAAACAACTATTTCCATCAGATCTCAGGGCGGGCACCGCACGTTGACGGAGCGCAGGCCATTGTTCATCTCGTCAACAATTATTTCCACAACACGAACGCGCAACAGAGCGGCGGATTCTTCCATGCACTGGATGCTGGACCCTCTGTGCAAGCACTGATCGAGGGCAATTACTTTGACAACATTGAAACACCTATCAAGGCTGGTAGCGGACATATCTTCGGTTTCTTAGGCAAAGCCAGCAGAACGGTGCAGGAAAGCTGCCTTGCCGTGCTCGGACGCCGGTGCATCGAGAACATCGCGACCCCAGCGCCGCAGATCAATGGCTTTCGCCTGGATGAAGCCGTAATTCGGTCGTTTGGAACTCTTTCCAGGCGATCTATTCCTCTTCCATTTCGGGTGGATAATGTTCCGGCAGTGATCACGGCCAGGGCAGGTCCCGGACACCTCGAAAGCCGGTGATGGCTAGCTCGCAGAGCCGGCTCCAGACTGGGGCCTTTGCCGCATATAGTTGCCGCACCAAGAGAACGCCGCTCAAGCTCGCTGCCACGTTGCAGGAGGACCGTATAACCGTTTTCTTCGATGCCGACCGGTAATTCCTAGCGATTGTGCGCCCTATGTCTTTCGCCGATGAGCGAGGCGCTCGTCTCGGAGTTTTATGTGTGTCTTTTTGCGGTTTTGGGATTGGCAAGAAGATGAGAGCTGGCATGGAGCTCCTTGGAACGGTTCGAGTTATCATCCGATCCGCGATCTGACGGACCTTCACGGCTCCGTTTTCCGGCTGGCACGGTGCTTGCTGGACAGTACCAGTAGCGCGAGGTCCGCCTTCCAAACCGAGTGACCGAACCGCCATGCGCCCTCCTAAAGAATCCGAAAACTTGGAAGAGTTCGCAATGAAAGAAACGGCTTCGACCGAGAGCGTCATTTCACCGACAGACCTCGTCAAACGCGCTGCGCGCATCGGTGTTGAAATCAGAAATATAAAGCTATCGGGTGATTTGCCGAACCAAACGATCGCTGTGATCAACAGCTTACTTCTCGAACACAAGGTGATCTTCTTCCGTGATCAGGGGCATCTTGATGACGCGGAGCAGGAGCGCTTTGCTGCTTGTTTGGGTAGGCTGGTGCCGCATCCGATGCTCGGTACCATCAATGGAACGACCTCGATCATCGAGCTTGATTCCGCGCGCGGAGGTAGTCGGGCTGATGTATGGCACGCCGATGGAACGTTTCTCGCGGCCTATCCCAAACTTGCGGTGCTGCGAGCCGTTGTGATCCCATCGTTCGGTGGCGATACGATTTGGTCGAACGCGGTGGCCGCCTATGTGGATCTGCCGCGGCCGCTCCAACGGCTTGCCGACGAACTCTGGACCGTTCACAGCAACGCCTTCGACTACGCCGGGACCTGCCGTATTCGCGAAATCGACCAGAAGCATTTTGATGAGGTCTTTACCAAAACAATCTATGAGACCGAGCATCCGGTGGTCCGTGTACATCCCGAGACCGGCGAGCGCGCGCTGGTGCTCGGCGATGTGGTGCAAAGGTTTATTGATATCCCAAAGCGCGACGGTCAGAGGCTGTTCGATCTATTCCAATCCCATATCACGGCGCCCGAAAATACCGTGCGCTGGAGCTGGAAAGAAGGCGATGTCGCGATTTGGGATAACCGCGCAACGCTGCATTATGCCGTCAACGATTACGGTGACCAGCATCGCGTCGTTCACCGTGCCACAATCGATGGTGACGCGCCCGTCAGCATTGACGGCCGATGCAGTGTAACGCGCCTTAAGACGACGAAGCACCCCTCCACGAAGGTTGCCTAGCATGGCTCGGCGAACTTACCGGCAATGCACTGCTCCTATCGCATGTTCGCGCGAATAGACTGTTTCCGAAGCGAAGTTCACTGAGCAGAACGCCACGCGCAACTGGATGGGAGGGGCTAACGCGTATGTGGCCCGAGCGAGTTTCACCGGCACTGATTGGCATGTGTCCGTCATCTCCATCAATTGCTAGGTTTGGTAGTTGACCGGGCGGGAGGTCGGCTGTCGGCGCGCGAGTCGCAGGTATTGTGCCGCTCGGCGCGAGGCCCTCCCGGCCTTCACGGAGGACCGGTATGGGTAACGTCGACGGGTGAAATTCAGGAAATCGTCGCTTAGATCCAGGTTGCGCAAAGCTCTTCCAGCGAACTATCTTTTTGGTCGTGATCACGCCGGATCTGGTCCTAACTGTGCTACTCGATGATCGTTCGCGCGGTGTCGCGCCGGCGCTGGTCGTTTTGTGCTCCGTGGTCTATCTCATGGCGTGGACGAGTTGCTGCTCTGAATTGCACGCCGCAGCCCGTAGCGTTTCGGTCTAGCGGCGATCATGCACATCGATAGGGACCGTCGTGTCATCACGACGAATCGCCGCGGTTTACTCGGAGTACGCATCCAGCGTAGACGGCGCGCTGATGGAGTATGTCTGGCTGCTAGCGCTTGAGACAGGTCAGAGATCTTTGTACATCCGGACGAGCTTGATCAGGTTTTCGATACCGAGGTCACTGGACGCCGAGATGCCATCGTCCCCCACGCCAAAGGCCGCGATGAGCCGTCCTCCATCTCCATTTCGTTGGTGACGTCCCGCAGCCAGTCGTCCTCGTGGTGGAGGTCCGCGGTCACACGGGCAATGTTGGTGACGTCATGAACGTTGTCCAGGTTCGCGGTCATGCCGCGTTGCAGTCGGGGACGTCAAATTCCCACCAGCAATGCGTCCATGTCTTCGCGGCTACGGCCCGGGCGGCTCTCGTTGCACAGCTGCCCACGGCGTTTTTTACCGGTTTGGTTTGTGACTGTACCAGGCGAGCGAAACTCGTTCGCCGGGCTTCCTGGCGCGTGCAGCGGAAGGTAACGCGTTTCATCCGATCATCGCTCCTTGGCTGGTCTTTAACAGGGCGGCGTGCCAAGATAAGCATCGAATGCGGCTGCCACAGCACGAGTTAGAAAACGATGCTCCGGCCTCACGCGGATAAATCCCCTTTCCATTTGCACGATCCCATCCTCAGCGAGCATTGCCAAGCGTTCGCCTGAACCGAGGAAGGACGCCGGGTCAAATTCATGAGGACCGCAAATTGCCGGTACGTCGACCTCGAAATCGCACATTAGTCGCTCGATGATCGCGGCCCGGACGCGGTCTTCGAGGCTGAGACAGTAGCCCTTTGAAGTCGCCAGACGGCCGGCTTTGATTTGGTCGCTGTAGGAACCCGCTGTAACTTCGTTCTGGACGTAACCGTCGCCAAGCCGACCGACGGCCGATGGCCCGAAGCCTATCACTTTATTGCAGGTGTTGGCCGAGTAACCGAGTGAGTTCCGTCGCAGGCGACCGGTTTTCTGCGCCAGCGCGAGCTCATCGCCCGGCAACGCGAAATGGTCGAGCCCGATTTGCCGGTAGCCCGCTGCAATCAGTGTATTGGCCATCGCGGCAGCCTGTTCTGCACGGGCAGGGCTGTCTGGCAGCGCTGCCTCGTCGATCAGGCGCTGATTCTTCTTAAAGGAAGGAACGTGCGCGTAGCCAAATACCGCAAGCCGGTCTGGTCGCATTGCCACCGCGGTAGTCACGGTCTGAACGCAGGACTGCACCGTCTGATTTGGCAGACCGTAGATGAGGTCGAAGTTGATGCGGATTATTCCCTGCTGCCGCAGGGTTTCGACAGCGCGCTCTGTTTGTGCCTCACTCTGGACGCGGTTGATGGCCTTTTGAACAATTGGATCGAAGCTCTGGACGCCGAGGCTTGCGCGGTTCACGCCGGCAGCTGCTAACCCTTCGGATGTGGCGAGCGTGAACGTGCGCGGGTCGATCTCAACAGCAATGTTGGCCGTTTTCGAAAGCGCAAAGCGGCGGCGCAGAAAGTCCATCAGCCGCCGGAACTCCGCTGCCTGGATAAGGGTCGGCGTTCCACCGCCGAAGTGCACGTCGCTGACAGGCAGCGGTTGCGGTACCTGCGCCGCGACCAAATCGATCTCCCTACGAAGATCCGCCAAAAACTCTAGAATGGGTGAATCCCGGCGAGTGATGCTTCGAGCGAAGCCGCAATACCAGCAAATGGATCGACAGAAAGGAATGTGGAAGTAGAGCGACACCGAGTCATTAACCGGCAGGCGCTGCAGCCATTTCTCAGAGGCTTCGGCGCCGACCACTGTGGAGAACTGGGCTACAGTCGGATAGATGGTGTACCAAGGAAGGCGAGCATCGCAGTACTTTTCCAGAATTGAGGTCTGCAATGATTGTTATCCCGTGTTTACGAAGTTTGTGGTCGCAAGCGAGTTCTTTTTCATTCCTTTGTTTGCCGACGGTACTCCGGAGTGTCGCTAGGCAATTGGGAGCTTGCGTGAGCCCGATCTGCTGACGAAACACGCTGTTGGACGCTGCTAGAACTCGAACTGCCTCCCGATCTGACTCGTGCGAGGTTCATTGAGCAAAATTCATTACGCCGTAATCGTCATCAACTGACAAGGTTGGTAGTTGACCTCTGCGTAGCGTATTCTCCATGGACCAAGGGATCTTGCGCCGGTTCGGGGCCGCCCAGGTACGCAGGTCGAACTTCGCCAATGCGAGCACAGTCGGACGGCCTCGTTCTTGGGTCCGCGGAGTTGAGAAGCCCCTTCATGCGCCCATTGCTCAGCGGAAATGTCGCCGAACCGGGACTAGGAGCGAAACGTTGCTTATCGTTGCGGCCCACGCGATTCCGGCACGGGGCGCATAAATGGATAGAGGGATCTTCGGGGTAGATTGCGCCAAAATGCTCCGCCTCCGATCAACACGACAACTATTGCTTTGTGCGCACGCTATGATGTAGGAGCGCCGCGTGCAACGAGTCTGGCGTCGAGTGGTTCGCTCAGCCGCATAGGAGGTAAGACCAAACGATCTATATGAGTGAGGACAGCGTATTGGCGATCGCCGGGCAGCACCACGGCTGTTGGCGTTAATGTGTTCGCGAGTGGAGTGGAAAAGCTAATGAACCGGGTAGGCGAGCGAGAAGTGATGGATGCAATTGAACAGCCGGCCGCTTCAGAGTTGCCGCCGATTTTGCACAGATCGTCAAGGCACCTTGGGTGGGTGGTGGTCGTCTTCGTGTGTCTGTGCACTGCAGGAGTCTACATGTTGACCGACGTCAGACAATATCTCGAGAGCTTGGCAGTTCGTGATGGCGCTCCAACGTTAAGCATGTCGCCCGACGATAGGGCGGTTCTAGCGGACGTTATATCGGGAGAACAGAAGGCGAGCGATGCAATAGCGGAGCTCAACCGCAGCATCACTGCACAGCAGGCTGACCTAAAACAAATTTCCGATCAAATTGCAGCGCTGACCTCACGAATCGATTCGTTGCCGAATCTGGTACTCACCGCTTCACGTCCTTCCGTTCCCTCTCCGCCGTCAGCTCAAGCCGATCCAAAGCCGGTGAGGAAACTCGCGCCTCCGTTAAAACCAGAAGGGCCGACCTCGGTCGGAGGGGCGCCACTGGTCTCGCCCCCGCGCACGGACGAACCTCGATGATTTCCCGCGCGTTCAATCCCAGTCCAGCTCTCCACATCTCGGTAGCAGATGTTGGAGCTGGCTGATGGTCAAGCAGCTTCACCTGAGCTCGTGCAGTTCGTCGGCCCGTGCCGAGTATTCCAAACACTGGCGCAAATCAGCACGGGCGCATTCCTGAAAACGCATAGCCGAAAACGAGGCTCAATAACCAGAACGCCTTTCCTTCTAGTTCGTGCATCCAGCCTCTTGAGATTGGATGACTTGACCTACGATTGAGCCCTCCCAGTGTTCGGCCGATAGCCGCAATGCGCGCGTCGTCCGAGTAAACCAAGTACGGAGCCAGGCCCGGGATATCGCGGCGCCTGACAGATTTACGCAGTATTCCAGACCACCTCAGCTAGCTTCGCGTAAAGCTGCCGCTCGCTCATCTCCTGAGGCTGCTGCGTATCTAGCGTCCTTTGCGACAACGTTCTTTCCGAGGCAATGGCGACTTGCCGCCATCAACGTCGGCCCTCGCTTGGGGGCGGGTCCAATCTTGGGTTTTGCTGTTGGTGGCTTGTGACCTCGAGTGAGGCCCAACCGCGTTAGCTTGCCGCAAATGCGTTGCGACTGCACTTGAGATGACGCGCGATCTGCGCGGCACTTTGTCCCGCGGCCCAGAGCTTTTTCAACTCTGCCAATTCGCTTCTATTCCAGCGCATGGAAGCTACTCCAATGCCAGCTGCGATCTCACGTTAGATCACCGGTCGTCCGGCTCGCGCACCACCGCCGGTCTGGCCTCGTGTTCCTGTTTCTCCTCCTCCTGTTGATTCATTCCACGAAAGCCCGCATCGCATGCAGAAGGAAAAACGAGTCCTTGGTGGACCGCGATCTCTTCTTAGTCCCCACTGTGATAAGGTTCCATCTGCTCGCGCAATATAAGTAGTCGAGTGGCAACGGGGGCGTGCCTGCCCGAGGCGGCTGGGTGCCATCGCGAGTACTTGCGTCTGCTATCACAAAAAGCGAGTTCGCGCTCCTCCCAATCCTGATAGGGGAGCTTCGCTCGTGTTTCCATTATTCTACATCGACAGGGGCCGTGCCAAAGTTCCCCTCACTTACGATCGTGCGAGCTCTCGCGAGCCCGAGCCATAGACATGCGCCACACATCGTTACTGTACGGCCCAAGCTCGTTGTCTTTCGACCGAGCTTGCATGCGAACTCTAAACGGCGCACCCAGCCGAGCAACCAAAATTGCACACCGATGTCCGGGAGACAATCATGACAGCCTTATCGGCACAGAACGCTCGCGAGAACGCTGATATCCCGCTGCGCCGACTTGATGTAAGCGAGCCCAAGCGCTTTCAGGATGATACCATTTGGCCTTGTTTCGAGCGGCTGCGAAGGGAAGATCCCGTCCATTATTGCGAAGACAGCCCATACGGTCCATATTGGTCAATAACAAAATACCGCGATATCATAGCGGTGGACTCAAATCACGCAGTATTCTCGTCAGAGCGAAGCGTCACGATTGTCGACCCGCCGGAAAAGTATTGGACACCCAGTTTTGTTAAGATGAGTCCTCCTGCCCATGCTCAGCAGCGTAAGACTGTCAGTCCGATAACGGCATCGGAGAACCTGGCGAAGCTTGAAGGCCTGATCCGCTCGCGGGTTCAGAAGATCTTGGACGGTTTGCCGCGCAACGATACCTTCAACTGGGTCGACAGAGTCTCGATCGAGTTGACGACTCAAATGCTGGCCACGCTTTTCGATTTTCCATTTCAGGATCGACGGCTGCTGACCTACTGGTCGGATGTAGCCGCCTTGACTCCACAAATGGGTCACCAGATCGACAGCTGGGAAAAGCGGAAGGTGGTGCTGTCCGAGTGCCTGGACTATTTCACACGGCTTTGGAGCGAACGGGTGAATTCCGAGCCGCGCGCTGACCTGATCTCGATGATGGCGCATTCACCGGCGACCCGAAACATGGAGTCACGCGAGTTCCTGGGCAACCTCATTCTGCTGATTGTTGGAGGCAACGATACTACGCGCAACTCAATTACCGGTGGCGTCTTGTTCATGAGCCAAAATCCGTCCGAACTGCGAAAACTCCGCGATGATGGTTCGCTAGTGCCCGGGGCGGTATCCGAGATTATACGATACCAAACGCCTATCGCGCACATGCGCCGAACCGCTGTGGACGATTTGACGATAGGCCACAAGCAAATCAGGCGAGGCGATAAAGTTGTGATGTGGTATATCTCTGGCAACCGAGACGACGAGGTCTTTGCGAGCCCCAACAGCTTCATCATTGATCGAGAAAACGTACGACAACATCTCTCATTTGGATTTGGGATTCATCGTTGCGTGGGCAGACATCTTGCAGAGCTGCAGCTGAAAATCCTGTGGGAGGAGATGCTGAACCGATCTCTGGAGGTAAAGGTGGTCGGCGAGCCGGAGCGAGTTGTATCTAATTTTGTGCACGGTTATTCGGCACTGCCGGTCCAGATTCCAGGTTAGTCTCGGTAGCGAGCGGCATTCAACACTGGTCGTGCAGAACGGGCGGTTAGGACCACGGCCTTGTGGAGACCAGGGCCTGGGTAAGTTCACGGGCGTTGCGTTACGGGCTTGTGGTTCTTTCGAAGTGCAGACAGGGCCACAGCGTCGTTATCTCGTCGAAGATCTCCGGGCCATTGCGTTCCGCGTCACGCCGCCGATTGTCGCATCCTTGTTACTGGAGAGCTCGGCGTACGGCTCGCGTGACCCGCCTCCATCTTGACGGTCCAGAAAGTGGCTACCCTGGCGCACGCGGAGGCGTCCTGGGCGAACCATCCCCCGGTCCACCAGTCGTCCGGTTATAACCCTGCGCGAAGCCGGGCGGGGGCGCTCCAAGGCGTAAGTTCGCAACTGCAGCAGCGCCGCTAAGTCCCGACACACCAATCCGCTTTACGGCTCCTTCGTGATTCGTAAGCTTGTGAGGAAGGTCTGGCTAAATCGATGGGCGTACTGACGCGAACGCGGCAAACTTTTCTGGGCGACGCCACTGATCCGCTCGGCCGTTCGCTGCTCGTCGAGCAATTGCGAGATGGTGCGGAAGCAGATCCCGGTTCTCTACGCTGTCCTGCTGTTGGACAGCATCAGCATCGGGCCGATCCTCCCGGGCACCGTCTCAGCCTGGCTCGGGGTTGCGCTTCCAGTAGGACGCACGTTGCGCTGGCGCAATCCTTTGGTCGTTTTGGGCTTCAGCTCCGCCCGCAGCACTTGGCACCACGTTTTGGCAGCTCTGATCCTCTTGGCCGGTAACGCGGCCCGCGGCTTGATTGCGGCAAAAAAGGCCGGCCGAAATGCGTTCGGCGGGCCAAGTCGCGGAGGAGAAACGTCGGCCGGGTGAAAGCGATCAGGCGTCGAGATTGTGCAGGCGCTGGCGGTTGCGATCGGGGTGATCCTGGTGCTCGGCATGTCCGTGGTGGACACCATTCATCATGCCGAGCAGGCTTATTTCGACGCGGCGATCATGCTGCTTACCTTCGTGCTGGTCGGCCGCGGCCTGGAGCAGAACATGCGGCGGCGGCCACGCGCGGTCACCGGCAATCTTGCCGCATTGAAGGCGGAGACCGCGGCCAAGTTCGTCGGGCCATGCACCTCTGTTGTTGCGGCTGCGGACGCGAAGTGGTCACGCCCCTTGCCCCAGCGCAATGGCGACTCACATCGACGACGAGAATATTTCTCTTCACCCGTCGATTGGCAGTTGGAATCTGCACTGCCGCTCGTACTGCGGCATTAACGGCGGCCAGGTCATCGAGGCCCCGTCGTGGTCGGACGAAGACGTTGCCCGAGGGCAAGCGCGCGACAAGCGGGCAAGAACCGCTCACTATGGTTCGAAGGCAAGCACTGGCCTTGAGACCAAGGCGGTTAATTCACCACAAACAGAGCACAAAGATTGGCTGGCTAAATTGGCGATTTGTTTGCAAGGTGGCACTAGGTCGGATCTGAGAACTTCAATTTCTTGCGCTCGGCTAGCGCATAGGTGAAGTAGTCGTATTCCTTCAACGAAGTCACATTCACCTGACGAGCGACGCCAGGCTCGAAAAGCGAAGTCATAAAGTCTACGCGCTTACGCTTACGGGTTGGCAGACCGCTCACACCTCCTTAGCAAGACATAAGTCTCGACGCACATCACAGATATCGCCAATCTCGTCGAGTGGGAAGACCTCGCAGACGTTTGCCTTGTAGGCCATTCGCACGCGGGATTTCCGGCATCTGGCGCGCTGGAACATATCGGAAGCCGTGTCTCGTCTACCCATCGGAAATAGGTTTCCGTATGGCAGCGCGTGACGACAGAGTTTTTCGCATTTTTTGCGCCACCAGGCGTTTAGCTTAGGGCGCTACTACAAGATTCGGTAGATGGCAGCGCCAACTTGAGGCCCTAGGGTCCGGCCGCCTTCCCAGCCGATCATCATCGACGAACAGAAATGAACGCAAGCGCACGTGAAGCCGCTGCCCGTAGCGCCCGCCGGTCACCTTCCGCCCTTCCATCGCTAAGAGAGTGAAGTGCCACCATGTCCGAACAACCCTTGCCGACGCTGCCGATGTGGCGCGTCGATCACATCGAACCCTCGCCCGAGATGTTGGCGCTACGCGCCAACGGTCCGATCCACCGCGTTCGCTTCCCGTCCGGGCACGAAGGCTGGTGGGTGACAGGCTACGACGAGGCCAAGGCGGTGCTGTCCGACGCGGCGTTCCGGCCCGCGGGAATGCCGCCGGCGGCATTCACCCCGGATTCGGTGATTCTCGGTTCGCCGGGGTGGCTGGTCTCGCACGAGGGGGGCGAGCATGCCCGGTTACGCGCGATCGTGGCGCCGGCCTTCAGCGACCGCAGGGTGAAGCTGCTCGCCCAGCAGGTCGAGGCAATCGCCGCGCAGTTGTTCGAGACGCTGGCGGCCCAGCCCCAGCCCGCCGACCTGCGGCGCCACCTCTCCTTTCCGCTTCCGGCCATGGTCATCAGCGCGCTAATGGGCGTGTTCTACGAGGATCACGCCTTTTTCGCCGGGCTGTCCGACGAGGTGATGACGCACCAGCATGAAAGCGGCCCGCGCAGCGCCTCGCGCCTGGCCTGGGAAGAACTGCGCGCCTACATTCGCGGCAAGATGCGGGACAAACGGCAGGATCCGGGCGACAACCTGCTGACGGATCTGCTCGCGGCGGTCGACCAGGGCAAGGCAACCGAGGAACAGGCGATCGGCCTGGCGGCGGGCATGCTGGTGGCGGGACACGAGAGCACCGTCGCGCAGATCGAATTCGGCCTGCTGGCCATGCTCCGCCATCCGCAACAGCGCGAACGCCTGGTCGGCGATCCATCCTTGGTGGACAAGGCTGTGGAGGAAATTCTGCGCATGTACCCGCCGGGCGCGGGCTGGGACGGCATCATGCGCTATCCGAGGACCGACGTGACCATCGCAGGCGTGCATATTCCCGCGGAGAGCAAGGTGCTGGTCGGCCTGCCGGCGACGTCGTTCGATCCACGCCATTTCAAAGACCCGGAAATCTTCGACATCGGACGCGATGAAAAGCCGCACCTAGCGTTCTCCTACGGGCCGCACTACTGCGTCGGCTTGGCGCTGGCCAGGCTAGAACTCAAGGTGGTGTTCGGTTCGATCTTCCAGCGCTTTCCCGCGCTGCGCCTGGCCGTGGCGCCCGAAGAACTGAAGTTGCGGAAGGAGATCATCACTGGCGGGTTCGAGGAGTTCCCGGTGCTCTGGTGATGCGCGGGACGCCGCCGGGAAACGCGATCTTCTCCGCATTTGCTGGCGCCTGGCGCGCGCCGGTCAGATCAGCCAGCCAATAGGTAGGCAAGATGGACGTGCAAGAAACCACGGCAGCATGCCGGGACGCCTTCGCCGAATTGGCGTCGCCAGCGTGCATCCACGACCCGTATCCGTTCATGCGGTGGTTGCGCGAGCACGATCCGGTGCATCGCGCGGCCTCGGGCCTCTTTCTGTTGAGCCGCCACGCCGACATCTACTGGGCGCTCAAGGCCACGGGCGATGCGTTTCGGGGACCTGCGCCGGGCGAATTGGCGCGCTATTTCCCGCGTGCGGCGACCAGCCTGTCGCTCAATCTGATGGCGTCCACGATAGCGATGAAGGACCCACCGACGCATACGCGTCTGCGCCGGCTGATCTCTCGCGATTTCACCATGAGCCAGATCGACAACCTGCGGCCGAGCATCGCGCGCATCGTCGCAGCGCGACTGGACGGCATGGCGCCCGCGCTGGAGCGCGGGGAGGCGGTAGACCTGCATCGGGAATTCGCGCTGGCGTTGCCCATGCTGGTCTTCGCCGAACTGTTCGGCCTGCCCCAGGACGACATGTTCGGGCTCGCCGCCGGCATCGGCGCCATTGTGGAAGGCCTGAGCCCGCACGCCAGCGATCCCCAGCTCGCCGCGGCGGACGCGGGCAGCGCCAGGGTGCAGGCCTACTTCGGCGACCTCATACAGCGCAAGCGCACCGATCCCCGCCACGACATCGTGTCGATGCTGGTCGGCGCACACGACGACGATGCCGACACGCTGTCGGATGCGGAGTTGATCAGCATGCTGTGGGGCATGCTGCTGGGCGGCTTCACCACCACTGCTGCGACCATCGACCATGCGGTCCTGGCGATGCTGGCGCATCCCGAACAGCGGCACTGGCTGCAGGGAGACGCTGCGGGGGTGAAGGCATTCGTCGAAGAAGTCCTGCGCTGCGACGCGCCCGTCCTGTTCAGCGCCACTCCGCGTATCACCCAGCGCGACATCGAACTGGGCGGCGTGGTGATCCCGAAGAACGCGGACGTGCGCGTGCTGATCGCGGCCGGCAATCGCGACCCGGACGCCTTCGCAGATCCCGACCGCTTCGATCCCGCACGGTTCTACGGCACCAATCCCGGCATGTCGACCGACGGGAAGATCATGCTGAGCTTCGGCCACGGCATCCACTTCTGCCCCGGTGCGCAACTGGCCCGGATCCAGTTGGCCGAGAGCCTGCCGCGGATCCAGGCGCGCTTCCCCACGCTGGCATTGGCTGAGCAGCCGAGCCGGGAGCCCTCCGCGTTCCTTAGGACGTTCCGCGCGCTGCCGGTGCGGCTGCATGCGCAGGGGGGGACCTGAGATGCGCGTCGTGGTCGACCGGGATCTGTGTGGAACCACCGGGCAGTGCGTGCTGACGCTGCCGGGCACCTTTCGCCAGCGCGAACCGGACGGCGTGGCCGAAGTGTGCGTGGCGACGGTCCCGCAGGCGCTGCACGCCGCCGTGCGACTCGCGGCCAGCCAGTGCCCGGTCGCCGCCATTCGGGTCATCGAAAGCGAGGCTGGCGATGACGAGCGCGCCAGTGCCGACCCTGCGCCTTCTTCGGCGGAGGCCAAGGGGCATGCCGCGGAAGACCAACTCAAACACGAGGACGCGATGGGACGGTTGGAAGGCAAGGTGGCCGTGGTGACCGACGCCGGCGCCGGCATCGGCAAGGCATGCGCCCTCGCCATCGCGCGCGAGGGCGGCAGAGTGGTGGTGGCTGACATTGATCGCTCGGCGGCCATAGCCTGTACCGCGCAGATCGCGGCCGAAGCGGGCCACGCGCTGGCCGTGGTCATGGACATCGCCGATGCGCAGGCGGTGGCAGCGCTGTTCGAGACGGCGGAGCGGCACTTCGGTCGGGTCGACCTGCTGGTGAACAACGCGAGCGCCATGCATCTGACCCCACGCGACCGCGCGATCCTCGACCTGGACCTGGCGGTCTGGGATCAGACCATGGCGACCAATCTGCGCGGCACGCTGCTCTGCTGCCGGCAGGCCATCCCACGGATGATCGCCCGCGGCGGAGGCGCGATCGTCAACATGTCGTCGTGCCAGGGGCTCAGCGGTGATACCGCGCAGACGTCCTACGCCGCGTCGAAGGCGGCGATGAACATGCTGTCGGCCTCGCTCGCCACCCAGTACGGTCATGCGCAGATCCGCTGCAACGCGGTTGCGCCGGGTCTCATCATGACCGAGCGTCTCCTGGCTAAGCTGGACGACTGCATGCAACTTCACCTGCGCCGGCACCAGCTCCTGCCGCGCGTCGGCCGCCCCGAGGACGTGGCCGCGCTGGTGGCGTTCCTGCTTTCCGACGATGCTGCGTTCATCACCGGCCAGGTCGTGTGCATCGACGGCGGCATGATGGCGCATGTGCCGACGTACGCCGACGGTGGCAACAGCCCCGCCGCGCGGCCTGCCGGCGACACCGCCGAAGCGGCCGCGGCGCCGCGCTGCTGATGATCATGCTGCTCAACCCGCTGAACCGTCGGCACCGGCTGCGGTGCGACATCCCGGTCGTGCCCGGCGCTTTCCCTTTGGTTGGGCATCTTCCCGCCATTGTCCGCGACCTGCCGCGCCTGCTGCGGCGCTCGGAACGGACGCTGGGCAGCCACTTCTGGCTGGATTTTGGCCCTGCCGGACACCTGATGACCTGCGTGGATCCGGACGCGTTCGCACTGCTCCGGCACAAGGACGTGTCCTCGGCGCTGATCGAAGACATCGCGCCCGAATTGTTTGGCGGAACGTTGGTCACCCAGGATGGCGGCGCGCACCGGCAGGCGCGCGATGCAATCAAGGCGGCGTTCCTGCCCAAAGGGCTGACTCAGGCCGGCATCGGCGACCTGTTCGCGCCCGTCATCCGGGCGCGGGTGCAGGCGTGGCGCGACCGCGGCGAGGTAACCATCCTGCGCGAAACCGGCGACCTGATGCTCAAGCTCATTTTCAGCCTCATGGGAATCCCCGCCCAAGACCTGCCGGGATGGCATCGCAAGTACCGGCAACTGCTGCAGTTGATCGTCGCGCCCCCGGTCGACCTGCCCGGACTGCCCTTGCGGCGCGGCCGCGCCGCCCGCGACTGGATCGACGCGCAGTTGCGCCAGTTCGTCCGCGACGCGCGCGCGCATGCCGCGCGCACCGGGTTGATCAACAATATGGTGAGCGCCTTCGATCGCAGCGACGATGCGCTCTCCGACGACGTCCTGGTCGCCAATATCCGCTTGCTGCTACTTGGCGGTCACGACACCACCGCCTCGACGATGGCCTGGATGGTGATCGAGCTGGCGCGGGAGCCTTTGCTGTGGGAGGCCTTGGTCGAGGAGGCGCAACGCGTCGGCGCGGTGCCGACCCGGCACGCGGACCTGGCGCAGTGTCCGGTCGCCGAGGCGCTGTTCCGCGAGACGCTGCGCGTGCATCCGGCGACCACGGTCCTGCCGCGTCGCGCGCTGCAGGAATTGCAACTCGGCCAACGGCGCATTCCCGCGGGCACCCATCTGTGCATCCCGCTGCTGCATTTCTCGACCTCGGCGCTCCTGCACGAGGCGCCCGATCAGTTCCGCCTGGCGCGGTGGCTGCAACGCACGGAGCCGATCCGTCCGGTGGACATGCTTCAGTTCGGTACCGGCCCACACGTCTGCATCGGCTACCACCTGGTATGGCTGGAACTGGTGCAGTTCTGCATCGCCTTGGCGCTGACCATGCACAAGGCCGGGGTGCGGCCGCGGTTGCTGAGCGGCGCCGAAGACGGTCGGCGCTATTACCCGACCGCACATCCGTCCATGACAATCCGCATCGGATTCTCATGAGCTGGCATCGCATGCCCCGTGTGGCGAGGCAGCGGCGCCGGCGACGCGCGGCATTGCTGCACTCGGTGCGCGCGCTCGGTGCGACGCCGGCAACACCGCGGCGGCTCGCCGCTCGCCGTGACCGTCTCCTGTCAGGTACAAGGACATGAACAGGATTCAGACCGGTTCCACGCTACACGATGACCGAACCGGCGTTTCCGCGCTCGGCGGATTGGGCGCGCAGGCGCGCGGCGCATCCGGCAGGCTGCTGCCGGAGATCTGGATGCAGGACGGCGCAAAGCGGGTCGAACAGGCACTGGCGCGTCTTCTCTGCGCCGAAGACGACGGTGAGACCGAGCTGATCGCGGCGATGCGCTACGCCACCTTGCATGGCGGGAAGCGCACCCGCGCCTTGCTCTGTCTGGCTGCCGGCGCACTGGCCGACACGCCGGCGCACATGCTCGACGACGTCGGCGCCGCCATCGAGATGATGCACGCCTGTACCCTGGTCCACGACGACCTGCCTGCGATGGACGACGACGTGCTTCGCCGCGGCCTTCCGACCGTGCACGTCAAGTTCGGCGAAGCCACTGCGATCCTGGTCGGCGATGCGCTGCAGGCGCACGCCTTCCTGACCCTGGCGAGCCTGGATGTGCAGGGCGACAACCGTATCGCGCTCGTGCGCGAACTGGCGCAGGCGGTGTCCGCCGAGGGTGCCGCAGGCGGGCAGGCCATGGATCTGTCGCTGGTTGGAAAGCACGTCGAGCTGGATAGGATCGTGGCGATGCACCGGATGAAGAGCGGAGCGCTAGTGCGCGCGTCCGTTCGCATGGGCGCGCTATGCGCCATCGCGGAGGATGCCGCGTACGCTGCGCTGTACTGTGCGCTCGATCGCTACAGCGCCTGTTTCGGTCTGGCCTTGCAGGTGGTCGACGACATTCTCGACGCGACAGCGGATACCGCGACGTTGGGCAAGACCCCCGGCAAGGACGCGGCGGCGCAGAAGCCGACCTGCGCGTCGATCATGGGGCTGCAGGCAGCGCGCCAGTTCGCGCTGGATCAGTTGCGCGACGCCGGGGAGGCCATCGCCCCGCTGGGGCCGCGTGCGGAACGGTTGGCGCAGATGCTGCAGCGGGCCAACGCGTATCTGCTCATGCACGCGCCATGCGCATGAGCGCGCCCGTCCCCATGGAGTCGCCCCTGTGCCGCTGCGATCGGCCGACGGCAGCGGTGCATGCTGCAACTATGTCCGAGTCCTCGGCGCCGATCGCAGCGGTTGCCCAGCACGGCCGCGGCGCACGCGGCGCGCTGCCCGCGAGCCTTGCGGCGGACCGGCGCCAGCATCGGGGCGCGTCGCCGCGCCGGAGCAGGGCGGTCGTCCGGCGCGGCCCATGCGCCGGGCCGCGACGGGCCTGCGGCGACGTGCGCGGCGTCTGCCCGACCCTGGTTCTCGTCAGCCGTCTGCAGAAGGAACATCCCGCGTGAACGCGCTGTCCGAACAGATCCTTTCCGAATTGCGCCACCTGCTGAGCGAGATGAGCGACGGCGGCAGCGTCGGTCCGTCCGTCTACGACACGGCGCGAGCTCTCCAGTTCCACGGCAACGTCACCGGTCGGCAGGACGCATACGCGTGGCTTATCGCGCAGCAACAGGCCGATGGCGGATGGGGAAGTGCGGACTTCCCGCTGTTCCGCCATGCGCCCACGTGGGCGGCGTTGCTGGCATTGCAGCGTGCCGATCCTCTTCCCGGCGCTGCCGAGGCAGTGCAGGCTGCAACCCGGTTCCTCGAGCGCCAGCCCGATCCCTACGCGCATGCGGTGCCGGAAGACGCGCCGGTCGGCGCGGAGCTGATCCTGCCGCAGTTTTGCGGCGAGGCCGCTTCCTTGCTGAGCGGCGTGGCGTTTCCGCGGCACCCTGCGCTGGTGCCGTTGCGGCAAGCTTGCCTAGTCAAGCTGGGAGGGGCGACGTTGCCGAGCGGCCATCCGTTGCTGCACTCCTGGGAAGCCTGGGGCACGTCGCCGACCACCGCATGCCCGAATGAGGACGGCAGCATCGGCATCAGTCCGGCGGCCACCGCCGCGTGGCGTGCGCACGCCGTGACACAGGGGATCACGCCGCAGGTCGGGCGCGCCGACGCGTATCTGCAGGCGGCGTCGCGAGCGACACGCGGCGGCATCGAAGGCGTCGTTCCCAACGTCTGGCCGATCAATGTGTTCGAGCCATGCTGGTCGCTCTACACCCTGCATCTGGCCGGGCTGTTCGCGCATCCCGCGCTCGCCGAGGCGGTGCGCGTGATCGTCGCGCAGCTCGACGCCCGCCTGGGTGTGCGCGGTCTGGGGCCGGCCTTGCACTTCGCGGCCGATGCGGACGACACCGCCGTTGCGTTGTGCGTCCTGCGCCTTGCAGGCCGCGATCCGGCGGTCGATGCGTTGCGCCATTTCGAAATCGGCGAGCTGTTCGTCACCTTCCCCGGCGAGCGCAATGCCTCGGTGTCGACCAACATTCATGCCCTGCATGCGTTGCGACTGTTGGGAAGGCCCGCCGCCGGCACCAGCGTCTACGTTGAGGCCAATCGCAACCGCCACGGTGTATGGGACAACGAAAAATGGCACGTTTCGTGGCTGTATCCCACCGCGCATGCGCTCGCTGCGCTGGCGCAAGGCAAGCCCCAGTGGCGCGAGGAGCGCGCGCTGGCGATGCTGCTGCAGACGCAGCGCGACGACGGAGGCTGGGGCGCCGGTCGCGCGTCCACATTCGAGGAAACCGCCTATGCGCTGTTCGCGTTGCATGTGATGGACGCGAGCGAAGACCCGACAGGGCGCCGGCGCATCGCGCAGGCGGTGGCGCGTGCGCTGAAGTGGATGCTCGCCCGCCATGCGGCGCATGCATTGCCGCAGACGCCGCTGTGGATCGGCAAGGAACTGTATTGCCCCACCCGGGTCGTGCGCGTGGCCGAACTCGCCGGGTTGTGGCTGGCGCTTCGTTGGGGGCGGCGCGCTCCGGCCAAGCGAGCAGGAGCGGCGCCATGATCGAGACCGAACGCGCACTGCAGCAGGTGCTGGAGTGGGGGCGTTCCCTGACCGGGTTCGCCGACGAGCATGCCCTGGAAGCGGTCAGGGGCGGCCAGTACATCCTGCAGCGCATCCACCCCAGCCTGCGCGACACCAGCCCCCGCACCGGCCGCGATCCGGACGACGAAATGCTGATTGTGGCGTTCTATTGCGAACTGGCGCTGCTGTTCTGGCTCGACGATTGCAACGACCTTGGCCTGATCGCGCCGGAGCAGCTCGCCGCGGTGGAGCAGGCGCTGGGGCAGGGCGTGCCATGCGCGCTCCCCGGATTCGAGGGCTGCGCTGTGCTGCGCGCTTCGCTGGCCGCGCTCGCCTACGATCGTCGCGACTATGCTCAGCTTCTCGACGATACTCGGTGCTACTGCGCGGCGCTGCGCGCCGGACACGTGCAGGCGGCAGGGGCGGAACGCTGGTCCTACGCCGAGTACCTGCACAACGGCATCGATTCGATCGGCTACGCGAATGTGTTCTGTTGCCTGTCGTTGCTGTGGGGGCTGGACATGGCGACCTTGCGCGCGCGTCCGGCGTTTCGCCAGGTCCTGCGGCTCATCTCCGCGATAGGGCGCCTCCAGAACGATCTGCATGGACGCGACAAGGACAGGTCGGCCGGCGAGGCTGACAACGCGGCGATCCTGCTGCTGCAGCGCTATCCGGCTATGCCTGTGCTGGACTTCCTCAACGACGAGCTGGCCGGCCATACGCGCACGCTGCACCGGGTGATGGCGGAAGAACGCTTTCCCGCGCCGTGGGGACCGTTGATCGAGGCCATGGCGGCCATTCGCGCGCAGTACTACCAGACTTCGACCAGCCGCTACCGCAGCGACGCTGCTGGGGAGGCCTGCGTGCGCGGGCCTGAACGCGCGGGAGGCGGCGGCGTGCGCGCCCTGCCGTTAGTCCGATCCGACGCAACGCTGTCGCCCGATGCGACGGATGGAGCGAGCATGAGCGACACCACCCTGAGCCGGCGCAAGGACGACGATCTGGAGATCGTGCTGGATCGGCGAACGGCGCCGGCCACGGTTGCCGCCGGCTGGGAGTACATCCGTTTCGAACACTGCGCATTGCCCGAGTTGGACCTGACGCAGTTCGACCTGCGCGCCTCGCAGCTGGGCAAGACCATGCGTGCGCCGCTGCTGATCAGCTCGACCGGCGGCATGCCACGCGCCGAGGCCATCAACCGGCATCCGAGCGAGGCAGCGCAGGCTTTGGGGATCGCCATGTGCGTCGGTTGGCAGCGCGTGAGCCTGCAGTCCCGCAACTCCCAGGGGCTGACGCCCGCGCTGCGCCGCCTCGCCCCAGACATTCCCTTGCTGGCCAATATCGGCGCCGCGCAACTGCGCGACGCCGACGGCCTGGACCTGGCGCGCCGGGCGGTGGATGCCGATGGACTTATCGTCCACCTCAATCCGCTGCAGGAAGCGGTACAGCCGGAGGGCGACCGTACCTGGCGCGGCGTCCTGGCGCAGATCGCTCGCGCCGCGCGCAGCCTGGGCGTACCGATCGTGGCCAAGGAAGTGGGGTCGGGCATGTCCGCCTCGGTGGCGTGTGCGCTCGTCGAGGCGGGCGTGGCGGTGATCGATGTCGCGGGCGCCGGCGGCACCAGTTGAGCCGCGGTGGAGGGCGAGCGCGCCCGCGATGCCGCCGACCGTGCAGTGGCGATGGCGTTCGCCGATTGGGGGATTCCGACCCCGGCCAGCGTGCAGGCGGTGCGTCGGGCGCTGCCAACGGTGAAGCTGATTGCGTCGGGCGGGATCGGCGACGGCGTCGACGTGGCCAAGGCCATCCGCCTGGGCGTCGACATCGCCGGGCAGGCGGCCGGCGTGCTGCGCGCGGCGACGGTGTCCACCGAGGCGGTTGTCGCCCATTTCGAGATCGTCATCCGCCAGTTGGCCGTCGCCTGTTTCTGCACCGGCTCGGCTGATCTGGCGGCGTTGCGTCAGGCGCGCTTGTTGCCCTCGGCGGATCTGCCCGCCGGTTGATGCCGGCGTCCCCCGGTCGTGGCGGCGGGCGCCTAACAGGCTGCTGAATACCTACGTCAAGCAGAGTACTGATCCCTTGGCGAGGCGGTTCGATGCGCGGGAGCGATGTGTGCATGGAGCAGCTGTTCGCGATGAAGAGGTTGGAGGATTTCGTTCCAGCCGATCATCCACTGCGCCCGATCCGGCTGATCGTCAATGAAGCGCTCGTGCGGCTAGACGGCGGGGACAGGAGGCACATCAGTCGGTATGCAACTTGGATGACAGCGGAGCGGCTGCATCAATGCCTGGCTGCGTATCCGCACGGATCGAGGCCCTCCATCAGATCGAGTGCCCCGCGTCCTTTGCACGTGATGCGCCATCCCGTTCGCGCGCTGAATAAAGTTGCTGCGAAACGTGTCGAGGTTTCGGCACACGAGCCGCCAAGGCTCTTGGACGTTCGGCCCAATCGCGACCGCTCGCTGCCAAAATCAGTATGTCCCGCTTGAGCTCCGCCATCGGTGCGGAACCGTCCGGATAGCTCAATAGAATCTTCTCGATAGAATGTCGAAATTCACCTGAACAACATCATCGTTGTGTTGCCTACCGCCAGATGTCGGCCTTTGGCGAAGCGCGTCGAAGCCGATCGTTTTCAGGCGCTCGCGCATCCTCTCGCCCGTCGGCGGCCGCCGCCAAAGTTTCGATGCGACATTTGCGCGGATGCCGGTATCGCTCCGAGAAATGGTTTTGCAGTGCGCGCACTGGCGCACTGCTTAGCCGCTGCCTTCCGCAAAACGTCTCAAAGTGCCGGGTCATCCGACTATGCCAGCCACGGTTCGCCCCAGCCTTTTCCAACCCACCGCAAACCATTGGGGTAGCAGTGGAGGTAGCAGACAATTGCCGTCCGGCCATGAACTCCAGCCCTGTCCGCTCCTCGGGCATGCTCGCGCCGGCGGCCAGCTCCAGGCGGAGCCGTTCGAACCGCCTGAGCTCGTCGATGTCGTGCTGATGCCCCATGCGGCCGATCAGACTCCCGCCGCGTGGTCGCCGTCAGTCTGGGGAGTCCGCCCATGATCCCGGGCCGCATAGGTAGTGTGCTGTCTCGATCGATTTTGCGGACCCTGGGCGGGGCTTCTAAGGCACTAGCGATGGTTTTTGAATCGTATTTCCCTGCCAACGCTTAGTGTGCTCATGCTCAGCAATCCACTTCACCGCGTCGCCTTCCGTAACAAAGCCCTTGATAGCTTCCGTTTCGCCATCGGGCCACAGAATATCGACCCCCCAGCCAACTCCGGGATTTTTCCGAGCCATGAAGGTTGGCCGTTGCTCGAACATTCGCGGAATATGCGCCTATGGTGCCCAGGTTCAAGCCAGCTATCCTGCCGCAATCAAACTATCCTGCACTGACCCCGCGTCCGCGCCGTTCGATTCATGTGGAATGTCTAACCCACGGCGCGCAGCAGCTCTCGCGCGTTTCACCTGCCCCATTCTGTTCACGCCCTTCATCTGTGCACAGGTTATCCACAGGGCGAAGGAAACGAACCAAGTCCTCTTCGTGAACAAGCGCAAGCAAATCGGCCGCCGAACCGTGGGGCACCGATCGATATCGCGGGAGCCGAGACGTCTGCCTGAGCTCGGAGGCCGGGACCCGCCACTAACGCAGATATCGCAATGGCCGGTTCGCGTGGTTCATTTCCTCAAATGCTTTCGCCACCTCTGCTGGCTGATGCTTCGCCTTGAAGTTTGCGACCTTGAAGCGGCCCTTGGCCTCATCCAGCGTGCCGGCCTCACCAAACGGCGGACCGGGGAGCGTCACGATGCAGGTCCATAGCCAGAGCCCAGGGGAGCGTTCGCTGGCGTAGCGGATGCGCCCGACTAGCTGCCGGTTCCAAAACCGTGTAATCATCCAGGCCGATCATCCGCAAAGTAAGAGGCATCGTGGTTGCCATGGCTAGCAACGCTCTAAGCCCCAGCGACGAAAATCGTGCCAGCACTTCACACCTGCTGTGACAGGAACCGTGTGCAGATGCTCACGCAAGAGCGTCATCGGCTATCAACAAAATCGCAGCCCGCGAGCGGTGTAGTGCGGTTCGTGTAGTGGAAAATCAGGTTGTTGCCGGAGTGCCAAACCGCTCTTCGCGGGGTGAGACTGAGATTTGCTTGTTCGGAGGATCAAGAGGGCGTCGGCTAGAGTGCGCGTCCCGTCAACAGACAGCGCACGCCCCTTGCGTTCGGTCACCGGTCGTCAGTGCTTGTGACGCTCCATCTCTTTGAGGAGCACATGAAGAAAATCGCTGGCATGGTCATAGTGCGCGCCACCGTTGGTGACCTGCCGGGTGCGCGGAGCGATCATCTCACCTACCATTTCCGCCCCGAGCACCTCCGTGCGATCCGTCCAAAGCTCAAGCAAACTGTCGGGAATATCTTGGCCCGACCTGAACAGCTTCCAGCTGTGGTCGGCCGGCGCTATGAAACTGGCGCCATGCGACCGGCTGCTGCACCACAGCCATGTGCTGACGATCCGCGGTGACAGCTACCGGCTCCGCGCCAAGCGCAAGAGCGGCCTCATCAAGACGCCGACCGCCGGTGACGACCCTCCGGTCGGCTCCGCCTCCCTCCGGCCCGTCCACCGGCGGAAACAACCTTCAACCGAGATCATAATCTCAACGGTGGGGCAGTTCTTCATGACGCAAAGGGGGCAGTTCCGGCCCGCGTTTGACAGACTAGCGGCTATCCGGGCACGCAGTCTGATCGAAGCTCGTTGTAAGAGCGTGGCTAATCTCTCCAGCTCTGACGACTCTTCGCTCAAACGCTTTGCGATAAAGTCACGCTCAAATTCAGTCAGGCGGGTTTGCAATAACTGACGATATCGTTGGATGTTGTTCCGACAGGTTTGCGCACGAGCCGATCTCTCAGCGTCCGTCATCGGCATCTCATATGGGCCTCATTATGCACTTCGAAGCCTCGCTGCTTCCTCGTGCTTCGGCGGAACAGTGGCTTCATCGACTACGATCTGCTCACTTAAAATTACGCCGCCCGGCTCGAAATACAGCGTCCTGGCGGCGTTTATCAGCCGGGCCCCTGAAATTCCCAGCGGAGCGAGCATAGCAGATCACCGGTGAAGCACGTGTGAAGCAGTTCACAAAGGCCCGAAAAGAACAATGAAAGGGCCGGTTAAAGCTCCCGCTCCGTCCATTGTGACGCAGTTTGAGCGAGCTGCGACCGTCAGTGTCTACCGCGCGTTTTGCTGCATGGCCTGGAGAGCTGCGATCGAAAGATAGCCGTATCGCGGTGGACCGCAGAAGCCGGCTCAAGTGAAGAATCGCATCCATCCGGCGTGCCGGCGCCGTGCTGACAGGCGCTGTAGAGTGTTTCGATGCAGCGAAAGTTCGCGCAGATCGTCCGCATCGATTCCCCAATCAAGTTGAAGGCGCAAACCTGCGGGGCGTCTGTCGAGCTTTCCTCCACAATGAACCACCTCCGCGCTTGTCATGCGCTCTCACTGTGCTCACGGCGGTGAAGCTGCAGTTCTCGGTCGTGCACAACAATGACAAGCACGGAGCTAAAGCGGTTCGAAAGCCGGAAGCGTTGGCCTTCATTGCGGGGGCATCTCTCAAGTTACAACCGTTTTGGGTAGCGCGTGAAGGAGGTTCAATGGAAGAAACATCTATGCACCCGCAGCTCTAGCTCTGCTTTGAGTCCTCGCCTATACCGCTCCAGCCACCGCGTTTCCTGCATACCCTGATCCGCGCGGTATTGCTGGTTCGGATGCCACTGGCATGCCATATGCAAATTCATGCCATGGGACTGTCGTGACCCGCCGTTATCACCGGCACCGCATCGTAAAACCTGTCCGCGTTTGCCGCGCAAGATGACCAGCGCTAGCTCGCAACGGTGCCTCCGAGGCCATGCTTTCAAGCCTAGCTCGTCACCGAGCACTGCCGGCTAGCTAAATTCTCGCGAGTTTACCGGCCGGTCTGTGAAGCGCGCTCTCACGGCGCGGACCGGATGCTTTCTCGCCAGAACCGTGCGGAAGCTTTCCGCTTCTTCCCGCGCCCAGTCAGAGGCCGTCACCGGCCGTGAGGACCATAGCGGCGGCCCGAGGTGAGGCTCGGGCGACGTGCGGTCGGCGAGTGCGCGGAAAATCCAACCCGTGCCCGACGATTTTTTCCTCCTCCCGACATGACGAATTGAACGCGGCGCGACCGTTTCGAACGCAAGCGCCTGGAGCCTCATACCCTGACTTGCCTTCTCGAAAGAGGCTTTTTACCAAATGGGCGTTGTACCGGCTGCGAAAACGGCACCAGCTTTGTCGCGTTGCTCGAAAGGAGAGATGCAGCGTGGGCGAATTACGAGAGAACTTCAAGCGAATATGGACTTGGTTTTGGATCAGGTCTGTGGGAACTGCCAAATGGTGGTGACCACGAAAGCCGTCGGTATGTCGCCAAACAAGTGATCGAAGCGGTGCGTGCGGGAAGAACCAATCTGGGGGAGCTGACGTACGCCGGACGTCGCGCTATCGTCTATCTGAAGAATGCGCCGAACTCAGCCTAGCAGCCCCTTGTTGCCGCCCTGATCTGCCCTGCGTTCGCTCGCAAGCAAGGGCTGCTCCATATCAGCGATAAGATGGAGAACGAGCTTTAGCGCGACAAGCTTTCGTCTTGGATCTTGAGCCTGTCTTTCAGTGCTTGATGGAGAGCCCGAGCGCTGTACGATGGAGTAGCGCGCTAGCTGTTGACGTCCCTGAACACGATCAGGAAGCTTTCCGAACATCCTAAATTGTATGGACTTATTTTCTTAGCCGACAGACCTCATGGCGTTAGGGCACGTTGACGGGTGGCATGGGCGCGGTCGGGCGCGGCAGGAAAGCACTTTGGTGTTGGCCGCGTGCCGCCAACATGATGACGAAAGCCGTGAGAACGATCAGGAGTCCACGCATGTCGACAGGTTACTCAGAGTTCTAACGCAATTGAAGCACGCCAAAGTCATAGCGGCTTGCTGTAGCGGCAAGACAGCAAAGCCTGTGCTTTCACGCCGAAAACGTGCGTCCGGTCCTCGTTAGCGGCAGAAAGAATGCAGCTTATTTCGATCTTAGAATCAATCGCTGATGGCTTTTTCTTGGCCTTCTGCTGGCTTGCGTCCCCGTCATTGAGTTCACCGAAGGGGACCCGGATCATGAGCGTGCAGACGTCCAAGATTGCTTCCGGCCACTTGCGCTGGAGACTGACCTACGAGTTCTTCGTAAAGGTCAGGATCGGTCGCACCCTCGGTATTGATGAGGAAGACCCGTGCTTCAGGTCCAAGACCAATCTGGCCACGCAGGGTCGAATTGGCAGCAACTTTGAGCAACCCTGCCATACCAGCCCCGCCACTTTCGCCTGCAACGACAGCTGGGTCACCGTCCCTGGGATTGGCCAAACGCTTCATGACGCTGACGGCGTCCTCGTCATCGACGATCATAAAAGCGTCGGCTGCGCGCGAAAGGATGCGCCAAGCGATGAGCGAAGGTTCGTAGCATTCGAGCATCGCCATCACTGTCGTCTGCCTATGAGCTACCTTGACGGGATACCCGGCGCGAGCGCTTTCAAATAGGCACGCTGCGCGCGATGGGTCGACAACCGTGAAGAACGGGCGATTATCACCTAACAAGACCGAAAAACGTCCGGCGATCGCTGCCGCGATTCCACCGACCCCTGCCTGGACGAAGACGTGGGTCGGGGGTTCGGGCAGCTGTCGTAGTGCTTCACTCAGGAGCGCGGTATACCCCTGCATCACCAAACCAGGGATACGCTCGTAGCCCGGCCAGGACGTGTCGGACACCGTGGTCCAGCCGTTCTCTGCGGCAACTCGGGATGCTTGAGCAACCGAGTCATCATAGTTGCCGTTGACGCGGATCATCTGCGCGCCATATCGGACGATCGCTGCGATACGCTGTTGGCTGACGCCGGAGTGGACGAATATAGCACAGTTCGCCCCCACCAGCTGGGCGCCCTGCGCTACTGACCTGCCATGGTTACCATCCGTAGCGCAGGATACCGTCATTTCACGTGCTACCGCCTTCACCTCAGGCGCATGAAGCTCCGACACGTCAACAGCCCTGCCGAGGCGCCGAGTCGCTGCTTCTAAGACGAGCCGGATCACCGCATAGGAACCGCCCAAAGCCTTGAAACTGCCAAGGCCGAGCCGATGGCCCTCGTCCTTGACTTGGATCGAGCCCACGCCAATCTCATTTGCGAGCCCCGGCAAAGAAATCAGGGGTGTTTCCTTGTGGCCATTGCGACATCTAAGAAACCGCTCCACTTCTCGCGCGGCTTCGCAACTGAGCATGTTGGCATCCGCACCGTCTAGAGGCGCGCGGTGGTCGATGCGATGGTTAAGATACAACATGGTTCGAGTTCCTGGGCGCAGATCTAGCGATCGCGCCGCTGCCTGGGAAAGAATAGCGGCAATACCGGCCATGTCACGCTTCTCCCTAATCCGCAGGAATGGGCGGCCGCTCTCAATGAGGACCGTGATGGGATCGGGTGGGGGGGCTGCATGTTCAAGACCGTCGGAGAGCTTCATCGCCATCTCTTACCTCGTTTCGCGCAGCACTCTCGTTTCGTGCACGAGCGTCAGCCTGTGCAGCAGCTCAATGATATCCGTGCGGAGGGGCCGCGAATAGCCATAGCCATCTTCCAGTCCGTGGGCGGGCGTACAGACGAGGTCGTGCAAGGCAAGCAAGCTTTGCACCTGGCTCGACAGACCAGAGGGTGGCACTGCCGTGCGCGCGGACATTGGCGAGCAAATATCAAAATGAGCACGCGGATGGAGCTCGCCCGATCCGCGTTCCTCCTCGTCCTTGCGCCCAAGGCGTGGCGGAAGTCCTTTCAACGGAGGTATGCAATGCTGCCGTTGCCACGCGGCCTCACAGCTGTTGGCTCAGCAGCTTTTTCGGCCCGATCCAGAGTAGGCTGATTAGATGCGCGGCTAGCGCGCCGCCCGAGCGCAGCATGGATTTGCGCAAAACCCCCTAGCGACAGGCTGCTGGGTCCGTATGTTTCCTGCAAACATCCTACGCTGTGGTGCCGCCGAGCTGGAAACGCACGCGCTCGGTTATTTCCTCTCGCTCCATCTTATTGAAAGCGGGGCTGAGCATCATCCTTGCTCACCGAACAATCGTGCGCGCCGCGACGCCCCGGTACGGCAAGCTCGGTAAGAACAATCAAATCCAAAGCTGGCACAAGATGTTCGTTCCGGCGGCGCAGATGTTCGAATAGGTTCACTGTGCACCGGCACGCTGAACCGTTTCGAGGGGCGGGAAGCGTCTTTTCTAGGCCGCGCGCTTGGACTGCGGGTCAGACCGGATCAGATCAAAGAGCGCCTTTATCGCGCTCGAAAGGTAGACATCCTTTCGTCCTACGAACACGGTCTCTACCATAGCATGTTCGGCCGGTGACTAGTGGATTGCGACTCTGCCGCCCCCCAAGCGGGAGCGAGGATGCCTTGCGGCATAAATATCACGCCGAGTCCCGCGAGACGCAGCTGATGATGGGTCAAGGGAGCCGAACTCTTTGTGGTTGGCTTTCCTACGGTAGCTGCACGACAACGGCTATCATGTCGTTCACATCACTCCGACCGCAATGCCGCAAATGAATGCCGAAGCACATTGATGGCGGAATATCACGGCAGCGCTGACTGACTGGGTGATCTCCAACTAAGCTTTCGCTCATGCTAGGCGGTCTAATCACAGAGGGGGATCGCGCCTGAAACGTTTCCGGCAGCCTCGGTTATAGGATGATACCACCCGCAAAGTGACTTAGTAGGTCACTTCAGCCGTCTGCCTCATCCTTCCGTTCGCGCGCGCTGGCAGGAGTCGTCAGCGCGATAGCCGCTCCGTATATTCGTCGCGCGGCAACAATTGGCGCGTCCGATGAGAAATAAGAAAAACTGATTATCTAGACACAACCAAGAACAGGGTGTCTTGGACTGGCGCGTTCGACAATTCTCTGAGAACATTGATGTCATGATACCGGTCTGGGACGCTCAGGATGAACAATTCGGTTATCACCGCGCGCCGATTAGCGTTCCTGCCCCGACGCGCGTGGTGCGACACGCGGGTCTAAAGCAGAAGAGAGCGCTCCGTGCGACCATGACGATGGTCGACAAATTATCGTTCGGCTCTCTGAGATAGTTTTGGAGCGGCACGAGGACGTATCACCTCAATGTGAACTAGAGCGTCATCTGACTTTCAACCGTGCGGCCTATCTGCCTTGAATCGGGTGTTGCGGCAGTCTCGTCCGCCGCTGGGCCAGGTCGTATGTTGGTTAAACTTGGAAGAGGATATGACATGGTTACCACGCGTAAAGTGTCTATCGATGACGCCGCAACGGTGACCCACATGGTTTCTGCCCTACTTGCCGAACTTGAGGGCGGACAAAAGCAGGGCGGACTAGATACCCAGCTGGCTGTCGACCTCCTAGCCATGAAAGAGCGGGTTTATGGGTTTGTGGCTTTCACGGAGGCACGCCCGGTCGGCCTCATTATGTTGTCGGAAAGCGCCGCCCTTTTTGCGGGCGGAACCTACGGCATTATCACCGAACTCTATGTGGTGCCGGATCAGCGATCGTCTGGGGTCGCGATGCGTCTCATTGAGGCTGCGGTTGGCCTGGGGACGGTAAAGGGCTGGGGCCAGCTTGAAGTCGGGGCGCCGAGGCAACCCATCTGGAGCCGTAGCCCCACCTCAGCATTGTACCTGAAGGCCGGTTTTGCAGAGATCGGCCCACGCCTCAAGTTGCCGTTACACGGCTTAGCCAGTCAACGTGAGAAACGTAATGCTGCAGGGAGATCGCGGTTAGATCCTCGGCGGCAACGCGCGCTAAGCCGCCGTATCCCGGATTCGTCCTCGAGATTTGCGTGAGGTCGATTTGCCAGCGCTCGGTTGACTCGCGATGGAGTTTGTAGTGCCAGTTTGGGTCCGGCCGACAAGTCGGAGAGCACCGCCGTATCCCAAACCCTCTTTTTGAGTGAGCCGATCCGCGTGCCCAGCTCTGAACCTCGTCCCCGCGGGTGCTTCTTGCGTGGCGTGAGCCTTGTGTAAGGGCCGAACGCTGGCCAGTTCTCCCGGGGCGTACGGATGGAACGGCTTACACAAG
This sequence comes from Bradyrhizobium sp. JR4.1, assembly GCF_040548605.1. Taxonomy (NCBI): domain Bacteria; kingdom Pseudomonadati; phylum Pseudomonadota; class Alphaproteobacteria; order Hyphomicrobiales; family Nitrobacteraceae; genus Bradyrhizobium; species Bradyrhizobium sp. JR4.1. The sequence goes on from NZ_JBEPRY010000028.1 coordinate 70,781, forward strand.
GCTCACGAACTCGCCCTATCGCCATAGCAGCTCGTTGGGCGGGATGCGGATCGACGTGCCAGACCCCCGCTCGCAACTTTCCTAATCTGGCCGCGGCCGCTCTGATCAAATCGTCTGGATCATGACGATCGGTAGGGCATGCGTCCGCCGGTAGCGTCAGCCCGACGGTCCCGGTACCGCCCACGGCCTCCTCGTATTAGCACCCGCCCCGCCCCGCCAGCGCTAGCATGCGCCCAAGGACAATCTCACAGAGCAAGTCGGAGCGCCCCTCGATCTTGCGAGCAATGTCGCGGATGACGCCGCCGAGATAGGTTCTGAGCCGGCGGCGCGGAAGTGTGCATGCCGAGATACCGGGTGCAGAAACCTACGCATCGGCCCAATTTACGGCTCCGTCGGCTTGAAGAGGCCGCGGTTTAGCTACCTGGCTGGCGCATTTTTGCGATCACGGACGTGGCAAAACTTTCCCTCTCGCACGCGACGCTGGTGAGCTCGGAAGTTCTCGACACGCTTGCTGATCTCAACGCGCTCTGAGCCGACCCAGTCGATTGGTCCGAACTGCGGCGGCGCCATGCTCTCGCGCATTGGCGCCGACGCAGGAACAGCCGGCGACAAGCTGGTGATGGTGATCTCGGCGGCAACCGTCTTTGCGAACGCATCGGTCTGCGCCCGCAGCGCTTTCAGTTCGGCTTGCCAATCACTCATGATGTCTCCCCAAGGGTCCTCTATACGACAAACCCTTTCATTGCGCGAGCCCTATTGTGTTTGGACTTAGGGGCTCAGGCCGCGCGCTGCTGGCTCGATCTCTCTCTTTCTTCGAGCAAGCTAATCGTCGACATGAGCTTGTCTCGACGTGCACGCAGGTTGTGCGCAAGCATCGGATAGGTAGGCTGCCGCACGTCGTACACGCCAGCTTTAGCTTCTTCCTCGACAATGTCGGAGTTCATAAGCCGGACGCGCCAACACAGATCGGCGATCAGGGCGTTGCGACGTAGCTCTCCGGTGGTGCCGGAGCGGGACACTTCTTGCATTGTTTTGCCTCGACCTGAAACGGGGCCTCCCTTGTCGCGGGCGATTTAGGCCGGATGAGCAAGCGGAATGCCACGTGCTCTCCGCGAGAGTGATCGGTTCCGGAAATAACCAGCGGCCGTGCCATCAAGCTTAATTTTGGAGTTCGATTGCGAGCGCGGCGTTGACCAATAAGATGGGCGCCCCGGACATGCCCCCGTCGGGTCCAGCACGACGAATTCCGCGCGCCATAATACCCGGCCGTGGACTTCGTTCAGCGCTGAGGCGATGTCGCGAGTTCCAGATTCAAGCAGCCGGACGGAGCGCACGACCTGGTCGAGATACGACGACAGATCACGGTTCTGCGAAGCCGGCACTCTGACGATGCTCGCGTCACATATCTGTTGAACAGGTTGCTGATCAAGCTTGCGTATCTCACCGAGCCGGAGAGCATTGCCCACGCACAACGGCTGCGCGACGCCTTCGAACGGACAATGGCCGAGGTTGAGAAAAGCCCTAGCGCGAAATCCGCGCAAGCCATTCGGGTGACGCTAATGGAAGATCGCATTGCAACAAAACGCCAGTCTACCGACGGCTTACTGCCAGCCCTCGTTTCGCATACCGGCGCCTTTGGCGGCGAGGGCGTCGCTGGCCCGCAGCGAGCGGCCCCACCCACGAGCAGGCTAGTAGGCGCGCCGCAGTAGCCCTGGGAGCCGAATAGGGTTCGGATAGAATCTATTCGCAACCGCGAGCACGGCCAATCATCGGTTTCGAGCGCGATCTTTTGAGCGAGCATGATGTCGCCAGCCACCAGGGGACGTTCGGGAACAAAGCACCACCCGATCTTAGGCTGACCTTGTTCGTCGACCTCCAAAACATTGCTCACGCTGGCCTGGTAGATTCGATATCGTCGACCCGTGTGAGAGCCCGTGACCTCGAAATAGCCCTCGGCATCAAATTGCGCACGCTGCTCTGGAGATAACCAATCCCGCAGAAGACGCCGCGCACGCGCTTCCGGGCCGTTTTGCTCAATGAAGCTCCCGTAGAGCAAGCGCAGGGCACGCAAACGCGCACGACAGCCGACCCCATTGCGCCTGAACAAAAACATTTGCCGTGCCGTGTTAGCTAACCACCGACGAGGCGCGGATAGAACAGCGTCTCATCGGCAGTCGGGTCGAATGACCGTGTGACCTTGAGCTCGCCGGGCGACGTCCGGGTGGCAGCGGTAAATCCTTGCCCCGTCAGCTCCTTGAAGCGCTTTTCAGCCTGGGCCAGCCCCGTCGGGGCGGTTTGCTCAAAGATATGTCGGGTGTCGCCCGTGTGGTCCATCACGATCTGAATGGCCATGAAATAGAACTCCGCAATTTCTAGCCCCTGTGACGAAGAACCTTGCAGCTCGGAATAGTGTTCCTATGTCGCTCGAAAATATGAGTGTTCTCACTGACGCGCGGGTAACCCATAGCCGTAGCTGCACAGCCCTGACGTGCCGCATTCACTCGAACGGGCGTCGGCGTGTTCAACAAGATGCTCTCCCAGCCGTCGGGCTCAGAGCTTCAAGACCATCAGCGGCACAGGTCCAGCACCTTTCGTCCGGGGCACTGCGCACCAGAATTCCGAGAACTCGTCTTCGGCTCGCGCCCGGAAGGACGCGTACATCGTTGCTGTCGGGCCTCGCTCCACGAATTGGCTTTAGTTCTTCTCGTCGTCAATCTGCACCATGGCTCATACTTCTTTCTGACGATGATGCCGCTATGCGATCCGACTACCCTTCTGCCTCCACCGCCATGGGCCAGCGGCTTCCTCCATTTCGTGCCGCCTCATCCAAGTGACGACCTCGCCACGAGCCAGGAAGGATTCCTGATACCCGATCGCCACGCTCATGAAGTCTCTGCAAGTCGCAGAAAATTCATGAGCAAGGCGTGCCCTTCCTTTGTAAGTATCGATTCCGGATGGAACTGCACGCCATAGGTTGGTTGATGGCGATGTGCAACGGCCATGATCTCGCCTTCGTCTGAACGCGCGGTGACCGTGAGGTGCGGCGCGCAGGCCTCATCGAGCTCGACAACGAGAGAATGGTAGCGCCCGACGCAAAGTGGAAACGGGAGGTCCTGGAATAGCCCAAGGCCGTCATGCGTTACGTACGAGGACCGGCCGTGCATAGGGCGACGTGCACGCGCGACGCGTCCGCCGAAAACGCTGCCAATACACTGGTGTCCGAGGCAGATGCCCAGAATTGGGAGCCGCCCGGAAAGTTCGCGGATGACGGCGGTAGATATTCCGGCTTCCATTGGAGTGCATGGACCGGGGGAGATAACGATGGCGCGCGGCTTGAGGCCAACAAGGTCGCTCACGCCGACCGCGTCGTTCCGGAACACCTCGGTTGCTTGACCGAGTCTGCGGAAATACCGCGCAATGTTGAAGACGAAAGAGTCGTAATTGTCGATGATGACGATCAAAATGCACCGGGCGTTTCAGCACCAAATGCATCAAACATCCGCTGCGCCTTGGCGAGCGTCTCTTCGTATTCGGCCTCTGGCTCCGACATCGCGGTTATACCGCTACCGGCGTGAAACACCGCCAATTCGTCATCGATCGTGACAGTGCGGATCGCAATGTTCGTATCCATGTATCCGTTGAAACCGATGAAGCCGATCGCCCCACAATAGACCTCTCGCGCCACACCCTCGATGTCCGCAATAATCTCCATCGCGCGGACCTTCGGTGCCCCTGTAATGGAACCGCCGGGGAAGCAAGCTCGAAGGAGGGTAACGGCGTCTTGGCGTTCTGAAAGTTCACCCGTGACGACTGACACGAGGTGGTGCACTGAGGCATAGGATTCGAGCTTGCACAAGGCTGGAACGTCGATCGAATCCACAGTGCAAACGCGAGATAGATCATTTCGCAACAGGTCGACGATCATAGTGTTCTCTGCGCGGTCCTTTTCGGACGCGACCAGCATATCAGCGCGGCGCTCGTCTTCCTTGGAATCAGAGGATCGCGCGATCGTACCTTTGATGGGGCGCGTTTCGACCTGCCGTCCGTCAAGCTTCAGAAGTCGTTCCGGCGAGCTCGACGCGATGGTGAGCTTGCCGTAGCGCAGCAGGGCTGCAAAGGGGGCTGGGTTTAATGATCGGAGCCGGCAGTAGAACGAGATGGGATCGAATGAAGTCGAGATCTCCGCGCTGAAGCGTTGCGCAATGTTGGCTTGGAAGACGTCGCCGGCCAGAATCAAATCGATAACGCGCTGTACCGCCGCAATATAATCCTCATGACTGAAATTCGAACGCCATCTGCCCGATGTGACCAGGGAGTCATTCCGCGGCGCTTTTGGGCCGGCAAGGAGGGCTGCAAACTCATCGGCTCGCCCGCGTGCACGCTTGTTTCGTCGCGCCGGATCCTGCTCCGGCCATCCACTAGAAAAGATCCAGCATCGGTGGTCGCGATGATCGAAGCTGATGACCACGTCATAAAGATGCAGCATGGATTGGGGCAACTGCTGACCAGGAGCTGCCGGCGCCGGTAATCGCTCCAGTGTCCTGTTCAGATCGTAACTCAAGAAGCCGGCCGCGCCTCCCTGGAACGGCGGGAGATCGGGGCGATGCTCTTGGCGAAACCTGGCCAGCAGGGTGCGAAGAGCTTCCCATGGATCGCCATCGAGCGCCTCTCCATTGCAACTCGCCTGTCCGTCAACGACCGTGTAAGTGCTGAAGGGGTCGCAGGTCAGATATGAATAGCGCCCTAGTAACTCATGGCTTGCTGCGCTGTCGAGAAATGTAAGGTGCGATCGATGCGCCAGACATTGCATCCCAATGATGGGCTCGATCCACTGCAGTTCGCGGACGTGCATCGCCCTGTCAGTCACCGGACGGCCGGCGCGCTCGGAGGTGCGCTTTTGATCCCCGCCCCAACGAGAGCGAGCTCATCTCGGGCCCGCAAAGTCTTGAGATCGATTGTCAGGTTAATCCCCGCCGGTGGAATCAATGCGCAGAGCCTTCGAACTTATCACTGACGTTGATACGCAACGCTCGCCTGTTGGTACATTGTAGTCGGCCGCGAACCGCAACTCCCTGAGTGGTCGTACCCGCCTGATCGATTCCTGGTAGAGATCATGCGCTTTGTAGGCTGCGAGCTCCGTCTCGTTATCGAACTCACCATAGACCACGACGTCGATGTCGTTGCCGAGCTGGTCGGTCTTGCGGTTGCGAGCGACCTCGAGCCGGCGTGCATGTGGGATTGTGGTGAGAACCCGGAGCCCTTGGATGATCTGGTCGATATGGGCCTGATCCTTGGCGCTAAACAAGACGATGTGACGAATCATGGGTGCCGCAGTGTGTGATATCGCTAGATTGGTCGCATAACTATCCTGCGATTGATCTCGGCGCAACCACACCTCATGCCACGCGCAAGACCGGATTGAGGACAATGTTGCGAAGGGTCGAGCTCAGGTCGCCAGATCGCATCCTGCAGCGGAGGCGGGAAGGGCAAGGCGCTCGATCGTTTGGATGTGGCGTGCAAGCAGATTGCAGGCGTGCTCGACGTTGCGCGCCCGCAGCGCCTGCAGGATCAGGCGATGATCCTGATTCGACCTCGGGCGCCAGCCGGCGCTTCGTGCCATAGCGAACACCATTCGAGAATTCGCAAGCTGCAATCCGTCGAGGCTCGCGAGCAGGCGCGGCATCGCGCATGGCGCGACCAGCGCGCGGTGAAACGCGCGGTTGGCCATCTCAAACTCCTCAATCGTCTGGGCGTCGTCTCCTTCAATCAGGACGCGTTCGATCCGTGCCAAATGCTGCGAGGTGAGCTTTGGAGCCGCATTGCGCAACGCGACCACTTCGAGCGCCGCACGCATTTCGGCAATCTCCTTCAAGGACTTGGTATCGAGCGGCGCAACCCGTACCCCGCGACGGGGCTGCGCTACGACAAGATGTTGGGCCTCGAGCTGCCGAAATGCCTCGCGCACCGGGACGTGGCTTGAATTGAATTCCCGCGCGACATGATCCTGCCGGAGTGGGGCGTCGGGCTGCAGCTCGCCGCTGATAATGCGCTGGCCGATCGCGTCGGCAATGCGCGCCGCAGTCGTCGCATTTTGGTCGGGAATAATCATAGATTATCTATCGCAAAACGGGGTGCATGAGCAGGTCGCATCGGTTAGCATCACTCCAGATCTACAGTTCATAGATAATTTCGCTCATTATCTATGATGGAATGCTAAGGCAAGTTTGATGATTGCTGCGGTGAAGATGGACCGGCACGGTGCCGGAAATAGCGGGCCGCTCCGCGGTGACTGGGCGCGTGCCGAGGCCGAAGCGCTTTATGCTTTGCCGTTTGCCGAGTTGATGTTTCGCGCGCAGCGCGCTCATCGGGACAACTTCGACCCAAACCACGTCGAGACTGCAAGCCTGCTCAGCATCAAGACCGGTGGTTGTCCGGAAGACTGCGGCTATTGCTCGCAAAGCGCACATTACCACACCGGGCTGAAAGCGACCCGCATGATGGATTGCGCCGATGTGGTCGCCGCCGCGCAACGCGCTAACGATGCTGGGGCCACTCGCTTCTGCATGGCTGCGGCGTGGCGCAGCCCAAAGGACCGGGACGTCGATTCGGTCTGTGAGATGATCAGGGCGGTCAAGGCGCTTGGCATGCAAACCTGCGTTACACTTGGCATGCTGACGTCGAGGCAGGCCGCTCGGCTCGCCTCAGCCGGGCTCGACTTCTACAACCACAACGTCGACAGCTCACCGGATTTCTATGACAAGATCATCACCACCCGCACCTTGCAGGATCGGATCGACACTCTTGAACATGTGCGCGCTGCCGGCATCAAGGTCTGCTGCGGCGGCATTGTCGGCTTGGGCGAGCGTGTCCAGGACCGCCTCGCCATGCTGGTCCTACTCGCCAATCTTCCGAAGCACCCGGAGAGCGTTCCAATTAACCTCTGGAACGAGGTCGAAGGTGTGCCGGTCAATGGCACCGCAGAGCGCCCCGATCCGATCGCACTGGTGCGACTGATAGCGACCGCCCGGCTTATGATGCCGAAGAGCGTCGTGCGGTTGTCCGCTGGACGCCAATACATGAGCGACGAACTGCAGGCCCTATGCTTTCTGGCCGGCGCAAACTCCATCTTCATCGGCGATGTGCTGTTGACGACTAAGAACCCGCAGCGCGGCCGTGATGCGAACTTGCTGGACCGACTCGGCATTACGTCCGGGCTTACGAAGTGAAAACAGGCAGCGAGCACGCTTTGCCGCAAACCGAGCGTAAGTGGCAAATGCAGATTACCTTAATGCAAGGCAAAATCCATCGCGCCTCGCTGGCTGGAGCCGATCTGGACAGTGATGGCTCGGTTTCAATTGCTGCTGGATGCGGCAGGAGTCCTGATCCACGGACGCGTCGAGATCTACAAATTGAAAGCCGGGGCGCGCTTCGCGACCTATGTGGTGGAAGCCGACGACTCTTTTGACGAGACGGAAGCAAGCCGCACGTTGTGCTCGTTGATCGAGAAACTTGCATTCTGCCAGGTTGAAGCCAAGAGGCCGATGTTTGAGCTCGTTCTAGGCGGCCATTACAATTTCTTTGCGCGATGTGGGAGTTGAAGCGTGACGTTAAGCCTTGGCGTCAAGGTTGCCGATTATGTCGCGGCGTTGCAGGTCCTGAACGAAGACGACCGACTGCGCAGCCTCAAGCCGCGCAGCGGGGTCGATTTCACATCGAATGATTATCTGGCGCTGGCGAGCGCGCCGCGCATGAAAAAGGCTATCACGGCCGCGCTCGAGGCGGGGACCCCGATCGGGGCCGGCGGGTCGCGGCTGCTGCGTGGCAATTGCGACGAACACGAAAGTCTCGAGGCGGAAGCAGCTCAGTTCTTTGGGGCGGACGCGGCGCTTTTCTTTGCCGGCGGCTATGTCGCAAATTTTGCAGTCCTGACAACACTGCCCCAGCGGGGTGATCTGCTTGTTCTCGATTCTCTTGTGCACGCAAGCGTTCATGAAGGAGCGCGTGCTGGCCGGGCCGAGTTTCGTCTAAGCGCCCATAATGATCCTCAGTCGGTCGAAAGCACAATTTGTGACTGGCGGGCTGCGGGCGGAACCGGTCGCGTCTGGATCGTGGTTGAAAGTCTCTACAGCATGGATGGCGATTTCGCCCCGCTCAAAGAACTGATCGCGATCGCCGATCGCCATGATGCGTTTGTCGTAGTGGATGAGGCCCATGCCACGGGCGTTTACGGCGAGCAGGGTCGAGGGCTCACCGCGCCTTATCAAAGGCGCGAGAACCTCTTGGTTGTCCATACCTGCGGCAAAGCACTGGGAGCGGCCGGCGCGCTTGTCACGGCCGCAGGCGTGCTGCGCGACTTCCTGGTCAACCGCTGCCGTCCATTCATCTTCGCCACCGCGCCCTCGCCATTGATGGCAGTCGCCGTGCGGGAGGCATTGCTGATCCTGCGGGAGGAGCCCGGGCGGCAGCAGCGTTTGGCCAAGCTGGTCGCGTTCACGCATCGAGAGATTGGCGCGCGCGGCGGGCGAAGTCCCTCGGACTCGCAGATCGTGCCCTATATTGTGGGCGACAACGCGCGTGCGATGCGGCTCGCATCGAGACTGCAGGCGCGCGGCTTCGATATTCGCGCGATCCGGCCGCCAACCGTGCCGGCGGGCACGGCTCGTCTGCGAATTTCACTGACGCTTAACATGGCGGAGGATGACGTGCGTGCAATGCTCGATGCTCTGTTCGAGGAGACAAGAGATGGAGCTCGATGATCACAGATTCGTGGTGGCTTATACGGCGTACCGGGATGAGAAAAACGTTTTTGCGGCCGGGTTCACCCATCTCTTCGGTGCAATCCTCTTGCAAACCATTCAGGCCGGCCGCCCGAACGGGAGCCGGTGGAACTCGTCCACGGCTGGGCAGTGAAGCGTTCCGACGCTTAGAACGCCCCTCGTTGTTTGCTTAAGTACCCCCGCAGGCCTCGACGCTTGTCACATGAAAGCTTTGCATTCTCCGAATTAGCTACGGAATTCGGCAGCGAACGGCCCAGCAATAGGGAAATTCGGCTGAGCGCCCCGGCAATAATGGGTGCAAAAGATGAAAGACTTCCGGTCGAGCAAGACGACAAGGTGCGTTCAGTGCTCGACGTGTTTATTGAGGCGAGAGGTGAAGCTCGATGAGTCAGCGGATCGTGGTGACAGGCACAGACACCGGAATCGGAAAAACGGTGTTTTCCGCGGGACTCGCCGATCTCCTCGGCGCGAATTATTGGAAACCGATTCAGGCCGGTCTCGAAGGAGAGACTGATGCCGAACTTGTCGCACGGCTCGGCGGTCTCTCGCCCGATCGCATCATGCCGGAGCTTTACCGGCTTCGCACCCCCGTTTCGCCCCATCAGTCCGCTGAAATTGACGGAGTTCGCATGGAGCCAGATTCGCTCAATGTGCCAGACACCGGGGGGCGACCGTTGGTGATTGAGGGTGCTGGCGGCCTGATGGTGCCGCTGAGGGGCGATACACTCTACATTGATGTCTTCGAGCGATGGCGGCTTCCGGTCGTGCTTTGCGCGAGCACGGCGCTGGGCACCATTAATCATTCGCTGCTGTCGATAGAGGCTCTGCGAAGGCGCCAGATCCCCATTCTTGGAATTGCCTTCATTGGAGCACCAAATGCTGAGACCCAGATCGCTATTCGCGAGATTGGGCGGGCGCCTTGGTTAGGGCGATTGCCCTGGCTGTCGCCCCTCGCGGCAGACACGCTGCAGGCCGCCTTTAAGAACTCGTTCCGTGCCGATCAATTCAAGCAATGACGACGAAGCCGAAGTCGCCGATCTGGCATCCGTTCACACAACATGCGCTGCAAGAGGAGATGACAGAGGTTGTGCGGGGAGATGGCGCCTATCTCCACACCGCTGATGGTCGTCGAGTTATCGATGCTATATCATCCTGGTGGGTGGTGACCCATGGGCATTGCCATCCTCATATCGTGAGCGCCATCCAGGAACAGGCAGGCAAGCTCAATCAGATTATCTTCGCAGGCTACACCCACGAACCGGCGGAGCAGCTTGCTGCACAACTCTTGAAACTCGCACCCGATCGCCTCGCGCATGTCTTCTTCTCGGACAGTGGCTCGACCAGCGTGGAAGTGGCGCTAAAAATGGCAGTCGGCTACTGGCACAACATCGGCAAGCAGCGAAGATGCATTGTCGTGATGCAACATTCCTACCACGGGGACACAATTGGTGCGATGTCGGTCGGTGCTCGAGGGGTATTCAACGTGCGATACGCGCCCTTCCTGTTCGACGTGACCTCAGTCCCGTTTCCTGCGAGAGGTCATGAGCAGGCGACACTGGATGCGCTGGAGGCGGCTTGTCGAAACGAAATGCCCGCCGCTTTTATTGTAGAGCCGCTGATTTTGGGGGCAGGTGGGATGCTGATGTACCCGGCGTGGGTGCTAAGAGAGATGAAGCGGATCTGCGAGGCCTCTGATGTCCTGTTCATTGCCGACGAGGTCATGACCGGCTGGGGCCGCACCGGAAGCTTATTCGCCTGCGAACAGGCCAATGTCATTCCCGACCTCGCCTGCTACTCCAAAGGCCTCACGGGTGGGACGCTTCCGCTCGCGGTGACACTGTGCCGGGCGGATATTTTCGACGCGCACTATTCGAAGGATCGTACACGGACATTCTTTCACTCGAGTTCTTATACAGCGAACCCGGTGGCTTGCGCCGCCGCAATCGCCAACCTCGATCTCTGGCAGGATCCGGAAACTCGCCAGCGCGTGGCGTCGGTCGGTACGATGCAAGAAGAGGCGCTAGAGCTATTCCGCGCCGACCGACGCTTCGAAAAGGTCCGTCGGACTGGCACCATCGCAGCACTCGATCTGAAAGCGAGCGATGCAGGCTATCTGGCCGAACTCGGTCCGAAGCTTCAGGCCTTCTTTAAACAGCGAAATATGCTGCTGCGGCCGCTCGGGAACACGATCTACGTGATGCCTCCTTATTGTGTCACAGCGGCAGACCTTGACGAAATCTACAGCAGCATCAGGGATGCGGCCGATGCACTGACCTGACGTCTCGCTTTCCGCGCCTTCTCTCTGGGGCCCAAGCACCTCAGCTTGGCCCATCCGAGTCGCAACTCTGCACCCTCACTCGCCCGCAGTCATTATTGCCTCTCAAACAGCCGAGGAAGAAGGTGAGCTATCGCCTTTGACCGCGCAAAGGCAGCGTGGCGCTTACAAGCCGTAGAGCGCCGCTAGGCGCCTCTTGCGCGATGGCAGCTGAAATCCATCGAGAAAAGCTGCACAAACGCAGGAATTTGTCGCGCGTGGCCAGCTCATTGCCGGAATCGAGATTGGATACTTATTACATTTGCGACTGTCGCGGAAGCACTCAGATGGATCGCGCCGCGCGCATCAGCATCAGGCTCAAGCCCTTGCGGCCGGTGTCCCGCACGGATCGCAAAACTTGGCACCGCCCCTGCCGTGTGCGGGCAGTGGTGCTGCGGAAGAAAATGCCCGAGGTGTCCACGTAACGCCGACAGGAGGCGAGAATGCGAAACAGCTCCCATAGTTGTCACCGCGATCAGTCAAGGTGCTGCGCGGTGTGCGGCGGAAAGTTTGGGCTGGTCCGCCATTATTCCTGGCGCACGGCTCTTTGCTCTAAGAAATGCGTTGGCCGCTTCAAAGCCCGGCGCGAGGCCGATCACATCTGGCTTTGCTTGCTGCACTTGGCTCAAGACACGGCACGACCAAATGCGGCAGAGAATGCAAAAGCGACAAGGGCAGTGGCTGAGTAGGATTTTCATGGTATCAAAGTATCAAGCGACAGAGAGGTCGGCGACAATCATCGATTTCACTGCTTACAGGACCAACAAGCGTGCTGCGGCTGGGTCGTCAAGGAACCAGGTTTGCTCGACTGCACCGAATAGCGCGATCGTACCTCTCTATGTGTTTTGGCTTTTCCTGGCTTGGACCCCATTAGGTTTGATGGGTCTGCCCGTAACGGAAAACCAACGTTCATGATGCCGAGCACGCTGCTGCTCGTTGATTTTCGGTGCTACTATGCGATTCAGTCGCTCAAGGTTCCTTTGACGATAGGATAGTCGCGCGCGCAGTTCGCAACTTCCTGTGAGCATTTGTGCTCTAGCCTAGCGAGTCCGCGGAAGAATCAATGCCCTCTTGTTTACCGGCATTCGAGTTCCGGAATTCACATCGCCTGATGTCCGGCATGCTGTTCTCGCTTATCTAAACATGCGGTTTGATCCAGTGAAGACGTCGTTCGAGAACGTCGAGTTTCCCGAGTCCGGTAGGTTGGTTAGTCGAGGTCGACAGTAACCGATCGACTTCGCAGCTGGCTCAACAACCGCCGGAAACTGCGGCAATCCAACCTAGTCTCTCCACACGTTGGTGTGGTAGCTCCAAGAGCCTCATACTGTGCGGCTGTGAGTCGGCACTGACTGCGCCAGATGAGCATCGAATGCGGACGCCACAGTCCTGACGAGAAACTCGGCGCCTTTCCTGACGAACAGTCGCTCGTCGCCGTCCATGGTCACTGCGCCGTCTGGAATCAGGCTATCAGCCGCGAGCGATCGACGATGGCCGACTTCGGATCGCGACCGAGCGACCTTCGACAGGTCGAGGGCCATGTCGCACATCAGTCGCTCGATTAGATCGGCTCGGAAGCGATCGTCACCCGTGAAGGCATACCGCTTGAGGGTGGCGGGCCGGTCGTGGGCGATGCGCGCCAGGTAATCACGGGTTACCACGACGTTCTGTGCGAATCCCTGCGGCATCCTTCCGATGGCGCTTGCCCCTAGCCCGATCAGCGTTTCGGCGGTGTCGTCGGTGTAACCCGGAAGTTCCGACGCAGCCGCCCCTGGCGCTTCGCCGCAGCAAGATTGTCGCCGGGTAGGGCGAAATGGTCGAAGCCAATGCGCACATAGCCCGCGTCGACCAGGGCTTCCGCAATCAGTTCCGACTGAAGATGACGCTCGACTGTCTGGGGCAGGGCGTGTTCGTCGATCTTGCGCTGATGTTTCTTGAAGGAGGGCATATGCGCGTAACCGAACACCCACAAGCGATCCGGCCGAAGTTCGATGCATTTGGCGACCGTGTCTAGGCACGATTGCATGGTCTGAAGCGGCAGACCGTAGATAAGATTGAAATTGAGCCAGCCGACGCCGGCTCGCCGCAGGCGCTCAACGCTCGTGGCGGTCTGCTCGAAAGTCTGCAGGCGGTTGATGGCGCGCTGCACAACAGGATCGAAGCTCTACACCCCCAGGCTCGCGCGATTGACTCCGCTGTAGCCCAAACCCTCTGCGATCGGCTCGGTCAGGGTACGCGGATCGATCTCCCCGGCCATTTCGGCGCCGGGCAACACGAGATACGAGAAGCGGAGCGCGCCGACGAGATCGGCGAAGGCCTCGGGCGTCATGATCGTCGGCGTGCCGCCGCCAAAATGGATGTGCGAGATTGGAAGGCGTTGGCCGTAGTTTCGGCGATTAGGTGCGTGGAAGCCTGTCGTGACCGTACTATTGCGCCAGATTACGATCTCATCTGTTTCTCCTTCAGCTGCGGAATTGTCTACCGACTTCGCTGAGGAGGCACATTGCGCTGGCGCAATCCTTTGGCCGTTCTGGGCTTCAACTCCGCCCGCAGTAGTTGGCACCACGTTTTGGCAGCTCTGAGGTGCTGCGCTCGCCCGCAGCCGGCAGAACGATCCGAGCCCGATTCAAATCGCGCTGCAATGTCACCGCTGAGCGGCAACATGCCTCAAGCACCTTGCGATCCTTTTTTCGAAAGCTGGACTTCTCTTGTTTCGAGTATCATCCCGATGTTGAATCACCACTCACTATGAAAAGTGGGTACTAGGTCGATCAATCTGTCTATCGTTCGAGTTCGAAGCGGCTGCTCAACTTGGGTGTGCTCATTGACTCCGAACTGCCGTCGTAGTCCTGTCGAGTTACTCAACTTTACCCAACCAGAGTTTGAAAAGCCGCTTACGACCGAACGCTGAGCGCTAGCCTTCCCGACACTACGGCCTCTGGAAGAGGAGGGGGCGCGTGGTCTACGGGCCAGAGAGCCCATCGGAGGGAATCATGCCAAGGAAGCTTGCCGCTTGTCGCGGCCATTCGGCCAATTTTGCCAAAAAAGCTCTCATCAGCTCCACGCTTTTGGCCAGAATGGTCACGGCGTTTACCCAAGCCGAGGCGGACGACATCAACTGGCGCCAGTTCGAAGGCGCATCGATCGTCTGGGCCTACGACATTCATCCGTATGCCGATGCAGTCGCAGCCCAGTTGCCGGAATTCGAGAAGCTCACGGGCATCAAGGTGACGCCCGAGCTTTATCCTGACGACGCCTATTGGAATAAGTTGACAATCCAGCTCAGTACCAAGTCGCCGAGCTGGGACGTTGTGGGTACGGGCATTCAACCAGCTTGGGATATTGCACCAGGTCAACTGCTTGAGCCGCTCGACCGCTATCTGAACGATCCGAAACTCACGGCGGCTGGCTACGACTACAAGGATTTCTTCCCTGCACTACGGGATGCGCTGACCTGGAAGGTCAAAGAAGGGCAGATCGAGCCGGGAAGCGGACAGGTGTGGGCCATTCCGCATGGCTTTGAGAACATCCAGCTGTTCTACCGCAAGGACATCCTCGCCAAGTACGGCCTCAAGATCCCGACGACTCCTCCGGAGATGTCCGCGGCCTGCGAAAAGCTGAAGGCTGCGGACCCCGCGATCACACCGTTGGGCGTGGGCGGCGTGCGATTTTGGAGCAGCATCCACACGGCTGCGATCTCGATTGCCAGGTCCTACGGGGTGCATGACTTCGTCGTCAAGGACGGTAAGCTGGACACCGGCCTCGACTCGCCCGAGTCGATCGCGTTCCACAAGGACTACGTGGACATGATCAAGAAGTGCGCGGCTCCATCCTTTGCCAACGACAACTGGTACCAGGTGGTCGATGGCATCAATTCGGGACGAACAGCGATGGCGATCGATTCCAATATGTTCGGCTTTTGGAATGACGTGGCTGGCAAGCCTGCCTCCGGGAAGATCGCATTCGCGCCTCCGCTGCACGCTCCGAACAGCAAGGATTTCGAATCCAACATCTGGATCTGGTCTCTAGCGATGAATGCTGCGTCGCAGAAGAAGGGGGCAGCCTGGCTCTTCATCCAATGGGCAACGTCAAAACAGGTCGAGCTGAACGGCGCGATCGCCGGCAAGCTCGTCAACTCTCCGCGTGCCTCGACCTGGAGCGATAAGGCCTGGCTCGAATATGCGGCAAAGCCGGAGTTCAACAACTTCGTCGACACGTTCAAGACCGTTCAGGACAGGGCACAACTCGCCTTTACAGCTCGCGTCGGCTTTGCCGAAGCAATGAGTGGTTGGGCCGTGGCCATGCAAAAAATGGTCAATGGAGCTGACGTGAAGGCCACCTTGGCTGATCTCGCCTCCGAGATCCGTTCGTCGATGTAAAGCCCGCTGGGGGGCCGCGACCATCGTCGTCGCCCCCTTCGCATTTTAGAGATACAGTGAGATGGACCTTCGAGGATCCGACGGAATCGTGACGCTGCAGCCTTCGGCCAGCGAACTTGCGCCGCCACGAGATGAGACCGTCAGGCGCGCCGAAAAGCTGCGTCTTGATTGGTGGAGCATTAGCGCGATAGCCCCCACCATCATCATACTTCTTGGCTTTCTTTTCTTGTTTTTCTATGACGTCTTTCAGTCGCTGACCGATCTCAAGTTCGGTCGCCCGCTGGGCCACTTCATGGGGCTCAACAATTACGCAGCACTGATCAAGACCAGCGACTTTTGTGAACAGCATTCGTGCCACTCTTGTCTACGCCGGATCGGCGGTATTTGCGGAGGCTGCATTCGGTCTTGCACTTGCCAAGCTGTTCGCAACTGAAGTCTTCCTTGCGCGTGTGATGCGGCCCGTCATTCACTTGCCCCTGGTCCTGCCCCCGATGAGCGTTGCGCTCATGTGGACGACAATGATGGACCCACAAAGCGGTATCATGAATTACTTGCTGTCTCTCGTGGGAATAGGCCGGTTTGCGTGGATTTCAGATCCAAACACCGCGATGTTTTCACTGGTCTTCATTGACGTCTGGACCTACACGCCATTCTTCGCGCTAATCGTCTTCGCAGGCCTTCAGGGTATTAATGAAGAGGTGAGGGAGGCCGCGCGTGTCAATGGCGCGAAGGGATGGGCAACCTTCCTCCACATCGAGTTGCCCCTGGTCACCCCATACATTCTGATTGCCGCAGTGTTTCGGCTGATCGAATCGCTCAATCAGTTCGACATCATCTTCGGGACAACGCAAGGCGGACCCGGAAATAGCACCTCTGTCCTTTCGGTGCGAGCTTACGTTACCGCGTTTCTCTCCTTTGGGCGTGGTGCCGCACTTATGGTCGTCAATTGGATGATCGTGCTGATCGGAACGTTTACCATGGTGAAGCTGTGGCGCTTCGTTCGGCAGCGCGTAAGCTGAGGAGGCAACCTATGCGATTGAAGCGCTCGACCTCCACCAGTTTGATTCTAAACCTGCTCATCGGCATTTGCGCATTGATCCTGGCCTTACCACTCGTCTGGATCGTGATGATGTCGCTGAAGCAGCAGACTGACGTCATGACCTGGCCGCCAACATTTCTCTTCGTGCCGATACTGGAGAATTTTCGTGTCTTGTTTGATGTCGCCCAGGCCGGGGCGACCAGCTATGGCACCATCAAAGTCGACTTCTTGACGCCGATCACCAACAGCGTCGTCATTGCTCTCCGCTCCGTAATCATCTCTCTGCTCGTTGGGGTGCCCGCCGGCTACGTCCTGGCGAGGCGAGACATACCTCTCAAGGAAGACATTGCCTTCATTATTTTGGGCTTCCGCTTTGCCCCGGTCCTTTTGGTCGTCATCCCGCTCTTCAGCGTCGTTCAGACGATTGGACTGTATGACACCTATCTCGGGATGATCTGGGTCTACCAGGTCGTCTGATTGTTTGGCTGAGCCGCTCCTATATCGAAGACATCCCCTAAGATATCGAGGAGGCGGCTGCCATGGACGGCGCCAAACCGGACCGGGTTGTGTTGCACATCGTGCTGCCGCTCTTGAAGCCGGGCCTCATCGGGGCCTCGTTGCTCATCTTTCTGCTCGCCTGGCACAACTTCGCTCTCGGTCTGATCCTCAGCTCGACCAAGGCACCCGTGACGGTCGCTCTTCTCAAGCTGCTCAATCCGGGCGTGCAGTTCTACCCTGTGATGGCCGCAGGGCTGGTCGTGACGATGATCATTCCCGTCATTCTGATCATCATCGGCCAACGTCACCTCGAACGCGGCCTCACATTTGGTGCCGTAAAATGAGCGCTAGGCCAGTGATGTTTTTCGGAACGACGAATCTCGATCTCTGCTTCAATGTCGAGCGCCTTCCGACGCCGGGTGAAAGCCTCATGGGAGCGTTGGCCCGCACCCCCGGGGGGAAGGGCGCCAATCAGGCTGTTGCCGCTGCCCGGCTTGGTCTTTACACGCGTTTAGGCGATGATGATACCGGACGATTGTTGTTGCGGTCGCTGCGCGATACCGGTGTTTGCGCGGATGCCATCGAGATCTGTGCGGGTGAGGTGTCGGGTTCAGCCGTGGTTATTGTCGGTGACGACGGCTCCAACATGACCGTCATAGACGCGGGCGCCAATCTCAACGTGACGCCGGACATGATCGAGAGCGCGGCGCGATTCATCGACCGAGAAGCAATCGTCGTGGCTGAGATGGGGATCCCGACACCAGCGCTCAATCGGCTGTTCGAGATGAAATCCGACCGGGGTTTCAAGCTGATCTTCAACCCGGCGCCGGTAAGACCCGGACTTTCAGTCGCGGTGTGGAGAAGTGTCGATTTTGTCACGCCGAACCAGACGGAAGCTTTCGAACTGACCGGGATCGAGGTGGAAGACTTCGAGAGTGCCGCGGGCGTGGCTGCGAAGCTTCTTGATCTTGGGCCACGGGCAGCGCTCATCACCTTGGGTGCGCAGGGAGCCTACTATGCCGATGCAACGAGCTCTTTTGCGCTGCGTGCGTTCCCGGTGAAAGTCGTCGATACCACAGCGGCAGGAGATGCGTTTAACGGAGCGTTCGCCGCATCACTGGCTCAAGGCTTGCCCTTAAGGGAAGCGGTCAGGAAAGCGCTGGACGTTGCAGCCTTGTGTGTTACACGACGCGGCGCTCAAAGCGCGATGCCGACGGCCCAGGCCGTTGAGGAGTTTCTGAAGTCCCAAACGATCTTGGAGTTGGAATGACCGAACAGTTCTCAGTGTCAGATAGAACGGTGCTCGTCACCGGGGCCGGTGGTGGGATTGGCTCTGCCATTACAAATGCATTCCGCCAAGGCGGGGCGAACGTCGTCGCCACCGATGCCAATCTGGAGAATCTCAGAGACACTCTGGCAAGATTGCCCTATGGCAATGGCGTATTGCCCATGGCCATGGATGTCGCCCGCGAGGAAGATGTCGCCAAGGTCCTCGATGAGGTTAGCAAGCACTTTGGCCGGCTCGATGTGCTGGTCAACAATGCCGGTATCAAATCTGCCCAGCCGCTCCTGAACGGTAATGCGGAGAAAATTGAGCGTACCATCCAGATCAACTCGGTCGCAGTCCTGCGCTGTTCAAAAATGGCCATCGAGCGTTTCATGAAACGCAAGGGCGGGCGCATCGTCAACGTTGGCTCCTCCTTGTCCTCGCACGGGGCCGTGTTCAACTACCAGGCCGGCGGAGCTGATTACTGTCTTTCCAAAGCGATCGTTCACGACGTCACGAAGTTACTTGCCTACGAATGCGCTCCCCTGAACATTAACGTGAATGCGATCGCGCCAGGGATCATCGACACGCCAATGCATGGCCGTCCGCGCGAGGAGACGGAAGCGCGCCACAGCGGCCGGATCCCCTTGGGACGGGTAGGAGTACCGGAGGATATCGCAGGGCTAGCCGTCTTCCTCGCCAGTCCTGCAGCTTCCTACATGACCGGGCAGATCGTTCACGTGAACGGCGGGATGCTTATGAATGGCTAGTGCAGGCTCTCACCTCAATTGGCCGCCAGTCGAAGGGATCATTTCGGATCTGGATGGCGAAGTCTATCGCGGGAACGCCGCGATTCCGGACGCCATCGCGGCGTTTGGGCGATGGCAGGCCGCCGGAGTGCCGGTCTGCTTCGTGACCAATAATTCAACGCACACTCCGGAGGACGTCGTCCGCAAATTGGAAGCGTTCGGCCTTGCCATCGCGCCGAAAGACGTGGTGACGAGCGCTATCACGGCCGCGGAACTCATCCGCGCGAAATACCCAGACGTGACGCGCATATGTTATCGGTGCGCCATCCCTTGTGAAGGCCATCGCCGGCGTGGGTCTCGAGACTACCGACCGAAAGCCCGAGGTCGTACTGATGGGACTCGATCGGCAGATCACGCATGAGAAGATGCTGACGCTGGTCGACGCGATCTTGAACGGAGCCGCATTCATAGGCACGAATCCCGATCTCCTCTTGCCAACCGACAACGGGTTCGAGCCCGGAGCAGGCGCAACGATCACGGCGGTCGCTGCTGCCACGCAAATGAAACCCCTGATCGTCGGTAAACCCGAGGCGCATATGATCGAGACTGCACTTTCGCGTCTGCGGACAGCTCGCGGTTCCACCTTGCTGATCGGCGACCAGATACAGACGAATATTCAGGCAAGGAAACGGGCGGGTCTTCCGACCGTGCTGGTCACGACCGGTGTGCCGGCACGAGAGGACCCATCGCTGATTCCGCCCGATTTCATGGTGTCAAGTCTAAAGGAGAGGAGATTGAGGTGCCGCCGATGATTACTGGCAGCTCGCGACAAAGGAGAGCGTGATGGCTGATGTCCGTCTGGAAGGTGTCAACAAGGCGTATGGAAGTATCCCGGTCCTACAGAATATAGATCTGACAATTGATCATGGGGAATTCGTCGTCTTCGTCGGACCATCGGGGGCAGGCAAGTCCACGCTCTTGAGAATGATCGGGGGACTGGAGCGAATTAGCGGAGGGCGGCTGCTGATCAACGAGCTCGTCAACGATGTTGACGCGGCCGACCGCAACCTCGGCATGGTGTTTCAGAGCTACGCTCTCTCTCCGCACATGACCGTGCGAGAGAACCTCGCGTTCCCTCTGCGTATGGCGAAGGTTGATAGGGCCCGGATACACGCGAGAGTCGCGACAAGGCTTGTTAATTGCAAATTGACCATCTGCTGGATCGCAAACCCCGACAACTCTCAGGCGGGCAGCGGCAGCGGGTAGCGATCGGCCGGGCCATTGTGCGTGAACCGGGTTCAGATTGCGAAGCTTCACAAGCAGCTTGGAAACACCATGATCTATGTCACCCACGATAAGGTCGAAGCGATGACCATGGCCAACAAGATCGTCGTTCTTAAGGATGGCGATATAGAGCAAGTGGGGCCCCATGATCTCTACCACAATCCGGCATCTCGCTTTGTGGCCGGCTTCATTGGATCGCCCAAGATGAACTTCCTCAATGCCAAGATCGAGGCGGCGCACGAGTCGGGCATGGACGTCAGACTGGACGCGGGTGCGAAAATATCCGTCCCGGTCCAACCGGATAAATTTCTCGTCGGGAAATCCGTCACCCTCGGAATCAGGCCGGATGATTTCTCCCCACCCGCTGCGGAGAAGAAAGAGATAGCGATCGAGCTCGATGTCGATTTCATCGAGCATCTCGGCAGCGTCACATACATCTACGGCAACGTTGGAAAGGAAGCAGTCGTCGCAAAGGCAAGGCCTGAACCACCCAAGAGCGCCGGCAAGATCCGGCTTGCCGATGCTCCGGCGGAATGCCACCTCTTCATGACGAACGCAAAAGCATTGCGGCGGTTGCGTGCGCCCGCAACTTTCCTTGGTGCCGTGCGGGACGTGGGCTCGGTATGCAGACGCGGACGGGTCAGGTGAAGGAAGACGGTATCAGGCAGTTCTTCCGGAACTCCCGTTCGTTTGTGCTCGGGGCGGGAATCGGATCGGGGATGACCGCCAGAGCCGCCGAACTCGCGGGGGCGGATTTCGTTCTCGCCCTGAACGCCGGCCGTTTTCGCGCGATGGGCGACTCTTCGCCGGCCTCAATTCTTCCAATCCGCAATACCAATGAATTTGTAGCCGGCTTCGGCCGGACCGAGATACTGCCCAGCACGAAACTGCCGGTATTTTTCGGGGCCTGTACCTTCGATCCGCAGCTCGATATTGACCGCTTTCTCGACCACATCATCAGATGGGGCTTCTCCGGGGTTACCAACTTCCCGTCCGTCATCCACATCGATGACTACAGGAGATCATTGCTGGAAAAGTCCGGTCTTGGCTATGCGCGAGAAATCGAGCTCCTGGTGAAAGCTGCCAGACGTGGCCTGATGACCATCGGCTACACCCGGACCAAATCCGAAGCAAGACGCATGGTCGAAGCAGGAGCTGAGGCCATCTGCATCAACTTCAATCTCAACCGGGGGGGAGAAACCGGATCCGCCGCCCCATCGATCAGCCTGTCGGAGCTTGCCGCGCGCACGAGCGCCGTTGCGCGTGTGGCGCAATCCATCGACAAGAGCGCAATCTGCCTGCTCGGCGGCGGACCTATTACAAAGCCTGACGAATTGCTGGATATTTGTCGCGAAACAGGTATCCAGGGCTTCATTGGCGGCTCTTCGCTCGATCGCGTCCCATTGGAAATGTCGGTCCTTGAGGTCACTTCCGGCTTTAAGACCATTCACTTGCTACGCGAGAAGGTCGATCTCCTCGACCGCCAGCTCCAGTTGAGCGGCGTCAGGCACGGCATAATTGCGCAGTCCTCAATCATGAAGCGCGTCCTCGAGACCGCAAGGCGTTTGGCTGGCGGTCCCAATCCTGTGTTGGTGTGGGGTGAGGCGGGATCAGGGAAGCGGCAAATTGCAAGTCTCATTCATGCCTTCAGCGACCGGAAAAACACGAAGGCGGCGCTGTTTGATTGCGGGCCGGGTCCCGCAATCAATAAGATCGGTGCGCTGTTCGGCACTGAGGGCGATGAGAACAGGAGACGCCAACTGTCGCTCCTGGAAGCCGCAAGCGATTCTGCGCTCTTGCTGATGCATGCCGATCAGCTGTCGCGGGATGGGCAAGAGCGTCTTGCCGACTATATCGAGACGGGTAGTTTCACGCCGCTGAACGGCATACCCGTTGTAAGGTCCAACGCCAAGATCATCGCAACCGCAACAGTGGCCCGTGGAGCAAGCTTGGAAAGTGTTCTATGTCCCCGCCTTCTTGCCTTCTTTGTTGGGCTCGACATAGAGCTGCCCGCTTTGTCAAACCGACTAGAGGACCTTCCGCAGCTGATTCAGCATTTTACAGTCGAGGCCAAGGGCGATTCGAACGCGCAAAGGCTGGCAATCGAAAAGTCGGCGTTCCTGGCGCTAGCGTGCCATCATTGGCCCGGAAATTTGAGGGAATTGCGCCAGATCGTCAACCAACTTGTAGCCCTGAAAAATACCCACATAGTCGCCGAGGTCCTCAAGCCGTTGTTGAATGCCGCGCTGCCCGCCAAGCCCGCATCGGCATTCTCCGAGCGCGAATGGATCATCGAAGGATTGAAACGAAACAGGCTCCACCGCGGGAGGACTGCCCGCTCTCTGGGACTTTCAAGAAAAACGCTCTACAACAAGATCAAGAAGCTGAGAATCTTGGAGTAGCAGTCGCCCTCAATCTTGTGGCACGCGCCGCTTCGAAGCCGTCGCGTCCAAGAGCGCGAACTTTGGCTTTGACGACCCGTGCCGGCCAAGGCTGACCAGCTCCATCTCGTCGCCAATCCTCAGCTCAAGAGCCTCTTCCGGGAAATCGACAATACCGTGGAGATGCGAACCAAGTCGTCTCTCTGCCGATATGATTTCAGAATCCTTAGCAGCAGCGAACAAGCTCTTGAACCCCAGGCTCGTAAACCATTCCATACGCCGAAGTTCTAGCTCCTGTCCGGCATCGATTGGCTCGCCAGTCGTCGATCGCTGAATCATAGAGGCAGGCGGGAAGTTTATTACTCCGAGAATCCCGGCATCTCTCAATAATTCGGCTAGGTCGTCCCAGTACGCGAACGGGTCGAGCATCATGATCGCCGCGTACATGTGGGCGCGTCCTCTCTTGGGAGCGTTTTTCAAGTCTCGCAACAGGCAGTCATTCCAGTCCATAATAGGCAAGGTGGCCATGACGAGCATGGAGTCTTTCGGAAGGCTCCGCAAAGATGGTGCGTAGATTTCGAGTGACGTGCTCTTACGGGCGCTCGCCAGAACAGTGGCAGGTTTGCCGACAGCTATCATCTTTACCCCATTCGACCCGATTTTACTCATCCGCATCTCTCACCCATCTTATACGTGCTTTCGGCCTGGTCTAGATGTGCGCGCAGGCCGAACTTCTGCGGGCTGGCACATATTCCGACGGGAACTGAACTCAAAGAGGTCAACTCAGGCCAAACGACTATCGCCGATTTTTTATGGATCGGGGGAGATCCGCTGTCAGACCGGGCTCGTCTGCTTTCTTTCGACCCATTCGGCCTGCTCCAGCATCGCACGTTTCATGAAATCGATCCTCTCGTATTTCAGTCCCGGTGATGCGAAGAGAGAAGTCCTAGCTCGCGTCGTACTTTGGTGACCACCCTCAAACGATGCTGTTCATTCCTGTTGGCGGTGGTGAAAGCAATCCGGATCGCTCGCCGCTCAAATTGCACGCCAGTATGCAGCGTCGTTTGGTAGGCGGTGAGAACGGAAGCCCTGCCAAGCTCCAACGAACGCGGAGGCGCGATCACATCTGCGATCTGGAGGGCACGCGCTTTACCTGCTTCCACCACTTCGGGTATCAGCCTGCCTCTCGCAGTATGGACCGAAATAGAGTTGCCACCAAGGCCCCAGAGATTTGCCCGCCACGCGGGTCAAGCGGCTCGAAATCGTCGTGCTCGACCACGTGTGAGGATTTGCGTCGCACCTTAGCTTGAGCGCGAACGTGCCCGTGGGACGATGGGACCGAGATGACTACAGTCAGAGCGTGGCTCTTGTCGTACTAACGCGTCGCGCTTCAGACAACGTGTCGGGAATCGGACGACGCGAGATCATCCAGCAAACCAAATAGCTGATGTTTCCCGAATTAGGTTGCTCTGGCGGTGCAAACCGATTCACCCAAGCACTGGTACGGCGCTTGCTTAATGAGAGGCGGAACCACGTCTGCGCGCCTTGGCGGTTAAATACGCTTTGCTGTGATGGGCTCGTCACATCAGTTCTTCGAACAAGCGGGGCTAATAGCATGTCCGGTGTTGCTGCTGCGTTTCTATGCTCTTCAAGCAATTCGCGGGCGACGGTTTATGATCGGCTGAAGCACATGCTTCCGAAGCTAGCACTTCGTGGGCAGGCGGGGATAGGCGTTGCAGCTTTCATGAACAAGGAAGGTATTCGATATGCGAGAGCGCTTGAGCCATCATGCGATTCCGTGCGCATTGAGTACGATGAGCAGGATCCGAAGTTTAGGCCCCATGTTGCAATTGCCCACATTCGTAGCCGATGCCGAGAAACCAGCGATGGCGGCGAAGTTCAGCCAATCCACCACAATGCGGGCATCAGCCGCCATTTGGCAATTTCTCTGGATGGAGCTTTGGTCAATGCCCGTGAACTCAGGGAAGAATTGCTTGCCCAGGGCTACAGGTTAGGCGGCAACACAGATGCTGAGCTCTTGCTCAAATGGATCGAACGTTCTTGTGAAAGAGACTATTGGCGGCACGGTCTGCCCGTTAGTTATGTAAACGTCTTGCGCGACGTTGATGACCGTATTGATGGTGCTATTAGCGCGCTCTTACTGGACGGTGAAGGAACTCTAGTTGCATACCGCAATCGATGTGGTTTGCGACCATTGGAAACTATGCAAACAGATGACGGCTTCTTGCTATTTGCTTCGGAAAATTGTGCCTTCGCCGGTTTAGAGGGTAAGACGCAGCAAGTCTTACCGGGACACATCAAGTATGTAGACGGAAAAACGGGGGGCTGTGTTGATCGTTCCGTGAGCAACAGGCGACACAAAGCCAAACTCTGCGCCTACGAATCTCTTTATCTGGGAAATCCAAAAACGTCGGTTGAAGGCCAATCGCATTTCGAAACCCGGTACAACATCGGTGTCGCCCTTGGTGGCCTTGTTGCGCAGCGATTGCAAGGAGAGCCAGGCTCCCCGCTCACAATCGTTTCCTCGATGCCGCATGCCGGAGGACCGTACGCTGATGGTCTGTTTGCATCTCTCGCCGAATACGGCCTGCTCGCCCAGCGTCGGGAAGTAGTCGCAACGCAATTCCTTCAGCGAACTCTCATCGGTACACCCAGCCAGCGAAAGTCTCGCATTGCTCAAAAGTACCGCGTCTCGGGACCTAGCCTTGCTAAAACCACGATAATCATTGCCGACGAGGCCCTCATTCGTGGCGACACCAGTCAGGCTGTTACGAATATGTTGCTAGCCGCTGGGGCCAAAGCCGTACATTGGGCGATCGGTTCGCCGCCCATACTGGCTCCGAACTACTATGGTATGGGCATCGATACACTAGATGAGTTGGCATTCTGGCAGATATGGAAACGATTGCCACCCGAACAGCGCACGCAAAGCCTTCGCTTTCACAAGATGGAGCCACAAGTTCTCAAAATCATCGAAAGTCGTATTGCCGCGTCCATCAACGCAGCCACGATAACGTATCTGCCGTTTCCACTTCTAGTGTCGCTGTTGCCAGGCAGCCAAGACGGCGTCGATTTGTCACCGTTTACATTTGAGATGCCAACCCCTGCGGGGCAGAGGCGCGCGAATGAGAACTTGCACGAATTAGTGGCCGATCTTCCCTATTCGGAATCAATCCCTGCTTGAGGTCAGATCATGAAACCCGTTCTCGTCTTCGATTGGAATGGCACGCTGCTCGACGATGCCTACGCACTGCTCGAAACAACCAATGCGATACTAGATCGCTTTGGTCGTGCAGCGATCGACATGAAGACGTTTCGGGAACATTGCGACGTTCCGCTATCTCTTCTTTATCGCAGTCTCGGACTGTCGCAAGACGAGCTTGCGACGGTGGATCGGCATGGGAGTGCAATCTTTCACGACGCCTATGAACGTCTTGCCGATAAAGCCGATCTGCGCGAGGGCGCACGCAGAGTCTTGGAGTTGGCGCGTCGAGAAGCGGCTTCGTCCATCATCGTGAGCAACCACATAGTCGACCCTCTGCGCTCCCAGTTGAGAAGACTTGGAATCAATGACTACATCGACGACGTGCTCGCCTTCGAAAGCCGCGACACTCAATACAAATCGATGAGCAAAGGAGAGCGGCTTCGTCTGTACATGCAGAAGAAAAACTTGAAGCCGGCCTCAACCGTCATTATCGGCGATATGCCGGTTGAAACGGATATTGCACGGAATCTCGGACTGATAAGTGTATCTATTACCGGGGGATTCGTTTCTGAGTCGCGCTTGCGGGCGGCAAGTCCGGACTACACGATTAAGAACCATCATGAGCTGTTGCCAATCCTACGAAGCCATGGGTTTTTGCGGAATGCATAAATCATGATTGGCAAGGGATCATCACACAACGTCGCTCCTAAACGGCGAGGCAGAGAATAGACCTGATCGGCGTTGGACGACCGGTATGGGCATCAGCCTGTTGCGTCAGCAAATTGTTTGCATATCACAGCCAACAAGAATCGCTTCGGTGCGGATCGCTTGACTGGTGCGGGCTCATGAACATCCGTCAATCGCTGAGTTGGCGCGACATGTAAGTGCCGTTCTGTTATCTTCGCCCTCCAGCCGCGAGGTTGAGGCGGTCTGCCTTGGGCAAGACGGACTGTTCGTCCATATGCCCGAGGAGGTTTAATGATTGACTGCTCGACGTCGTATCCTGCTTCGACGGTTGCACTCGCTGAGCAAGCCCAAAAAGGCGGCCTGAGCTTTATAGATGCTCCACTGACGCGGAGCCCCGAACAAGCAGAGTTAGGCCGTCTCTACGCGATCCTAGGATCGAATGAAAAGCGTTTTCCTGCGGCTGAACGCATTCTTGTCGCATTTTGTGAGACCGTTCTTCATGTCGGCGATGTCGGACGAGGTCACAGGTCAAGCTTGTTTACAACAGCATGACGATGGGGATAGCGGCGGTAGCCGCGGAGGTTTGCCAATTTGCGTGCG
The DNA here is from genome assembly GCF_040548605.1 of Bradyrhizobium sp. JR4.1. NCBI lineage: Bacteria > Pseudomonadati > Pseudomonadota > Alphaproteobacteria > Hyphomicrobiales > Nitrobacteraceae > Bradyrhizobium > Bradyrhizobium sp. JR4.1. Next base: position 97,979 of record NZ_JBEPRY010000028.1, read on the forward strand.
GTCCTGACATCGTTCTCGTAATGCTCCGCTCTCTGATTAGTCGCGGCTCCACTAACACCGGAATATTTCAAGGCTTTTGGACGCCTGTATCGATCCTGAAGAGTGGCAGCTCCTCGCGAGTGGTTCCGTATGGCTGGCTCGACCGCGGCCGCGTCGGTGTCATCGCCGTGGGGCCGAATGCCAGACGTTTCGTCAACGAGTCCAATTCGTACCATGACATTTGCCTCGGAATGTTCAAAAGCGGATATCCCGCGGACAAACGGTTCTACTTCGTCTGCGACCAGGATTTCGTCCGCTCGCGAGGCATGGGACATTTGCTCCCCGACCCTGGACGTTGAGCATCGGAAAATATGCGCGCCTCGGCTACATCAAGATCGGCCGCACGCTTCCCGAACTTGCAAAACAGTTGGGACTGGACCCTGGAGAGCTTCAAAAGACGGTTGAAGAGCATAACGCGCACGCTGCTGAAGGACGCGATCCGCTTTTCCAGCGCGGTGAATCGGCTTTCAACCGCACGCTCGGTGATCCGGCCATGGGAACGAAAAATCCAAATCTCGGACCGATCAAAAACGGCCCATTTATAGCGCTCACGATCGTCCCGGCAACGCTTGGAACGGCGACTGGATTGGCAACTGACACTTGCGGACAGTTGTTGGACGGACAGGGCAGGCCGACCGCGGGCCTCTATGCTTGCGGCAATGATATGACCTCGCCAATGCGCGGAATCTATCCCGGCGCAGGCATCACGATCGGCCCGGCCATCGTGTTCGCCTACCGGCGCGGTCAACAGCATCCTGCGATCGGCTCACCAGGGGCAAGAGGGCGCGGCTTCCGGAGCATGATCGCCACGTGCACTGTTTTCGGCTGCGTGGCGGCATGTAGTAGGTAGGACGGCAACAGGCGGGGGTGGGGCGTGATCAAGGCAGCATCGGCAAGCAGATCCGAACGACGTCCTCGGTGGCCATCGCGGTTTACGTAGAACTCATCCTGGACCAAGAGGGTTCACGATGCGTCGTTCGCGCTATGCTAAGATCGTCACAATCCTTGTCCGGCAACCGCCGAACCTGACAAGATCCGTGCTCTCTACCTTTCGGGCACAGACACGCTCCGGCTGAACTTTAGTCACGGAACGCGGGACGACCATGCGCGCGCATATGTCTCGATCCGCACGCTTCAACGAGAGCTCGGCCGAGCGATCGGGGGAATGCATCGACGATGCTCGCGTACACCTGAGTGTCAAAGGCCTGGGGACAGCGGAATTGTCGGGCGCGTCTTTGTCGGCGGCATGATCCGGGATCACGAGGGTGTAGACCTGCGCGGGGGCCCCGCGCGTGTACGCGTGGCGTTCATTTTAGGCGGAAAACCGCAGCGCATCCGGAAAGCGCTTCGGCTTGCTATTGAAGGGCATAGCTAGTCTGCTCCTTGATCAGGCTTTAGCCGTCCAGCGACGAATGAAAGAAATCTGTTAGTCTTCTGTTGCGATATCGTCAAACCAATTGTTAGTAGCCTCGTCGCATTTGGCCAGATGGTCGCGTACCGCATCGATAGGATAGATTGGTCGGCCGTCGACGTGACGCCATTTCAGCGGGTGGTTCGGATGCCGCCGCCACTGCTCCAGCGCGCCGGGCGTGCGCCGGATAACCACGGCGGCCTCCAATGGCGTCCAAATCAGAGCTGCCCGGCAGCGTATCGATGTCGAACGTCGCGGGCGGCGGCATGCCACAGTTCTTGCGACCGCGCTTCGGCACGCGGAATTTTCCGATTACTTGGCGGCCCTAATGCCTCGATCGGAGTCTTTTCGTCCTTGCCGCTCATGCCTCCGCCCCGAACGATAGTCGGTATGAGGCAATCAGATCGTAGGCTTCTCCGGCAAGAAACAAATATAGCGCGCAGGTATGGCTGCTGGATAGCTGCGGCGTGCAAATAGGACTGATCAAACCCGTTTCTGACGCCCTCCGACATCACGCGATGCAAGTGATCGGTGCGCATCATGAGATGGACCAAGCATTGCGCGGCGACATTCGAGTGAATAGTATCGGCCCGGAACCTGGTCCGCATAGCGTTAGCGACTTTGATCTTATTCAAAGTTCGTTATCAACTCATCCCGTCTCGATGAGTCGTCGAGCTATTTACGCGAACAGACCCAGTCTTCCACGTCATTGTCGGTAATGCCAACAACCTCTGGCTTGGAGCCGGATGATGTAGCTGGGTCCGCTCCGCTTCTTCTGTGGGGTCATGCAGAAAGCCGCGCTGGAGCAAGCGCGGGACATAATGCTGGCGCTTACCAGGATGAGGAGACCTATCCCATGCCTAGATCAAATCCCGGATCTCAAGTGTGCCGTCGTTGCAACCACTGCTGTCGCGTTTACGACGTAACCCTACGCGGTAGGCCGCAGCGCGCTGATCTTTCCAGTTAACCGTTAGAGCTCGTCGGACTCCTCGGTTTTCGGCTTCATCGTCGCAGCGA
>NZ_JBEPRY010000029.1:0-86007 GCF_040548605.1 Bradyrhizobium sp. JR4.1
GACAGCGCGAGCCAAGCAACAATGGCCAGGCCATGGATGCGTCTCGCCGGAACACAGCAGATCGCTGACCAGCGGCCTCAAACTGGATCGACTTTTGGAGTAAACGACTTTGAAACCCCTCGACAACCCGTTCGGCACGAGGTTGTCACCCATGTCTTAGGTACGACCTGTTACCTATGTCTCCGGTCTGGACACTTGAAATAATGGTCGGAGTGGCAGGATTCGAACCTGCGACCCCTGCGTCCGCAGCCCCGACTAGCCGATGGAGTGATCCGCCCCGTTGAGAGAGGGCGAAGGCGATCGATCGGAGGCCAATGTTAAGTGCTGGGCTGGGCCCCCCGGGTTTGATGTCGATGCATTTTGTAATAGGAGATAGTCCTGCAATAACCTGACAAGGGGCAGGGCACGATTCCGAGCTGCTAATGGGAAGCACGCGATGTGATCGCTGCGCAAAGCATTAGGGTCATAACCAAGCGGAGGATTTTTGTACGTAACGTTCCAATCTGTGGCCGGAGCAACACGCTCGGGCGAGTAAAGGCACCGTTCGTACGTCCGGTGCTGTATTGTCGGCGCTCCGCCCAGACTTCGCTATTAATAGTTGGCGAGCAAAGCAAAACTCTTCCTTCGCACTCACATGCTCGGAAAAAGTTCGATATGAATCATGACGACAACGGAAATCGCCATGAAGTATCGCTGATGACGGACGAACAGCTCGAGCTGGCGCACTGCAAGCGACAGATTGCTCGCCTCAAACAGCTGGTTGTGCGCCTTTCTGAAATTGCGTTGCGCAACGTCGTAAGAGAGGCCGAGGATCGAAGATCGGAGCGCGCGTGAATCTCTGGCGGGCCACCGAACGACCGGCCCGGAGGGAAACGAACGTTGCCTCGTAGCGCGCTGTTTGGCACCGTGGTTCCCGCCGGGGGTCAGGGAGCAGCCCCCCCTATCCATAGGGTGGGGCTCCTATTTTGTCGCCCGTGAAGAATTCGGAAGCGATTGATCTGTCGCAGTGATTTGACGCGAGCAAGTATTCGATTTTGCAAGAAAGCCGTGGGTAGGTCCTGGTTTTCTTGCGTTTTTGGATTCCGGATTGGGCGGCTTCGTGATTCCTTTGACGGCGAGATTCGCTGTTGGGGAGAACCCATGAGCCATCCGCGCGACGATCGTCAGGACGATCTGTTTCGTCCATCTCTGGAGAAGATCATCAACCTTCGCCATCCGTTGGTGCGTCTGGCGGCGGAGATCGATTGGGACTTCCTGGCGGGACGCTTCAGTTCGGTCTGTCGCCTCGGGCCGGGGCAGCCACCGTTGCCGACACGATTGGTAGCCGGACTATTCATCCTCAAGCACATGCACAATCTCTCTGACGAGGGGCTGTGCGACAGGTGGGTCGAGAACCCGTATTTTCAGTATTTCTGCGGCGAGGTGGTGTTCCGGCACGACTTGCCATTCGATCGCTCGTCGCTGACCCGCTGGCGCCAGCGGCTGGGTGAGGAGCAGATCGCCGCGCTGTTGCAAGAAAGCCTCTCGGTGGCGCATCGAACTGGGGCAATCGAGACCAAAGATCTCGAGCGGGTCGTTGTGGATACCACCGTACAGGAGAAGGCGATCGCGCATCCGAGCGATGCGCGGCTCATGCACCGGGCGATCGAGAAGCTGGTCGGTTTGGCCAAACGCGAGAGCGTCGAACTGCGCCAAAGCTATCTGCGCGTGGCCAGGCGCGCCGCCATCATGGTGGGACGCTACACGCATGCCCACCAGTTCAAGCGTGCCCGGCGAGAGCTCAAATTCCTGCGCACCCGGCTTGGCCGCATCATCCGTGACATCAGACGCAAGATCGAGGGCGACCCTGCCCTTGAGGATCGCTTTGGTCCGCTGCTCGATCTTGCCCACCGGGTTCGCCATCAAGAGCAGCGTCAGCGCGGTCCCAAGGTCTACTCGTTGCACGCCCCCGAGGTGGAGTGCATCGGCAAAGGCAAGGCCCGAGCACCTTACGAATTTGGCTGCAAAGTCTCGATTGCCACGCCTGCCACCGCGCCCAAAGGCGGGCAGTTCGTACTGGCCAAGGCCCTGCACGGCAATCCCTATGACGGCCACACGCTCGGTCCCGTCATCGCCGACCTCGAAAAGCTCACTGGTGTTGCAGCGCGCCGCATCCACGGCGACAAGGGCTACCGCGGCCACAACTATCCCGACCGGTTCAAGGTCTGGATCAGCGGCCAGGTTCGCCGTGTCACCAAAGCCATCCGCCGCGAGATGCGGCGTCGCGCCGCCGTCGAGCCTGTGATCGGCCATCTCAAGGACGACCACCGAATGCGCCGTAACCATCTCAAGGGTCGCGACGGCGACCGCACCAACGCCGTGCTCGCCGCCGCCGGCTACAACTTCAGCCTGCTCCGCCGCTGGCTCACCGAACTTTTATGCGGCCTGTTATGGATACTCTGTCGCCACCTATCGCAACCACACCTTGCGTAAAACGGTGCTCAGGGACGTTCTTCACGAACGACTATTTTCTAGGCGAAACCCTTTTGAGGGTTCAGATGGCTCGGCTCCGCTGGTTGATCGGACACCGGACATTCGCAGGAAAAGCGTAGAGGACAACTATTGCCGATTGAGTCGATTACGGCGCACAGCATAGTTAGAATGCAACAGCCGACGAATGCATCCGGGGCCTCTTATCGGAAACGGGACAATAGAGATACCAACTCCGGTTGCCGCCTAGTCCCGGCTCGCCAAAGAGGCCTCGAAATGGTTCCGTGCCGTCCCCGACGAAATCTTCATATCGAAGTCAATTTCCTCAGCGCTCTTCCTTCTTACCATAAACGAGCCGAGTCTGAGCGGGCGTCAATCCGAATATCTCCATCACATCTGATCGAACCCGCAATCGCGCCGTCAAACCCCTCGGAGACTCGCCAGTCCGGGGAGCTATGAATTCGACGGCTGGAAACACCTCATGATAGCTATCAGACGAACCTGCCGGGCGCCGCCATTGGCGCAACCCTTGGCTGGCTGACTTCGAACATCAGTTATGGCGCGGACATCATCAAGGCGATCCGGCCGCTGACGAAGAAAATGTTCGACGTGCATCTCATGATCGCGCCGGCACGATCGGCATGACACGAGCTTCGGATCAATGCCGCGTATCTTGATTCGTTTACGATTGGTGGCGGCAAGAGGGACGAATTTGCCGGAGTTCTGCATCATGTGTATTTCGGCATGGGATAAGGGGTCTGACTCACATCTGATGATTTTGTCTGCCGAGTTTGCGGTTCTCCAACGGGGGAATCAGCCATGCCAGTCGGTATTCGAATCTCGTCGCTTGTGCCGAGTGGGTTGGTTATCGAGAGCGTAAGTGATTCATCTGACTGGATTATTTTAGCGTCCGATCCGAGGGCGATGCAGCCGGGTGCCCACTGTGCGGGGCGAAATCGCGCCGAATACATAGCCGATATGACAGACGAGTCGCGGATTTGCCGTGTTCCGGGAAGGAAATACGACTCCGCGTGATCACGCGGCGGTTCGTTTGCGAGGTGCCCCAGTGTCGGCGACGGATTTTCGCTGAACGGTTCGGGGACGATATTCTCCCGACCCCGTCGCGCCCCGCGCATCAATGTACTCGGCAATTTGCTCAGACCGCAAGGTCGAGAGACTGGTCGAGATTGGTCGCCGCGACCAAAAAGCCCTTCGGCTTGATCCGGTCGATGAAGATCAAAACGCTGTTGACCACGCGCCGCAGCTCGTTGTGCTCGCTCGTATCGTCACGCGAGCGCGCCAGGGCATCGAATTCGTCGAGAAAAAGGACGCAGGGCTGCTTGCGCGCGAACTCGAAAATCTTGCGAACGTTGGTCGCGGTTTCGCCGAGATAAGACGAGATCAGGCGGTCGATCTTGACCACGAACAGCGGAAGGCCGAGCTCACCTGCGAAGATCTCGGTGCAAAGAGTCTTGCCGCAGCCCGGAGGTCCGCAGAACAGTAACTTGGACCGTACCGGCAGTCCGCTGCGACGGATATCATCAGCTCGGCGGAATTCCTGGATCAGTCCGGAAAAATCCGGATGTTGGCCTTGCTGAGAACGATGTCGCTCTTGGTATGCTCCGGCTCGACGCGCTCGCCGAAGTCGTTGGCCGCATCCGTGAACGGAACGAGTGGCGCCAGCGCCCGCGGGGGTGGCGCGCGATTCGAGGCATGGTCGAGGGTCTGGCGGAGCGACCGCGCCAGAACGCGGTTGTTCTTCTGCTCCTCCTCCAGAATGATCTGTTCGGCGACAGCCCGGTACTCGTCGTCCCGGCCGTAACTCGCCAACAGCTTTTTCATCAACTCGCCGCGAGCCATTAGCGGTCCACTCATCTATTCTGGCGACAAACATAGTTTTGATCGTCGGTCCCCACCATGCCTTTCAGCCGTTAAAGCGACGTCAACCACAGCCAGATGCAGGCTAACGGCGGCGGTTCGGCCGGGCGGCCTTAGCGAGCCCCGGCGATCCGGCCCTGGCGCGGCAAGTACAGATGTTATACAGCGACTCCGCGCCAGTTGCGAACAACACAGGAACAAGCGATCGTCAGCTCGGGCCGTCGGGGATTAGAATTCGTGTGCCCGCCCCTTGATTGGGCGCCGAGCTGGATTGGGATGGGTGAAGGCTGCCATAGACCTCGTCCAGTCTTCGCGACACGATCACCTTCGCAAGGTCCAGAGCTTGGCGCGGCAGGCTAAAGCCAGAGAACCATTGCCTCGTGCTGGCGAATCGCTTTGCCGAGTACCTGGCCCGGTGAAGATCGTCATGCGCGGGCCCGAAGACAAGGCGGCGGGCATAGGCGGCCTTGGTACACGTCCATCCGGCGTAATTAAAGGACGGCCGAAGCGCAATGGAGGCGGAAAGGATGGCACCCCGCCTTAGGGGCAGTGATAGCGACGCCGGAACGGCGGCCCTTGACAGCGCGTGCAGTTGCGAGACCGGTTAACAAGGCACCCGCGCGACAGGCAGTGCTAGCCATCGCCGCGAAACGACGAGCCCTTCGCGCGAGTGCCTCCGGCAAGGAACACTTAAATGAGCGCGAGGATTGAAGACGAAAGGCCGAGACCGTCCGGGCTCGTTTCACAAAAGCCGGTCCGGTTCGCCGGACGCGCCGCCCTAGAGCCGTTGACCGAAACTATGACAACTACGTCCGGGATTCATTCGCGGCGAGTTAGTGGCAAACCAAGGCCCGGACTTTGCAGTCCTCGTCGCCGGTCTCATCGCATCTGATCAGCGCGCCTTGTTGCGATCGCTCCTCTTCCAATTCACCAATTGGGTAGGACGACCACGCACGTCCCACCCCGCGTCCCCTGCCTATGGCAACGGCGGCGCAAGCGTTATTTTCGTAAGCTGCGATTCGGCAATCCGAGCCGCCGTTGCCGCGACAGTTAAGCAGGGCCCACCATCTAGCGTGCCGTTGTGATCCAGATCCGTACGAGAAACCGATCACGTCATCTGGTTTGGAGTATGCGATGGCCCCGGAGCCGGCGAACGCGGTAGTGTTTGAAATGAACAGCGCGAGGGCGCCGATTATTAGTTTACGCATTCACTTTCCCCCATTTGGATTTGAGCATCGCACCGCTATTGCCCTACGGCGAGATAGAGCAAGGGCCGTGCCAGCGCTCCTGGCGCGCATTAAGCGCCTGATTGTGCTTTGAAACAGTTCGCGATGCGCATACGGCGCACCGTGTTTTGAATCTGACAGCTTTGTGCACCGCTGTCAGAAAGCGGACAAGGATCTGACGCATCCGGACCTTGCCCACGGACTTGATCTGGGTTGAAGGCAATTCCTTTTTGGCAACGCGCGGCGCCCTGGGAAACTTGCGGTGGGCTACCGCCAACTCCTGCGAGAGGATTTCACGGTCCAAGCCGCGTTACAGCAAACTAGGGCGATGCGGCGCAAGTCATTGAGCCGGCAAAAGCAGCGTCCGATGACATTTCGGCCTCTGTAGACGCATTTGTTGAAGCGATGAATGACGACACGGTTGGATTTATTGGGAATGACGGGCCTGGCACCGCGACCAGCGATTTCGGCGCGAAGGTTGTCCCCGTCCTACCCTTTGTCTGCGAGAAGCGCGCTCAGGGTGGTGCGAGCGCCAGAACATCGGGCGCGGCAGCGATGTCGGCATCCTGACCTGGGTCAGCAGGACGATCGGTCGGCGATGCTGATCGCTCAGCGCATGGATTTTTGTCGTACGGCCTCCCCGCGAGCGGCCGATTGCCTGATTGTGCTCCCCCTTTTCCGCCGGAGGCACACCGATGAGCTTTGATCGAAGTCGAGTCGAGCGACAGCACGACGGCATCTTTGCCCGGTTTGGCCGGTGCTTGAAAGATTGGGCACCATCGTTCGCGCTTGGCCCAGCGATTGAAGCGATTGTAGGTCGTCGTGTAAGGACCGTATTGGCGCGGACAATCACGGCATGCCGCCCCCGATTGCAGCATGTGAACAATACCGCTGATGATGCGCCGATCGTCGTCCCGATCCGGCCCCGTCGGTCCCGTCGGCAGATGAGGTTGGATACGACCCCATTACCTGTCATTCAGCCAAAACAAACCTGCGAGCATTCTCTTGCCCCCGAATCAAGAACACGGACGCAAGAGAAACACGCGGCGCTTGAGGTGAGCCCGACGCACGATACCACTCGCCTCGAGAAACAAACCACGTACCAGAGGTGTCAATGCACCGCCTCCCGCCATCTCCGACCCTGTGATGCCAATACATCCCGACGTGCTTGAGGTGGCGGCAGTACCTTAGATTTCATAAGGCTGCCTTCTCATTTCCCAGAGAGCTTAAATCGCACGTAGCGTCACCTTGTACGATATCGGTCGGGTAGAGTTACGCCTCCTATCGCGCAGTTGTGACGACATTTTCACGGACGTTCGACTTGTGGACACAATAGCGCCAATGGCATGAGTGATGCTTGTTGGAATAAACGAGACGTTAGATCAACCCACCCATGCATGTGCACTCGGCGGCCGCCCGACCCTGCTGGTCGACGGCGGTAACGGGGGAGAGCCGCGGTGCTGTCTTTATCTGTCGCGGCCGAGTTTGCGACCGTGCCGCAAAGCGACGATCAGCGGCGCATCGAGAATGATGCGTGAGCAATCCGGCATGAGGGATTCAAATCGACCTCCCCTCAAGATCTCTTTCTTCCAAACAGTGGAGCGCGGAAAGTGGACAATATAGACGCGATGGCTCGACAGGAACTGCGTTCTGCAATCACTGGCGGCAGGATTTTGGAGATAACTACGACAACGGGCTGTGTCGTCGGATGTTCTTATTGCCCGCAGGACAAGTTTGCCGAACGCCAGAGAGAAATATCCGAGGTGAAGGATCTCTCTCTCCAAGATTTCAAGCGGTGCCTGGCGCGCGTACCAGCCGCTGTCGACATCAGCTTTTCCGGCTACTCCGAGCCTTGGCTCAATCCGGCTTGCACCGAAATGGTTGAGCACGCCTACGCGTGTGGCCATGGCATCCGGATTTTAACAAGCCTGGTAGGAATGAACGGCCAGGATCTACGACGCTTGCTTGCGCTGCAGTTCCGCGTTTTCCTGGTGCATGTTTTTGATGACGGCACACACATGGATAGTAGTCTCGTCAGGCGCAACTATGTCGATTTGATGCGCCAACTTGTCGATTCCGACATTTCATCATTGCTCTTCATAGTCAGGGGCGAGGTTCATCCAGAACTTGTCGACATCATTCCTGAGGAAGTGCTGGTCCGCTCGCGTCCGCCTCACAGCAGCGCTGGCGGCGGCGAGCTCAAGGTGGTTGGAGCACGACAGCCACTCGTCGGAGCACTGGCGTGTCCTGACGAACGGCAGTATCGCAATGTTCTTCTCCCAAACGGCGACGTTACTTTCTGCTGCATGGACTTTGAGCGACGACATGTTTTGGGCAACCTCCTCCGCGACACGTACAAGGATCTCTTCGAAGGGGCGAGTTTTTGCGAGATTTCCGATCGCATGAACGGAGCGGACGGCTTTCTGCTTTGTCGATCGTGTCAATTCGCCGAGGCCATAACGTTGCAATGCTGATGTTTGAGAGAAGTTGACCCTGCCCGATCGAAGCGTTCGCAAGCTTTGGCGAGGACGGCCAGCTCATCATCAGCCGCGGGACGACCCTGCCATGAAGGGAGGGTCGCCATGGCCTTGAGCATTTTGTTGGCCGCGGGCCTGCTGGAGGTCGGCTGCGCAATCGGCCTCAAATACGCCGACGGCTTCAGCAAGCTCTTTCCGTCCGTGCTCACGCTCGCGGCAATGGCCGGCGGCGTGATCCTGCTCGGCGTTGCCCTGAAGACGCTGCCCATTGGAACTGCCTATGCGGTCTGGACCGGCATTGGTGCGGTCGGGCCCGCAGCGCTCGGCATTATCCTCTTCGGGAAGCCGGCCGCCGCGTTTCGCGTTGCCAGCATGGGACTGATCGTCGCCGGCATTGTCGGGCTGAAGTTCGTGTCCTGACGAGAACATGGAAAGCATTGACGCCCACCAGGTCAGCGCCGCAACAATCGCCGAGGGCGGCACCGTGATTGTCAGGCATAGACAATTGAGCTGGCCGCGTTCCCAGCGCACCGCCGAGGATACGGCGCCGAGAATGGCGGGGTGATGGTGTGGCCAGAAAAGTCGCCGTGAACCAGATGCCGATGCAAGCCCTCTGGGCCGAGACCTGCTGACCGCGACCCTCAGTGTCGCAATGCGGAAGCCCAGGGTGCGGACGATACGCCAGTCGCCAATCGGGCGTGTCCGGCCATCGCGTCTGGCACGATAGCACCCCCCGGAATGGCACGAACAATTCGCTGCCGAGATCGCCGTGCGAACGGAACAGCAATGCGCCGCCAGCTGTGCGGCTGATGCTCCCGGCGGCCACGAAAGCTCGCTTGCCGGAGTCAGACGATGGTGCACAGTGCAAGCATGGTCAACACCACGATCAATCCAGGCACGGCTTCTTCTGGCATAGCTCTTGCTGTCGAAATGTCGCAGACGAAGCGAAGGCTGAGTGCACACCGGTCCGCTCTGGCAAAAAGGGGAATTTACCAGTGGACCGACGGCGGGGACGGTGAACTAGCCGAAGGCGGCCGGACGGCGCGGGGGCGCACGGGCATTCTCCAAGTGATCGGCAATGCGCTCCTGGTTCAGCAGCGCGTCGCGGGCCGCGTCGCAATTGCCGAAAAGCCCGACGCACTCTGGGAGAAGCCGGAGCTCGAGCGGCTCTATTCGCGTCTGAAAGACGAATACGAACTGAAGGAGCGTCTTGAGACGCTTGACCGCAAGCTGTCGGCCATCTCCGGAACGGCTAACGCACTGACGGACATTGTCGACCCACGGCGCTCGCTGCGTCTTGAGTGGATTATAGTCGTGCTGATCGTGATGGAAGTTGGGATCGGATGCTTTCAAATTATTACAGCAGCTCACTGAAGTGCCGCTGCTCGTAGCATGCAAGGCGCTTGCGTGGGCTTTGAGCGGGCTTGTTGACTGACCTGGCCGGCATTGGCGCGCGACGCGCCGCTCCGCCGCACTCAGCCGCAAGTTTCGGCCAGGTCTTCGCCGTGTTCGTGGCGCGAGGTTCGGCGATGTCTGTGCGGCTCGCGAATCCAGCAAATAGCCGAGGCGAGTTCGGCGCATTTCCCCGGTATAGAGATAATGGGTGTATGGCAGACGCATGGCGGAGCGTTCATCTCGGCGATCCGGCGCCACGCGAGATGGTCCTTTGCCCGGTTTGCAGCGGACCGCCACTGAGCTTGTCTGCTATTGTCGACTGGGTCGGGGAACATTTGCTAGATCTTCCTGGGTCCTCCACCAACGTGCACCCAGCGACTCGCGGTACGGCCGATTTCAACCAGAGCGCCTCGCCGAGTTGAGCGGCGCGTTTCGCCGCTCTGGCGCAACAAGGGAACTGCGCCGCGACTTTCGACGCGGTCTTGGCCTCGCAAGCAGGCGCCGAGATTTCTGAGATCCCGTTCCCAGTGGACATTCCGACTGCAGGGAGTGTCCCCGCGAGCGCCCTGGACATTCACGCGCGGTCGGCAGCTCCACCCAAATCCGCTGCCGAACCGATCCCGGCATGGCGATCCTTCGCTGGCGTACTCAAGAGCCCGGCGAGCCTGAGACCTTCAAGGACTCCTTCGAGCCGCTGTTCGCGAAGGGTTGCGGCAAACAGCGAAACAGCCTCCTCCCGATGGACGGTGAAGCAGACGTCAGGCGCTCGCTGAACCAAGACATCCAGCAAGCTCGGAAGCTTGGCAGCGTGGCGGCGTAGAATCGAGACCATATCATTCGCGAGATAGGTCGCCAAATCGGCATTCGCCGGCGGGTCAAAGTCGAGGTCGAACTCGGCGCGCTTGTCGATCGCCTGCCGTATCAACTCGCCCTGCCGTCTTGCATTCATCGAGAGCATGAACACCGCATCCGCGAGCTCCTCGCGCGGCAAACCTCTCAGTTCGGCTATGCGCGCCTGGATGTCACCAGCCGAACTCTGACGACGTGCCTCTGCTCGCCGCGCGTTAGCGGCTGCCCTGCTCTTTTGTACTCGAACCATGGCTATGCTCTCCGGCCGACGATATATCCCGCCGATACAGCCGAATGAAAGTGCAAAATTGTGTGCTGCATGTGCGCAGCCCGCCTGACGATCGCGGAGCCGGCGGTCGCGCAAAGGACTCTGGATGGCGCAAATTCCGTGATCTGCTCTTGCTTTTCTCAGCTGTCGGTCGGCGGCTGTGGGCGAGCGAAGTCAAGCTTCGAGCATTTCGTACGCAGGTGTTGGGCAGCGCCGCGAGGCGGTCGCAGCAGGCGGATCTCCGCCAGCCCTTCCAAAGAGGACCAAACCGACCAGAGAGTTTGGCAAGAGAAACAAGATCCGTCGACCAGATACGAGATGGACGATCGAATCTTACAAATGCGCGGCCCCCTTGCTTCGGATCCGCTCGCTTTGGTTATCTTCGGGCATACTATCGCGAAACGTGACAAGCTGCGGTTGTCCAGCACGCAAGGGCCCGCCCGGTAGATGGAAAGATTACGACCCGTAAATGTGCCCGGGTGAAATCTCGATGTCGCGCTGATCTCTTGCATCGAGAACGCTGGATCGGGCCAAGGTCAGGTCCTTCCCTGGACCTTCAGCCAAATTTGAATAGAACACCGTAACCACCGCGTGGGTAGCTCCACTCGATATCACCGCTTTCTTCGCAGATTACCCGGCAGGTGCCGCACTCGATACACCCGTCGACTGTAACCTCAACATGGCCTTTATCGTTGAGCTCGTAGCACCGCGCAGGGCAGGCCTTCAGCATCGATAAGAGCCGCGGCGATGGCGTGGTGTGCGGCCGCACCTTGATATGGGCGGGGCCGGAATCAACGAGATAACGGTTGTAGAATAGTTTGTCCTCGACACGTCCGGATGGCTCGCTCGGCACGTTTTTGGCTCCTTCGTTCATCGTCATCTGCTTTGTCATCAGCGCCAGGCGCGCGCAATGCGCAGGGCATCGCTGAACAGTCCACTCCATGACCGCGCCTTGATGAACGACTTCAGCATTAGCTTCTCCTTCTCGAGCTTTGGTGTGCCGTCGACGCGCACGTAGTCCTGCATCGCCTTCGAGAAGAGTTGCGGATATGTGAGAAAGAAGTTCTGGGAGTGGGTATGCAACAGTGCCGGCATATCCTTGTACTTCTTCAGGTCCTTGATCACGAAGGAATCGGTCAGCATTTTGTTGAAAAGTGAAAGGTTTTTGGCCGTCATTGGAGCTTTTCGCGATTTGATGAGACATATCGCTTCCGCCGCGATACGGCCGGAGGTCATCGCCAGGTTGGACCCCTCGCGATGGATGGCGTTGTTGAGCTGGGCGGCGTCTCCAACGACGAGCCAGCCCTCCCCACAAAGCTGCGGGATGGCCTTGTACCCACCTTCGGGGATCAAATGCGCGGAATATTCCTTTACTTCCGAACCCTCGATCAGCGGCGCGACCGAGGGGTGACGCTTGAAGTTCTCCAGCAGGCCGTAGGGCGTCTCGCCGGTACGCTGGAAGTCGGCAACGAGACACCCAATACCCAGCGAGATGCATTCCTTGTTGGCATAGATGAAACCCATACCGGTCATGCCGCGGGAGATGGTTCCGGCGGCTTCGATGACGAGCCCCTCGTCGCCCTTGAGATTGAAGCGAGCATCGATTGTCTCGCGCGACAGGAAGTGCATTTCCTTGACCGCGAGTGCCACCTTATCCGCTTTCGGCCGCCCTCTTAAGCCTGCACGCGTCCCGAGCACCCCGTTCACCCCCTCCGCCAGCACGACGACATCTGCATGGATTTCTCCCCCCTCGCGGTCTGTGCGCACCCCGACGACCCTCCCATGGGAATCCCGGAGGAGCTCGGTCACCGTGGTCTCGCAGAGCACCGTGGCGCCGGCCTCGCGAACCTTCTGCGAGAACCATTTATCGAATTGGGCCCGGATGATGGTGTAGCGGTTCGGCTTCTCCTCATTGAAATCATCGGAGCGATAGTGAAGCCCGGTGTGCGAACGCTCGTCCACGATCCAGAAGCGTTGCTCGACCAGATGCCGCTCAAGCGGCGCATCTTCTCGGAAATTCGGGATCAGCTTCTCCAGCATGTCGGCATAAAGGATGGCGCCCTGCACGTTCTTGGACCCCGAATACTCGCCGCGCTCCAGCTGCAGCACTTTGAGGCCCCGCTCGGCCATGGTAAGCGCCGCCGCATTCCCGCCCATGCCAGCACCGACGACGATCGCGTCGAATTTTTCCTCGATCATAACAAGCTCCCCTAGCCGGCGATGCGGTCGTGCGAGTGCGGCGACAGCCGCGCGCGGAATGCAGAGGTCAATGCCGGCAACAGTCGAATGGCGTCGGTGACGATGCCGATATGGGCGAAGTCGAAGATCGGGGCATTCTTGTCGGTATTGATCGCAACGATGAGGTCGCCCCCCTCTACGCCAACGCGATGCTGGATCGCTCCGGAAATACCGGCCGCGATATAAAGCTTTGGCCGAATGGTTTTCCCGGTCTGGCCGATTTGCCGGTCCGAGGTGACCCAGCCCTTCTGGACCAGCGGCCGCGAGCAGCCATATTCGGCGCCAAGCACGTCTGCAAGCTGCTGTACGAGTTGGAAGTTCTCGGGCGATCCCAGACCAAGCCCTCCAGCGACGACCACGTCGGCATAGGCAAGGTTGGACTTCATAGAATCGCGGTCGGGCAGGAACGACAGGACTTTTGTGACGATATCCTCTTCTACAAGCCCGAGCGGATGCGAGATCACGCGCGAGACGGCGCCCGTCACGCGCTCGGGCATTGGCATCACCCGCGGGCGGACGGTTGCCATCTGTGGACGATAATTGAGTGTATAGATAGTGCACAACAGTGAGCCGCCAAACGTCGGCCGGGTCGCTGCAAGCGAGCCGTCGGCATCGACATCGAGCTCGGTGCAGTCGGCGGTAAGGCCGGTGAGCAGTGTGGTGGCCACTGAGCCGGCGAGGTCGCGGCCGAGTGTAGTTGCCCCTAGGAGTAGGATTTCCGGCTTGTAAATGTTGACCAGCTCAGACAGGGCCTTGGTATAGGACTCGTTGCGATAATCGGCCAAGAGATTGTCCGCGACGATATAGGCGAGGTCGCCGCCGTAGCAGAAGGATTCGGCGACAGCCTGCTGCGTTGTCTCGCCGACCGGGCCAATGACGACCGCGGCGAGATCGACGTTGAGCTTATCGGCGAGTCGGCGGCCGGCTCCCATCAGCTCCCAGGAGACGGGATGCACAACCCCGCGTTCCTGCTCGATGAAGACCCAGACGTGCCTATAGGCCTTAAATCGTTCGGGCAGCTCCCTCTTGGTCGCCGCGCGACCACCACCCGCGGCCGGAGCTGCGCTATTGGGTGCGGTGCTCATCATGTGTACTCCCATCCGTGTTCAGTAACGGCTCGCCAGCGAAGCGTGCTCCGCCTTTGAGCTTCGACTTCGCGCTTGAAGATCTCAGTTAAATTTTCAACCGGGTGCCCGCCGTCATTGTGCCAGCACCGCCTGGCAGCAGCGCGGGCCAAGACAGACATCGGTCAATGTGTGGATGACCCCGGAAGCGCGCTTCGGGTTCTTTCCGGGTTCGGCATTCTGGGGCCACCATTTGGCAATGAGCGCTGGTGTGGCATCCAAGCGCGCGGTCCCGTGATCCGATGGATGGGTCCCCCTCATCGTCCAGATGCAACCGAGCTGGAAGGGATCGAGGACCCTGCCAGAGGCTCGGCTGATATCATTGTGGGACGCGTGCTTGGTGGTGAAAACGCGATCCACTGCTCCGAATGGCCTCGAGATCCTGCCGATTGCAGCGAGAGGCCAACAACTCTTGCCGAGGGCACGAGCGCCGGCGGTCAAGCCGCCCGTCAACGGTGCCACACGGGCGGCGCTGGGCAGCAAGGGCTGCCGCCGCCACACTTCGGCCAGGGATCGGCGAACGGCGGTGATTTCGTCGACGAACCTTTGGCGCGGATCAAGCGCAGCTTTCAGCTCAGCCGGACATGCGACAATCACTTTGGCATGGCGACGCATCATCGCGCGCAAACCTGCGCGGCGTCAAAAACGAGCTCGATGCGGATCAAGATGTGCATGCGCTTCTCCAGACTAGCGGAGCTTATGTCAGCAAATGTCGTACCAAATGCGCATGCGATGAAAATTGGCCGCCAGTACAGAATCTTGCTGAAGGAAATCGGCTTGGCAGCCTCTGGCGAGGATGGGAACATTCGATAACGGTGCTGACGCATGTCCGGAAGGCGACAGAAGGCGGTCATCCGAACGTTGATGCGCTTTCCTTGCCCAATGTGTGCCCCCCCGCCGGCGTACGGTCACAGGAGATAGGTGCACCCTGGCCACCAGCTTCAAACGCTGGAAATACGCGGGCTAAGCCGTGATTGGCCGTTAAGGAGCCGAGAGTAACATCTGCGGATCCGCCGGCCGTAGCTTCAACTTCGGCTTGAATCGATGGCCTGCGTGGCGGCAGGCTCCGTGAACTTACACGGGCGAGAGCACGACCGGTAAGCTCAATTTATTCCAAGGATCCGAGCTGAACCAATGCTGGATGCTTGTTGGCTCGTTGTGCGGCCGCATCCTTCAGGACTTTGAATACGCGTTGTTCGATGGGGGAGGACGTGACGAAGTCGGCATAGGCGCGCTCAAGCGTGGCTTTGCAGCGCAAGGCGATGTCGGGATCGGATGCACCGCTCAACGTCTCGCACGCGAGGTATTGACCCATGCGACGCAGAATGTGCAGCCGCGCCACGTTGACGATTTTCGCCTCGTACTCGACGCCGAGCAGCTCAAAAAACTCCTCTGCCGCCGAGGCCTTGTTCAATCGCGCAAGAATCCCGTCCGTCGTCATTGTCATCTCCGTGATCCCGGCCCCCGCCAGCGCACGCGCGATCGAGACCTTTTCCGTGGTCGTGAAGGCCATGCCGGGTGCCTGTTTGCCGTCGCGCAAGGTCGTGTCGTTGAGAACTATGGATCTGAACCGATGTTCGTCGGCAATGGTCTTGGCGGCAACGAACGCCGTCAGCGGCTCCGTATGTTGTTCCGGGAGCTTCAGCAACTGCCGTGCCAACTTGTCCGATTCCCGAGAACCTCTGAATGAGTATTTTAGCTTACCCGAGTGTGTCGCAAACCCGACGGTTAAAAACGGCGGAGCGTCAGGTTTGGTGTGCTCGCGACCGAGTTGACGGCAGGCGCCGAGGCTGCAAGCTCCCTAGCCAGGCGCCGGTTCGAGCATCAGCTCAAGCTGCAGCACTTCGTGGAAGGTGGGTGCACTCTGGATGCGTGAAGAAGTAGTTTGAGCCGCCGGTTTGTCCAATCACAGCTCCGCGTTCGTAACAAGTTCAGTCGGCGCGATCATCAGGCGCATGTTGGCCTCGCTCGCACGTCAAGAAGGAGCATTTTGGGCGGCAAATGTGACCGTCACCCCCGCCAAACGTCAACCCGCGACCATCAGGCACAGCCGCGGCGGCCGTAGGCTCGCTGCGCGCAATCGTTTACCCCGGTGTCCTTTCAAACCTCAGTGTTCTCACGTGAGAGCTGGCCGAAACTCGTCCGATATACCGGGAATGGCGCCGAGGAGGGTGCATCATTATGAGCTCAGTCTTGAGAACCTGGGATGGCTTGGACGGAGTTATCGAGACGACGCAGATGATCCCGCCGGCGTCCGGCCATCCGGCTCTCCCCGCTCTCCTCGCCGAAGCAAAGATCAAAATCATTGCATTCCGTACAAACCGGCGTGGTACACATCACCAAGCCGTCATCTTCGCATAGCATGCGATAGAAGAAGCGCTTCCAGCGCATGTTCTTGGTGTTGCGAGCCGCCAGCGGCCCGAAATGGCGCGCCAGGAGGCAGGACAATTCGTCCCGCGTCCGCAGACCGAGATCTTCCCACAAGTGATTAGGCTCCATAGCGCGCCGCGCGATCATCGCTGCCAGCCAGCCGCCGACCTCGCCATGGGTGGAACGTTGCGCAAGCAGGAGGTCGCGCACCATAATCCTCTCGTCAGGAACCGGTAATGCGGACTGTTCGCCCCAGGTCCAGCTCCTGACCGGGGTGGATGGGAAGTATTGCACCAAGAGCGAATTGAGCTCCTGGTTGGTCAAGCCAGCCCGTTCGGGAAGTTCGCCGCCATCCATAGCGGCTGCGGCGAGACCGCAAGCGAGTACATGGCGATCGAAACCGTCAATGTCGTCGATGTCGACTTCTGTTGGAAGGCGCCCCGTCAGAAGGCCGTAGAGTTCGCTCGCATCGCGCTGGTCGGCGACGTCAGCCGCCGATACAAGAGGAGACATCGTATCCCCAATCCTCTTTGTGGGCCGATCATGAAGGTCCGCTTGCTTCTGAGTGGACGATGTCGGCCTTCCCGGTCGAGAAGGCCGACAACATGAGCTATGCCGAAACAGCGGCGAGCTCGGCGGCAGACTTGCCGACTAGGCTCTCGTCGACCGGCTTGATGATGCCGTGCTCCATGAGCATGTCCTCGAGCTCGTCCATGCTGATTGGCGTCGGGATAGCGCCTTGTCCAGCATTATTGTGGATCTTAGTCGCAAGATTGCGATAATGATCCGCCTGCTTGGACTCCGGCGCGTATTCCAGCACCGTCATGCGGCGCAGCTCCGCGTGCTGCACCACATTGTCGCGCGG
Organism: Bradyrhizobium sp. JR4.1; assembly: GCF_040548605.1. Taxonomy (NCBI): domain Bacteria; kingdom Pseudomonadati; phylum Pseudomonadota; class Alphaproteobacteria; order Hyphomicrobiales; family Nitrobacteraceae; genus Bradyrhizobium; species Bradyrhizobium sp. JR4.1. Next base: position 17,160 of record NZ_JBEPRY010000029.1, read on the forward strand.
CACAAAGTAGATCAGCTTGCTTCCGAGCTTCTTGGCAAGCGCATCTGCAAGCTCCAGCTCCTTGTCGGTCTGCCGCTCGTTGCAGATCAGCCCGCCAAGGCGCACGCCGCCGGAATTGGCATACTTCAGAATGCCCTTGGAGATGTTGTTGGCGGCATACATCGCCATCATCTCACCGGACATCACGATGTAGATTTCCTGTGCCTTATTCTCGCGGATAGGCATCGCGAAGCCACCGCAAACGACGTCGCCGAGCACGTCGTAAGAGACGTAGTCGATGTCCTCATAGGCGCCATTCTCCTCCAAAAAGTTGATGGAAGTGATGACGCCTCTTCCGGCGCATCCGACCCCCGGCTCCGGACCGCCGGACTCGACGCATCGAATGTCCTTGTAGCCGAGCTTGATGACGTCCTCGATTTCGAGGTCCTCGACGCTGCCGGCATTAGCCGCCAGGCTGAGAATGGTGTCCTGCGCCTTGGCGTGCAGGATGAGGCGGGTCGAGTCCGCTTTGGGATCACAGCCGACGATCAGAATCCTTTGGCCCAGCTCGGCAAGGGCCGCCAGCGTATTTTGTGACGTTGTCGATTTGCCGATGCCACCCTTGCCGTAAAACGCGATTTGTCTCAGTGAAGACATGTTGCTCTCCATCAACCGATTACCAATTTTTCGCGCGAACGCGCGAGGCCGTTTCTCTCTGAGAAACGTGTGCACACGAGTTTCGGGAAGGAGGCCATCGCTCGCCATCGGCGTCGGCATGCCCTCAGCCCTTGTTCGTTGTTGCTGCATCGAGTTAGCAACTGGCGTGCCATTTCGTTCGCACGCGCATTAAGCGTCTGATCAGGTTAGACAAAATAGCGCGGCGATGCTGTGGCGCAGCCGACAGCCTCAAGAGCTCTGACAGAAACCGAACAAAGCGGCAGCGCGTGGTTTCCACTACAAGTGTCGGGTGAAAGAGCGCGAAACGGGACAGCCTGGCCTTAGCCCGAGAGACCACACGGTACAGATCGCTTTCGAGGATCAAAGCGATCGTCCAAGGCGAATGTTTGATGATCGGCGCGCTTGGTACTTGGCGTCTGATCGGGTGGCATATCGCTTGCTTTGCTTGTGCAGAACGCTGTTTCCGCGTGATGACTTGTGAGGACAATATGCTTGGAATTGGAAGTAAGTTGCCGTCGTTCGACATCACAGGCGTGAAGCCCGGCTTTCACCTGCAAGAGGAAAACGGGAACAATGCATTCGAGACGCTGACGGAGCAGAGTTTCCCCGGCAAATGGAAGATCATCTTCTTTTACCCTAAGGACTTCACATTCGTCTGCCCAACGGAAATCGTTGAGTTTGCCCGCCTGTCCAAGGATTTCGCCGATCGCGATGCAATCGTGCTTGGTGGCTCAACCGATAACGAGTTCTGCAAGCTCGCCTGGCGGCGTGAGCACAAGGACTTGCACCGTCTAGCGATCTGGCAGTTTTCCGACACAAAGGGCGCGCTGGTCGATGGCCTTGGAGTACGTTCACGTGACGGCATCGCTCATCGCTACACCTTCATCATCGATCCTGAGAACACGATCCAGCATGTCTATGCGACAAGCCTCAACGTCGGCCGCAATCCGAGGGACACGCTTCGCGTTCTGGATGCGATACAGACTGATGAGCTCTGCCCTTGCAACCGCGAAATCGGCGGCGACACGCTTAAAATCGGCTGAAGCAACATGTCGACCGTGTAATTGAAAGAGCAGCTCCCGCATTCGAAGGAGGTCGGACCGCGGCTATTCGCCTTTCTGCGGCTTACTCGACTGCAGCGTCAGGGTGATCTGCGTCAGCCGCAGGCCGGCTCTCACGATATGCGGTAGGCCGACGATGCTGGCGCCTGCGGACGGTGCCAAGCGCCTCTTGGAGCCGCTCTAGGTTGCAGTCGCGCGTCTCCAGAAGGCTAGGCAGCAGCGGGACCCAGCTCAGCGCCGAATGATTCTGCCGACGAGCCCATGATCCGCCGGCACGCTCGCGGACCGTATTTCCGGGCTGAGTAAATACTGACAGATGCAATTCGCACAATGGGCGGACGAGTGGCATTATCAGCGCTGATTGAAACCATGACAATCGATGAGGTTTAGGCCAAGTGAGCCGACCGATCGGAAAAGCGGTCAGCTCGTTGACGGCGAGCTGACCTGCGGGGACAGAGACCCGAAATGATCGGCTGGCCAGCGGCCGTAAACCGGCTGGCCGGATCACGCCGGTCGATTTTCGAAATTTGAATCACATCTCAGCGCTGGTGACCCAAGCCGATCCCCAAGTTACGTGCTTTCTGTCTTAGAGAGCCCTCGGATCGCTTCATAAGCTTTGAGACCCGAGCTGCAGGGGTACGGGGCTGTGAGTGCGCTTGAGCAGCTTGACGTCATCTTTACTATACTCTTTGCGCTTGGTGCTTTTGGCCACGTGAAGTTCTCCCATTTCGCTTTGCACATTTGCCTGTAGCGTCTTGTTTTTTGGCGAAGATGCAACTGCTTCCCATTACCATATCGATGGTCATCGACAACTGTTCAAGCGCATTTTTCTATTCGAGATAAGAATGGAACTACACGGGAATTTGTCCTGTACCCCCCTCGATTTCGGTCCGCGTAACAACCCGATTCTGGACATGCACGTGACCCAGCTTCAACATGGAAGCAAACCATAGAAGAGGGACGCTCGATGCATCTTCGAAAGGCGCCTCGAAGAGCCCTTCTTGATTTGACGCCGCGACATCAGCTCACCAAGACATTTCCAGTGTTGATCCGCTGTTGATCCGCGCACCGCTGGATCGGCCGCGGCACTCATACTGCGTCACTTGCAGGGCTCCGCGGCGACTGCACGGGGTTATCACGCGAAGAAGAAACGTCTTCTCCTAATTTATGAAGTTCTGCGGCTTCAGTTACCATAAAGGCGACTCTTGCGATGCCTGAGCGTTAGCTCGTCAGCCGATCGAACACGGCTCGCCCATCCTAATTTGATCTACCGCAGGATCCTTGATTTCATAAGCCACGTTGAGATATCTAGGCCACCTGCCCTCAGCGAACATTTCGGCGAGAGCATCGCCTGCCCGTCTCATGGAGCGGACGAACGAGCGAGCGACCTGATCGCGATATTGCCAGGGCCGGGCGCTACAGCATGGCAAACAACCTGCGCGCCTTGCCGTCCTGTGTGAGCTTGGTATCGGCAGGCGATTGCTTGATCATGAGCTGCCAGAGCGCTTGGCCAGCACAATGCCTGTGGCGCGCTGCGGATTATTCGTGATCTGTGCACAGTGACCGCTAGTGTCGAGCAGATGCAGCTCGAACTCTCCGAGGCGGCGGAAAGGAGTCTGCGTTATGTCGGAGGCGTCGCAACTAATCCAGGCGAGATGTGGAAATTTCTGCCGGAGCGTCAGGCAGGGCTCAGAGGCCGTATCAATGGCGGCGAGCGTCTGCTCGATGTTCGTCAATTCGCCTTCGAGCACCATCTCTGGATCCTTATTGCCAGAACAAACGTTCAGGGTCGGCGTTCAGAACCGCTGTCGCCGCGCAAAGCCGTTGATGGGTCGAATGCCACTCCCAGACGCCCTTGCCGTGATCTTTGCAGAACAGCTGCCATGCCGCCCCAGTCCTATCGTGGTGCAGCAACGCGACCTCGACCACGCCGCCCTCCGCATCGATATTGCCTGAACAGCACGGGCTCTCCACGAGATACCCGCCAGCAACCGCTGTCACCTTTGGCGAGACATATCGGTAGCGCTCGCGCCTCGTCAGCGCGCGCACGATCCGCCACCGGTCGAACTCGTTGGGATGCGCAGGCAATCCGGATTGATGTCGTCTGATGATTGCGGCGTTCATTGCGCGATGTCCCAGACCGCGGAAATTTCTGCCTCGAGGCAGCCGACCACCAATTGCTCGCCGAAGTCGACCATATAAATGGGTAAGTTCGCTTCCGTATGGCGACCGACCTGCACGATCTCACCAATGCGCCCGACGCTGACCAGACACTCTTCCTCCGACGTGTCAGGAAACGAACCGTCGTTGAGCAGATCGATTGCCGCCTTGACACGTTGGCCTGGGCGGTATTTTGGCAATCTTGGCTCGATCATCGGCGTGCCGCTCCTGGTACAAAAGGCTCCTCGCCTCCAGGGAGTCGTCTTACCAGATCGAGCTCCTTGCATTTCATGCCGACGCGATAGCCCGAGTCGAGGAATTCGACCCCATAGATATAAAACTGTTGCAGGAACGTGCCGATCGAGACGACATAGCCAAGCTCCCCTTTCTTGACCAAAACCTCACCGATCTCCTTACCCACGTAAGTGCCGTCGTTGCGGATGGTGCGGTTGGCCCGCACTTTGTCGCCGTAATCAAAGAAGGGCTGGTCCGTCAACTCGACGATTTCACTATCCCGGGCGATGTTGCTCATGCTGTCGTCCCCGTTCCGTGCTTCAACTGTACCGTGCCTCGCGAGCGCCCGACCTTACCGGCGCCCATCACAATTCTCGATCAACCCATCGCCCGCACCGCGCGCGGCTTGCAATCAGGCGTTTCAGAACGGTGCCGGGATCCGTGCGGCAACATCAAGCCCTGCAACTTAAACTCAACATGCTCGAGATAAACATTCGTGAGCCAATGGTTGATGTTGAAGAAGCACTTGACGCGGCACCGACGGAGGCGTGCTTGAGCTCGCAGCGAGCCGCGCGCTTCAGCGCGGGATGCACACAGCCCCAGAGTCGCCTTGATTACCCCGGCAACTGAGGGCATCGCGGACGTCATCACTCACGATCCGGCCCATACGCTCGAGCGTGCCTGACAACCCCGAGGCCCCGATCTTGTGCGCGGGACCGAGCCTCGGCAGTTCTTCGACAGCCGCCGTCCTTGCTTGAGTTGACGGAGAGGTATCTCCAACTTCTTCTTCAACGACAACAGGAATGGCCCGCGAGGTGCTCTCATGGCAGCCGAGTTCGGGCTTCTTGGCGCCGACCGCGCCGAACGCCAGGAAGTTTGTCTCGCAGAATGTAATCGGGTGCGAACGCCTTTGCTTGGCGCAGCTGCATTGTCGGCAACGTCATCGAGGTGATAGGCTGGTTCTGCCGCGCTGGGATGATGCTCGACCGCCTCCACAACGCGCGAGCAACACAGGACTCGGCTCTCGGATGGCGGACTGAAGAAGGCCTCGGGCATGAATGTTGCTCGTTCAATGATCGCCAGGTGATTGGATTGGTGTCGCGGAAGACGAGTCCGCTCTTGGTAGACCCATCGGCGAAATCGATCCTCGACGCTCAAGACGGCGGCCTTCGGCTCGACGGCATAGCCGGACGCGTTCCGTCGACGATCGCGTCGCGAGAATATGCCTTGGTAGCTCGCGAAAAACTCGACGACCGAACCGTCCACCCGGTCTGAGAAGGCGTAAGCCGCGGCCGGGCCCTTCGTCTATGCCGAGCATCATCCACGCGAGTTTCTGAGCCGTTCGTGTGGTGGTGACATCCATGTTGTGGTCCTCAAGGGGGCGCCCGATAGCGTGGCAGTGCTGTGTCGAGCACGCATGTGTTGTCAACCGGACAAACCGCCACGCATTGCGGTTCGTCAAAGTAGCCGGCGCACTCGGTGCATTGCTCCGAATCGATCAGGAAAGCGCCGGCTACCTCGGAAATAGCAAGATTTGGGCATTGCGTTTCGCAAGCTGAACAGCCCGTGCACTGCGAGGCGATGATCTTGAACGGCATTATCTGTGCCCATCCTCAGGCGGCGGAAATCACGGCGTTGTGGCGGGCTGCCGGATCGACCCGTTCAACGTGCTTCATCTTCCCTTCATTGACTTTTTCGAGATAGAGTTTGAACCAGGCGATCGCGGAGGCATCGATGAACTCGCAGGCGTACTGATCGACCGGCTCGATGCCGGCCTCGATCAATTCGGCTTTGGGGCAGCCGCCGATCTTTGACACGAATACGGCGTGGCAATCCTCTATCGCGCCGATGGCGATTTCGAGCTTGCTCTCCTCGCCATGGCCGCCCTGGCAATAGGGCTGGATAGGACGATGGCCGACGAATTTTGCGCCTGAAGTCGAGAGCTCGTAGATCTGGAACTCCGTGGCATGACCGAAGTGCTGGTTGATTAATCCCGAGCCTCTGGTTGCAACCGCCACCAGTACCTTGATTTCGCTGGAAGCGCTGGCGAGCCCGGCAAGCTCCTGCTGCTTGGCCGCGAACTTTGTAATGCGCGCCTCCTCGATTTTGGCCTGATACTCCTTTCGGGGCTGCTCGTCGTACTTGATGTCCATCGTCATGATCTTTTCCATCGTGAACTCCGCGCCGCGGTCCTCGCCGAGCAGTCCGACGGCGTCGGCCCGGCACTGGCGACAGTGACGCATCATGTTCATCTCGCTTTCGCAGCTATCCTGTAGCGCTGTCACTTCCTGTGCTGTCGGGCTGCGTCGCCCGCTGAGGCCGAACACGGTCCCGTGCTCGGGCGACGATATCAGCGGCATCACGTTGTGCAGGAAGGCACCGCGTGACTTCACGGCCCTATTGACCTCAACGAGATGCTCATCGTTAATCTCGGGAATCATCACCGAGTTGACTTTGCACAGGATGCCGCGGGCGGTGAGCATCTCCAGGCCCTGGAGCTGCCGAGTGCTGAGGATGCTTGCCGCTTCGATGCCGGTGTAGCGCTTGTGGCGGTAAAATATCCAGGGATAGATCTTTGCACCAATTTCGGGATCGATCATGTTGATCGTGATCGTCACGTGATCCACCTTGAGTCTTGCGATCGTGTCGACATGATCGGCTAGCGCAAGACCGTTCGTGGAGAGGCAGAGCTTGATATCTGGCGCGAGCTTGTTGATGAGCTCGAACGTTCTGAATGTCTTGTCCGGATTCGCCAGGGGGTCGCCAGGGCCGGCAACCCCGACGACGCTCATCTGAGGGATCGCGGAGGCGACCGCTAGCACCTTCTTGGCGGCCTGCTCCGGCGTCAACTTCTCGCTGGCAATGCCCGGGCGCGATTCGTTGGCGCAATCATATTTACGATTGCAGTAATTGCACTGGATATTGCAAGCGGGTGCGACCGCGACATGCATGCGGGCATAATGGTGGTGCGCCTCCTCGCTGTAGCAGGGATGGTTCTTCACCTTTTCCCAGACCTCATTTGGCAAATTGCCGATGCCCGCCTGAGATCCGCAGCCCGCCTTCCCGCTGCCGCCGATTGTACCGCAGCCCTGCTGCTTACCCATGACTTGCAGACTCTCGCGGATCTCGCCGCATCCGCAGGAGACCTGGTGTTGCGCTGAAGTACTCATCGTTTCAATTCTCTTCGCAAACCGAACCCCTTCGGCAACCATCCTCAGAGTCGTTTCTGAAAGCCAAGAGCAACTGGCGTGCCATGCCCGCTACAAATTATTTTTGTGTTTGGCTTCAAGTAGTTAGGCAACGCTTGCTCGAATGTCAGTTTCATCAAGTCATGTTGGAAAGCTGACAGAGGTTGCGATCACAAGAGCGTTCGCAACATGGTTTTGACCACGAGTAGGTTGCTTCGCCGATGCCCTTGGCAAAGAGCAGAGCGGGTGGCGACGTTGAAAGTTGATCTTCTCGCCACAATGTGACGCCTCTGCAAAGCACAATCCGCAAAGGACCTTCCAGACGCTTTGAATGACGCCCTGCGATTCTTCGTAGATGCAGACCAAGCAGCCCCGTTAGCGACCTATGCCGTGGAAGATCAGGCGGGCCGCTGGGTGACATTCCGGAAGAATTATCAATAACCCCGATGGCCAGGTACCCGACGCGCACGAATTCGACCGTCCGTCCCGCGCCTCGGTGGGCAGCTCTAGGTCGCGCGGTTGTGGATGCCGATCAGATTCAGAAGCTGCTGCCGCCTCGGTCGACATCGCACGAACTGCCGCTCCAACGCTATGTCGCTGATGTCTCATCGAGCCAGCCGATCCTGCTCTTCAGGAAACGGAGACCCAGCACCAATAAGCTGGCTTGCTCCCTGTTGTCCTTGCCACGGCCGTGGCCGCCAGCGGCATGCTCGTGGAAATAAGCCTCATACCCCACGGCCTGCAGCTTTGCTGGCATTTTGCGCGCATGTCCGGGATGGACGCGATCGTCCCGCCGCCTGGTCGCGATCAGGATCGGTGGATAGGACTCTCCGGGCCTTTGCGGCATGATAGGCAGAATAAGTCTTCAGCCACTCCCACTCCTCAGCGTTGTCGGGATCGCCGTATTCGGCGAGCCAACTCGCCCCCGCGCTTGCTGTAGCGGCACATGTCGATCAGCGGGCTCGTGCAGAACAATGTGCCGAATCGTTCGGGATATCGCGTTAGCATGTTGATGATGAGAATGCCGCCGTTCGACCCACTCTCGGCCGCGATCCGTTTGGCCTGTGTCACGCCACGCGTGACGAGATCGGCGGCGACGGCTGCGAAATCATCTGCGACAATCTTTTGCCCAGCCGGCCGGCATCATGCCAGCGCGTGTAACTCACTGCGGCCGCGCAAATTTGACTGAACCGTGGTGCCGCCGCAGTCGAGCCAAAGCTTGCCGAGCGCGGAATTGTGGTACGGTTTCACGCAGAACCCAAACCCGCCAGATCCGCTCATATGGACCAGCGCGTTGCCGGTCTCTCTGGCGGGGGCCCGTCTGTCGATAAGGAATTCGCTCACCATCGCTCGACGTAACCTCGTGCTGCGTGACCACGCAGTGCTCCGCGGCAAACGCCCTCGGCGCCTGCTTGAGCACGGCGGGACTGGCAATGCCCCGCTCCATCAGGATCAGGGACGGCGGCGTGAGCGGATCCTCGACGTGGACCAGCAAGTCGCCATTGCTCTCGGGCGGATAGCGATCGAGAGACCAGACTTCGACACGAAGATCGGGAAGCGCGCCCAATTGCTCGCGGTTCCAGCCATTGCCGGATGCCGCGCAGATATCGAAGACTGGCCGGAGTTCGTCGAGAATACAAAGCACGAGCTTGCCCGTGCTCCAAAAAAAGCTTTGCAGCGCATGGCGCGGGCCCGGCTCGAAGAGGACCTCGAACTGGCGGCTGCCCGCCAGAAACACCGGCAGCGGAATGACGATTACCGAATCCGCGGTATAGGTCCGCCCTGCCACGGACCAGGATTCGCGCGGCTTCAGCGCAAGCCAGTGGTGATGCGACCGCATCCACATGTTGCTTGGCAGATCAAGGCTCGTCTCCGCGCCGGTTCGATCGCCAAGCCAGACTTCGCAATTGGCGGACTCTGTGGCATCGAGGAGCCACATTCTCGGCGGCTCGGTAGCGCCGTCAACAGTGCAACCGACTGACACATGAGCGGCCTTGGTCTGAAAGATCACTGCCGCTTGGTCAACGTGCGTACCACGCCGCCACAGCCTCACCATGCGCGCATAGCCGCTGGTCGCGGCCATGCCCTCACCCCGAGCGCTTGACAACACCAGCATATCAGACTCGAGCCATACGCCCTTACCCTTCGCTTCGGCACGATAAAGCCATCGTGGATGAAGAGCTTCGTGTCGGTATCAAATTCACGAAAAGTCACGGCATCACTTCCGCCGCGCGATAGACCCAACAGCCACGGCGGCTGATTTCCAGGCGGTGCGACCGTCGCGTTCAGAAACCAGTCCTCGTCTTCGCTGACGGCGAGGTGATCGATGTCGAGGAGGAGTTCCGTGATGGCTTCAGCGAGCGATAACTCTTCCAAAGTGGTTCGCCCCTAGAGACCGCGTGGATTGTTGGCGTCCGTCCGCAGATTGTAGAGATACCCGCCGCGTCGGCTGACATAGGGCATATTGTCAGGGCGGTCGTAAATCACGGTTAGCGCATCTTTATCTCGTTCGGCCGCCGGTCCGCCAAACACCTCGAGCGTTCTGCTATTCTGCCGCTCGACAACGTTCAGCGCTCGCGCACCTTCGATCTGTTTCAGCCCCAGATAGGGATCATCGTCTGCAGCGGATGGAGTTGGCTTTCCGGTCCGCGACTTCGTCTGTTTGACCATTCTTCATTACAACCGTTAGCATTGAGGCGCAGCTTCAGGATGGTTCAGGGATTTGCATCGCGAACGTTGCGACTTCTAGGCGCACGATCTAATCTGGACCGGCACGCAACTCAATGTTTTAAAGCTGGATGTTGCGGAGTTAATTGGCCCGACGCTGTTAGGACGCGCGGAAGGAAAGGAGCGGTCTGGCGGCCAGCGCAAGGGACCTCGCGAAGGCCTCCCCGTCAACGCCATGGCGCTGGCCGGATGCCTCAGTGCTGCGCCCAGGCCCAGACATTGCCTTTGGCACCGCGCGGCAGCACGATCTGGGTTCCGCAGGAGGCTGCAAGGACCGCACCCCGCCAAAACTTCCCTGGATAGCCCCCCGTTTGACGAGGTTCCATGGAATCGCAGCATTCATTCTTGAGTTGCTTCGCCTCCGCGCTTCTTGGCGTTGATGGTGATTGGTAGCCTGGTGTCACTCGCCATAGCGGGTAGGTCTAGCACCCAACCGTTCGCGATCCTGATCCAACCACCCCACAGCGTTTCGTGCTCCCACTCGACAATCGGCTCCTCAAGATCTTTCTTAGGTACATAAATCGAAAGACCCGTTTCCGGCGAACGACGAATCATGACTTTCATAGGAGCTCCGCAGGTTGCGAACTCGCGTCCGCGCGCTCCTGACACGCACGCCACAAGGCTCTCTGTTTGGCAGTGATCTCCGGCAGAACTTGCAGGACACGATCGATCTCATCCGGCGCGGTCTCGTGCGAGAGCGAGAAGCGAACCGCACCGCGGACAAAGGCCGGTGGTAGGCCCATGGCGCGCAGCACATGGGACGGCTCCATCGAGCCGGACGCGCAGGCCGAACCGAGTGAGGCGGCAATTCCGTTGCGGTTGAGCTGGTGCACGATAGCCTCTGCTTCGAGATGCTCGAAGGCAATGTTCGACGTATTTGGCAACCGGTTCTTGATTTCACCAAGCACCATGCAACAGCCGAGAGCGAGAATGCCTTGCTCCAGCCGATCGCGAAGGGCGCCAATCTTCATCTGCTTTTCTTCGAGGTGTGCCGCAGCGAGTTCCGCGGCCTTGCCGAGCCCAACAATGCCGGGAACGTTTTCGGTGCCAGCGCGGCGACGCCGCTCCTGTGGGCCGCCGAAGATCAACGGCCGTAACTCGACTCCCTTGCGCACGTACAGGGCGCCGATCCCCTTTGGGCCATGGAGCTTATGGGCAGAGAGCGAAAGCATATCGATCTCCGTACTCTTCAGGTCCATCGGAATCCGCCCGACCGCTTGGACCGCATCGGTGTGAAAGAGCGCGCCGACCGAGCGCGCCATCTTGGCGAGGGATTTCACCGGAAAAATGGTACCGGTTTCGTTATTGGCCCACATGACCGAGACGATCGACGTGCGCTTTGACAATGCGTTGCGATAAGTTTCCATGTCCAATCTGCCGCTTGCATCGACCGCAATCAGGTGGGTCTTGATTCCTCGTCGGGCCAGCTCCTGGACAACGGACAGCACGGACGGATGCTCAACGGCCGTCGTGACGATCTCGTCGCGTCCCTCCTGCACGGCGAGTGCGGACAGGATCGCTGTATTGGCGGATTCAGTTGCGCCCGAGGTGAAGACGACCTCATGATCGAATGCCGCGCCAATCAGGGCCTGCAGCTTCCGCCGCGCCTGTTTCAATGCGGGCGCAACCTCACTGCCGAATGCATGCGCGGACGACGCATTGCCGAACTGCGCAGAGAAGAACGGCAGCATTGCCGCGACCACCAAAGGATCCGCACGGGTCGTCGCGTTGTTGTCCAGGTAGATCAGCCGCACGGGCTCTCCCCTCTGCACTTAACGTCCTAATTTGGAGCCCGGAAGCGGGATCAGGTGGACGAACACTGCGCGCCGCTCGATCAGGCGCGCCCGAATGGCGGCCACCGTCCTGCCGGCAACCTTACACAACACGCAAAATTCGGTGAGCCTGACCACGATCTTGTTGCATCGATTTTGACGAGCTCACACCGTCCGCGATCACGCCTGAGGCTCGGCCGAATCTCATCGAGCACGGCGCGGATAATCCGCTCGCGATCGAAGGCTCAACAGTCAAAGACTGCTTCGTTGGCTCATCCTCAAGGCCCATGTCCATGCTCTTCCATTGCGGGTCCGAACGCGGCTCAGCTGAACGATTTGCCGCAGGAGCAGCTCGAGTTGGCATTTGGGTTATCGAAGCGAAACCCTGATCCTTCGAGCGACACCATGAAATCGATCGTGGTGCCGTTGAGATACGCTTGGCTCGCGTTATTGACGAAGAGTTTAACCCCGCCTTGTTCGATCACGGTCTCATCGGAGCTCGGCTCATGAGCAAGATCCATTTTATATGTGAACCCTTGACAGCCGCCGCCTTCGACCATAATCCGCAAACCGCTTGCGGCCTGCGTCGTCGAGGCGATTGCAGCCTTCAGTACGTTTATGGCGCTATCTGTTAGATGGATCATCTCTGGCTCGCTCTCAGTTCCTGTCGCAAGGCCAAATTCGCAAATCCCATGCCAGTTGAGATGCAGCTGAAATCAGTTCGTTTTGCAGGAGCCCAACGTTCGATTTGCGACCCGTCGGCTTTGCGACAGGCGGATTTGCCACGTCCGGACGCCGTTCGGCCAAGAACTCGTATTGTGCCGGCACTTAACGGGACGGCAAACAAATTGCATAGAGGTAGCGGACACGTCGCATTGGGCGACGCATGCATACCACACTCTGATGAGGAGGCTCCATGACGTCGATCGACAACACCGCTCTTGGCCCGTTGGACAAGGAAGGGCGCTTGCTGAATGCGGTGCTCAAGAGCGAAACAACGAAGTCGGGACGATTTGGATTTCGAGGCGACATCGCGCTGAAATTTCAAGCCCAGCTCGCCGACGAAAAACGACCGCCTGACTATTCTATCGAACAAGTTCTCGCAATCGCGCAGGAGGGCGAACCGACCATCGCAGTTCTTGCCGGATATCTGCATTCGTTTGCGTATCTACCTGAGGCCGCAAAGGTGCTGGACGGCAGGCTGAGCCCCGAAGGCAGCTATTTCATGTTCTGCAACAACATTGATCTGCTCGCGAAGTACCGCACCAAGATAGGGGACATCACCTTCCGCATTCTGCCTTGTGACGAATCAACGGTGTGGAAAGAGATGATGGACCTCGCCGGCGTCGAGAAGAATGACATCAAGAAGCTGGGTACCGCCGGTAGACTCGACTACTTGCTCGACGCGGCCAAGGACATCGATGGATCATACACGGACATCTCATACGAGGACGGCCTGGCTAAAATGCAGCCGGTGAAGAACAGAAGCGAAAACCGCCCCGTCTGAGGAAGCGCCTCAGGCCCTCTCTCTCGCCAGCTCAGCGGCTGCTGCCGCAGGCGCGGGGTTGTCGTTCCAGCACAATCGAGTTGCCGCCGGGCATGATGACGCGGGTCCCAAGAGGATGCGGCTCTGGCCGAACGCGACAGAGCTGTCGTCGTTGCCAATCAGCTTCGCATCCTGGCGAATCAGCAGATATTTTCCGGACGGACTAACATAAACGGCCTGAGTAAGCTGCGCGGTGATCTGGGTGCGGTCATGGGATGACAGCAAAAATGCTTCCAAAGTGACCATCGACCAGGAGTTCCAACATCTGCTTGCCAAGCGGGCGATGGCGACAAGCGGCCAGACACTGCTTCTGTTCAGCAAAGAAGGCTCAGCCACTATGGTCGAATTCAAGGCTCCGGAGTGTCGATGACGAACATGTCAGCGACCTTTCAGAGTACGCTCATTTGCTTGCGGCGAAATCGGGAGGCGGGCTGAGGCAATTTTACAGTTATCTTATCGCGACATGGTCAATCCGCTGCCCTTGAGCGGGTCGTGGACACGTTTTTCAGTCGCGGGATGGTTCAATTTAGCCTCCGTTTGGGCCCTCGTAGTTGGGCGAGGCCTATTTTGAGCTGCTCCACTTCGGCGACGTCATCGAGCGAGCAAAAAGCGGTTGGCGTATGCCAAAACAAACACAAGCTGAATCTAAGTCGGCACAATCGTTGAAGCCGCGTGTTGCCTTTCGCCGCACCTTCTGACGGGCGCATTGCCGAGATTCGGGCAATCGGGACGTTTGAGCCGCCATCAGTCGGTTTGACCAAGATTCCCAACTGCGGCGAAGGAGAAGCGCCCGTGGGGTAGAACGTTTAGCATTGATCGGTGTGCAGGCCGCGGCAGAGGGTGTGCAGGCGGGCGTCAGTGGGCGCAGGCTCGCTCGATAACGATCAAGTACAGTTTTGGAGCGAGATTCCTGAGCGGGCCGGCTATAAGCGTATTGAACGGAAATGAGCGCCGGACCGGCATTCTGGAGTGACGGCACCGCATTTGGACTTCTTGGCTTCGTGAAGAAAGGGTTGGACGCAGTCCCGGCGCCCGGCATCGTTGAGCGAATGGCCTCGATCACGTGCGGATCGAAACTGCGTCATGTTCGCCGCTCGAACCCGCGCCTCTTCGAGGGAGCCGGACGCATATAGGCGACGGAAAACGGGCGGGCTCAAGAAATTTCCGCAGACCGTCATTATGGATAGGAGGTAAGCTCAGGGCCCAAGTGGGGGGCGACTCGAAGCCGTTGAGACGGGTTGCCGACGACGCTGGTCCAAGCACGAGAAGCTGAACTCGTTCTGGAGAGCTCGCGGGAGCGCCTGGGTGCCTTTCACGAGCGTCGCCGCCTCTTGATTATCGAGCTGCAGAGCTGGGTGCGCGAGGAGCGTGCCAAGCTCTCCAGGAACAACCACACGGCCAGCGCGAACAGTGCAAACGGGGGACAGGGCAAGCCGGACTCGGGGCTATGCCGCCCCGAGCTACTTGCGGCTTCGCGGCCGATGGCGCGCTGGTCTACTCGGCTGCCGCTCGTGGAGAGCGGCCGACAATGACGGTGAGGAGCCCCTGGCCCCACAGCCGCTTGGCGGCGGCCTTGACGTCGTCCAGCGTCACCGCGTCGACGATGGCGTTGCGCTTCTCGATATAGTCGATCGGCAGCTTGTCCTGCTGATTTTGCAGCAGCGCCTGCGCAAGCTTGGAGGAGGTGTCGAGCGCCAGCATCTGGGAGCCCTTGAGGTAGGACTTGGCCTCATCGAGCTCCTTCTGGGTGGGACCCTCCTTGGCAATGCGGCACACCTCCTTCTGGATCACCTCCATGGTGTCGCGGGCGCGGTCGGCGCGCGAGCCGGTGTTGCCGATGAAGACCGCCGAGTGCTCCATCCAGCGCAGCGACTCGGATACCGAGTAGGCAAGCCCGCGCTTCTCGCGGACCTCGCGATGGAGTCGCGAGGACAATCCGCCGCCGCCCAGGATGTGATTGACGAGATAGGCCGCCATGAAGTTCGGATCGCTGCGCTTGACGCCAGGGCCGCCGAAGGTGATCACCGTTTGCGGCACGTCGAGCGGCACGAAGGCGACCTGCGGCGGCTTGGCGGCACCGATTTCGGGGACCGGGACGAGTTTGCCATTGGTGGGTAGGGCGCCGAACGTGTGGTCGAGCAGCTTGCCGAGCGTGTCCGGATCCACGTCGCCGACGACTGCGACCTTCAGCCCATCCCTGGCAAGCACGCGGCCGACATAATCCTTCATGTCGGCGACCGTGATGGTCGGCACGCTGTCGAGGGTACCGTTGGTCTGCCGGCCATAGGGATGCTCGCCGAAGGCGATCTCCAGGAATTTCCGGCTCGCCAGCGACGTCGGCTTCGTGGTGTCGCGGCGCAGGCCCGACATGACGTGCGAGCGGATGCGCTCGACGTCGGCGGTGTCGAAATGCGGCGAGGTCAGCGCCATCCGCAACAGGTCGAACGCTTCGTCCTTGTTGTCGCGCAGCATGCGCAGACTGCCGCGGAAGGTGTCGGGGTCGGCACCGAACGAGAGCTCGATGGCGCGGCGGTCGAGGCGTTCGTGGAAGGTTTTGGAGTCGAGATCGCCGGAGCCCTCGTCGAGCAGGTTCCCAACGAGATTGGCTACGCCGGGCTTGTCATGGGGATCCTGCGCCGAGCCGCCGGCGAAGGAATATTCCATCGCGATCAACGGCACGGTCGCGTCCTGGACGAACCAGGCCTCGATGCCGCCCGGCGAGACCAGGTGCTGGATCTTTGCGGCCGCTTGTGACGGCCAAATCGTAGCCAGCACGAGCACCGCGCCGGTTGCAACGGAAAATGCGGCGCGCCGCAAGCGACTGAATGGATGGGTCACGAACGCTTCTCCTCGCGCTTGGTGGTGGCAGTGTCTTTGATCAGATGGCCCGTCACAGAACGCTTCTTCTCGAGGCATTTCTGTGCGACGGCGCG
The DNA here is from genome assembly GCF_040548605.1 of Bradyrhizobium sp. JR4.1. Lineage (NCBI taxonomy): Bacteria > Pseudomonadati > Pseudomonadota > Alphaproteobacteria > Hyphomicrobiales > Nitrobacteraceae > Bradyrhizobium > Bradyrhizobium sp. JR4.1. The sequence goes on from NZ_JBEPRY010000029.1 coordinate 33,438, forward strand.
AACCTGTTCGGCGGTGACCGCGCGGATGCGGTCGGGCCAACTTTGAATATCCTCGATCGACAGGCCTGTGCTGAGCCCGCCGCCATACCAGCCTGCCAGCTCCGCCTGGTCGTCCTGGGCGTAGATCGCTTCCGCGATCAGCCGGCTCTTGACCCGCTCCAGATCCTCGGCGCGGATCGGGTTCTGCACCACATCGGCTATGACACCGTCGATCACCTGCTCGACCTCTGCGAAGCTGACGCCGGATTTCGGCGCGGCCAAGATCGAGAACTGCGTCGGATCGAGTGAAATGCTCGAATACCTGGCGTTGGCGAAGACCGCGAGTGGCTTGTCGACGACAAGCGCGCGGTAGAGATAGGAGTTGCTGCCGCCGCCCATCAACTGCGCCAGCACGTCGAGTGCCGCGCTCTCACCGGCCGCGGCCGTCGTGGCCGAGGGCACCAGGTAAGAGCGCTCCATGCTGGGCTGCTCGACGAGCGGGTCGGACAGCGTGACGGTGCGCGGTGCGGCCGGCTCCGGCTCCTGCGGGCGGATGCGCCGCGCGGGGATCGCGGGCTGGGCCGGGATTGAGCCGAAATTGCGCTCGACCAGCGGGCGCACGTCGGCGGCCTCGACGTCGCCGGCGATTACCAGGATCGCGTTGTTCGGCGCGTAGAAGCGGCGGTAGAAGGCGAGTGCGTCCTCGCGATCGAGCTTCTCGATCTCCTGGTGCCAGCCGATCACCGGCCGGCGATAGGGATGATTGAGATAGAGCGCGGCCATGATCTGTTCGTTGAGACGCGCGTCTGGGCTGTTGGCAACGCGCATGTTGTACTCTTCGAGTACGACGTCGCGCTCGGGCAGCACGTTCTCGTCCTTGAGGATCAAGCCGGTCATGCGGTCGGCCTCGAACTCCATCATGGTCGGCAGCTGCTCGCGCGGTACGTGCTGATAGTAATTGGTGTAATCGACCGAGGTCGAGGCGTTCTCGTGGCCGCCGACGCGGCGCACGGTCTGGGAGAACTCACCGACCGGGTGTTTCTCGGTGCCCTTGAACATCAGGTGCTCGAGAAAATGGGCGAGCCCGGACTTGCCCGGTGTCTCATCGGCCGAGCCGACGCTGTACCACATCATCTCCGTGACTACGGGCGTGCGGTGGTCGGGGATCACCACGACTTGCAGACCGTTCTGAAGCATGAAGCTCGCTGGTCGTTCCCAGGTGGGTGTGATCTGGGCAAGAACGCTCCTGTTCACGGGAGCGCACGGGGAGCTCGGATCCGGGCTATTTTCTGTTTTGGACTCGACCGCCGGCGCGGTACGCGTCATCAAGGCCAAGGCAAAAATGGCCGTGCCTAGCACCTTGATTGTCAGGGACCTGGAATTCTTCATGTCATGGCCTTTCAGTAGAGATCCACGTTCTGCAGCGGACATCGCGACAAAGCAGGTGAGCCGCACGCCGTTGGCAAGCAGTAGAGCAAATGTCGGGCCAATCGCCTGACACCTCTGCGCACGGGCCGCTGCGCGGCCAACTGCACGCAAGCGAACCGCAAACGCGTGTCTTCTCTCCGAAAGCCAACCCGCACTTTGTTTGGTGTCCGCCAACATGTTGCGAACACGACATTGCACACGAACCCGCAGACAACTCGCCGCCTCGCCGTTTCCCCAATTTTCTGAGCACCCCTACCCGACTGGTTTGCGAAGGCTTGAACGGCTCGTCGCAGGGAGCCGCACCAACTGCCGAATGCATGCGCGGACGACGCATTGCCGAACTGCGCAGAGAAGAACGGCAGCATTGCCGCGACCACCAAAGGATCCGCACGGGTCGTCGCGTTGTTGTCCAGGTAGATCGGCCGCACGGGCTCTCTCCTCTGCACTTGACGTCCTACTTTGGAGCCGGGGAGCGGGACTCGGGCCGCACTCATCGAGCACCGCGCGGATAATCCGCTCGCGATCGAAGGCTCAACAGTCAAAGACTGCTTCGTTGGCTCATCCTCAAGGCCCATGTCCATGCTCTTCCATTGCGGAATGGTCCGAACGCAGCTTAGCTGAACGATTTGCCGCAGGAGCAGCTCGAGTTGACATTTGGGTTATCGAAGCGAAACCCTGATCCTTCGAGCGACACCACGAAATCGATCGTGGTGCCGTTGAGATACGCTTGGCTCGCGTTATTGACGAAGAGTTTAACCCCGCCTTGTTCGATCACGGTCTCATCGGAGCTCGGCTCATGAGCAAGATCCATTTTATATGTGAACCCTTGACAGCCGCCGCCTTCGACCATAATCCGCAAACCGCTTGCGGCCTGCGTCGTCGAGATGATTGCAGCCTTCAGTACGCTTATGGCGCTATCCGTTAGATTGATCATCTCTGGCTCGCTCTCAGTTCCTGTCGCAAGGCCAAATTCGCAAATCCCATGCCAGTTGAGATGCAGCTGGAATCAGTTCATTTTGCAGGAGCCCAACGTTCGATTTGCGACCCGTCGGCTTTCCGACAGGCGGATTTGCCACGTCCGGACGTCGTTCGGCCAGAACTCGTATTGTGCCGGCACCTAGCGGGACGGCAAACAACTTGCATAAGGGTAGCGGACACGTCGCATTGGGCGACGCATGCACACCACACTCTGATGAGGAGGCTCCATGACGTCGATCGACAACACCGCTCTTGGCCCGTTGGACAAGGAAGGGCGCTTGCTGAATGCGGTGCTCAAGAGCGAAACAACGAAGTCGGGACGATTTGGATTTCGAGGCGACATCGCGCTGAAATTTCAAGCCCAGCTCGCCGACGAAAAACGACCGCCTGACTATTCTATCGAACAAGTTCTCGCAATCGCGCAGGAGGGCGAACCGACCATTGCAGTTCTTGCCGGATATCTGCATTCGTTCGCGTATCTACCTGAGGCTGCAAAGGTGCTGGACGGCAGGCTGAGCCCCGAAGGCAGCTATTTCATGTTCTGCAACAACATTGATCTGCTCGCGAAGTACCGCACCAAGATAGGCGACATCACCTTCCGCATTCTGCCTTGTGACGAATCAACGGTGTGGAAAGAGATGATGGACCTCGCCGGCGTCGAGAAGAATGACATCAAGAAGCTGGGTACCGCCGGTAGACTCGACTACTTGCTCGACGCGGCGAAGGATATCGATGGATCATACACGGACATCCCATACGAGGACGGCCTGGCTAAAATGCAGCCGGTGAAGAATAGAAGCGAAAACCGCCCCGTCTGAGGAAGCGCCTCGGACGGTCTCTCGCCCGCCGACGAGCGTGCCGCAAAGAGAGTCACTGCACCCGCCTCGCCCGGGACTGGCTCGCACAAACCTTCGCGATGGAAACCACCGCCAGGTTGTCTGCTATGCCGGCGTCGCCGCCACGCCATGGCGCAGTCGAGCGCAAAACAGGGCGTGTCGAAGGGTGGCAATCCGCGGCTGAGAACCACGATAATTCAGCTCGCGTGGTTGTAGGTGCGCCACCAGCCTCAATCGGCTCTGACCCAGTTGTTCAAGGCGAACAGCCAGCGCGCGATTGTGGCGTTGGTGCGCAAGCTGCTCGTGGCCCTCAAAGTACGCGACCGCCGCCGTCGTGATCGAGGGAGCCGTGATGAATACCGCCTGAGATCAAGCTCCTTCCGTAGCTGACAACCAATCAGCCGGGACCCGATCAGCCCTGGACGGTCCGGGGGACGAACCGATGGATTGCATGGCTTCAAAACGCCGCAACGAAGACTGGTTTCGTCCTCTCGATCCTGCCCGCCGCAAGCGGAATGTTGGTGCTGTCGCTATCGCGCGACGATCGAATGTGAGTTTGATCTGGCATGCAAACCAGATTGTCGAACCGGCTGGACGCTGAGATCGCCGACGATGAGGAGTAGTTCGCCCCGCGTGCGCCCGACCACACGAGCCTGATGGTGTGCTCGATCCTGTCAAGGTCAAGCCGTTACGCGGCGGCTTTAAAGAGCCGACCTTGAGGCGATCTCCGGGCGTCATCCGAAAGGTCCCCGCGGTCGGGACGAAGAGCTGGTCTGCAGTCGAGCAAAGAGCTGAACAACCGCCGATACTTTTAATCCCGCCGTTTTCCGGAGATAATCTGGATTGCTTCGCTGCGCTTGCAATGACGGGCGCTGATATTTCTTACGCCCAGACCGCGATTTTCGGCTCGGCGTCCGCGTTGGCGGCCAGTTCGCGCAGCGCGCGCCGGTACTCGACCGGCATCACCTTGCGGAATTTGGGCAGCCAGTCCTTCCAGTTGGCCAGGATGTCGGCGGCGCGCCTGGAGCCGGTCGCTTTCGCATGGCGCGTGATCAGGACGTGCAGACGCTCGACGTCGGAATGGAGCAGGTTCTTGAACACGTCGACCCGGCCATGCGCCTCGAGGTCACCGGAGTGGTGATAGGTGCCAGCGTTGATCAGCTCTTCCGACAGCACCGGCTCGAGCTCGACCATCAGGAGGTTGCACAATCCGTCGAAGTCGCCGATCTCATCGAGCACGTAGGCGATGCCGCCGGACATGCCGGCCGCAAAATTGCGCCCGGTCTTGCCGAGCACGACCACGATGCCGCCGGTCATGTATTCGCAGCAATGATCGCCGGCGCCCTCGACCACCGCGACGGCGCCGGAATTACGCACGGCAAAACGCTCGCCGGCGATGCCGCGGAAGTAGCACTCGCCTTGAATGGCGCCAAACATCACGGTGTTGCCGACGATGATGCTCTCTTCCGGCACGATGCCGCTATTGGCCGGCGGCTTGACGATGATCTTGCCGCCCGAGAGGCCCTTGCCGACATAGTCGTTGGCTTCGCCTTCGAGCTCGAAGGTGACGCCTTGCGCCAGCCAGGCGCCGAAGGCCTGGCCGGCGGTGCCCTTGAGGCTGACATGGATGGTGTCATGCGGCAGGCCGGCATGGCCGTAGATCTTGGCGACCGCACCCGACAGCATCGCGCCCGCGGAGCGGTTGGTGCTGCTGATCGTGGCTTCGATCTTCACCGGCGCGCCGCGGTCGAGCGCAGGCGTCGCCTGCTCGATCAGCGTGCGGTCGAGCACCGCTTCCAGATGATGGTTCTGGCGCTCGGAGTGATAGATCTTCTGGCCCTTCTCTTCCTTCTGCTTGACGAACAGGTTTGAGAAGTCGAGCCCCTTGGCCTTCCAGTGCGCGACCAGCCTGGTCTGGTCGAGCAGCTGCACCTGGCCGATCATCTCGTTGAAGCTGCGGAAGCCCAGCGAGGCCATGATCTCGCGGACTTCCTCGGCGACGAAGAAGAAGTAGTTGATCACATGCTCGGGCTGGCCGGTGAAGCGCTTGCGCAGGACGGGGTCCTGGGTCGCGACGCCGACCGGGCAGGTGTTGAGATGGCACTTGCGCATCATGATGCAGCCGGCCGCGATCAAGGGCGCAGTGGCGAAGCCGAACTCGTCGGCGCCGAGCAGCGCGCCGATCACGACGTCACGGCCGGTGCGGAAGCCGCCGTCGACCTGGACCACGATGCGGCTGCGCAGCCGCTCGCGCACCAGCGTCTGGTGGGTTTCGGCGAGGCCGATCTCCCACGGTGAGCCGGCGTGCTTGATCGAGGTCAGCGGCGAAGCGCCGGTGCCGCCCTCGAAGCCCGCGATGGTGACATGGTCGGCGCGCGCCTTGGCGACGCCCGCGGCCACCGTGCCGACGCCGATCTCGGAGACGAGCTTGACCGAGACGTCGCCGTCCGGGTTGACGTTCTTGAGGTCGTAGATGAGCTGCGCCAGATCCTCGATCGAGTAGATGTCGTGGTGCGGCGGCGGCGAGATCAGGCCGACGCCCGGCGTCGAATGCCGGACCTTGGCGATGGTCGCGTCGACCTTGTGGCCGGGCAGCTGGCCGCCTTCGCCGGGCTTGGCGCCTTGCGCCATCTTGATCTGCATCATGTCGGAGTTGACGAGATACTCCGTGGTGACGCCGAAGCGGCCCGAGGCGACCTGCTTGATCGCCGAGCGCATGCTGTCGCCGTTCGGCAGCGGCTTGAAGCGGTCGGCTTCCTCGCCGCCTTCGCCGGTGTTCGACTTGCCGCCGATCCGGTTCATGGCGATCGCGAGCGTGGTATGCGCCTCGCGCGAGATCGAGCCGAACGACATGGCCCCTGTGGCGAAACGCCTGACGATGTCCTTGGCCGGCTCGACCTGGTCGAGCGGCACGGGCTTGCGCTTCTCCTCGTCCGCGTTCTTGATCCGGAACAGGCCGCGCAGCGTCAGCAGACGCTCCGACTGCTCGTTGAGGATCTTCGCGAATGCACGGTAGCGTTCCAGCGAATTGCCACGCGCGGCGTGCTGCAGCAGCCCCACCGACTCGGCGGTCCATGCATGGTCCTCGCCGCGGCTGCGATAGGCGTATTCGCCGCCGACATCGAGCGAGGTCTTGTACACGAGAGCGTCGCCGAACGCGTCGGCATGACGGCGCACCGCCTCTTCGGCGATCTCGCCAAGACCGACGCCCTCGACGCGGGTATGCGTGCCGGCAAAGAATTTTCCGACGAATTCCGCCTTCAGGCCAATGGCGTCAAAGATCTGCGCGCCGCAATAGGACTGGTAGGTCGAGATGCCCATCTTCGACATCACCTTGAGCAGGCCCTTGCCGATCGACTTGATGTAGCGCTTGACGATCTCGTAGTCGTCGAGCGAGCCGGGCAGGCGGTCCTTCATCGCGATGATGGTCTCGAACGCCAGATACGGATTGATCGCTTCCGCGCCGTAGCCGGCGAGGCAGGCGAAGTGATGCACTTCGCGCGGCTCGCCGGATTCGACGACGAGGCCGACAGAAGTGCGCAATCCGGTACGGATCAGATGATGATGCACGGCGGCGCAGGCCAGCAGCGACGGGATCGGAACCCGGTCGGTGCCGACCATGCGGTCGGACAGGATGATGATGTTGACGCCCTCGCGCACGGCGCTCTCGGCGCGCGCGCAGAGCTCATCGAGCACCTGGTCCATGCCGGCCGCCCCGAGGCCGGCATGGAAGGTGGTGTCCAGTGTGCGCGACTTGAAGTGCGACTCGGCGACCTCGGAGATCGAGCGGATCTTTTCGAGGTCCGCGTCGGTCAGGATCGGCTGGCGCGCTTCGAGGCGCTTGGTGGTGGCAAGCCCTTGCAGGTCGAACAGGTTCGGCCGCGGTCCGATGATGGAGACGAGGCTCATCACCAGCTCCTCGCGGATCGGGTCGATCGGCGGATTAGTGACCTGCGCAAAGTTCTGCTTGAAGTAGGTGAACAGCGGCTTGGCCTTGGCCGACAGCGCCGAGATCGGCGTGTCGTTGCCCATCGAACCTGCGGCTTCCTCGCCGGTGGAGGCCATCGGCGTCATCAGGATGGTGATGTCTTCCTGGCTGTAGCCGAACGCCTGCTGGCGATCGAGCAGCGACAGGTTGGAGCGCACGCCGGTGGTCGGCACCTTCGGCAGCTCTTCCAGCACGATCTGGGTCCGCTCCAGCCACTCGGTGTAGGGATGGCTCCTGGCGAGCTCGGCCTTGATCTCGTCGTCGGGAATCAGGCGGCCCTGCTCGAGATCGACCAGCAGCATCTTGCCGGGCTGCAAGCGCCACTTGGTGATGATCTGGTCCTCGGGAATCGTCAGCACGCCCATCTCGGACGCCATCACGATGCGGCCGTCCTTGGTGACGAGATAGCGCGCGGGCCGCAGGCCGTTGCGGTCGAGCGTGGCGCCGATCTGGCGGCCGTCGGTGAAGGCGATCGCGGCGGGGCCGTCCCACGGCTCCATCAGGGCGGCATGATATTCGTAGAAGGCGCGGCGCTTCTCATCCATCAAGGGATTGCCGGCCCACGCCTCCGGAATCATCATCATGACGGCGTGTGGCAGCGAGTAGCCGCCCTGCACCAGGAATTCGAGCGCGTTGTCGAAGCAGGCGGTGTCCGACTGGCCTTCGTAGGAGATCGGCCAGAGCCGGTTGATGTCCTTGCCGTACAACTCGGAGCTCACCGAGGCCTGGCGCGCCGCCATCCAGTTGGTGTTGCCGCGCAGCGTGTTGATCTCGCCGTTATGCGCGATCATGCGGTAGGGATGCGCCAGCGACCACGCCGGGAAGGTATTGGTCGAGAAACGCTGGTGAACGAGCGCCAGCGCGCTCTCGAAATCCTTTTCGTGCAGATCGGGATAGTACTTGCCGAGCTGATCGGCGAGGAACATGCCCTTGTAGATCACGGTGCGGCACGACATCGAGCAGGGATAATAGCCGGCGAGGCCGCGGTCGCGGCGCTGATAGATCGCCTGCGAAATCGACTTGCGCAGGATGTAGAGCCGGCGCTCGAAATCGTCCTCGGTCTTGGCGGTGCCGTTGCGGCCGATGAACACCTGCATGCAGGCGGGCTCGGTCGGCTTCACGGTGACGCCGAGCGAGGAATTGTCGGTCGGCACGTCGCGCCAACCGAGCAGCGTCAGGCCCTCTTCCTTGATCTGGTCGGCGATGATGCTCTTGATGACGTTGCGCCAAGCGGTGTCGCGCGGCATGAACAGCGCGCCGATGGCGTATTCGCCGGGATTGGGCAGCGCGAAGCCGAGTTCCTTCGCCTTGCGGCTGAAGAAAGCATGCGGGATCTGCACCAGAATGCCGGCGCCGTCACCGGCGCGCGGGTCGGCGCCGACGGCGCCGCGGTGCTCGAGGTTGCACAGGATGCTGAGCGCGTCCGCGACGATCTCGTGCGACTTCTTGCCCTTGATGTTGGCGATGAAGCCGACGCCGCAGGAATCCTTTTCCAGGCTCGGATCGTACAAGCCTACGGCCGGCGGGCGTGAATTGTGTTCCTGAATCGGATCAGTCGTTTTCGAGGCGACCGTCGCCGACAGTTGCTCTGCCACGATGTTTCCGCGCTCGACTTGCGACCCGTTCATGTCCTCGTCCTCTCCATGCGGCAAGCTGCCTCACCGCCATCTTCGGCGCACCTTGGGCGTCCCGCGGCACCCGCTTCTGGGGTCACCGCTCGTCCGCTCGCGAGCCGCATTTTCTTAAATTCAGGTCAAGAATTCAGGCCAAGACGTTCTTCGTCCCCGAGAACGGCTTTGCCTCCTCATCCTCGTACTTGGCGAAGGCGTTAAGCAACAGCCGCAGGCAGTGCGCCTTCTCTTCAGCCCCCATTGGCCTCGGGCCGTCCAGCGACTTCACCGCCGACTCGACTAACTCGACCGCACGATCCCTGTTGCCGCTTTCGAAATAATACTGAGCGACCGCCACATAGGACAGAAACTTGGGGCGGCCGCGGCCTTCTGGAGAGTTCAGCGCGACGATGTGTTCGGCCAATTCCTTGCTCATCGCAAAGCGATCAGAATGCGGGAAATCAGAGTTGTCCTCCGCTGGATTAGAGAGTTGGCGGATCGCTTGCACCTTCCACAACTCGGATTGTTTTTCGATCGCATCGCCAACCAATTGACGCACAACGGGTAACCCCGTCTGCATGTCATGGATTTTGTGCAGGAGCAGATCCGCATGAACGAGGCGAACGTTGATGTCGTCCGGCATCATTGCGACGCCCTCTTTAGCGGCCGAAAGCGTCATCGACGAATCCTGCGCCTTCAGCGCCGGTCCAAGTTTGCCCCAGAACGCTTGCATCCGGGCTTTCTCGCGCATTTTAGATTCTGCTTTAGCGATTCGCTCCGCATCCGCTGCTTTGGCTTCATCGCTGGTGCGCCAAGTGCCATTTACGATTTTTGGAAACACGTCATTCAGTTGCATCGGGTGACCGATAAAGGCGACGTGACCGTCGCGGTCGATGACGAATGAGGTGGGGATAGTGGTAGAAAAACTGGGCGCCATCCAGAGCTTCTTCATTTTTCCGGCGTAATCGAACCCGATCCGAAATTTCAGCTTGGAGCCTTTCTCGGTCAACCACGCGTCCAAGCTTGTTCGCGCCTCCTCGGCCGTTGAGCCTCGCTCGGAAGCTGCAACTGCAATGACCTCAACTGCGCTATGGTTGTATTTCTCTTGCAGCTGCGCGAGATGGGGAATCTCCGCCCCACATCCGCCGCACCAAGTCGCCCAAAACTCGACAACATACAGCGTACCCAGCTTAAAGTTGGTGAGGGGCTCGCCACGTACCCAGCTTTCCACCCTGATCGGAGGAGCTGGCGACTCCATACGAAGGATCACGTTGTTCTCCAAAGCTATTCCCAAACCTTCGCGCGATCGTATGCGCAAGCTCGTTTGTCTCTAAGAAACGGGGCACGAGTTCAATGAACGAGAGAGCGCGTCTGCATCCACTCCGCCTGACACCGTGCTCAATCCCAGCAGCAATGGCCGTGCCAACGCCAGCAACGAACATCACGCACCTAATTCGGTCTAAAACCACTCGGCGGCTCAACACGACGGCGCGTTTGTAGCTGGCGGTCTCGTTCGATGTCAGACATCAGACGCGGGTTGTGCGCTGCGAGCCGTGGCGTTTTATGCCCCGTCCATCATGACGATCGCACCTGACGTTTGGATGAGCGCGGCCGTAAGCCCGGGTCCGGAACCGGCAAATAGCCGTGAGTATGAGCCTCGCTCGCTCTGCCGGTCTGATTGCGCTCCTCCTACTCGGTGTTCCTGCTTCCTAAGGAAAGTGCGACCGCGGCTGCCGCCGCTGGAAGATAATCCAGTAGCCGAATTGAGCGCCTGCGCAAATTACAAATGGTGGTTCGAACTTTGAATGGCGAGCTTTTGTGACGATACATTCTAAAGGGCAGACAAGACGCAGTCCAGTCACAGTCCTGGAAGATCACGCGCAGCACCGGGATGAGATTCAGCACGCAAGTGAGGTCATAGAGTTGGTGAAGAGAAACCGTCCTTATCAAAGTCCCGGCGAGACACTAACTCCACCATGCGTTGGTTCAAGCGCCAGGATCTCGAATCGGTCGTGCGGGAGGACTGGACGTCGGTCAGATCGCCCTCGCCCTGGTCGATATCGTACGAATGTCATTTGGCAATTGCGTTAGCTCGGTGACGCCTCCCCGTCCTGCCAGCCAATCTTGCTCTTCAGAAATTCAAAGCCGAGCACCTCGAAGCCGGCGCGCTCCTTGTTGTCCTTGCCATAGCCGTGGCCACCCGCCCCGGGCTCGTAGAAATAAGCCTCGTAGCCCATCCCCTGGAGCTTTGCTGCCATCTTGCGCGCGTGTCCGGGATGGACGCGGTCGTCGCGCCGTGTCGTCCCGATCAGGATCGGCGGATAGGGCTGGGCCGGCTTTGCGTTGTGATAGGCGGAGTAGGTCTTGAGCCACTCCCATTCCTCGGGCTTGTCGGGATCGCCATATTCCGCGATCCAGCTCGCGCCCGCGAGCAGCTTGGTGTAGCGGCGCATGTCGATCAGGGGGATGGTGCAGAACAGCGCGCCGAAGCGCTCGGGGTATCGCACCAGCATGTTGGTGATGAGGATGCCGCCGTTCGAGCCGCCTTGCGCGGCGATGCGCTTTGGCTGCGTCACGCCGCGGCGGACGAGATCGGCGGCAACGGCTGCGAAATCATCATGCGACAATTTCTTGCCGGCGAAACGGCCGGCATCGTGCCAGCGCGTGCCGAACTCGCCGCCGCCGCGCAGATTCGCCTGCACGATGGTGCCGCCGCGCTCCAGCCAGAGCTTGCCGAGCGACGAATTGTAGTGCGGCTTCACCGCGAGCCCGAAGCCGCCATAGGCGCTCATGTAGACCGGCGCATCGCTGGTCTCGCTGGCCGGGCCGGTCTGCACATAGGGAATCCGCTCGCCGTCAACCGAGATCGCCTCGTGCTGCGTCACCACGAGGCCGTCGGCGCGACGGCGGCGTCAGCGGGTCCTGCACATTGGCGAGCAGGTCGCCATTGCTCTCGGAGGAATGGCGATCGAGCGGCCAGACATCGACGACGCCAATCTCAGGAAGACCGCCAAGTCTCGCGGCTCCACCCCGCAGCGGATGGTGTGCGGATCTCGAATCGCGGCTTCAGCTCGTCGAGGATCGACAGCACCAGCTTGCGCGCGGCCCAGAAGAACCCCTGCAAGGCCCGGCGCGGTCCGGGCTCGAACAGAATTGTGAAGTCGCGACTGCCGGCGAGGAACGCCGAGAGCGAGCTGCCGAGCACGGCGTCGGCGGTGTAGGTTCGTCCTTCGATCGCCCAGTCCGTGCGCAGTTTCATCGCAAACCAGTCGCCATGCGCCTGCATCCAGATGCCGGTCGGCTGGTCGAGCTTCGTTGTGGTGCCGGCGTCGTCGCGCAGCCAGATGCCGCAATTGAAGAAGTCGATCTAGTCGATGATCCAGGCGCGCGGTTTCGCGCCGGTATCGTCCATGCCAAAGATCCCCATATGATCGGCCGAAGTCCCGCAAGGTGACGGCGTCGCTGCCGCCGCGCGACAGGCTCAAGATGACTCGCGAACTTCCCGGCCGCGAGCTGATCGAGCTCACCAGCCAGTCTTCCCTCGCTCGCCGCAAGCCGGTCGATGTCCAGCACGGTCTCCCACGCCGGCCGCGGTTTGCGAAACTCCGCGAGGGAGGTTTGCCGCCACAGGCCGCGCGGGTTCATGGCATCCTTCCAGAGATTGTGCAGATGCTCGCTGCGCCGGCTGACATAGGGGATCTTGTCGGGCCGATCGTAGATCGCGGCGAGCGTATCGCGGTCGCGCTCGAACGCCGCTCCGCCAAACACCCGCACCGTTCTGCTATTCTGCCGCTCGACGAAGTTCAACGCCCGTCCGCCTTCGATCTGTTCCAACCATAGATAGGGATCATCATCTGGAGTCGAGGCCGTTGGCCTTTCAATCCGCGACTTCAAGGCACACCTTTTTTTGACCATGATTCACTCCAAGCTTAGCATTGACGCGCACTTTCGATAGGGTTCAAGGCTTCGCGCCGTACATGTCGCCGCTCGATGCCGGATCTCCCGCTACGTTTGTCTCTGACAAACCACCCCTGTTCATAGCGAGAGAAACGTCGGTTCAAGCAGCTGGCGCGTGGGTCTGACAGTTTGTCGGGCAGACCCGGGCGCAGGCGCTGCAGCCGATGCAGGCCCCCTCGTCCTTCATCACCATGACCTTCTTTTCGACCTCATCGTCGTCCTCATCGAGATCGATCATCTCGCCGTCCTCGCTCAGGCCCTTCAGCGTCATGACCTCGCGGCCGCAGACCTTGTAGCAGCGGCCGCAGCCGATGCACTTGTTTGGATCGATCCAAACCAGGTAGTCCGGCCTCCAATCGCGGCCGTCGCGGGTCCTGAATGACATGGCTTGAGGTCCGTTATCCTTTGTGTAGTGCCTGGAGATCTTGGCGCTTGCTTTCGAGCTCGCTGAAGGCGTCGTGGGCCTTCTGCGCCACGCTCAGGATCGCGGTCCAGTTGACAGGCAGATCCTCGGAGAGGTCGTGGAGGTCCATCTTGGCCTGGGTCGCTTTGGCCGACAGCTTCTTTATTTCCGCTTTCAGGCTTTCAACATCGCTCATACTTGCCTCAATAATTCGCCACTTCCGGGAACTCGCGGATCATCTCAACACCACTGCTGGCGATTTTGTCGCCTTGCTCGGCAAGATGACAGAGATTGTTGAAACCAAAGCGATGCACGTCCCGTAGCTGCTTACTCACGACAACGAGCCGGCCCCCAATCAGCACGATCCGGCCGAACCCTTCATGATGCATCTTCAGCATTGGCGAGATCATCACACCCGTCGCCTTCTCGATCGAGAGCGCAATGGCGTCAAAGAACAACTGCAGTCGCCATGTCGTGTCGGGGTCGGGATTGCCGACGATCGGCAGCGCGCGGCGCTTGCGCTTGTCGAGAATGTAGGGTTCTAGCAGGTCGAGGTCCTTCTTGCCCTCCCAGGCGCCGTGGGTATCCTGGGCGCGCCAGATCTTGATGAGCTCTTTGAGAAATGGCCGCTCCGCCGCGGCGGCGGCTGGAGTGATTTCAGACTGATCGGGCATCCTCTTTCCTTCAGGATTCGAAATCCACCGTACGTTCCGGGCTTTTAGTGAGCAGCTTCCGCAGCCAGGGCGGCGGCGAACCCTTCAGCACGGTTTGCAGTTTGATGCAAAGCTCGTCGATGGGTTCTGGTTGCAGCACCTTCATAGGATGAATCCTACTCGCGACGACTCGCGCAGCACCCGAGCCGCCGATCGCCGCAACATAAAGGATTGCGCAGTCCCTGATCGCGTCGATCTTCGGCGCCAGCTTATCCTCATTGCCGTCTTCGGTGAGATCACCGCCGAACTGAACCGCCTCAATAAACCGATGCCCGTCCGGGCCGACTTCGTAGATCGCGATGTTCTTGGCCCAGCCGAAGTGCGCATCGACGTGCTTCAAGTCCTGAGTGGCGAATGCAACTTTCATCCGTGTTTTTTCTCTCCCTGCTCAATGCAACTGGGGCGGATGGACCTGCAGCTCACCGCAGCTGATGGCCAGGTGTCGGGCGTCGGCCCATGGTTGGTTTCGCGGTCGGTGATGATCAGATTGGCGATATCAAAGATCAGATCGCGCGTGCCGCGATAGCCAACGGTCGTGAGATGCGCAGCGCCAAGGCGATCGAACATCGGAAAACCCACCCGGAGGAACGGAACATTGAGTCGCGAAGCGGCCTGGCGACCATGTGAATGCGACATCAAGAGGTCGCAGTCACGTGACCTGGCAAGCTCTTCAAGATCCTCCAGATCGCCGATCAGGACGTCCTCGGTCCTGACCCGCTGAAGCACCGGTGAGTTCGTCGTCGTCACCGCAGCCGTTACCTGCGCCCCCATCTCGTGGAGGAAGCTGGAGAGATCGAATAACAAGTCCGGCTCGGCGCCGATCGCGAGCTTGCGGCCGCCGATATGGAAATGGGCATCCAGCATGGCGTCTGCCAGCTGTCCACGCTGCCGGCGATATTTCGAGGGCACCGACTGGCCGCTGATCTCGCTCAGAAACGCGATGAATTCGTCGTTTGGAATAAGGCCGCAGAGCCGCTCGAACAGACGGAACGGCGTGCCTGTCCGCGCCTGCATGATCTCGGCCGCACGGCGCATTTGCGCGCCGATGGCGATCGTCCAGGCCGCCTGCCCCATGGTCGCGATCTCGTCCACTCCAATGCCACCGATCGTGGTCGGCGTGAATTGGTCGGGGATGTGGCCATCCAGCGAACCGGCAACGTCCGGCAGGAAGGAGGGCTTGAGCCCAAAATCCTCAAAGATCGTGCGAAGCTCGTCGAGATCGCCGGGCGTGAGGTGGCAGCCAGGTAGCACGTTGACGCGGGAGCCATCGCGCGATCTCACTGCGTCGACGGGAGCCACGAGCACCTCGATCATCCGCGCCACTGTTTTGCCCCAGCCATCCTGAAAGGCATCCTTGAAATCCGGCGTCGAGACGTAGACAAGGGGAAGCTTTTCGAGCTGCGGATGCTTCTGACGGATCAACCGGATGAAGGCCTCGACGTCATCGCCGTTGGTCTCGGTGACGCCAGTCGAATTGATACCAATGATCTCGGGCTTGACGCGATTGTAGATGTTGAGGATCGCCTGTTCGAGATTCTCGTGACCGCCGAGCACGGTGGCAACCTCGCTCATGGCGGTCGTCTGCATCGGCACGGCTTCATTGAAATGGCGCACGAACAGCGTCAGCCCGAACGAGGCGCAACCTTGCGGGCCGTGCAAAAGCGGCATCGCGCCGCGCAGGCCCATGAAGGCAAATGAGCCGCCGATCGGCTGGCTCATCTTGAGCGGATTGACCGAACAGGCTTTCTTCGAGGCAGTGACGATCGCCATGTCGTTCTCCTACTCAGCCGCCTGCAGCGCTGGGGGCTGGAGATCGGAACAAATGTCCTTACAAGCAAGGCTCCTTGCGGTGGACTCGGTGCACGGCTTGGCGGCCTCGACGGGGTTCGGGCCATGCGCCGCAATAGCGCTCTCACCATGGCCGATCTCAGTCTTGTTGGAAAAACTTATCGTCTTGACGCCGTTCGTGTTCGCGCCCCGAACTGGATCAACGGCTTGCGCATGCATCTGCGCAACCGTCTTTGCCTGACGCTTCCAATCGAACTCATCCCAGGGCGCGGCTTGCCTGAGCTGATCCCATATCGGATTGTAGAGCGCTTTCTCGATCTCCTCCATGAGCTTGACAATCCCGACATAGCCCATATAGGCGTGGCAGCGCTCCTGGTTGATATCGAGCCATGGCGTCGCCGCCTTTAGTGCAACGAATTGCGACTTGCCGCCCGAGAGCATGATGTCGGCTTTTGCGTCCTTTAGCATCTTGTAGATCTCGTGAGGTGACATGTCCTCGATCATGTGGGCGTGTTGACCCATTAATTCCTTGATACGTTCCTTGTCCTTCTCGGTCGATTTCTTCACGGACGTGCCGACGATTTCGAGCCCGGCCTCCTGCAAAGCGGCCACCATCGACCAGGATTTCACGCCACCGGTGATGAGAACGACCCTCTTGCCAGCAAAGCGCGGCTTGAAACGTTCGATCGCAGTCCAGGCTTTGGTCTCTTCGCGTGCGATCAGGGCTTGCGTTCGTTCCATCAGCTCAGCCGGCGCGCCACGTTCGATCAGCATGCGCGCAATCTGGCGCAGTGAATCGCCGGAATCCTCAATACCGTAGAACGAGCCTTCAAAAAACGGGATGCCGTAGCGCTGCCTCATCTTGCGTGCGACGTTGATCATCGCTCTTGAACAGACCATCATCGCGGCTTTGGCTCGGTGCGAGCAAGCGACCTCGCGATACTTGCCGTCCCCTGAGATGCACGAAAGGATACGGATTCCGAGCTCATCGAGCAGCGGCTTGACCTGCCAGAGCTCGCCGGACAGGTTGTATTCGCCGATGATGTTGATGTCGTACGGCGTGGTGTAATCCGGCTCTCCGGTACCGATGACGTGCTCCAGCAGTGCTTCGCCCGCGAGCTTGTTACCGAGGTTCTTCGACCCCACAAATCCCGGTGAATTGATGGGAATGACGGGTTTGCCGAATTTGGCGGAGGCCGCCTTGCAGACCATATCGATGTCATCGCCGATCATCGCGGGCACGCACGTCTGGTAGACGAAGATGGCCTGTGGATCGTATTTCTCTGTGATCTCCTTGACTGCCCTGTACAGCCGCTTCTCGCCGCCGAACACGACGTCGGTCTCGCTCATGTCAGTGGTGAAGCTTCTGCGCCACAGATCAGAGCCGGAGGAGGCGGAACCGCGGTTGTCCCAGGAATTGCCCTCACAGGCAATTGGACCATGCACAAGGTGGGCGACATCGGTGAAGGGCTGCAGTGCGATTTTGGCGCCATCGAAGGCACACCCGCCGGCGGCGCCGCCCGGCTTCAACTGCTTGGTGCATCCATTCTTGCGCTCGACCTTCGACTTGCTCGCGTTCCTGGGGCAGCCCGGTTCGTTAAAGACGTCCTGTATGATCGTGGGAAGCGAACTCATGGTGCCTCTTTCGGGGATGTCAACACACCGCACAGACCAAGAGGATGGCCGCCGGATAACATGTGATCCCCGCCACAGCGCCGCTGTTCCCGCGGACGATGAGGCGGGGCGCTCGCCTTAACGTATGATGTCGAAGCTGTAGTCTGTCTTGCCAACCGAGCTGGTTTTTCTATCGAGCTCATCAAAGATCTTATCGAGAATCTTGACCAGCACATTCATGCTACCCTGATAGCCCCACACTGGATAACGATGATGATGATGGCGATCGAAGATAGGAAACCCGATGCGGATTAGCGGTGTTCCAGTGTCACGCTCGAGATACTTGCCATAGGTGTTACCGATCAGGAAATCGACGGGTTCTGTGAACAGAAGCGAACGCATGTGCCAGAGATCCTTGCCCGGAAAGGCGCGACAGTTCTTACCGAACGGCGAACTCGCGAACAGCGCCTCCATCTTCTGCTTCCAGGCCTTACTCCCATTGGTCGAGAGCACGTGGATCGGCTCAGCGCCGAGCTCCAACAAGAATGCGGCCAGGCCATAGCAGAGGTCGGGATCGCCGTAGATCGCGAACTTCTTGCCGTGAACGTGCGCGCTAGAGTCAGCCATTGCGTCTACCAGACGTCCGCGCTCCTGCTCCAGCGCATTTGGAATTGCCTTGTTGGTAATACGCGACAGCGTCATCAGGAAATCGTCTGTGGCGCTGACGCCCAGCGGGTGATTGAAGGCGACGACCTCCTGGTCGTGCCCCTTGACGAAGGCCAACGTCTTCTCCGTGCAATATTGCTGCATGGAAATCGTTGCCTTTGCGTGGACTGCGTTCGCTGCATCCTCTAGTGTGGTGCCGCCATCGTACATGCGGAACTCGCCATCCGTGGGGGTATCGAACACGTCGCTGTTATCCGCGAGGATCGTGTAGCCGATCCCCATCAGCTCGAAGATGCGCTTTATCTCACGGACGTTGCCGACAGTGTAGCCGTCGAATCCGCCGATCAAGTTGATTGTGTCGTTCGCCTTGCGCTGGAGTTTTGGCGCCGTGCCGGCTTTGCCATCCCAGAAATGCTCGAGGATGCCCTTGAGCGCGTTGTCGTAGCCGGTAACGTGGCTGCCCACGAATGCAGGAGTGTGAGCGAATGGTACGTCGTAGTCCGCGGGGACTGAACCTTTTTCCTTAGATGTTTTGATGAAGGCGTTGAGATCATCCCCGATGACTTCCGCCATGCAGGTCGTGGCGACCGCGATCATCTTCGGTTTGTACATGTTATAGCTGTTGGCAAGCCCGTCGGTCAGGTTGTTGAGCCCCCCGAACACTGCCGCGTCTTCCGTCATGGACGAGGAGACGCACGAGGTCGGCTCCTTGAAGTGTCGCGACAAATGGCTGCGATAATACGCGACGCAACCCTGGGAGCCGTGGACGAACGGCAGTGTGCGCTCGAACCCGAGCGCGGCGAACACCGCACCGAGCGGCTGGCAAGCCTTCGCCGGATTAACGGTTAGCGCCTCGCGGGCAAAGTTCTTCTCGCGGTATTCGGGCGTCTTGGACCATTCTCTGATGCGGTCGACTTCGGCGGGATCGTGCGGATTCTCAAATAGCGCCTTCTTGTTGGCCAGCATCTGCTGGTATTCGTCTCCCCGGAAAAGCTCAGAGTGGTCGAGTATGTGTTCGGCGTTCTGTGTCATCATGGCACTCTTTAGGTTCTTGTGTTTGTTCTCCTGCCCCTCCCCTCCTCTGCGGAAGAAAGGGACCAGGCGCCGGCTTTCCTATTCCGCCGCCATGAGGCTCGGCCGCGGAGCGTCCTTCCAAGGTGCCTTGGTCTTTCCCCAGATCGGGGAGTTGATCGCCATGTCCATGTCGCGGGCGAAGATCGCGAAGCCGTCATAGCCGTGGTAAGGACCCGAGTAGTCCCAGGAGTGCATTTGGCGGAACGGCACGCCCATCTTCTGAAAGACGTACTTTTCCTTGATACCGGAGCCGACGAGGTCTGGCCGGATGTGTTCAACGAATCGCTCGAATTCGTAGCCGGTGACATCGTCGTAGATCAGCGTGCCATCTTTGACGTAGTGCTGAGCGGTGCGCTGGTAGTCATCGTTATGCGCGAACTCATAGCCCGTGCCGACAACATCCATCCCCAGGTCCTCGTAGGCGCCGATGACGTGGCGAGGACGTAAGCCGCCGACGAACAGCATTACAGTCTTGCCTTCGAGCCGCGGCCGGTATTTCGCGGTCACCTTATCGACAAGCGGCTGATACTTGGCGATGACCCGCTCGGCGCCTTCCTTGATCTTGTCATCGAAGAAGCTTGCAATCTTGCGCAGCGACTCCGCGATTTTTGACGGCCCGAAGAAGTTGTACTCGCACCAGGGAATTCCGAATTTTTCCTCCATATGCCGTGAGATGTAGTTCATCGAGCGATAGCAATGCAATATGTTGAGCTTCGCCTTCGGCGTCGCCTCCAATTCAGCGAGAGATCCATCCCCGGACCACTGGGCGATGACGCGCAGGCCCATTTCTTCGAGCAGGATCCGAGAGGACCAGGCATCGCCGCCGATGTTGTAGTCGCCGATGATCGCAACGTCATATTGCGTCGACTCAAATTTAGAGCTGGCCTCTGGGGCGCTCTTGTCGAAGATCCAATCTCGAACGGCGTCGTTCGCGATGTGATGGCCGAGCGATTGTGACACGCCACGAAACCCCTCGCACCGCACCGGCACGATGGTTTTGCCGCCATATTCCTTTGACTTTGCTCTCGAGACTGCCTCGATATCGTCGCCGATCAAACCGATCGGACATTCGGACTGAATGGTGATGCCCCTGTTGAGAGGAAATAGCTCCTGGAGCTCGTCGATGAGTTTGGTAATCTTTTTATCGCCGCCGAACACGATATCCTTTTCCTGGAAATCGGAGGTGAACTGCAGTGTCACGAAGGTGTCAATGCCGGTCGTGCCGATGTAGTAGTTGCGCCGCGAGCCCCATGAGTACTGACCACAACCGACCGGACCGTGGCTGATGTGGATCATGTCCTTGATCGGCCCCCAGACCACGCCCTTGGAGCCCGCGTAGGCGCAACCACGGATGGTCATCACGCCCGGAATGGACTTGATATTCGACTTGACGCCACAATCCGACTTTCCCGCCTCGTGAACACTGAGATGCTTGGCGCGCCTTTTGGCGGTCTTCTCTGGGTAGACCTTCAACACCTCATCGATTAGCTGCTTGTTGCGCGCCTTGATCTTAGCGACGCTCTGGGTAGTTGCTCGGCTCATACAAATTTCCTTTCGATTGTCGTCTCAAATCAAGAAGCGACGCTTCTCCGGCAGACCGACGGATTTCCGATCCGGCGTTCAGGTGTACAGCGTGCAATCTCCGTGACCGGTCCTACCGATCGCAACTTCGCTGTCTTCTGGATCATGCGGCAGCGGTCGTCCACGATCTTGTAGTTCGTCTCGGCTGAGCGCTTGCGAGCGCCGTGTGTGTGACGCTGTTGATTTGTCGACGGGATCGCTGACCACGACGCGTCTCGGTGAAGTCATGCCTGCTCTCCAGCGGTTGGACATATCGGCTTCTTTACTCACTGCCTGCCATCAGGGGCGTGTCCCTCTGCATGTTGATGCAAAGGGCTAACAGCCGCCTGTTGCGCAGGGGTCTGCAACGAGTGTGCCAGCGCGGGCTCAATACAAAAACCCACGTCTGTAGAGCTAGATAGCTGGTAGGACGCGGATTGTTAGAAACCTGACCCTGTCTGGCACCGACAGGCGTACCCGCTAGCGCCGTGTCTGAAACAAAACAAGCAAGTGCGCTCTCCGCGAAATCGACGCCGCCAAAGATAGGTTGTTCGCCGCATTGAAGGTCGAGTCAGGGACGAAGAAAGATATCGCCAAGGAGACATCGCTCACCTTGGACATCACCGAGCACCGGCATTTCGGGTTGGATCATCGCTGCCATGGTCGCGCTTTCCGCTTTGATGAGCATGTCCGCCGGACTTGTCTGAATGATCCCGCTGGCCGCGGCGTACCTTCTGCCAACCATCATCGCCTTCAAGTTTCGGCATCACTACGCCTGGGCGTTGGCCATCCTGAACGTCGTCTTTGGCTCCCCCGTGCTCGGCTGACTTGGGTTCTTCGTGCGGGCGCTGATTCCTCTTTGGAATCGGCATTGGCCGCCAGGTCACAGCATTCGGCACCCGGCCTGGCGAAGACTCCAGCCGGGGATCCGGCGCAACGGTGCCCAATTACGATCTGCGCTCCGTATGGAAGCTGCCCGTCTTGCAAGCCGAGATCTTCGCCTTCGAAAGAGAGAGAGCCCGGTGGAATCAGCCGTGACCATCAAGCTGCATTGCGCGCCGTCCTCGCTTCTGAAGCGACGAGTTGGCTGCACTCAGCCGCCAGTCGGTTCACGCCCTCGCGTTCGACCTGCTCACGACCCCTTTTGACCTTCTCGCGCTCCTGCTGGAGCGCTTCGGTCTCTCGGGCGACCTCCGCGTCCTTGCTCGCCCAGGTGTTCCCGGAACCGCTGGCGGCTCTCGGTGAGAAAAGGGACGGCGAGGGATTCAGTTAGCCGAATCCCATGGTTGCAGATCGGGCACTGCAGAGTGGGTTCATGAGCGCATCTGGCCGCCGTCGCGTTAGATGTCATGCCCCCTCACCTTTCGGCAACTCCTCGGCCTGAATAAACGTGATCCGGCCCGCTCTGCCGCGCTTCCGATGTCGCTTTACCGTTATTTCGACGTCCTGGTCGAACGCTGTCAGCATACGCAGCAGTTTTACCACCGAAACCAGCCTGAACTGGCCCCGAAGCAGCTTGGACAAGTTGGGCTGCTTCACGCCCACCAGTTTCGCGGCTTGGGCCTGCGTCATCTTCCGCTCCGCCATCAACCGTTTCAGTTGTACGACGAGGGCTGCCTTGAGTTGGTGCTCGTGGGCATTCGGCAGGCCGAGATCAGTAAAAATGTTGCCGGAGCCCCGACTGTGGGCGGGCAGCTTCTTCTTCGCGCTCATCATCAGGCTGGTTTTTTCCTTGTGGATCGCTTCGGTGTCGCGCAGGCGCTGTCGAAGAGATGCCCCTTCTGCGAGGCTAGTTCGTCCCTGATGCTGATCAGCGCTCTAAAGAGCTGCTGATCGGCTCGGGTGAAGGTCAATTTGAACGCTCTACCGGGCTCGAGTGCCTTCGGAGATTTAGCTTAATTTGTTGTGGGGTTTGCTCGTCTTGGAGGACGGCACACAGGCGGGGAGCACGTATTGTGTGAGGCTAAGAGTATTGACAGTAATTCGTGCGTCCGAGCGCCTGCTGAAATCAGTGTAAGACACGGGTCACTTCCATAGAAGAGTTTCTGGCCAATCTGTGAACTCCAACTCGAAGCTACGCAGGCCAGTGAGTTTGGTCGTAAATTTAAGGGTCTTCCCTGAAAGGGCTGCCAATGAGCCAGACGCGAAGTTGAATACTGCTGTACCGGAAGCTGCGACCGCGATTCCTTGCTCGCCTTCTAAGCTAGAGAAGCCGGTCGCCTCGGAGAGTTGCCCAATTGCAACTCCCTCCGGCGCGCCGTGAAATTCCAGGGACGCCAAGTATGTTCCCTTGTCAGCAGCCCACTCGCTAACCGACACCGCTGTAATCCCCGGGTCGCTGCCATCCGTGATCCGACAGCCATATTGAACCGTGAGAACGACCCGCTCATTGCGAACTCCGACGGGCTCTCGATCGGCGGCGGTGATCGTGCACGCGTACCGCCTTGTATCCGCAACCGCGCCCGTGCTTGGCCCGAACAACTCGATAGCGGAACATAACACAAAAGCGAGAACGGATCTTATCATTCGGCTGCACCTGGTCTGGAATATCGTTCGCCTGCTCTGTACAATCTGACGCTACGGCCGATTCAAGCTTCTTCGATCGCTCTGTCGGACGAAGGACACTCACCACGACCGCGGTGTCGCACAAAGAGGCGAGCGGTTTCCCCTGGCCCCTGGATGGGTGCCCGAACCATTTCACTGCGGCGCTCACGGCGCGCAGACAGCACGTCGGTGAACTAACGCTATGGACCGATGCCTTTCAGCTCAGCGGCAGCCATGAGGGGTGCGACGAGCCGCGGCGTCGGAGCGCTACGCTCCTGACGCAGGCGCAGGCGTTCTGTGGGCGGATGCCATTTCCGCTTCCATGACCCGCGGCACAGGTCCCGAATTTCGCTTCAGTGTCAATGTAAAAGGAAACGTGGTCGCTAGGAGCCGTTCAAAGGCAGACTGACGTTCAAGCAGACGCTCTTCGAGGATCTTACGCTCGAGATCACTTAGCTCGCTTTGAAGCCGTCTGCGACAGCGCCAAATGTCATTCCGCACGTATCTGATCTCATTCAAGCGATCGTCAATCGAAGCCATCATGGATACGGTATCCAACTTGAACCAGCCATGGACAATGGTCAATCACGTCCTGTCGTAAGACGCCGATGAGATCTCACGACCTGGCAATCTGCGGACACGATGTCACGATTTCGTCCCAGCACGTTCTCTTTGTATCGCAGTCTTTCAACGCAAGAGCACGAAGTGATGACTCCTTCTGCAGAAATTCAGCTTTTTTGCCATCAACGCGCAGGATTTCAAAAGCTGCCGTTCGTCCGCGAGTCGGCCGAATAGCTATCTTATTCCAACCAACACCCGGCCAGATCAGGTATCAGGCCGCCCATTCAAGCTGGTGTCGAATGGGAGTAGGAGTAATCGGACGGTCGCACCGTCCAACTCTGGGCAACCGCGCCTTTCAGATTTGAGATCAGCAATTGCCATGCCAGCGAACTTCAGGTGGGATTGAAGACAGGCCATGTTCAGACTCGGGGCTCGTCTGTTACAAACGAGCGGGATTTTGCGGCGGCGGCGCGCCAGAGCGGCCGGACATCAGTCGGAGAGACTTTAGTCGGCAGGGCTCGGCGAATCGTGAGCGACGCAAGCGCTGGGCGCCTCGGCTCAGTGTCTCGTGCGCAGATCTTATTACCTGCCAACCCGCGTGCGGCCCGCAAGCTGGCAATTTGATCTCATCACAAAAGTTTCAGCCGGGACTGGAGCTTGTCGCATCTGGGACACTGAATGTAGTCATCAAACCAGGACATCCGACTTTGTTTGTTCGCCCGGACTCGTCACCGAAATCAGTAGCTTGCATGTCAGATGCAACTGGCATCCCAGTTGCTATTGCCCAGTAACACCGTAAGCGCTGAGTGCGACAGCGGTGTAAGACGGATACATCAGCTTTGCGGGAGCGTATTGGGCACCCAATCGCTTGATGGAGCACCGATGCGGCCACCGGACAGCTTACCCTTTTGCGGTACACCTGTTGTTGTCAGATCGACCAGCAAGATTAGTCTGATCTACCAACACGACCGCCGTGATCTAGCTCAAAGCGAACTCGCCAATCAAATATGGGCCGAAAGCTTCGTGGACGAACGCCGGCAGCGAGCACCTCGAAAGGCACAGCTTGATGCAGCCTCGCGTCAGAAGATCCGGTGCATGCTGCGCCGGCCCGTCGAGGGAACGGGGGCTCGCATCGCTTTCGACTGTTTCCTTGATTAACAATCAGAACTGATGAGGCGGGGGTATGAACAAATCGATCCGGGAGCTTCGGCTTTAGCTGAAGCATCTGTTTTGGCGATCGGGCTGCTGATGTCGTCAGGAGCTAACGCCGACGATGATCTGATGAGAACCGCCAAGGAGATCTTCCATCCGATTCCCTCAGTCGTTCCTGAGGTAAAGAACAATCCAATCACGCATGAAAAGATTCAGCTTGGCAAGATGCTGTTCTTCGATCCGCGGCTATCGGCAAGCGAGATCATCAGCTGCAATACGTGCCACAATCTCGCCACCGGCGGAGTCGATGCCGGTCCGACCTCCGTCGGTCACGGCTGGAAGGTCGGCCTACGTCGGGCCCCCACCCTCTACAATGCAGTGTTCAATACGGCGCAATTCTGGGACGGACGCGCCGTGGACCTCAAGGCGCAAGCCACCGGCCCTGTGCAGGCGAGTGCCGAAATGAATGCGACTCCGGATCATGTGCTCGACACCTTGAACTCAATGGCAAGCTATGTCGACTTGTTCAAAAACGCTTTCCCGAACGAAGCGAGACCGGGTCACCTTCGAAGGCTTTTGAAGCAACTCTCATTACGCCTGCGGCCCCATTCGATCAGTATCTGGGGGGCAATACACATGCTCTCAACGATCAGGAGAAGTCAGGCTTGGCGCTGTTTATGGAGAAGGGGTGCTCCACCTGCCACAATGGACGTCGGTGGACAGGCCTATTTCCCATTCGGCGCGATGAAAAAGCCGGACCCAAGGGTGCTTCCGGACGCCGACGGGGCCGGTTCGCGGTCACCAAGGCGGCCGCCGACGAATATGTCTTCCGCGCGGCGCCGTTGCGGAACGTCGCCTTGCGAGCCCCTTACTTCCATTCGGGTCAGGTTTGGAATCTGAAGCAAGCTGTTGCCTGATGAGTGAATTCCAGCTCGGCGCCAAGCTTAGCGATGAGGAAGAGAACGATATCGTAGCGTTTCTAAATTCGCTGACCCGGCGGCTGCCTAAGATCGAGTATCCGATACCACCCACGCGTACGAACACCACACCAGAGCCTTCTATAGACAAATAGGTTAACGCACCGGCCCCATGCGTTGGCTCCAGATGCGGTGCAACGACCCTGACCGATCTCGTGCACTAAAAAAACGCCCGGCCTCCTCGGGAGGCCGGGCGAAAGTCACGCCGGAGCGAGCTGCTTTATGAATCGCACCAGCTTTCGTCGGTAGGGAGGACTACCGGCGATCGATTTACGGCGAGGGCATTCGCCGTCAAACAACGAGGAGCGGAGATCGCTCCGCGCGAAATCTGGAGCCTCTTGCCTTCCACTCCTGTGGGAAATCTCAGGACTTGACCACCACTCGCCCGCTGTCCGGTTGGCAAGGCAGTGCCTTGCTCAAGCTGGGATCCTTCGCGCAACCGGTTTCGGTGCCGTGCCCTGAAACTCAAGCCGCCGTTTGCTTGGCGCAGCAGCATCCCCAAGCACCAACAGCGCTCGATTATCTTTCCCGAGCATCGTGCCAAAGCGCCAATTTTCGTATGACATTCCGTAAGGGCGGTAAAATTGATTGTTATGATGGCACACATCCACGCGATGGATAAATGAAACAGTCGGGCTGCGGTTCGCGTACAGCGTTAATGACTATGGAATATGTCACCTGATCGGCACGAAAGTTCCTTGATCTTCTGAACTGAGAACGCCAGCTACGTCTTCACATTGGGATCGAGATCGGTCTCTAGCTCAATGTCGATCGGAACATGAAGCAGCGAGCAGGAGGGAGCAACCTGAACACGGTCCCTACCCAGGTTTTGGACCAGAGGGGCAAGTTGGCGGAGCAGCGGCGGAAGATTGGAGCGCCACACGTTGCGACCATCGACGACGCCTAGCGAGACCACGAGATCTCTAGGAGCTGTGGCGACAATTGTGTCCAACTGGTCGGGCGCCCGAACCAGGTCCACATCAAGCCCGGCAACGGGCAAGGCCAAGGTTGTTTCAAGATTGTCGCCGATAGCCCCGAAATAAGTGGCCAGCATGATTTTAAGCGCCGGCACGGCCTTTGCGAAATGAGCATAGGCCCGGCGGACAGCCGCCCGAGATGCCTCATCCAGGTCCATCACTAGGGATTGCTCATCGAGCTGAACCCATTCAGCACCGCGCGAGGCTAGTTCGCGGAGAACATCGACATAGACTGGGAAGAGTCGATCAAGCAACGACAACGGATTGAATGCTGGATTTGAGCTTTTGCCGAGCTTCAGGAAAGTGACTGGGCCAACCAGGACGGGGCGCGTCTGCTAGCCGAGACTTTTTGCCTCCTCATACTCCTCGATCGGCTTTCGGGAGGAATACTTAAAGATTTGATCCTGGTGAAATTCCGGCACCATGTAGTGGTAGTTGGTATCGAACCACTTCGTCATCTCCTGCGCGGCTACGCCAGGCCCATGCTGAGCGTGACCACCGTCCTGAGCGCCACGTGCCATGGTCTTGAGCGACACAGGACAGTCGGTCCAGCCGTATACGTCGGGAATGGCACCGACCATTACGCTAGTATCGAGCACATGGTCGTAGAGCGAGAAGTGATTTGAAGGAATGACGGTCGCGCCGCGGGATTTCTGCCGTGCCAATTCGCGGCACGAAGTCCACTTCCCGCCTCGAGGAACTCGGCTGCGCTGGACTTTCCCGCCCAGTAGCTCTCGAGCGCGAACTTGAGCTCGCGTCGTGGGCCGATGCGTGACGTCCCCAGTGTGGCAACGGGAAGCGACCGAATAGACATAACTTAGACCCCATGATTGGGGGCAAAGGCCATGTCGGACGCGTGCAGCGAATGTCGCGTGAACGACAGCTGCTAGGCGCACCACCGGGACACCCCGCCCGTGGACGATATCTTGTCGAGGCAGGTCTCCTGGCTCGCGGGTCGTCGCTGCTGTCCGGCCTTCCCGAAGCCGCATGGCTTCAGTGACTTCGTTGGACAGCGGCTCGCCGTTCACAGTTGCGGGGACAGCGCTGGGATTACACCGGCTTCCCTCTTAGCTCCGGATCAAACGAAATCCGGAGACCACGACTTCCGGCATTATGCGGACGGGGATCGATGCGCCAACCTACCGAGCCTGGCTGCGATGTTGCCCAAGTCATTGCGAGCCGTACTAGGTAGGCTATGACAATCTGAGGCGAAATCGAGCGATGAAGGTTTCTCGACACGGGGCTGGCTATGCTGCCTTAGACGGGACACAGGTGTCAGGCACCGGACAGACGACCGCGCATTGCGGCGTGTCGCAATGGCCCTCGCACTCCGTACACTTCTTGGCGTCGATAACGTAAATGTCACGCTTGAGGCTGATCGCCGCGTTGGGACACTCGAACTCACATGCACCACAAACCGTACATTGCGAAGCGACGATCTTGTAAGCCATACCTTCCGACTCCTTTGGGCGAACGATGCGATTCGCGATCCCCTTCAAGGGCCGTGCCAAACAGACGCGTTCAATGCTGGGCAATTCGCGCAATTGTGCTGCCCGGGTCTGAGACCATGTTACATCTGCGACAGCAACAGGCCGTCTCAATTTCGAGCTATACGAGCCCTCGGACCCTGCACGAGAGCCAGTCGCGACTCAACCAGTGCGCGCTTCCAGGTTTGTCTGTCACGGCAGCGCGGGACCAACCGAGGCTCGACGATTCCGAACCGGCGGCGCGACTAAAAGCCGCGAGCCAACGCGTCTACGCCGGATCTCGGCAGACCTTCGGTCACACGCCCTGACCGGAGGTTTTTTGCAAACCTCGCTGATGGCTGCAACGTTATCTCCGCGGAACTGGCTGAGACTGGCCAAAAACAGTCTGTGCTACAAAACGCTCCGCGTCGGCGCTTCGGAGAGAAATGAAGTTGCGCTGGGAGGAGCGACACTGGCTTTGCAAAGTGACCGCCTATCAGCACGCCTGGTACAGTAGGCGCAGCAGTGCGGACGAGCGCTGGTCCGCTTTGCCTGGCCGTGCTTAGCCACCTGTCGTGCAACTATTTTGGACGAAGTGGAGGAGGGCTGAAGGATGATTGTGCAAATTGCTTCAGCGGCATGGCCTTTCCGAACAGATGGCCCTGCGCAAGGTCGAAGCCGAGTTCGGTCACAGCAATCAGGTCGGCCTCGCTCTCCACACCTTCGGCGACAGTGCGCACACTGTACTCTTTGGCTAGATCAACGATATGGCGGCACACCGTTCGCTTCAGGGCCCCATTTCCGCAACCAGAGATGAACTTCCGGTCTACTTTCAACTTCATGAACGGGAATTTCTCCACCCCCATGAGCTGCGGCCAATTGGTGCCAACATTGTCGATTGCAAGGCCAATGTTGTGAAAGCGAACCTCACGCGCGACCTCGATCAGGAGATCTAGGTTCTGGATGGCCTCCTTGCTCGCGATTTCAATCGTCAAGCCGCCGAAATCCGGGTGCGACGGCATGCGCTGACAGAGATCACGTACCCCCTGCGGGTCAATCAGGAATGCGGCCGGGAGATTGATGGAGAGATCGATCGAAGTTTGGTGCTCCAGAAGATAGTGCCAATCCCTGATGGCGCGGTCGATCACGAACTGCGACAACTCCCTAAAATGCGGATCGTGAGGCTCCGGGATGAAATAGGCTGGTGGAACAACGCCCCAGGTCGGGTGCCGCATTCGCACAAGCGCCTCGGCGCCGCGGCGGCTGAGGGTACACGCGTCAAACTTCGGCTCATACCAGAGCTCAAGCCAGCCAGCGTGTAAGGCTTCTCCGACATGGACCGCCGGACGGGGCGCCGGCTCTCTGGGCAAGAGCATGGCGACCCGATCGCGCAACGTCTCAGCTGCAAACGGCGTCCTCAGCGGCGGCAGCATAGCAAGTCCATATTCGCCCCCCACCTGCTGCACTGCCGTCATGACGATCGACTCGCGGGCGCCGAACGCCAGCACTTTGCCCGCAAATTCTTCGCGTACGAGTATCTCGAGCAATCGTCCAGGCTCGATGCGATCCGAGCCAATGCCGAGCAGGATCAGATCAGGGAACTCCGTGCAGAGTACGTGCGACAACTCGTCAGCAGTGCCGCATTCGCTGATAACAAACCCCATACCCTCCAGCACATCCCGAAGAAAGGCGCGCAGATGCCGCTTTCCGCCCGCCACGCACGCTCGCGGCCGCACCTTACGGTGCCCGAAGATTACAGGTTTTCGTCCGACAAGTTCGGCCTGCCCATGCCCCATCGCAACCACTCCCGTTCCGTGATGGTCCCTTAAACGAGGAGCGAAGGTCCAAACAAGCTGTGCTTGGCATTATCTCTCGATTCTTCGAGGTAAGCTTAAGATGGTGCACTAGCGTGCAAAATCTTTCGCGGTGTTGTTCACACGATTTTGTCGGCGCATGCGTATGATACCTGGCCGGCTTCGCGCAACTTTGTACGAGTGACGCACGCGGTTGTCGGGAATCTCACCTTCGGGTGCGCGGACCCGGTGCGCCCTATGTGCTGCGATCATCATGGTGCGAGATCTAATTGATGGACTCGCTTGTGAGTGACGATCGGCAATCACTCTTACGGCGACAACTTGCACTTTCTTCAGCTCTGCTGCTTATAGCGAGTGCGGAAGTCCCATTCTCTACCGAGCTTGATAGTTGCTCTCATTTGCGGTTTCTGTATCTTTCTGGCTATGAATTTCCTCAAGAGGGGCTAACGTTACGGGTGTTCGTGTTGGAGATGAAGCGCAAGGTCTGTCCCACGGGGCACGGCTTTGCACAAAAGGCGTGCCAGGAGCTGAGGACGCGATTGCAGAAGTGGTCGAAAAGCTCTTTCTGAACTAGGTGGCCCCGGACCGGAGTTCAGCCTTGAAGGCGCGAAGCAGGCGGCCTTGTGCCTGATTCAGGATCCCGAAGAGGGGTTCATTTTTGTCATCGAGCAACAAGCCACCGGGCAGATTGTAGGGGTCGCCACCATCTCGGCCGTACAGGCCGTGAGAGTTAGCCGGAGCCTACGGCGTGCTTCAGGATTCATGGATTTGTCGCGACTTCCGAAGCTCTCGCCACGGTCGGCGTTTGCTCGAGGCGGTACATTCGGAGGCGAAGTGCCGAGGCTGGCAGATGATTGAGGTTGCGTTGCCTCCGGATAGCTATCCGGGCTTAGAACGGGTGCGCCGTTTCGGGGATATCGGGTTGGAGGGTTGCGCTCATTGCGGTGGCCTAGCAACGGCCGGATCGTGCCGCACTGCGGATCGAGTTCCATGAGGCCTTCATGTAGTCCGCCACCGGCAGCCGGCCATCCGGTGCGATCTTCAAACCGTTCGGCCAGCCGTCATATTCGATGATCAGAGACCAGGCGCCGTCTGGTGAAATCCGGTAAATGCGGCCGAAGGGGTATCGACGACGTAGAGATTTCCGGACTTGTCGAACGACGGCCCCTCGATGAAACCATCCACTAGATGACCCCCGCGGTTGGCATCAGCCCAGTCCCAGGAAACATCCGGGCGACGAAATTGCGCCGGCATCGAGGAGAACTCGCGAGGCTCGACCAGCTGAGGCGGCTTGTCCAGATACATCATGACGCGCCTCCCAATGTGCGGCGCGGCTGGCCCTCATATTTGTAGCCGAACTGCTTGGGCATCGGTCCCTTGTTGCGATCCTTGCGCCCGGTCTGCTCCCACGCATGCGCAAGGATTCCAACCGCACGCGACAGGCAGAAGACCCCGCGCGCCAGCGCAGGCGCAAAGCCCAGCTCGCCGTAAATGACCGCGGTGGCGCCATCAATGTTCATCGGAATGAGTTTGCCCTTGCGCTGCTGCATCGCGCGCTCGATCGCGCGGGCGGCCCTGGCATAATCGCCGCTGACGCTGCCCTCGTCGGCAGCGGCATCCACCAGCGCCAATAGCGGTGCTGCGCGCGGGTCGACCGGATGAAACCGGTGGCCGAAACCGGGCAGATATTTGCCGCGTCTTGCGGTGAAATGGTCGATCGCGGCGGAAGCGGCCTCGCCGATCTCCAGCCCATCGCGCCGTCGCAACACATCTTCGTACAGTTCGATTGCCTGCTCTCCTGCTCCGCCATGTACGTCATCGAGCGTATTGATTGCGGAGGCGATTGCACCGTTCAGGGGCAGGCCGCAGCTCACCGCCATTTGCGCGATCGCGATGGAGGGCGCGTGCGGACCATGGTCGATGGACGCGACCAGCGCAGCTTGTAGCAAATGCTCCTGCGCGGGCGTCGGCAGATCGCCGCGCAACATCAGCCAAATCATGGCGGGAAAGGAAATCCGGCCGATTAACTGTTCGATCGGATAGCCCCGATAGGCGATGCGACCGGGCACGATATCGCAGATCGAGGTTCGCCACCAATGGGCGGCTTGCTGTCGCAATTCTTGTTCGCTCATTTCCGGCTCCATCCATTCAACCTGCCGATCGCCAACCGCTACAAGCCGTTGGGCGTCATGATGCCGTTCCGTTCGTGGCCACGCGAGCTGCCGGAAGATCGGTCTCGCCCTGATGTGGCGTGCCGACCGCGCGGCTCGACACCAGCCTCTCAACATCTGCATGCGAATAGCCGAGCCGCTTCAGCCATTTCTCAGTGTCGGCGCCGAGTGCTGGAGCTGGTGAAGGCACCGGAAACTCCTCATTCAGCCGGAAGCCTGGCCGCGTGATTCGTAACGGCCGCGCACCAGCCTCTTCCGGCACCAGCGCCTCGACGAACCGGCGATCGAGCAACTGTGGCTGCTGCAAAACTTGCGAGACCGTCAGCACGCAGCCTGCGGGAACACCAGCCAAATTCATTTGGGACTCCCATTTATCAGCAGGCTTGCAGCTCAGTGCCTTGTTCAACTCCGCGTTCAGCGCTGCGCGATTGACCTTGCGCATCTCGCGCCCTGCGAAGCGTGGGTCCGTCTTCAGGTCCGGTCGGCCGATCAGGTCACATAGCGCTTCGTATTGCTTCTGCTCGTTGGCGGAAATATTCAGCGGGCCTGTTGCCGTGCGGAACGTGCCGGACGGAGCCGCCGTGAAGTTCTCGTTGCCCATAGGCTGCGGCTCGACGCCGGCGTTCAGGTGGTTGGAGACAACCCATCCCATCGCTGCAACCGTGGCCTCGAGCAGGGACACGTCGATGAAGCGACCTCGGCCGCTGTGCCGCTGTTCGACCAGAGCCGCGGCGATGGCAAACGCAGCTGTCAGTCCCGCGATGGTGTCCGAGATCGGAAAGCCGGTGCGCAGCGGAGCCGAAGCTGTATCGCCGGTGACGCTCATGGCTCCGGAGAGACCCTGGACGATCTGGTCATAGGCCGGACGGGCGGACCACGGCCCGCTCTGCCCGAAACCGGAGATCGCGCAGTAAATAAGACGCGGATTCTGCCTGCTGAGCACATCTACGCCCAGGCCAAGCCGTTCCATCACTTTCGGCCGGAAGCTTTCGAGCACCACGTCGGCTTCCTTGACGAGCCGCAAGAACACCTCGCGGCCCGAATCTGACTTCAAGTCCAACGCCACGGATTGCTTGCCGGCGTTCACGGCGACGAATGAAAGTCCCTGCAGGCGCTCTGACCTTTGCGGATCGGCTCCGAGTCGCCGCGCCAGGTCGCCGCCGTTCGGATTTTCGACTTTGATCACCTCCGCGCCAAGGCGCGCGAGGTGGTAACCGCAGAACGGCCCGGCCAGCACGTTGGACAGGTCGAGGACGCGGAAGCCGGTTAGCGGCAGAGACATCTGAAGAAGCCTTCCTCTTAAATGATCCGATCGCGAGGGGCCGGGTCTGTGTGCGGCTATTTCAGCTGCTGCGCGGCCTGTTCGGCGAAGCGATTGGTGAAGGTCTTGCTCAGGTCGATCTTTGCGGCAGCGATTTTTGGATCGAAGTCGCTCAGAACAGCCAATGGGACCTTGGCCGCCTCGATGTCCATCTGCCCGGTTGGCGAGAACAGCGCTTTCGACGCGCTCATGATTTGGATATTCACGTCGCGATTGTCAGTCTTGTAACCAGGGGGTATCGCATCGACGAGCTGCTCCGTCGACACGGAGTTGATCCAGCGGTGAGTTTTGAGCAAGGCGTTAACCAGGCGCTGAACCGTTTCCGGATTTTTGTCGATGAAGGACTGCTGCAGGTAGAGACACGCGGTCGGATAGATTCCGCCGAAGGCCTGTTTTGAGCCTTCGACCGTGCGCGCGTCGAACAGCGGTATCGCCCCGTTCTTGCGCGCGAGAAGCGTTGCGATAGGGTCGAAGTAGACGAGCGCGTCGATGTTCTTGGCCTCAAGCGTCACCAAGCCCGGTGCGCCGCTGCCGGCCGCGATGATATTCACATCGCGCGGGCCCAATCCTGATTTCTTGATGTAGGAGCGCGCCATGGTGTCGGTCGATGATCCCGCCGCCGTGATCCCGAGCTTAAGACCCTTCAGGTCGGCGCCGGTCTTGACCTTATCGGCTAGCTCAGTGCGGACACCGAGCAACACACCTGGAATGTCATTGAGCAGGAACACGCAGGAAATTTGCTTGCCCTGCGCTTGCATCTGAATGGTGTGATCGTAAAATCTGACAGTGCCGTCGACCGAGCCGCCGACCAACGCCTGCAACGCCTTTGAGCCACCGGCCTGGAAGTTCTCGACGGTCACGTCGAGGCCCTCGTCTTTGAAGGCGCCGAGCTTCACACCAAGTTCGAGAGGCATATAGTTGAGGATCTGTGACCCCACGGCGATCTTCAACTTTGTTTTCTCGGGCTCGGCGGCATTCGCGGACATGACCGAGAAAGCGGCCACCATGACCAGCATCAGGCGTGTGAAAACGTGCATGCGAACCTCCGTGACTATCGGGACAGCGTTAGCATCAGCCTTCGTGGGCAGGCGCTGGCCTGCCAGACCATGAGCCGCTTTTCCGCGCGGTCGACGATAGCATCGAGGACAACGACGAAGGCGGAGAGAACGATAATTCCTGCATCACCCCGGCGGCATCGAGGACGCCCTCGGCCTGCGCAATCAAGTGCCCCAATCCCGCGGACGAGCCGAGATACTCCGCAACCACCGCGCCCAGAACGGCCATGCCGACGGATACCCGCAGGCTGGACAGAATCCAGGTTGTGGCGGACGGCAGGTAGATGTGGCGCAGCAGAGAGGACTTCGATGCACGCAAGCGGGCATTGGCCAGCACGACCGGATTGACCTCGCGGACTCCTTGGAACGTGTTGAAGAATGCGACGAACAGAACCGGCGTCACGCCGAGCGCGACCTTGGAGGTGAGCCCCAATCCGAACCAGATGACAAAAATGGGTCCCAGCAAGATGCGTGGGATGGCATTGAACATCTTGATAAAGGGCTGAACGACTTCGGCCGCAAATTGGCTTAAGCCCAGCCAAATACCAAGCACGGTGCCGATTCCGATACCGGCGAGGAACGACAGGACCGTCTCCAACAGCGTTATGCCAACATCGGTCCAAAAGTCCGCCGTCGATATCCACTCGCCTATTCTCGCGACAAGCGTCGACGGGGCCGGAAAGAAGAAAGGATCGATCAGCCCGCCCCTCACACCCAGTTCCCATATCAGGATCACACCGAGGAAGATGGCGAACTGCGTGAGAGCGACCTTACCCCTGCGTCGCATAGCTTTTCTCCACTTCGGCGCCGAGCAGCAACCAGATTTCACGATAAAGAGCGACGAATTCGTCGGTGGTCTGGAGCGCCGAGACATCGCGTGGACGTGGCAGCGTGATCCTGACATCGCCAACCATGCGGCTGGCGGGACCCGCGGACATCACAACAACGCGGTCCGCCAGCGTGATCGCTTCGTCGAGATCATGCGTGATGAAGACGAGGGAGCGCCGGTCCGCCTGCCAGAGTTCGAGCAGGATGCGGTGCATGAGACGACGTGTGTGAACATCCAACGCGGAGAAAGGCTCATCCATCAGGACGATCTTCGGCTCCATGATCAGCGTCTGGGCCATCGCGACACGCTTGCGCTGCCCGCCGGACAATTGATGCGGATAGCGCTCCTCGAACCCTTTCAGGCCGACTTTGGCGAGCCAGGGCCGAGCCTGCGTGCGCGCCTTCTCGATCGAACTGCCCTGAAACACGAGTCCAAGCCCGACATTGTCCTGCGCGGTCTTCCAGGGCAGCAGCCCTTCCTGTTGCAGCATGTAGCCGGGCTGACCATTCAGGCCGGTAAGCGACTTGCCGAAGATGCGAACGTCCCCCGCGGCGGGCTCCAGCAGTCCGGTCACGGTGTTGAGAATAGTCGATTTCCCGCAGCCGGTCGGTCCCACCACTGCAACGAATTCGGTCTCGCCGACCTGGAGGTTCATACTTTTCACGGCGGTGAAGTCGCCGAAGCGAATCATCACGTCGCGCAAGTCGACGGCAAGTGCCGGCCGCCCCGCCATTGTTTCGCTCCATAGAATTTATTCTGCTGTTCGAAACAGATAACTGGCGGTATCCCTGAAGTCAAGTACGTTCTGGTGCACAGAAACGAAGATTCCCCATGGGGCACTGGACTTTCTACCAATTCTGGCTATCTGTTCTGTATAGCAGAACAAGGGGCCATGAATGGCAAAAACGGGGGTCGATGCTGTTGGGCGGGCCTTGGCGATCCTCAAGGCCTTCGCCCCCGAGCGCGCGGCCATGACGCTGACGGAGATTGCGGAGGCAACCGACCTCTACAAGAGCACGGTCCTTCGCCTTGCCGCATCGCTTGAGGCAGATGGCTTCCTGGTGCGGGGCGTCGACCGGCTATTTCGACCGGGACCGGAGCTATGGCGCCTAGGGGCGCTTTATCAGCGCGGGCTCGATCTCGGTGATCTCATCAGACCCTCGCTCCATCGTCTGGTCGAGGTAACTGGAGAGACCGCATCCTTCTACATCGCCGAGGGCGACGAGCGCATTTGCCTTTATCGGGTCAATTCTCCGCGTTCAGTTCGGCATCACCTCGAAGAAGGTCAGCGATTGCCCATCGATCGCGGCGCCGCCGGCCGTGTTCTTGCCGCCTACCGCGATTCTGCATCAGCTGATGGAAAGAAGATCAGAGATCGGGGTTTCTACGTTTCGATCGGCGAGCGCGATTCTGAGGTCGCGGCCGCAGCCGTGCCCGTGATCGACCTTCATGGCAAATTGCGCGGGGCGCTCTCCGTCTCCGCCATTCGGACCCGCTTTGATGCACATGCTCGAAAGGCTGCCATTGACGTTCTCAGGTCCGAGGCCAAAGCGCTGGTAGGTCTGCTGCCTGCAAGCGACCGCTGAGCTACTATGGCAGGGTTCTGTTTATAGTGCGCCGCTCAGCGTGTGTTGCACGTAAACGCCCGGTCTCGACGATATCTTCACCTGTTTGAGGGCGGACAGCCGCTACAGAAGCAAGCCGTCGAGGATTGGCAGGAATTGCCGCCTATCGGGGTGAACGCAGAGCACATCAGAAAGTGCTTCGAGCAGGCGTTGAAGGAAGGTCTCATCGAAGCGCGAAATGGCGAATTTTCCTGACGGGATCTGGCATGGAGCGGGCCAAAGAGGTGCTGCCCGAAGGCCCATTGAGGCTGAACGAACATCGACGGGTAGGATCGAGAAAGCCGCGCCAATTGAGATCGCACTTGCGAGCGCAAAGGACTGTGCCGCCAAAGCCGGTATCAAAACCATTGTGGTGAGCGATCCCGAGAACTTGCTCGCCGTCGCCTGGGCCGTGATCGTGTCAGGGGCGCGCATTCTCGCCGCTGACGAACAGCCGTTTTGCCCGACGGTCGCTTGTGTCGAAATCCGCAAAGCGGTCCTCATCATGCGCCGGCCACCGGATAGGCGACATCGATACAAGCGTCGGTACCACCGTCCCGCTTTATCACCGCACTCCACTTGCCGCCCACCGCACATTTGCCGCCACGAAGTCCGGGACAATTGATATTGCACTGAATTCCGTGACTGAGACTTCGGGATAAGGCGCATTTGGTCCCGTACCGTATGCTTCCAAAGTTAGTACGCAATCGACCATGGCCGGAAGATTTTCGGACGTCAGTTGCGTGGCAGGATAGCCATCAAATTCAGCTGTGCAGCTGAATAGCCCATTGTTTTGCGCCGTAAGCGTCATGCGACCAATCACGACCGTGCCCGGAGCGACCTCTTCCCAGTGCGTCGTAAACATCAGATCGTTCTGGCCTCCGACCCAAAAGCTCGCGAGCCCCCACGCATTGGTGCTGCCGCGAGCCGGAAATGGCGCCCATTGGAGCACCGGCTGAACGATATGATCGCCGGCTGCATCCTGCAGTCCGCTGAATAAGTAAATCGTCTGACCATTCGCGACGGCTGGAGGTGCGGGCAACGTCCATCGCGCCACAAATGAGGCGATTGGCTGTGCAGACCGGTTTGTCCAGCTTTCCGCCCCGGATTTGCCGAACTTGCGCCCCCCTCCGCGGCCCCTTTGAAGTAAAAAAATCTCATTCATTGACGTACCCTGCGCAATGACATCATCTGAGCGGGCGGACTCCCGACAACTCCGTTGTAAGTTGATTAATGTTGATCTGCTCGATGAGCCGATCCGCCTTCGCTCTGCCAGACGTCCGGAATGGTGTTCCGGCCTTGTCGCCTCGCGCAAACGCAAACGTCAGTTTGTCAGTGTTGACTTCGGAGAAGGACCCAAGATTGCTCCCAGGTCCGATAAAGCTGGTCAGCGTCCAGGTCGGCCCGCCGTTTACATTTTTCGTCACGACGAAATTGACGTACTCTCCGAAGACACCGCCGTCATCGGAAAGCTTCTTACCCCAATCAACATGTTGCGAGGTAAAGGCAAGCTCGAGGGTTCTCTTCAGACCCAGCTCACCCGCGAGATTTGTATCAATCGGCCAGCATTCCGCCAGACTGCCGCCCGCCCTCCTCACGGCCTCGGCCTCTTTCCACAGCGCCCGCGTCGAGTAATAGAACTTCTGCGTGAAATTTTGCTCCCGCGATTGGCTGAGCGTACTGCCCAGACTGAACGCAAAGGGCGCATTGGCATAAGTCAGCGACGGGCTGAGGCCTCCCGTATCGTTGACGGTCAGGTTCAACTGAACAGCGACGTCCACGTCGTCACCAAGCAGAGCATCTGAGATCGCGTCGCCCCGCTCGATCAGCTGGACCAGCTCGCAGCTTACGCGACGCGAGATGGAATGTATCGTCGGTCCATTTTGATCGACCGGAATGTCGAAGTTAGGAACGGCCGTGGCACATCCAGAGAGCCAAACGCCAGAAAACAATACCCAGAGGCAGACAGCCGCTGTCGCACTATCTCCCTCACCTCGCGCCCTCCCGCAAACTGGCACAGAAGCCCACTTTGTGCGGCACCGTATTGACGTCGACCCTGATCTCACCCATCGCCTCACAGACTGACGTTCTCCGTGTCTTGCATTCGATGGTGGTGCGCCCCGCGATCACCTGACAGTCGCACAATGGATCGTCGGCCGTTACGACTGTTTCCCGCTCTAGCTTTTCGAACGCTGCGTCGATCGCGGCAGATGCCGGCGGCGACTTACCGAGAAAGTACATCGTCGAATAAAAGCGGCGCTGAAGCCCTTTCCACATCTGGCCCCCAAAAAGTGATTTTGCTCAAAGTCTGATACTGAGCATCCCGGGCGAGAAACAATGGCTCAGCGCTCGCTCTGATCGATTTTCCCCCGCTCGCTCCCGACGTGCAGAGTGTGATGCAGTGCACCGATGGCGCGATCTCGGTCTTGCCTGCCCCTACATTGGTCAACCGCTCCTTCGTTTGCGGTGGGGATTGGACGCGCCACAAAAACCATCCGCAGGACGCTGGCTGCGGCTCCGTGAGCCGATAGCGAGCCGTCTGCCACGCGCTCCGTCGGGTTAGCAGGGAGTGCCCGGACCATTCCCGGCGTGACCACCGTTGCGGTTCTGCTCCCGAGATTCAGGAAGGTGCAGATCGGCCAAGCACCAAGGGGTCTCATGTGCCCTTGCGATTCGCAGCGGATTGGCTGCCGTCGCCGCCGGCGAGAAGGCGCGCGACCAGGTCCTGCCACTCGTTGGCACGTCCGACCCCGCGCAGGACTTGATCTCGTCCGCTACGATGCCGAATCTTCTCGGGATCGTCCACAGGCTGCGCCGCCCAGGCGGGCGGCGCGTTTGGCAC
Source organism: Bradyrhizobium sp. JR4.1 (assembly GCF_040548605.1). Classification (NCBI taxonomy): domain Bacteria; kingdom Pseudomonadati; phylum Pseudomonadota; class Alphaproteobacteria; order Hyphomicrobiales; family Nitrobacteraceae; genus Bradyrhizobium; species Bradyrhizobium sp. JR4.1. Next base: position 73,345 of record NZ_JBEPRY010000029.1, read on the forward strand.
CAACAGCAAAGAACTGGACGATCTTGGCGGCAACGCCCGGGAATGGACCGAGACTTGCACCGCCCTCCATGATGGCCGCGAGCGCATCACGAACCCCAACTGCGGCGTGCGCGTCGTGGAAGGCGCCCATCGCGCCTACATGACCGACTTCGTCCGCGATGCCAAAACGGGGTGCTGCGCGTCGGGCGTTCCGCCCCCAATATTGGCTTCCGGCTCGTCATCGAGCCATCGGAGCCCGCCGTTGCCGGCATTGTCCGCAGCATCTCCACCTTGCTCGGGAGAAGCCGATCCAGCATCGATCTAATTGCGCCAGAGCAAGGTCCTTCTCTCACGATGCCGGTAAGCAATCCGGATCAGAAGGAGACAGAGAATGCGATCCGATCTGGCGCAATCGTACGGACAAGATAGGCTCCCCCACTACACGAGCTACCCTCCCGCACCACATTTTTCTCCGGCCATCGCGGAAGCCGACTATCGAAATTGGCTGAAATCGCTTTCGCCCCGGAAATCCGCATCGATCTACCTGCACGTCCCCTTCTGCCGGTCCATGTGCTGTCATTGCGACTGTCACACCTCGGTCACGAAGAAGGACGATCCGATTGCCGTCTACACCTCGGGCCTGCGCACCGAGGCCCACCTCGTCGCCCAAACCATCGGTCACCGCCTGCCGATCTCCCATATCCATTTCGGCGGCGGCACACCAACAATCATGACGCCCGGGGCCTTTGCGGATCTCGTCGGCGCGCTCCGCTACTCCTACTTCGTGCTGCCCGACGCCGAACTCGCCGTGGAGATCGATCCGCGCACCCTGACGGAGGCAATGGCCGAGGCCCTGGGCTACAGCGGGGTCACCCGCGCCAGTCTCGGCGTACAAAGTTTCGACCCGGCTGTGCAGCGCGCCATCGACCGTCTGCAGAGCTTCGGGCAGACCGCCAAGGGTGTCGAGCAACTGAGGCGTTCTGGGGTCGGCCGGCTTAACTTCGATCTTCTCTACGGTCTGCCGCTTCAAACGGTACAATCGTGCTTGGACACGGTCGCCAAATGCATCGAACTTCGTCCGGATCGCTTCTCGGTGTTCGGTTACGCACACGTTCCGTCGTTCAAGAAGCATCAGCGGAAGATTGATGAAGACGCCCTTCCCGCCAACATCGAGCGGCACCTGCAATCCGAAACGATCGCGCAGGCGCTCGTTGACGCCGGCTACGTGCGCATCGGCTTCGACCACTTCGCCCTGCCCCACGACAGTCTCGCCGCGGCGAAGCACGAGGGGCGGCTGCGCCGGAACTTCCAGGGCTACACCGACGACGCCGCAGAAACGCTCATCGGACTCGGCGCAAGCGCCATCGGTCGGATGCCGCAAGGATTCGTACAGAATGTCATGGCGATCCGCGACTACCTGGCGCGCATCGCCGAGGACCGGCTGGCCACCACGAAGGGCTACGCTTTCACGGCTGACGACCGCTTCCGGGCCGATTTGATTGAGCGGGTGATGTGCGACATGGCAGTCGATCTATCTAAGATTGCTCGTTCCCATGGCTGCGCCCCGCAGACGGCCATCGTCGATCGGTCCCGTCTAGAGGGCCTCATCGCGGCCGGCGCAGTGACAATGGAAGGCGAGGAGCGACTGTTCGTCTCGGACGGCGCGGAGTTTCTGGTACGGAGCGTGGCATCCGCATTCGATGCTCATCTGGCCCGATCTGCGGCTGTCAACAACCGCGGAGTTTGAAGCGCTTCGCCGAGTGCCCAAACCAGGCTGCGTCCTTTGGTTCCCGCTAGGTCTCACCGAGCAGTCGGAGGGCACTTGCTGCTCTACGAGCTCGAGTATCCGGCGCCGGTTATCGGCGTCGGATATTTGCTTGAAAGTTCTCAGCTGCATATCTGCGCTGCAACTCCATGGTCGCTCTCCGTGCGCAACCCAATCGACCGCGGGCGTGGCGGCACACGATGTATCGAGATGATGATAGAGTTTTGGCTGCAGGGTTAAGCTCCATCGCGACAGGATGCCGGAATATGGCTGTGCCGAGGCGCCGGCCTCCTGCACCGCCTTGCGCGTCCTCGATGGCGAAGCGCCCTTCGTCGTGATCGACATCGTTCGGCTTGCCGTCGGTGAGCAGGATCAGCAGCTTCTTCCGCTTGGGCCACTCGCGAGTGGCCTGGGACCGGAAGCTGGCGAAAGATCTCGCCCACGAGATCGAGGTTTGCACGGGCGATAGGCGCGAAACGTGCGCCGAGACGCGCCGTTTTCTTGCCGTCAAGGTTACCGGGAATTGCTGCCGCGGTCGTGGGAGGCTCGCGCAAAAAGAATCGCCGAAGACGCCGTGATTGCGATCGCCCGCGCGATGCGCTCCTACGCGGAAAGGCCGCCTCTGTGTGCCGCGGCGTTCTGGACCGCCGCCGGATTTCCCGAATGGCACCAGGTTGATCAAAGCCTGCAGCCCTGATGACAGTGGTCCTCGCCGAATGCGGGCTGTGCGGCGAAGCCGTCGAGAACGCCTTATCATGCTGAGGAGCCTCGTTCGCGGCTACATGCTGCAAGAAGTGATGCACACTGTCGTGGGGGTCGATTCCTATGACGAAGCGTTCAACAAGGTCATGCAGGCCCTTGTGACCGGGCTGCCGGCTTTCGCTTCCTCGGGATGCGGCAGACCGTTGCAGCGGGAGCTTGCGGATGCGGCCGATCAGGAGGTCCGATCGGCTTTCGTCTATCGGGACAGGTGAACCCGACCGCGGCACATTGGACAAAATAGCGCGAGATCTGCGCGTCGCGCCTGCAGACCGCGATACGCTGGTCCATCAAGGAACGCATGCGGCTGACAAATTGTCCACCCTACTGAAGGTTCTCGGCATCGGTGATGCGCGACATGGAGCGGGTCTGCAGCCAATGCGAACGGAAGGTTCAGTGCAACAACGATATTGAGATCGGGGTAGAGACCAGAGACTTGGAAGGTTACTGCCTCAACGCTACGACAATGCAAGCGCTTTGAAGCGAGCTGGAGAGCGACCGACCCGAGTGACTGGGATTCCGTAGATCTACGGTACGCAAGTTCCCCTAAGCGAAGACACCGAATTCTATGGTGTCGCGGTTTCCCGCATCATCGAGCCATCAACAAGGAGATGGAAGCTGCTTGCGGCCATACTCAACGCCACCCGGGCTTCCTCGAACCGCTGCCCGTCTGTGCCCTCCAGTGCATTCGGCGGGTTGGTCGGGCAGCCGGCGCTCGTCGCCAGCGAATTCGCATACGGCAAGGACGAAGAGATCTTCGGCGAGGGCGAGCCCTCCGAATATGTCTATCAGGTCGTCTCCGGCGCCGTCCGGAGCTACAAGCTGCTGTCCTTGGCCGTCGTCAGATCGGTGCCTTCGCTCTGCCGGGCGACGTGTTCGGGCTTGAATCCGGCGCCGCCCATCGTCTCAGGGCCGAAGCGATCAATCACACCTGGGTGCGCCTGGTGAACCGGGCAAGCCTGGACAATGCAGCCAACTCCGACATTCAGGTCGCGCGCAAGCTCTGGAGCCTGACAGCCGGCGAGCTGAAGCACGCGGAGGACCACATGCTGCTGCTCGGCCGCAAGAACGCTCTGGAGGGGATCGCGACCCTCCTGCTCGCGACGGATTCCAGGACCGCCGGCGCCGGGCTGATGGCGCTTCCGATGTGCCGCCGGGACACCGGCGACTATCTCGGGCTCACCCTGGAGACGGTTTCGCGCGCCCCGTCTCAGCTTCACGTCGAAGGCGTTCTCGGATTCTCTGGAGCGGGCCAGATCGATGCTGCGTATTCGCAAGCATCTGCGCGACATGAACGCCTGACTGCCGCAACGCCCATTCGTTCAGTTAAGCTGATTTCGTTCGCATCAATGCACCGGCTGCGGTGACAAAAAACCTGCCGGCGGAAGAAAGCTGACGAAAGGGATTCTCCCATTCAGAGGAGTCAGGCACAGGAGGGCAGTGACCACGAACAACGCCGCCAGGCCGCTTTCACCTGAGGTCATGGACTTGGAGATGGAAGGCTGGGGCATCGCGGATTCTCTCTGAAAGAACACGCCGCCAGAAACCACATTCACCTCGCAGAGAATTGATTGAGATCAAGATGGTCTTTGGTTCTTCGTATGAGCGGTATTTTGGGAACGGCTCCGTACATTACGGCGCAGCCAGATGAAGTGCTCCTGCTGCCCCGCGCCCGTCATTGCGAGGAGCTCTTGCGACGGTCGCGGTAGGGACGTTAATTGCTGAACGCCCCCCGCACAGATCCGTACGTGCGGCTTTCCCGCATACGGCTCCCACCTCGGATGATGACAGCAAACTGGAGATTGCAGCCGTGCCGTATGTGGCGCAGCACTTTCGCACACCTATCCGGCTCGGAGTCCGGGGCGTGCCTTGCCGCTCCACATTTCCCTTGGCCCCAGCCCTTCGCTCCACCAGCTCCGTAGCAGATCGCTCCGCCTTGTTCGCCGGCTTCACAGCTACTATGACTGAGTCCGACGTCCCGCGTTCGTGCATCATCGGCTTCGGCTCCTCACCTTCCCGATGCGGACCTTGGGGGCAATGTGCCCAACGGTCGAACGCGGGACCTCCCAGGTTCCGACGTCTTCCTTTCGTGCGTGATGTGGTCTTCGACCACGGCAGAGCGTCAGCCCCTCGCAAAACGGGACCGCACATGTTGCCTTCGACGTTGCTTACCGGCTCGGCCTCTGCGGTTTTCTGGCTTTGCGGCTCAATAGCGCACCCCACACGATCGCTGTGTACGCTTCGCGACCGCCGTCACCGGCGAACACGCAACACTCGCTACCGGGCGCCCGCTACGGCTTACCCCGACCGGTCTTTCATCGGCAGGAACACGCCAGCTTCCCTGGCGCACAAGCAATCCAGGATCTCTCCGTGGCGGCAGTCTGGATTGCTTCGCTTCGCTCGCAATGACAGAGGCTGCAACCCTACCGCTTAGCTTGAGACACTCGCGCGCTCGCGGTCGCCTTCAGCGCCGTGATGACGTCCTCGCGGGCGATGATTCCGACCAGCTTTTGGGTGCTGTCGAGCACGATGGTGCTCCGGATGCGGTGCTCGACAATAATCTGGAGCACGCGCGTCAGCCTCGTTTCGGGACTGACATATATGAACTCGGGCGTCATCACTTCGCCAACCTTGCGGCTCATCAAATCACGATAACGCGGCAACATCTGGTTCGGAGTAAAGGCGAAGCACTTCAAAATGTCGAATTTGGTGACGACGCCGACCACCTGCCCATCATCCTCAACCGGGTAGCTGTTGAAATCGTCGCGCTCGAACATCTCGCTCAGCTTGAGCAGATCGAAATCTCGCTTGGCCGTCTGGACTTTGCGTGTCATGTAGCCGTCGACGGTCTGATCAAGAAACTTGTACACGGCGCGTTCTCCTCGCTTTGTCTGGGTTCGCCGGCCGTCGGTGCGACAGAAACACGCAGGGGGCCGATTGCGTCAACAGATGCTATTTGATGGCCGAGGATCAGCTCGCGGCACCGCGAATAGCCGTAGCCGTCTGGGACCTGAAGACACCCGTCGTTAGCGTGATCGAGCGCCAGGCTGACCATCACTGTCGCATATGTTATCGGGAGCCTCCGGGCAGCGAGATGCGACAGAATCTAGCTGCGCCGACGCAACGCTGGAATGAGGTAGATCAAATTTCGTCGCAACGGCCGAAAGAAGTCCGTCAATAATGCCGGACATCCGAACTTGCCTCCGGCCCGGCCTTGGGCGAAATTGCCGCCACGTTTGCAGCAGGGGGCCCACCGCATGAGAATAGGAGCAATAGTTTGGCGCCGACACGCGTGACCCATCCGCCAGCCGACAGTCGCGGCAAGCATTTTGACGAGCGTATCGAGGGTTTTTGCGTTGGCACCTGGGATCTCGATCTCAGGACACGCGAGCTGGAGTGGTCGGAAACCGCAAGAGTGCTGCTGGGCATCGAACGGGATCAACCGGCAAGCTATGAATTCCTTCTCTCGCGCCTTGAGCCCGCGGAGCGCGAGCGAGTGGAGAACGCGATCAAGGACGTTACCGAGCGCGGCGGCGGCTTCGACGTATCCTTCAGAGTCCCCAGTGCCTCGGGCCTGGGACGCTGGATTCGCGCCCGGGCGGGTCTCATTCGAGACGAGGCCGGCGCCGCCCGACATCTCAGCGGCATCTTGCTCGACATCGACGAGGAGAAGCAGGTCGAAGAGGCGCTGCGTCGTCGCAATACTCTCCTGCGCACGATCCTTCAGACCATCCCCGATGCGATGATCGTCATTGACGGCCGCGGCAAGATGCTGCTCTTCAGCACGGCGGCCGAGCGTCTGTTCGGCTGGGCCGAGCATGACGCCACCGGCCAGAACGTCAGCATCTTGATGCCGGAGCCCGACCGGTCCCGCCACGACAGCTATATCGTCCGCTACCGCACTAGCGGCAATCCGCACATCATCGGCATCGGCCGCATCGTGACCGGCAAGCGGCGCGACGGCACCACGTTTCCGATGCACCTGTCAATCGGCGAAATGCGTTCAGGCGGCGAGCCTTTATTCACCGGTTTCATCCGCGACCTCACCGAGTATCAGCAGACCCAAGCGCAACTCGAGGAATTGCAGTCCGAGCTCGTCCATGTCTCGCGGCTGACCGCGATGGGCGAAATGGCCTCCGCGCTCGCCCACGAGCTCAACCAGCCTCTGGCAGCGATCAGCAATTACATGAAGGGCTCGCGACGGCTGCTCGCCGGCAGCAGCGATCCGAACACGCTAAAGATCGAGAGCGCATTGGACCGGGCCGCCGAGCAGGCATTGCGCGCCGGCGAGATCATACGGCGTCTACGCGATTTCGTCTCCCGCGGCGGGTCGGAGAAGCGGGTCGAGAGCCTGTCCAAGCTGACCGACGAGGCCGGCGCACTCGGGCTTGCCGGCGCGCGCGAACAGAACGTGCAGATCCACTTTGATCTCGATCCCGGGGCCGATCTGGTGCTCGCCGACCGGGTGCAAATCCAGCAGGTGCTGGTCAATTTGTTCCGCAATGCGCTGGAAGCGATGGCGCGGTCACTACGGCGCGAGCTCGTCCTCACCAACCGCCGCGTCGCCGATGATATGATCGAGATCGAGGTCTCCGATACCGGCTCCGGCTTCCAGGACGACGTCATGCCAAACCTGTTTCAGAGTTTTTTCACCACCAAGGACACCGGCATGGGCGTGGGACTGTCCATCAGCCGCTCGATCATCGAGGCTCACGGCGGCCGCATGTGGGCCGCGAGCAACGCATCGGGTGGAGCGACATTCCGCTTCACCTTGCCGGCAGCCGACGAGAACTGATCCATGACGACTAAGGGAATCATCTACGTTATTGACGACGACGAGGCGATGCGGGATTCGCTGAACTTCCTGCTGGAAACTTCGGGCTTCGCCGTCACGCTGTTCAACAACGCGCAGAGCTTCCTCGATGCCCTGCCCGGCCTCGCCTTCGGCTGCGTCGTCTCCGATGTGCGCATGCCAGGGCTTGATGGGATCGAGCTTCTGAAACGCCTGAAGGCGCAGCACTGCCCTTTTCCGATCCTGATCATAACAGGTCACGGCGATGTCCCGCTCGCGGTCGGAGCGATTAAGCTTGGTGCGGTTGACTTCCTGGAAAAACCCTTCGATGACGACCGCCTCATCACCTTGATCGAATCCGCGGTTCGCGAGGGGGAGCCAGCCGCCAAGAACGAGGCCGTCGCGCAGGACATCGCCGCGCGTGTCGCCTCCTTGAGCCCGCGCGAGCATCAGGTCATGGAGGGGCTGGTCGCAGGTCTCTCCAACAAGCTGATCGCTCGCGAATACGACATCAGCCCGCGCACTATCGAGGTCTACCGGGCCAACGTGATGACCAAGATGCAGGCCAATAGCCTGTCGGAACTTTTGCGTCTGGCGATGCGCACTGGCATGCTGAAGGATTGAGGCAGGTCAATGCGCTTGCGCCGGCCTATGGTAGCCAGGCCACATGATCGAAATCGGCGCGCACCATCAGCGGCTCTCAAGCTGGGAATCGGCAAAGCCCACCGTCTACGTGGTCGATGACGATGCCGCTGTGCTGGCGTCCCTGAGCTTCCTGCTGGAAATTGAGGGCTTTGCCGTGCGGACCTTCAGAAGCGCCACGGCGCTGCTCAATACGACGACCCCACCGGGCGCGGACTGCTACGTGATCGACTACAAGATGCCTGAGATCAACGGCATCGAGTTGGCTTGGCGGCTGCGCCAATCCGGCGTCGACACACCTGTCATCCTGATCACCGGCTATCCGGATGGAAATATCTCGGCGCGGGCGGCGGCGGCCGGCGTCAAGCACGTGATTTTCAAGCCGCTCCTCGATGAAAGCCTGGCGAAATGCATCCGCCGCGCCTTCAGGACAGGTGCTGCTACAGACCTACGGGATTCTCCTTAGGTAGACCTCCTTAAGATATCGCTCGAAATTTTCGAACCGAACGATCCCGCGTAGCAATGCTCCATCACAACGGAGATGGCGCAGATGCTGATCCAGACGCTCAAGACCCAGGCGATCAACACCCAAATAGGTGGCAAGATCGCCCCCGCGCGTCTGGTCTGTGACCACTTCGGCGCGATCGCCGGAGATATCGGCCTCGTTGCCACCGAGTTCTCCTATCGCAAGGGAGAGGAGATCTATGGCGAGGAGGAGCCCGCCGAACATGTCTATCAAGTTGTAGTTGGAGCTGTACGCACCTACAAGATGTTCTCCGACGGTCGCCGCCAGATCGGCGCATTCCATCTTCCCGGTGACGTATTCGGCCTCGAATCCCGCCAGACGCATCGCTTTGCGGCCGAAGCGATCATCAACACCAGCGTGCGCCTCCTGAAGCGTGCCAGCCTGGAAAGGGTGGCCGGCACTGACGTAAAGGTCGCCCGCAAGCTCTGGGACATGACGGCGGGCGAGCTGCGTCACGCCGAAGATCACATGTTGCTGCTCGGACGCAAAACGGCAATGGAGCGTGTTGCAACCTTCCTGCTCCAAATGGATCGCCGCCTCGCTGTCGCCGGCATGATGGCCCTGCCGATGTGCCGCCGCGACGTGGGTGACTATCTCGGCCTCACAGTCGAAACCGTGTCGCGTGCACTCTCACAGCTTCATGTTGAGGGCATTCTCGGTTTTTGTGGCGCTCGCCAGATCGTGCTGCGCAATCGCCAGCGCCTGCGGAATCTCGACGCATGAGCGCTTTCACCCGGCGGATGTTCCTCCTCCGCGACTTGGTGCGCCGAACGCATTTCGGCCGGTCGGCAACGATCTCCCGCAAGCGCTCCATCACCTCGGTCTCCGCGCTCCTATCGAGGCGAAAGGCGCGCTGCCGGTACGGGCCGGCATCGGTTGGATTTGCAAACCCCAAGAAATGGAACGCCGCGCTGGCCATCACTTGCGGACACGAACACGAACTCGTGTATCCACAGCGGAAGCCCTGCCGGACGGGTTCGACGAGACGCGCTTGAAAAATTGCTGCTTCAACGATGGACGGCCCCGACGTGGTCGAGGACACGCGGCAAGCCGTCGCGTACTGCCTGGCTCATCCGGAATGGCAGCTCAACGTGAAGAAGGCATCTCGGCATCAGATGAAGATATCCCTGGCATTTAAGTTCGAGGCAGCCCACTGGCTTCCAAGTGTCCCACAGACACATCGCTGTCATCGGATGCACGGTCACTCCTATCGGATCGAGATCGTGTTGAACGGTCCAGTCGATCCGCACACCGGGTTCGTAGCCGATTTCTTCGACCTAGAAGAATCGTTCGGCATCGTTCTAAAGAGGCTCGATCACCAGTGCCTGAACCAAGTTCCGGGATTGGAGAATCCGACAGCGGAAAATATCGCCATCTGGATCTGGGAGCGCACGAAAGCGCGCCTAGCGCAACTCTCGATCGTGAGGGTCTACGAGACGTCGGATTGTTGGGCGGAATATGAGGGGCCCGATCACTGAAATGAGCCGGCACGATCGCATGACAGCTACACGGAGCCGAACTGAGACCGGCGGCGCGCTGGGGGCCTGACCGTGAGCTGGCAGTCAAGATGGTCAAGCAACGACGCCACATCCAGCGCCGCATCGACATCGCCTCAGCCCCACGGACGACGGGCCAGGCACTGACGGGAGCGCAACCGCTCGCGGTGAGCTCTTAGCCAGTGTTTCTGACCGCCTCTGCCAGCATGGTGTAGAGCTGCTGCTTGCTGAATTCCTTGGGCTGTCGCCTCTCCGCTGTGTTCCGCGACACCTTCCGTGCGACTGGACGGGCGCAGGCCGCCGACGAGGTCGGCCTCAGCTTCGGGCGCGGCCTTATCTTGGGCGCTGCTGTGGGCGGCTTGTGGCCGCGCTTAAGCCCAGACGGGTCAGCATGCCGCAGACCGCGTTGCGACTGCACCCGAGACGGTGCGCGATCTGTGCCGCGCTCTGTCCTGCGGACCAGAGCCTGTTGAGGAGCGCGATGTCTTTCGCATCCCAGCCCATGAGGAGATATTATAGCATCGACTGCCGAACACGCCAGTCTAGTCTTCGTCCGGCTCGCGCACGACCGGCGGTTCGTCAGCGTCATCTTCCTCTTGTCGTCCTCGTCGTCCTCCTCGTCTTCATCGGGATCTCTTGGCGGCATCGCGATGCCCATAGCCACGAGCGGTGTCCAGTAGATCGTTGTGGGTGGAAAATGCTTCGCAGGTGTGTTGCTTCATGTTGCTACTGCTCCTCGAAATCTACGCGTACTCGCATATTGCGGACGGACGGCAGGCGCGTGTCCAGGGCGCGATCGCTGCAAACGCGACGGGGCATCAAGTCGAGGACATGAGCAACGGGTGGCATCCGCCACCAAATGGCAGCGATTTTCGGCTACTTTATGCCGAGGACTCGTTCGGCTCTATGTTCACCAAAACCTCGCCGGTGGTGATTTCGGGAACTCCAAGGTCGAGGTCATGTAGACTTGCTTGAACAAGCGCGAGTATCTTGGCGTTTGCTGGGCACTTTCGCGGTCGTCAAGTATCATGACAGCGATACCAACACCATCACCCGCATCCAGCACATGGTAAGATCTAATCCGTGCGATTGCCTTAGGATCTGGCCGACGCCGCTCTTGGCGCGGCGAGCGGCGTCCGCTACCGAACGAACCTTGGTGTACTAGCGAATGACCATGTACGTGAGGCCACCACACGCCCCAACGCATCAAAGCATATCGGTCCCGGTCGGACTAGGGTCAACTTCCGAGATGGGCCACGGTGTCCGGTCGCGCGGACCGCGCAAGCCTTTCCAATGAGTCCTCCACGCCCTGCAAGCGGGGGCATCGAAACCTATTTCGTGTCTACCTTGACAGGATTAGCGGGGGCGAAAAGTGTTTGATGTCTATCGCAATGGAAAGCGTGACCTACTCGTTCTAAGCACAGGCTCCGCGATACTCGAGGCTTACGCCTGCAAACAAGTGGCGCAAGAGCAGAAAAAAATTCTCAAAGTAAGACGAGATACCGTTCAGCGACAAGGGTATTACGTTCGTAGTGAACCGCCCCGGGTTTGCCGGAGGCTCCAACTCCTGAGAGGATGGAGCCATGACGAGCAAGACGACGAACAAGTTTTCCCCCGAGGTCCGGGCCCGAGCGGTTCGGATGGTTCTGGATCACGCGAGCGAGCACCCGTCGCGCTGGGCGGCGGTGACGTCAATCGCAGCCAAGATCGGCTGCACGCCGCAGACGTTGCACGACTGGGTCAAGAAGGCCGAGGTCGATAGCGGGCAGCGGGCCGGCGTTCCGACCGACACGGCCGAGAAGCTGAAGGCGCTGGAACGGGAGAACCGCGAGCTGCGGCAGGCCAACGAGATCCTGCGCAAGGCAAGCGCCTATTTTGCGATGGCGGAGCTCGACCGCCGGTCCAAGCCATGATCGCCTTCATCGACGATCATCGTGGGGCGCATGGGGTCGAGCCGATCTGCAAGGTGTTGCCGATCGCCCCCTCGACCTACCACGCCCATGTGGCCAAGCGGCGCGATCCGGCCAGGCTGTCGGCGCGCGCCAGGCAGGATGTCAGGCTGAAGATCGAGGTTCGGCGCGTCTTCGATGAGAACTTCTCCGTCTACGGCGTGCGGAAGGTCTGGCGGCAGCTCAAGCGCGAAGGCTTCGATGTTGCCCGTTGCACGGTGTCGCGACTGATGCGGAACATGGGTTTGCAAGGGGTTATCCGCGGCAAGCCGGTCAAGACCACGATCAGCGACAAGGCCACGCCATGCCCGCTGGATCACGTCAACCGCCAGTTCAAGGCGCCAAGGCCAAACGTCCTTTGGCTCTCCGACTTCACCTATGTCGCGACCTGGAGCGGCTTCGTCTACGTCGCCTTCGTGATCGACGCCTATGCCCGCAGGATCGTGGGCTGGCGGGCCTCGCGCACGGCGCACGCGGGCTTCGTGCTCGATGCGCTGGAGCAGGCCCTGCACGATCGCCAACCGGTCCATCGCGGCGGGCTCGTGCACCACAGCGACAGAGGCAGCCAAGGCGGATTCAAACGGTCGTCGCAACACCAGGAGTTTGGAGGTTGCGATGAACGTTGTAAGGCGCAGATCGGCGCGGTCAGGACGAGCCCCGTTGCCGTCGCCAGGACGGCCCTCTGTTGCCGGGCGCGATGAACAGAATAAATTTTGGCGGGCGATTGCCGCTGGGTTAAGCAGCGAAGATGCTGC
>NZ_JBEPRY010000030.1:0-85187 GCF_040548605.1 Bradyrhizobium sp. JR4.1
CCCCACTCCCACACACACCACCACCACCCAAACCTATTACCCACCCCCCCCCCCCCCCGCCCCCCCCCCCCCCCCACACACCCCCCCCCCCCCCCCCCCCCCCCCCCCCCCGCCCCGCCCCCCCCCCCCCCCCCCCCCCCCCCCCCCCCGACCTCTCCCCGCAAAGAGCGGGGAGAGGTTAAGGGCGCTCGCGGCGTCCCGTTGAAGTTCGATGGGCCCATGAAGTGAGGGACACACTGCTCGTGCACTCCCTCGCCCCGTTCTTACGGGGAGAGGGTGGGGTGAGGGGCTCTCTCCGCGAACTCGCTTTTAGACGCGTTCGATCTGGCACCGCCAAAACTATTGTGGCATAGACCATCGCGCATCACGGGTGGGGCGCTCTCTCTGCTCGCATCACATTCATCGCCGGAGATATTCATGCGCCGTTCACTCCTCCTCGCCGGGCTTGCCGTTGCGAGCTTCGTTGCCTCCGTTGTGGGCGCCAGCGCGCAGTCCCGGATGGTGCAGGTGGGCGTGCTCGAATGCCGCGGCGGCGCCAGCGTAGGCTTCATCGTGGGATCGGTAACCAATCTCGGCTGCGTGCTGCGCGTCGATGGTTTGCCGGACGACCGTTACGTCGCGACGATCCGCAAGGTGGGCCTCGACCTCGGCATCACCCAGGAAACGGCACTCGCCTGGGGCGTGTTCGCGCCGGTGAACCGGATTGGCCCGGGCGACCTCGCCGGCACCTACGCCGGTGCGCAGGGCAGCGCATCGGTCGGCGTCGGCCTCGGCGGCAACGTGCTGGTCGGCGGCTCCAATAATTCGATCGCGCTCCAGCCACTCAGCGTGCAGGGCCAGGTCGGCCTCAACGTCGCCGCCGGCCTCGAGAGCCTGGAACTCCACCCGGGCCGTTGACAACTCCCGTGTGCGAATCGCGTCGCTCCGACGCGATTCCGGCAACGACGCACCGCAGCGACGTTTGATGCTTGCCAAATCTCGGGGACGGGCAGAGCATCGGCGTTTGCCGACCCAATCATGGGCCGAGCTCCACACCAAGGAGGCGGCGAATGGGACAAGACGTCAGAAGTCCCCGAGGTCCACGGTGCATCGCGCTGGTGGGCCCTTTCCAAAGCGGTAAAACCACACTTCTCGAAGCCATCCTGGCGCGAACCGGCGCAATCCCACGCGCCGGCAGCGTCGACGCCGGAACCTCCGTCGGCGACGCCGCGCCAGAGGCCCGTCATCACAAGATGACGGTCGGGCTGACTGCCGTCACCACGAGTTTCATGGGCGACAGCTACACCTTCCTCGATTGTCCCGGTTCCGTCGAATTTGCCCACGACATGCGCGCCGCGCTGCCCGCGGTCGATGCCGCAATCGTGGTCTGCGAAGCCGACGAGAAGAAGCTGCCGCAGCTTCAGATCATTCTGCGCGAGCTGGAAGAACTGAAGATCCCGCGTTTCCTGTTCCTCAACAAGATCGACCGCGCCAACAAGCGCATCCGCGAGACGCTCGAGATACTCCAGCCCGCCTCGCGCGTGCCGCTGGTGCTGCGCCAGATCCCGATCTGGAAGGACGAGCTGATCGAGGGCTTCGTCGATCTCGCGCTGGAGCGTGCGTTCATTTACCGCGAGCACAAGGCCTCCGAAGTCGTCGCGCTCCAAGGCGGCGATCTCGATCGCGAGAAGGAGGCCCGCTTCTCGATGCTGGAGAAGCTCGCCGATCATGACGATGCGCTGATGGAGCAGCTGCTCGAGGACATCCAGCCGCCGCGCGACGCCGTGTTCGACGATCTCGCGCGCGAATTGCGCGACGGGCTGATCTGCCCCGTGCTGCTGGGCGCCGCCGCACGCGAAAACGGCGTGCTGCGTTTGATGAAAGCGCTGCGCCACGAGGCGCCCGGTATCGCGGAGACCGCAAAGCGTCTCGGCGTTCCCGAGACCAGAGACGTCCTCGGCTTCGTCTTCAAGACTCTGCATTCGCAGCACGGCGGCAAGCTCTCGCTGACGCGGATGCTCGCGGGCCATCTCGACGACGGTGCTACGCTGCAATCCTCCTCCGGCGGGGTCAGCCGCATCTCCGGCATCCTCGCCGTCACCGGGGCCTACGACACCAAGCGTGCCGCGGCGGAAGCCGGCGACACGGTGGCGCTCGCTAAGCTCGACCCGATCAAGACCGGCGACACGGTTTCGAACGGCAAGACCCCGCCGGCAGCGCTTGCCGCCAGCGAGCCCACTCCGCCGGTGCTCGCGATCTCGGTTGCGGCCACCGACCGCAAGGACGACGTCAAGCTCGGCCAGGCGCTGATGCGGCTGCACGAGGAGGATCCCTCGCTCGTCTTCGTGATGAACGCCCAGACCCACGACACCGTGCTGTGGGGTCAGGGCGAGATGCACTTGCGCGTCGCGAGCGAGCGGCTGCGCGATCGTTTCGGCGTCAAGGTCGCCTCGCATCCGCCTGCGATCGGCTATCAGGAAACCATCCGCAAGCCGATCGTCCAGCGCGGCCGCCACAAGAAACAGTCCGGCGGGCATGGCCAGTTCGGTGACGTCGTGCTCGACATCAGGCCGCTGCCGCGCGGCGAGGGCTTCAAGTTCGCCGAGAAGGTGGTCGGCGGCGCGGTGCCGCGCAACTACATCGGCGCGGTGGAAGAGGGCGTCGTCGACGGGCTCGCCCGCGGCCCGCTCGGTTTCCCGGTCACCGATTTGCAGGTGACGCTGACCGACGGCTCCTATCACAGCGTCGATTCCTCCGACCTCGCCTTCCGCACGGCGGCGCGGGTCGGGCTCACCGAGGGCCTGCCGCAATGCCAGTCGGTGCTGCTGGAGCCGATCCACGTGGTCGAGATCGTCTGCCCGACCGACGCCACCGCCAAGATCAACGCGATCCTATCGGCACGGCGCGGCCAGATCCTCGGCTTCGACACCCGCGACGGCTGGAGCGGATGGGACTGCGTCCGCGCCATGATGCCGGAAGCCGAGATCGGCGAGTTGATCGTCGAACTGCGCTCGGCCACGGCAGGCGCCGGCAGCTTCACCCGCCAGTTCGACCACATGGCCGAAGTCACGGGGCGCGCCGCCGACCAGATCATCGCCGCGCATCAACACGCGGCGTGAGTCTGTCTCTCGCGCAGTAAGGGGAGCACGCTCTCTCACCCCCTCTCCCCGTTCTTTACGGGGAGAGGGTGGGGTGAGGGGCTGCCTCGCCACCCCGTCATTGCGAGCGCAGCGAAGCAATCCAGAATCCCTCCGCGGGGACAGCCTGGATTGCTTCGCTGCGCTCGCAATGACGGTGGAGACAGACGGGAGCGATAAAGTGCTTGCGCACGGCCTTGAATGATGTATTTTACATCATTGTACATGCTTCAGATATCACTTATAAACGCTGACACGTGAGGCCGAGGTGATCACGTCGTTCCAGATGCGGGCAGCGCGCGCGCTGCTCGGCATTGACCAGAGGGCCTTGGCGGAGCTCGCAGGCGTTTCGCTGCCGACCATTCAGCGGATGGAGGCGAGCACCGGCAACGTCCGCGGCGTGGTCGAGACCTTGATGAAGGTGGTCGAAGCCTTCGATCGGGCCGGCGTCGAGCTGATCGGCGAACAGGTGCGCAGCGAAGGCGGCGGACGCGGCGTTCGGCTCAAGGAGCCGGGGCCGCCGCGTCGGGTGGGAGCATGATCCCGCAATGATCATGCTCGGAAGCAGTCTTGACTAACGCACCGTCGCGCCCCGATACGCGGCCGCACGATGCATCGGGGCGTTGTGGGCAGCGGAGCATTTTGCTGAAATGAGCATCACAGGCGAACACGCAGGCAAGCTGCACCAGCTTCGTCGGCCGACCTTTACCGAACTCTATCTGCCAAAGCTCGTCACCGTCTGGCGCGAGGGCTATGGCCTATCGGATTTCCGCGCCGATGTGTTCGCGGGCCTCACGGTCGCGATCGTCGCGTTGCCGCTGTCGATGGCCATCGCGATCGCCTCGGGCGTGACGCCGGACCGCGGACTCTACACCGCTGTCGTCGGCGGCTTCATTGCCTCACTGCTCGGCGGCAGCCGATTCCAGATCGGCGGTCCCGCCGGCGCCTTCATCGTGCTGGTTGCGGCGACCGCCGACCGTCACGGGGTTGATGGCGTGATCCTGGCCACGCTGATGGCGGGCCTGTTCCTGATCGCTGCGGGCTTCCTGCGGGTCGGCACTTATATCAAGTTCATTCCGTATCCTGTGACGGTCGGCTTCACGGCCGGCATCGCCGTCATCATCTTCGCCAGCCAGCTGCGCGATCTCGGCGGGATCACGCTCCTCGCGAAGGAGCCGAGCGAGTTCGTTCCGAAACTGGTCGCGCTCGCCGGGGGCCTGCACACCGTCAATCCGTCGGCCGTCGCGGTCGCGATCGTCAGCATTGCCATCATCGCGGGCCTGCGACGTTGGCTGCCGTCCTGGCCGGGTATCCTGATCGCGGTCGTGCTCGCGGCGGTCGCATGTGCCGTGCTGTCGCTGCCGGTCGAGACCGTCGGCTCGCGCTTCGGCGGCATTCCGCGCGAACTGCCCTCGCCGGCCTTGCCTGCGTTCTCGCTCGCGAAGGCGACCGCCGTGCTGCCGGATGCGATCTCCTTCGCGCTGCTCGCCGCCATCGAATCGCTGCTGTCGGCGGTGGTGGCCGACGGCATGACCGGGCGCCGTCACCGCTCCAATTGCGAGCTGGTGGCGCAAGGCGCCGCCAATGTCGGCGCGGCGCTGTTCGGCGGCATCTGCGTCACCGGGCTGATCGCGCGCACCGCGACCAACATCCGCGCCGGCGCGCGGGGGCCGCTGGCGGGCATGCTGCATTCGGTCTTCCTGCTGCTGTTCATGCTGATCGCAGCGCCGCTCGCGAGCTACATCCCGCTGGCCGCGCTCGCCGCCGTGCTCGTCGTGGTGGCCTGGACCATGGCAGAGAAGCACGAATTCGCGACGCTCCTGCGCTCGTCATGGGGCGATGCCGTCGTGCTGCTCGCAACCTTCCTGCTCACCATCTTCCGCGATCTGACCGAAGGCATTTTGGTCGGCTTCGCGCTTGGCGCGGTCCTGTTCATCCATCGCATGGCGGAAATGACCGGCATCGAGGAACGTTCGCCGCTGGTGGCCGCCGATCGTCCCGACGACGATAATGGCGGGCGCGTGCCCTACGACCCCGCCCTCGCGGTCGATCGCGACGTGCTGGTCTATCGCATCACCGGCGCATTCTTTTTCGGTGCAGCCTCGGCGATCGGCGGCGTGCTCGACGGCATCGCCGACAAGCGCAAGGGATTCGTGGTCGATTTCGCCGCGGTGCCGTTCCTGGATTCGACCGCGGCCAACGTGCTCGGCCGCGTCGCCGCCAAGGCCCACCGCCAGGGCATCCGGCTGTTCATCACGGGGGCATCGCCAACGGTTCGCCGCGCGCTGCTCACCCATGGCGTCACGCCGCCACGCGCCCGCTATCGCGAGACCATCGCGCGTGCGGTCGCCGACATCAAGGGCGGTGCGGCGCACCCCGCGGCCGGTCAGGCGGGCACGACCTGACGTCGAGCCTCTCCCGAGACGCCCGCGCGCTTGACAGGGCCTGCGGGACGCGAAATGGATCGCCTCCGAAACGACCCCAGGGGAGGACGACCGTGACCAAGGCTCCCGCAGCCTGTCTGATCGGATGGCCGGCTGCGCATTCGCGCTCGCCGCTGATCCATCGTTACTGGCTGCGCACGCTCGGGATCGAGGGTGGCTATGTCATCGAGGCGGTTCCACCCGACAATTTGCGCGACTTCGTGCTGCGGCTGTCGCTGCGCGGCTTCGTCGGCGCCAACGTCACCATCCCGCACAAGGAGGGCGTGCTCGAGCTCTCGACGCCCGATGCCCGCGCGCGGGCGGTCGGTGCGGCCAACACGCTGTGGTTTGCGGACGGCGAGCTGCGCTCGACCAACACCGACGTCGAGGGCTTTATCGGCAATCTCGATGCCAGCGCGCCCGGCTGGGACGCAGCCGAAGAGGCGCTGGTGCTGGGCGCCGGCGGCTCCTCGCGCGCCATCGTGTTCGGGTTGCTCGAACGCGGCATCAGCCGCGTGCATCTCGCCAATCGCACCATCGCCCGGGCCGAGATGCTTGCACGCGAGTTCGGGCCGAAGGTGCATCCTGTTGCCTGGGACGGGATCGATGACATCCTGTCGCGTGCAAGACTTCTCGTGAACACGACCTCGCTCGGCATGCACGGTCAGCCTTCACTCGACCTTGACGTGGCGCGCCTGCCGGATGGCGCCGTGATCGCCGATCTCGTCTATGTCCCGCTGGCGACGCCGCTGCTCGCGGCCGCAAAGGCGCGCGGGCTGAAGACCGCCGACGGGCTCGGCATGCTGCTGCATCAGGCGGTCCGCGGCTTCGAGCTGTGGTTCGGCCAGCGGCCGCAGGTCACGGCCGAGCTGCGTGCGCTGGTCGAGGCCGATCTCACAAAGACTTGAGAGAATAGCGCGTAACCTCCGGAGTTCTATGTCCGTAAGGGGACAATAGGGACAATCGGAGACCATCATGTCTGTTCAACGTGCAACTTTCACACGTCCGCTCATTGCCGTCGCGATGGTGGCCGTCTCGACCCTCTCGGCACTTGCGCAAAGGGCGCCGGTGCCGACGCGCGTCCGCGGCACGATCGAAAGCGTCAATGGCGACACGATGCAGGTCAAGGCGCGCAGCGGCGAGGATGTCAAGCTGCACATCGCCTCCGACGTGAACGTGTCAGGCATTACCAGGATTTCACTTGCCGACATCAAGCCCGGCTCCTTCGTCGGCGCCACCACCGTGCCGGGACCGGACGGCGGCGCGAACGCGGTCGAGGTCCACGTGTTTCCGGAGAGCATGCGCGGCACCGGCGAGGGCTCGCGACCTTATGACCTCAAGCCCAACTCCAGCATGACCAATGCGACCGTGTCGGAGAGCGTGGTCGGCAATGACGGCCATACGCTGCTGGTCAAGTACAAGGACGGCGAGAAGAAGGTGTTCGTCGCCGACAATACGCCGGTGGTGACCTTCGTGCCCGGCGACAAATCCGATCTGAAGGCCGGCGCCAAGGTGATCGCCTTCATGAAGCAGCTGCCGGACGGCTCGTTCGAAACCAACCGCGTCAGCGTCGGCCGCGACGGCCTGACGCCGCCAATGTAAATGGAGACTAACAACATGTCGAAGAGAAGCTGGATATCACGCGTCGGCGCGGCCGCATTCGCCGCCTGCATCGTCACGTCATCCGCCCTGGCGCAGCAGACGCCGACGGTCCGGATCCGCGGCACCATCGAGAGCGTCGACGGCAACACGCTCGGCATCAAGACCCGCGAAGGCAGCGACGTGAAGGTGCGCATGACCGACAACGTCGCCGTCTTCGCGGTGGTGAAGACGTCGTTGTCGGAGATCAAGGACGGCTCCTATATCGGCGTCACCGGCCTGCCCGAGCCCGACGGCACCCAGAAGGCGATCGCGGTGCACATCTTCCCCGAAAACCAGCGCGGCGCGGCCGAAGGTTTTCGTCCCTGGGACGCGCGCGCCAACTCGACCATGACCAACGCCACCGTGGCGCAGACGGTGAAGGGCACCGATGGCCAGAACATCACGGTCAAGTACAAGGACGGCGAGAAGAAAGTCGTGGTGCCTCCGGACACGCCGATCGTCACCTTCGTCGCCAGCGACAAATCCGAGCTCAAGCCCGGCGCCAAGCTGATCATTTTCGGCGCGGTGAAGAAGGACGATGGTTCGCTGGAAGCCAACCGGGTGAACGTCGGTCGCGATGGGGTGACGCCGCCGATGTGAGGGTGAACGCTGAAATCGTAGGGTGGGCAAAGGCGCGGAGCCCCGTGCCCACCACTTTCCCGCGATTTGCGAATTGGTGGGCACGCTTCGCTTTGCCCACCCTACGGCACTGCCGCTGCGGTTCACATCGCAATGATATGTTCGTCGATCTCGTCAATCCTGTTGACGCCGCACAGGCCCATGGTGGTGAGCAGCTCCTTCTGGATGATGTCGATCGCCTTGGCGACGCCGGCCTGGCCGCCGGCGCCCAGGCCATAGGCGTAAGCGCGGCCGATCATGCAGGACTTTGCGCCGAGCGCGAGCGCACGCATCACGTCTTGACCGGAGCGGATGCCGCCGTCGAACATGATCTCCATCCTGTCACCGACCGCCTCGGCGATCTCGGGCAGCACCTCGATCGATGACGGCGCGCCGTCGAGCTGACGGCCGCCGTGGTTCGATACGACGAGAGCCTGCGCGCCGGTCTTGGCGGCTTCCTCCGCGTCCTCGACGTCCAGAATGCCCTTGATGATCAGCTTGCCCGGCCAGATGCTGCGGACCCACTCGACGTCCTTCCAGTTCAACGACGTGTCGAACTGCGACGCCGTCCACTCGGCGAGGCGATTGAGATCCCCGGTGTTCTTCACATGTCCGGCGATGTTACCGAAGGTGCGGCGCTTGCCCCGGAGCACGCCCGACACCCAGGTCGGCTTGGTGGCAAAGTCGATCAGCTTCGAGAGCGACCATTCCGGCGGAACCGTCATGCCGTTCTTGATGTCGGCGTGGCGCTGGCCGATGACCTGGAGATCGACTGTCAGCACCAGCGCGGAGCATTTCGCCGCGATCGCGCGCTCGATCAGTTCCTTGATGAAGCCGCGGTCCTTCATCACGTAGAGCTGGAACCAGAACGGCTTCTCGACACTGGCCGCGATGTCTTCGATCGAGCAGATCGACATCGTCGACTGCGTGAACGGGATACCGGCGGCTTGCGCGGCGCGGCAGGCATGGATCTCGCCATCGCCATGCTGCATGCCAAGCAGGCCTACCGGCGCCAGTATCAGCGGCATGGTCGAGGGCTCGCCGAGGATCGTGGTCGCGGTGTCGCGTTTGGAGACGTCGACCAGGATGCGCTGGCGGAACTTGATGGCCTGCATGTCATCGCGGTTGGCGCGCAGCGTTTCCTCGGCGTAGGAGCCGCGGTCGCAATAATCGAAAAACGCCTTCGGCACGCGGCGCTGATGCAGTGTGCGAAGATCGTCGATACAGGTGATGTGCTTCATGAACGTTTCCCCGGCCCGTCTTCTATCAAGAGTCTTGTACTGGAAGACTCTTGCATCGGAAGATCGAGGGGTCATCTAGCATGGTTGGATGCACAGCCAAATCGTTTGAAAATCTTTTGGAGGAGGGCGCCATGACCAGGCCGCACACCGGACCGACGCCGGAGGAGATCAAGGAGAAGCATGATCTCGAGGAGGCGCTGGAAGAAGGTCTGGAAGAGACCTTTCCGGGCTCCGATCCCGTCAATGTCACCCAGCCGGCGCCGAGCCGCGGGGACGGTCATGTGAAGCGCTCGGACTAGCGCGGGTTCCAGCCTATTCCGGCGTCCTCACCGGAAATATAATGTTAATAAGACGTTATCGGCACCGGGGCACGCCAGGTTCCGTAATGATTCATCATATTTTTTGAAGCCAAGTTAGCCGCGATGGCTTTATAAGACCTCAGCAAATCAGGGATGCGGGTCCCGCCAGGGCACCCGCAGGTTGTCTTGGGATCCTTGGTTGTCGCGTGGGGGACGATATGAGCCGCAAATATTTCGGGACGGACGGGATCCGGGGCCGCGCCAACGGGCTGATCACGCCGGAGCTGGCGCTCAAGGTCGGCCAGGCCGCAGGCCTGGCGTTTCAGCGCGGTGACCACCGCCACAGGGTCGTGATCGGCAAGGACACCCGCTTGTCCGGCTACATGATCGAATACGCGATGGTGGCGGGCTTCACCTCGGTCGGCATGGATGTGCTGCTGGTCGGCCCGATGCCGACACCGGCGGTCGCGATGCTGACCAAGTCGATGCGCGCCGATCTCGGCGTGATGATCTCCGCGTCGCACAACCTGTTCGAGGACAACGGCATCAAGCTGTTCGGCCCGCAGGGCTTCAAGCTCTCCGACGACGTCGAGAAGCAGATCGAGCAGCTGCTCGACGAGCCCATCGACAAGCGTCTTGCCCAGAGCGCCAGCCTCGGCCGCGCCCGCCGCATCGATGGCGTGCATGATCGCTACATCGAATTCGCCAAGCGCACGCTGCCGCGCGATCTGTCGCTCGACGGCCTGCGCGTCGTGGTCGATTGCGCCAACGGCGCCGCCTACAAGGTGGTACCGGAAGCGCTGTGGGAGCTGGGCGCCGACGTGATTGCGATCGGAGTCGAGCCCGACGGCTTCAACATCAACAAGGAATGCGGCTCCACCTCGCCGGAAGCGCTGTCGAAGAAGGTGCGCGAGATGCGCGCCGACATCGGCATCGCGCTCGACGGTGACGCCGATCGCGTCATCCTGGTCGACGAGCGCGGCCACATCGTCGATGGCGACCAGCTGCTCGCGGTGATCGCGCAGAGCTGGAAGGAAGACGGCCGGCTGTCGCGATCGGGCATCGTCGCCACCGTGATGTCGAACCTCGGGCTCGAGCGCTTCCTCAATGCGCAGGGGCTCGATCTCGTGCGCACGCCGGTCGGCGATCGCTACGTGCTCGAGCAGATGCTGAACGGCGGCTACAATCTCGGGGGCGAGCAGTCCGGCCACATCATCCTGTCCGACTACGCCACCACCGGCGACGGCTTCGTGGCCGCATTGCAGGTGCTTGCCGTGGTGCAGAAGCTGCGCCGGCCGGTGTCGGAAGTCTGCCACCGCTTCGATCCGCTGCCGCAGATTCTGAAGAACGTCCGTCACAAGGGCGGCAAGCCGCTCGACAATTCCGACGTCAAATCGGCGATCTCCGACGGCGAGCAGCGGCTCAACGGCCACGGCCGCCTGCTGATCCGCTCCTCCGGCACCGAGCCGGTGATCCGCGTCATGGGCGAGGGCGAGGATCGCATCCTGGTCGAGGACGTCGTCGACACCATCGTTTCCGCACTCGGGCAGGCCGCGGCTTAAGGCGCATCGCGAAGCACGATCGTAGCCCGGATGGAGCGCAGCGAAATCCGGGAATCGTGCAACAGGCGAACGGCCCCGGATTGCGCTGCGCTCCATCCGGGCTACGAACTCCCTCAGGCGGGAAGAGCGAAGCGCATCCCAGCCATCGACGATTGGCGGTGGATCGCTCGCCGCGCGCAGCGTAACTAGCTTGTCGCGGCAATCTGCCGCGCCGGCCGGGATGCTCCATTGAACAAGCCAGTCGTCGTCTCAGAGGAAACGCTGACCGAGCCCGTCATCGTCAGCGACGTGGCATCCGCCGCCAAGGCCGCAGGGCCGGCCTATGTCGTGCTTGCCGGCATCAGCTTCTCGCACTTTCTCAACGACACCATGCAGTCGCTGATCGCTTCCGTGTATCCGATCCTGAAGGACACCTACGCACTCGACTTCGCGCAGATCGGCATGATCACGCTGGCCTTCCAGTTCACGGCCTCGCTGCTCCAGCCGGTGGTCGGCCACTACACCGACAAGAAGGCGCAGCCCTATTCGCTGTCGATCGGCATGGCCTCGACCTTCTTCGGTCTGCTGCTGCTCAGTGCCGCCCACCAATATCTGGTCATCCTCGTCGCCGCCGCGCTGGTCGGCCTCGGCTCGGCGGTGTTTCACCCGGAATCGGCGCGCATCGCGCGGCTCGCCTCCGGCGGCCGCTACGGTTTTGCGCAATCGGTATTCCAGCTCGGCGGCAGTTTTGGCACCTCGATGGGACCGGTGCTCGCCGCGCTCATCGTCGTGCCGTTCGGGCAGGGCAGCATCGCCTGGTTCTCCTCGATCGCCTTCCTCGCGATCCTTATCCTCTGGCGCATCGGCCGCTGGTACGAACCGCAGATCAAGGCGAAGAAGACCGCGGTCGCTCAAGCCCATCCCGACGCGCCGAGCTCGCGTCGCGTCGTCGTTGCGCTCCTCGTGCTGGTCGCGCTGCTGTTCTCGAAACAGCTCTACGTCTCGAGCCTGTCGAGCTACTACATCTTTTATCTGATCGACCGCTTCGGCGTGTCGACGCAAGCCGCGCAGATGTATCTCTTCATTTTCCTCGCCGCGAACGCGGTCGGCGCTTTTCTCGGTGGTCCCCTGGGCGATCGCTTCGGCCGCAAGATCGTGATCTGGATCTCGATCCTGGGGGCGCTGCCGTTCACGCTGGCGCTGCCCTATGCCGGGCTCTATGCGAGTGCGGTGCTATCAGTGATCATCGGCCTGATCATCTCCTCGACGACGTCATCGATCATCGTGTTCGCGCAGGAGCTGGTGCCGCATCGCTTCGGCATGATCTCCGGCGTGTTCTTCGGTGTCGCCTTCGGCATCGGCGGCTTGGGCGCCGCCGTGCTCGGCAAGCTCGCCGACCACACCTCGATCGCGTTCGTCTACCAGGTCTGCGCTTACCTCCCGGCGATCGGCCTGCTTGCGGTGTTCCTGCCCAAGCTGCCGCGGCACGCGCGTTAACATATCCTGTCTTGCTGCAACGCGGCTTCATACATCGTTAGGAAATGCGGCGACGGCGTCGTATTTGCGCTGCATTTTTGCAACGCTCGCGCCGCACGCGCGTGTGCAGTTAGAAAAAATCAACCTTAAAAATTAGGGTTAAGTGGCGCTTAAACATTTGCTGGCATCGTCCGGGCCGTGAGTTTCCAGAACGTGAGGCGCCGTATTTGCCTCACCGGCCAAAAGGACGAAGCCAATGCGTAGCGTTAAGTCTCTCCTTGCCGCGGGTGCGGCAACCCTGATCTCATCGATGGCGTTCGCCGCCGACATGCCGATCGCGGCGCCCCCTCCGATGTACGCGCCCCCGGCTCCGCCCGCCGATTTCGGTGGCTGGTATCTGCGCGGCGACGTCGGCTTCAGCAATCAGAAGACAAGCGATCTCCACTACGGTCGCGAGTCCGCCTATTCGCAGCTCACCTCGTTCAATCAGCAGGCGTCGTTCGACACGGCCGGCATCTTTGGGCTCGGCGCGGGTTACCGGTTCAACAATTGGTTCCGCGCGGACGTGACCGGGCAGTATCGCGGCAATTCGAATTTCAAGGGAACGGATCGTTTCACCGGAACCGCGGGCGGCGTGCCCTACAGCGGGATCGACAATTACAGTGCATCCAAGTCCGAATGGCTGGTGTTGGCGAACGCGTATGTCGACCTGGGCACCTGGTGGTGCATCACGCCGTTCATCGGCGCGGGCGTTGGCGGCGCACGCGTCTCCATCTCGAACTTCACCGACACCGGCATCAACGATCTTGCGTTCTCGACCGCGAGCTTCTCGAGCGCACCGACCGGTTCGAAGTGGAACTTGGCGTGGGCTGCCCACGCGGGTCTCGCATACAAGGTCAATCCCAACCTCGTCCTCGAACTTGCCTATAGCTATGTCGATATGGGTGAGGGGCAAACCGGTGTTTTGTCGACCTACACCGGGGGAACCACGGGCAACGTCTTCAAGTTCAAGGACATCACCTCGCACGACCTGAAGCTTGGCGTGCGCTGGAATCTCGACAGCCCGCCGGCCTACATGCCGCCGCTCGTCACCAAGGGCTGATCGTCAGCCTGATCGGTTAGGATTTCTTAACGGCGCGGGATCATCCCGCGCCGTTTTGCTTTGCGTATTTTTCATGGCGAACGGCGACGAAAGGCTCCGACGCAACCATTGGTTAAGGTTAACGAGCCATGATCACGAGCGAAAGTTCGAGTTCGATGGAGCGTTCGATGCGTAGGCTTTTGTTGGCGGCGGCGATGTTGGGGACGATCTCTGCGGCGCACGCGGCTGATCTCTCTGACCTGCCGATCCTGCGCGGCGGCTTCACAGACGGCTTGAGCAACTCCAACGTCAACTGGCAAGGAAGCTATATCGGCGCCCAGGGAAGCTACGGGACATCCGATATGAATTTCACCGGTTCTACTAGAACTGTTGCGGCTGCGTTGCTTGCCAATACTTCGATCGAAGCCGGCGGACAGGTATCGAGCTGGCCAGTGGGCGGCGGCAAGGTGTCATCACATGGTCATGGCTATGGCGCCTTCGCCGGTTACAACGGGCAATGGGACGATGTCGTGCTCGGCGTCGAGGTCAATTACATACATGGCAAGTTCGGCGGCTCGGCGACCGGCACCATGGGGCGCTCCTTTGTCGATCCTCTGGGTTTTCTGGACGACATCACGTACAAAAGCACGAGCTCGATAGCGATCTCAGATATGGGAACGCTCCGCATTCGCGGCGGCTACGCCGTCGGCTCTTTCTTGCCTTATCTGTTCGGAGGCATTGCACTTGGGCAAGCCAACATCACCAAGACTGCCGAGATCACCGGGACTCAGTTCAACCAGTCGGCGCCCTTTCAAACGATCAATGTCAATCTGTCCGCCACAGATGGTCTCTATAGTCACCTGATCTATGGCTACTCCACCGGTATTGGTGTCGATGCGATGCTGTGTGCAGGCCTGTTTCTGCGGGCGGAGTGGGAATACGTTCGCTTCACGTCATCGGTTGACACCAGTATCAACACCGTTCGCGCCGGCCTCGGCTACAAGTTCTGAAGGCACTGCGGTGTCGTCGGTTGACAGGTTTGCCTCGTCCTGATGCTCTGTTGCCGGAAGACGGGGCAGTAGCGATGAAGATCTACGGCGATACCAATTCCGGCAATTGTCTGAAGGTGAAGTGGGTCTGCGATAAGCTCGCGCTGCCCTATCAGTGGATCGAGATCGACACTCGCAAGGGCGAAAGCCGCACGCCGCAATTCCTGAGGATGAACGGCGCCGGCCAGGTGCCCACCGTCGCTTTCGACGACGGTCACACGCTGGCGCAATCCAATGCCATCATCCGCTATCTCGCGCGCGACAGCGCGCTCATTCCGCACGATGCCTTCACTGCCGCGAAGATGGACGAATGGCTGTTCTGGGAACAATACAGCCACGAGCCCTATATCGCGGTGTGCCGCTTCCAACTCGTCTATCTCGGCAAGGACGCCTCCGAGCTCGACCCTGAAAAGGTCAAGCGCGGCTACGCGGCGCTCGATCGCATGGAGCAGCATCTGGCGGCAAGCCGCTTCTTCGCCGGTGATGACGTTTCGCTTGCCGACGTCTCGCTGCTTGCCTATACGCGCGTCGCGCATGAAGGCGGCTTCGATCTCGATCGCTATGCCGCCGTCCGCCGCTGGATCGCCGAAGCCGAGACCTTTCTCGGGCTTCCCGGGGTGCGTTAGGCGCGCTGAGGCAGGAGTAACTCAATGAACGCCGAATCCGTTTCCATTCGTCCCGCGCGCCGCGAGGATGTTGCTGCGATCGTGGCGATGCTCGCCGACGATCATCTCGGGAGCGCACGCGAGCGCGTGGAAGATCCGTTGCCTGCGTCCTATTACGAGGCATTCGCGCGGCTCGAGCGCGATCAAAATATCCAGCTCGTGGTTGCCGAGAGCGAGGGCAGGGTGGTCGGCTGCCTGCAGCTCGCGATCCTGTCGGGTCTCAGCTCGCAAGGCGGCTTGCGCGGTTTGCTCGAAGACGTGCGCGTTGCTTCCGATTGCCGCAGCCGCGGCATCGGCGAGCAATTGGTGCAGTGGGCGATGACGGAAGCGAAAGCGCGCGGTTGCAATCTGGTCGAACTGCTGACGCATCAGACGCGAACAGATGCGCAGCGCTTCTACAAGCGACTTGGGTTCACGGCGAGTCACGTCGGTATGACTGTCCGCTTTTGACGCAGCATGCCGATGAGCGTTGCGCGATCAGCGAAATCGGATCGCGCATACGTTCATATTAAGAGCTGATAAACTACCCGTTCGACGTTCACGTGGAACCAGGAACGAACGGTGCTACGCGAGCGTCTGAAACCGGGCTCGGTCGGTTCGGGGATTTCGATGACAAGCTATTCGATGATCAAGGTCGGCAACGACTATGTCGTGCAGGCCAATGACAAATGCATTTTGAAAGTCGGCAGCCGCCGCCGCGCCGCGCAATTGATCACCGATGCCACGGACTTGTTGAACGCGCTCGCCGCCGTCGAATCCCCCAAAATCGCACCGGAGGCGCCATCACTCGCGCGTGAGGCCCCGGAACTTCCTTGACGACCCTTCCCGATTCCCGTATCAGCCGCGGCGGGACACCTCCCCCCAACGGGAGGCTTACTATCTGGAAGGGTAGACGATGACTGTAGCGAAGCCCGCTTCGCGGCCGAACGTGCCGCATTTTTCCTCCGGCCCCTGCGCCAAGCGCCCCGGATGGAATGCCCAAAATCTCAAGGACGCAGCGCTCGGCCGTTCGCATCGCGCGAAGGTCGGCAAGACCAAGCTCAAGCTCGCGATCGATTTGACGCGCGAGGTGCTCGAAGTGCCCGCTGATTATCGCATCGGCATCGTGCCGGCCTCCGATACCGGCGCGGTCGAAATGGCGCTGTGGTCGATGCTGGGTGCGCGGCCCGTCACCACGCTCGCCTGGGAATCCTTCGGCGAGGGCTGGGTCAGCGATATCGTCAAGGAATTGAAGCTCAAGGACGTCACCAAGTTCAACGCGGCTTACGGTGAACTCCCGGATCTCTCCAAGGTCGATCCGAAGTCCGACGTCGTCTTCACCTGGAACGGCACCACCTCGGGCGTGCGCGTGCCGAACGCCGACTGGATCAGCGCGACCCGCGAAGGCCTGACCATTTGCGACGCCACCTCGGCCGCGTTCGCACAACCCCTCGACTGGGCCAAGCTCGACGTCGTCACCTTCTCCTGGCAGAAGGCGCTCGGCGGCGAAGCCGCGCACGGCATGCTGATCCTGTCGCCCCGCGCGGTGGAGCGGCTCGAAACCTACAAGCCGGCCTGGCCGCTTCCGAAGATTTTCCGCGTGACCAAGGGCGGCAAGATCAACGAAGGCATTTTCGTCGGCGAGACCATCAACACGCCGTCGATGCTCTGCGTCGAGGATTATCTCGACGCGCTGAACTGGGCCAAGTCGATCGGCGGCCTGAAGGCGCTGATCGCGCGCGCCGACGCCAACACCAAGGTGCTGGCCGACTGGAAGGCGAAGACGCCCTGGATCGACTTCCTCGCCAAGGACGCCGCGATCCGCTCCAACACTTCGGTGTGCCTGAAGTTCACCGATCCCGCGATCACCTCGCTCTCCGAGGACGCGCAGGCCGACTTCTCCAAGAAGCTGGTGGCGCTGGTCGAGAAGGAAGGCGCGGGCTACGACTTCGCCTACTACCGCGATGCGCCCGCCGGCCTGCGGATCTGGTGCGGCGCCACCGTCGAGGCCAGCAATGTCGCGCTGCTGACCCAGTGGATCGACTGGGCTTTTGCCGAGACCAAGGCCGCGCTCGCCAAGGCGGCGTAGGTTTCTTTCTTCGCTTCTCCCCGTAAGAACGGGGGGAGGGAGAAGTGCTCCGAGACATTCATCCAATCCGGTCTAAGGCCCTTCCCTTGAGGAAGGCAGAGGACACATTCCCATGACCAAACCCAAAGTTCTCATTTCCGACGCGCTCTCTCCCGCCGCCGTACAGATCTTCAAAGACCGCGGTGTCGAGGTCGACTTCCAGCCCAACCTCGGCAAGGACAAGGACAAGCTCGCCGAGATCATCGGCAATTACGACGGCCTCGCGATCCGCTCGGCGACCAAGGCGACCGCGAAGATCCTCGAGAAGGCGACCAACCTCAAGGTGATCGGCCGCGCCGGCATCGGCGTCGACAACGTCGAGATTCCCGCCGCCACGGCCAAGGGCATCATCGTGATGAACACGCCGTTCGGCAATTCGATCACGACCGCCGAGCACGCCATCACCCTGATGCTGGCGCTGGCGCGCGAGATTCCGCAGGCGGACGCTTCGACCCAGGCCGGCAAATGGGAAAAGAACCGCTTCATGGGCGTCGAGATCACCGGCAAGGTGCTCGGCGTCGTCGGCTGCGGCAACATCGGCTCGATCGTCGCCGACCGCGCGCTCGGCCTGCGCATGAAGGTGATCGCGTTCGATCCGTTCCTGTCGCCGGAACGCGCCAGGGACATCGGCGTTGAGAAGGTCGAGCTCGACGATCTCTTGAAGCGTGCCGACTTCATCACGCTGCACACCCCGCTGACCGAGAAGACCAAGAACATCATCGACGCATCCGCGATCGCCAAGATGAAGAAGGGCGTGCGCCTGATCAACTGCGCCCGCGGCGGCCTCGTCGACGAGCAGGCCGTGGTCGACGCTTTGAATTCCAAGCACATCGCAGGTGCCGCCTTCGACGTCTTTGTCGAGGAGCCCGCCACCGCGAACGTGCTGTTCGGTCATCCCAACGTGATCTGCACGCCGCATCTCGGCGCGTCCACCACCGAGGCGCAGGAGAACGTCGCACTTCAGGTCGCCGAGCAGATGTCGGATTACCTGCTCACCGGCGCGATCTCGAATGCCGTCAACTTCCCCTCGATCACGGCGGAAGAGGCCCCGAAGCTGAAGCCGTTCATCGCGCTCGCCGAAAAGCTCGGCTCGTTCGCCGGACAGCTGACCGAGAGCGGCATCCTCAAGGTGGAGATCACCTATGAGGGCCACGTCGCCGAGATGAAGATCAAGGCGATCACCTCCGCCGTGCTGTCCGGCCTGCTGCGGCCGATGCTGGGCGAGGTCAACGTCGTCTCCGCGCCCGTCGTCGCCAAGGAGCGCGGCATGGTGGTGGACGAGATCGTCCGCGCCGCCCAGAGCGACTATGAAAGCCTGATCACCGTCACGGTCACCACCGAGCGGCAGGAGCGGTCGGTCTCGGGCACGGTCTATGCCGACGGCAAGCCGCGCCTGGTCGACATCAAGGGCATCCGCGTCGACGCTGAATTTGGCAAGTCGATGATCTACGTGACCAACGAGGACAAGCCGGGCTTCATCGGCAAGTTCGCGAGCCTGCTCGGCGATGCCAAGATCAACATCGCGACCTTCCATCTCGGCCGCGTTGCGCCGGGCTCCGATGCCATCGCACTGATCGAGGTCGACGGTGCCGTGCCGGCGGATCTGCTCGCCAAGGTGCAGGCCCTGCCGCAGGTCAAGCAGGTCAAGGCGCTGACGTTCTGATACGCCGACATATTCCGACCCGCGGAACAACGCCGCCCTCTCGCGAGGGCGGCGTTTTTATTTCTCCCGCGACCGCTGGACATTGTGTACCAATGGCGCCGAGAAGACGTCGACCGACGCTCCGTTCAAAATCGTTCGAAAAGGGAGAAAACAATGCGTGAAGCCGTCATCGTTTCCTATGCACGCACGGGCCTCGCGAAATCCGGCCGCGGCGGGTTCAACATCACCCCGCCGATGTCGCTCGCGGCCCACGCCATCCACCACGCGGTCGATCGCGCCGGCGTCGAGAAGGACTATGTCGAGGATTGCTATCTCGGCAATTGCGCCCATGGCGCGCCGAACATCGGCCGCCAGGCCGCGCTGCTGGCAGGAATGCCGAAATCGACCGGGGGCGTCTCGGTGAACCGGTTCTGCTCGTCCGGTCTCCAGACCATCGCGATGGCCGCCAACTCGATTCGTTCGGACGGTTCCGACTGCATCGTCGCAGGCGGCGTCGAGAGCATCTCGATGCCGGGCGGCGGGACTCCGAAAGAATCGATCGATCCCGAGCTGCTCAAGACGGCGCCGGCGATCTTCATGGCGATGATCGACACCGCCGACATCGTCGCCGAGCGCTACAATCTCAGCCGTGAATATCAGGACGAGTATTCGCTGGAGTCGCAGCGCCGCATGGCCGCCGCGCAGCAGGCGGGCAAGTTCAAGGACGAGATCGTCCCGATGAAGACCAAGATGAAAGTGGTCGACAAGGCGACCAAGGCCGAGTCGATCGTCGATTACGTCGTCGACCGCGACGAGTGCAACCGACCGGAGACCACGCTGGAAGGTCTCGCCAAGCTCGAGCCCGTCAGGGGTCCCGGCAAGTTCGTCACGGCGGGCAACGCCAGCCAGCTGTCGGACGGTGCCGCGGCCGTGGTGCTGATGGAAGCCAAGGACGCGGAGAAGCGCGGCCTCAATCCCATGGGCCGCTTCGTCGCCTGGGCGGCGGCGGGTTGCGAGCCGGACGAGATGGGCATCGGCCCGATCTTTGCCGTGCCGAAGCTGTTGAAGCGTCATGGCCTGAAGATCGACGACATCGATCTGTGGGAGCTCAACGAAGCCTTCGCCAGCCAGTGTCTCTATTCGCGCGACAAGCTCGGCATCGATCCCGACAAGTACAACGTCAACGGCGGCTCGATCGCGATCGGCCACCCGTTCGGCATGACCGGCGCGCGTCTCACCGGCCACATCCTTCAGGAAGGCAAGCGCCGCAAGGCCAAATGGGGCGTCGTGACGATGTGCATCGGCGGCGGCCAGGGCGGCGCGGGACTGTTCGAGATTTATAGCTGAGACAGACGACAGGACTGCGAAGGGCACGGCGCCGCAAGCGCCGTGCCCTTTTGTTTGGGCGATTTGTGCTTGTGGGCTCTCTCAACGCGGGTCGTCCCGGGCCTTCGCCGGGACGACGATGTGGCGAAGGCTAAGCCTGCGCCAGCGCCGGTGCGAACACCACCTCGATCAGCGAGCCGGAGTTCGCCGCGCTCTTGATGTTGAACCGGGCGCGGTTGGCTTCGACCAGGGCCTTGGTCAGCGACAGGCTCAGCGCCGAACTGTCCTCGGCGTCGCCGGGCGGTGGCGTCCGGAACGGCTCCATCGCGGCGGCGACTTCGCGTTCGCTGAGGCCGTGGCCGGTGTCGCGGATCCGAAGTGCGACCTCGCCGCGGTCGGTGAGGGCGGTCGAGACGATGACCTGGCCGCCGGCGCTGGCGAGCCGGATCGAGTTGGAGATCAGGTTCATGGTGATCTGCCGCATCGCGCGCGCATCCGCGCTCACCTGCGGCAGCGCATGGCCGAGCGAGGTGCGGATGATGATGCGCTCGCGATTGGCCTGCGGCTGCATCACGACCACGCAGGCCTCGACCAGATCGTTGAGGTTGAGGTTGGCGAAGTTGAGGTCGAGCTTGCCGGTCTCGATCCGCGACAGCTCGAGCAGGTCGTCGATGATGGCGATGACGCGCTCGCCGGAGGCGCGGATGTCCTTCATGTACTCGCCGTAGCGCTCGTTGCCGAGCGTGCCGAAGCGTTCCGAAATCATCACCTCCGAGAAGCCGATGATGGCGTTGAGCGGCGTGCGGATCTCGTGGCTGATCCGCGCCAGCATGTCGGCCTTGGCATTGGCCGCGCCGTCGACCAGGCGTCGCGCCTGCGTCAGCTCGCTCTCGCCCTGCTTGCTGTGCGAGAGATCGCGGAACACGGCGAAGAAGTTCGGGCCGTCGGGCCGGGTGCGGCCCATGATCATGGCGAGCGGAATCACGCCGCCCTTCTTCTCGCGCCCCAGCACCTCGCGGCCGTGGTCGAGCAGGCTCGCGATGTCCTGGCTCTTGAGGTTTTCGAGATAGTCGATGACGACGTGCTGGCTCTCCGGCGCGAACAGCGTCACCAGATTCTGCTGCATCAGCGTCTCGCCGTCATAGCCGAACAGCGCCTCGGCGCTGCGGTTGCAGGCGTGGATGTTGCCTTCGGCATCGAACATCACGATGCCTTCGGCTGTGGTGTCGAGGATCGCGGCGAGATCTTCCGCGTCCGCCTCGCCGACGTCGGGCTCGGGCTCGGGCGGGAAGGTCTCGGGGACAATGGTCTCTGCGATCACGGTCTCCGCAACGACGGGCGCAGCGGGTGCTGCTTGCGGCAGCGCGCAGATCAGCGCGTGCGCGCTCTCGCCGTCCCAGTCGATCGCGTGCAGATGCGCTTCGGTGGTCGGCAGCGGCGCCTCGCCATTGGCGAGCGTCGCGCTGATCGTGACAGGCGTGCCTGCTTGCGACGTGCTGCTGGCCGCGGAGACACCCGGCTCGACATAGAGCGCATCGAGCCCGCCGGCGTTCTCCAGCTCGCTCAGGCTGGCATAGCCCATGCGCGCGAGAAACGCGGGGTTGGCGTAGAGCAGGCGGTCGAGCCGGTAGATCAGGATGCCTGATGGCAGCAGGTCGAGCAGCGCGCGGTCGCGCGGGCTGTGGCCGTGCGCCGGCGGCGCGGGCGCGGTCAGCCATTCGGCCGGCGCGTGCGGCGTCTCAGGCTCAGACTTGGGCTCGGGCTCCGGCGTCGGCGCTTCGGGCGTGATCTCGGCATCCGGCGGTTCGGCCGATGCCGCGATGGTTTCCTTGTCGCGCTCGAGGCGCTCGGACAATTGCCGGGCGAGCTCGTTGAATGCGCTGTTCTCGACCGGCGTCAGCGTCGGCGATCGCGTGTCGCCGGGCGCGCGGAACGGCAGGACATTGGGAGGCGTTTCCACTGGCGTTTCCGGATCGGTTGGATGTGAATTCGCGTCGGTTGGGGGGTCGGGCAGTTTAGCTTCAGGCTCAGGCTCAGGCTCAGGTGCGGGCGGTTCGATCGGCGGAGGCGGCGCCTCGGGCTCCGGCTCGACCATATCGGCGGACAGGCTTTGCGGCGCCGTCGGTTCGGCCAGCAGCTCAAAACGCCTGAGCGCATCGAGCCGGTTGAGGCCATCGAGATCGCGGCAGACGCCAAATCCCCTGAAGCCCGCGAAGTTGCGGTCGCCGTCGTAAACCGGAAGTCCGGCAAGTTCGACCGGCAGATGCTCGCCGCCGTCGGCCGGCCAGTTCACGGTGATCCCGGCCCAGGTGTCCTTGCTCGCAAGCGCCTGCGCCACGCGGCTTTCAGGGTCGAGCGCGAATGCGTCGGCGATCTCGCGCCAGGGGCGGTCGAAGCCGGCGGCCGTGCGCGGACCGATCAGGCGGATGAATTCGTCGGACAGAAGCACAAAGCGGCCCTCTGCATCCACCTTCCAGAGGAAGCGCAGCGGATGCTGACGCGGTGCGGGCGGCTCTTCGTGGCCCGACGGCGGCTCGACCATGCCGGTCACGGTCGGCGCGGCCTGCGGCGACACCATG
This sequence comes from Bradyrhizobium sp. JR4.1, assembly GCF_040548605.1. NCBI lineage: Bacteria > Pseudomonadati > Pseudomonadota > Alphaproteobacteria > Hyphomicrobiales > Nitrobacteraceae > Bradyrhizobium > Bradyrhizobium sp. JR4.1. Next base: position 22,805 of record NZ_JBEPRY010000030.1, read on the forward strand.
GCTTCGGCCGAGTTTTCAACCGGAGTTTCTGGCGCGGCCTCGGCCGCTTGCTCGACGGCTTGCTGGATCGTCACGATCTCCGTCGCCGGCTCTTGCGCGGGCGGATCGTGCGCGATCGTTGCTTCCGGCGCGTCGACCGGCTCGGCGAAGGCGTCGAACAGCGCGATTTCGGATGGCGCCTGGTGCGACGGCGCGGCTTGCACATGCTCCGGCACGGCGGCGGGAGCAGGGGGCGGCGCGGGCTCAGGCTGAACGATGTGTTCGCGCGCGACCTCTTCAGCGGCCCCGGCTTCGACCTCATCAGTCGCAGCCGCCGCCTGCTGCACGGCAGGCTCGATCAGCGCGACCAGCCCGACATCGGCCCCACTGCCGACCCGCTGCAGCACCATCTGGCCGATGCCGATCGGCGTCTCGGCGCGACCCTGGCGAAGCGCATCGCTGCGCGCCCGGTCGAGGCCTGCTTCGCCGAGATCGCGGAAGCCGAGCAGGGTGCGGGCCGTTTCGCTGGCGCCGACGAACAGGCCATCGGGCGCGAACGCCGCCATCGGCGTCTTGGCGCCGTCGACGAGACGAAGCAGGCGCTCGACCAGCGGCATGGTGCGCAAGCCCGGGTCCATCGCGGTAACGAGCACAGCGCGGCCGCCATCGGCGAAGTCCAGCCGGGCACAGGCGCAGGTCATCAGCGTGCCGAGCCGCGCGCCGAAGCCGCGCAGCCGTTCGAGCCGGATCGCGCCGTTCGCAGGCAGCCGGCCGGCAAGCCGGATGATCTGGCGGCGGTGGCTGTCGGCGGGGCCGAAAATCTTCTCCGCCAGCGCCGTGGCATTGGCCGCGCCGAACAGTCTTGCCCCGACCGGATTGGCCCAGAGCACGCGCGTGCCGTCGATCGACCAGAGCCAGGCGGGCAGCGGCGAGGTCGCGTGCACGGCCAGCCGGGGATCGCCCACGCCTCGCAACTGGAAATCCGAACTCGTCATCCGACCGGCTTCGCGTCCCGCTTGTGCGCATGGCTGCCGGGAATGGCAGCCTTAAGAAAGGGTTAGTATCGCCCGCAGCCGCGGGCAGGTCCACGTCCCAAGCCTAGGCGGCAAGGCCTAAAGCCGCGATAACCTTAATGTCCCCAGGCCCGCAAGGCGTGCTGGCGCTGCATCCGCAGGATTCGCGCGTGCGGATGGTCGATCGCATCAAGCCGAGCTAGCGCCCCACCCCAACTGCGTTCCCTCCCCCCTTGTGGGGGAGGGCTAGGGAGAGGGGTAAGCCCAGCAAAAGGTGTCAGTCGTTGCCCTGAGGCCCAGAGCGCGACGGCCAGAATCCCCGTGTGGCACCCCCCTCCCTGACCCTCCCCCACAAGGGGGAGGGAACGGAGAGAGCGCTGCTGGCCGTCGCAAACCCCCTCAACCACCGGTTCCCCTGCCCGGGAACCTCATCCTCCCCGAGATTAAATTTTGCAATGCACCCTCCAAACCCGTTGCGTTGCACAATGTTGACATTTTAGGCAGCCATGGTCCCCGCGCTGGGCGAGCCATCATTCGTTTCGTGTTTCCAGTCTTCGCACCCGTCACCCGGTTGGCCGGCGGGCGCGCCTGAAGGCTCACTCCGTTTTTTCATTAGTGTGAGGGACAAACCATGACAGGTGCGACTGATCCGTTTTCTGCCTCGATCATTCCGTTCGAGGTCCCCGAGCAGATGCGTGCGTTCGCCGAAAAGGGCGTGTCGCAGGCCCGCGAGAACTACGCCAAGTTCAAGGACGCCGCCGAGACCCACAACGGCACCGTCGAGGCCGTGTTCTCTTCCGCCCACAAGGGCGTGAGCGAATACACCGCCAAGCTGATGGAGTTCGCGAAGGCCAACACCAAGGCCCATCTCGACTTCACCCAGGAGCTGTTCAGCGTGAAGGCGCCGCAGGATGCGTTCGCGCTGTGGACCAACCATTCCAAGGCGCAGCTCGAGACCTTCCAGGCCCAGGCCAGGGAGCTCGCCGAGATCGCCCAGCGCGCTGCCACTGCCGCCGCCGAGCCGATCAAGGCCTCCGCCGCGAAGCTCTACCCCGCCGCCTGATCCGGCGCGGCCGTCTCAATTAAGAACCCGGGCCCAGAGCCCGGGTTTTTCTTCACCTCTCCCGCTCATGTCCGCCGAAGCCTTGGCGAAGGCGGATGCGGGAGAGGCCGGGAGAGGGCTCTCTCCTCACGGGGAGTGTCGCCGCCAAGCGGGCGAGGGGAGCGCAACCTCGCTGCGGTCGCCATCAAGCCTGATTTCATTGCGCTGAGGGTGATTTACCCCGGGTTTTCGTCCGTTTGCGGCCTTGCCAAAAACGCCCGTTGCACCTAGTTTCCGCCCCGTCCAGCCCCCCTCGGTGACCGGCCCTATCAAGGGCGCCCAGAGGCGCGGCTCGCAAGGATGCAGTTGTAGCTCAGTTGGTTAGAGCGCCTGTCTGTGGAACAGGAGGTCGGTGGTTCGAGCCCACCCAACTGTACCAGTAAAATCAACAAGTTAGCATCGGCCGCGGTTTATTCGTCCCTTTTAGGTAGCGAATTTAGGTAACGGACAAGCATTGTCCGTACGCTTGCGCTTGATGTCGTGACGGTTAGCAAGGCCCAAGGTTGTATTGACAATCATGCTCGCATCGCGAGCAGTGACCCCTGAAGGGACTTGGGGAGAATCACTCGCATGGCGAGGAAGAGAAGAGGGGCGATCGCTGCACGAAGCAAGCAAGCAGCTGTATCAGAAGTTCCCACGCCGAAAGATCAGCCAGTACTAGGCAGCGTGATCGGCGAAAAGCAGCAGCGGATAACCGAGTACAAGCGTCGCAAGCCAAGGGTCCTTCAAAAAAGGATCAGTCCAGGCGATGTCGAGGCTCGGGTGAACGATTGATTGATTGTTATCTCACGGTCAAGGCGGACCCCGATGGCGTTTGGCGATATCTCCGTGAGTTCAAGCGCGATCATTCGGACAAGTTCTACTATGAGATAAGGAATGCCGCTTTTCGAAGTCCTGCGAAGACAGCGGCGCAATTCATCTATCTTAACCGCACATGCTTCAATGGCATTTATCGGGAAAACTTGCGTGGTGTGTTCAATGTGCCTCGCGGAACGAAGGATTCGGTGATTTTCCCCGATGACGATTTCAATGCGATCTCGAAGCTTCTAAAGCCGGTGCAGTTATTGTCAGGTGATTTTGCAGGCTCGCTCCAGGCTGCGAAAAAGGGGGATTTTGTTTTCGTTGATCCGCCCTACACCGTGCGACACAATTCTAATGGGTTCGTGAAGTACAATCAGAAGATTTTTGATTGGAAAGATCAAATCCGACTGCGAGATGAAGTTAAGGCGGCTGCATCGCGAGGGGCAAAGCTTCTCATTACCAATGCGAACCATCCCAGCATCGTTGAGCTTTATGATGGGATCGGTTCTGCAGCCGCGCTGAATCGCGCGAGCGTGATATCCGGAGATTCCACGTCGCGCGGTAGATATTCCGAGCTTGTAATAGCTATTGGGTACGAGCCGAAAGAGCCCGCCGTCTCTCGGGCTCCGGGAAGAAGCGAGAGACGGCAGGCTTATTGATCGCGGGTGATGCTCGCGATCAGATGGCCTGCCGCGCCAGGAGATTCGGTTCGGCCGCAGCGAATTACGGTGACAGTGCACAAACTCTCGACGCGGAGAGTACCCTGTCCGCAACTGCTCAAGGCCGGCTTCGTCCACGGTCACCGTAGCTCCCCGGTCCGCAATGCGCTATCGGTAGCTTGCCAAAGACGTTCATGGACAAGCACCCCGGGCAAAAAACATCGTGAGTTTCTTCGAGCGTCTCAAGACAGAAGCATCCGTTGAGTGGCGGGCTTACACCGAGCATCCCTTCACGAACGGATTGGCAGACGGCTCGCTCCCCGAAGCGGCGTTTCGTCACTACCTCGTGCAGGACTATTTGTTCCTCATCGAGTTTGCTCGCGCCTACGCGCTCGCGGTCTACAAGTCGCCCCGACTTGCCGACATGCGTGAAGCAGCGGCCGGACTTTCGGCCATCCTCGATGTCGAGATGAACCTGCATGTGAAGCTCTGTGCCGAGTGGGGCCTATCGCCGACCGACCTTGAACAGGCCCCTCCGGCGGCCGAGATGCTGGCCTATACACGCTACGTGCTCGACGCGGGAATGCGCGGCGATCTGCTGGCACTCAAGGTGGCGCTCGCCCCCTGCGTGATCGGGTATGCGGAGATCGCGACGCGGCTCGCCTCGCGACCCGATGCGGACGCAGCGACGAATGCCTATCGCGTCTGGATCGCCGAGTACGCCGGCGCGCCGTACCAGGAGGTCGCTGCCAAAGCGCGGGCGCACATGGAGCATCTCGCCGATCTCTACGCCACGCCGGCCCGCGAGGCGGAGCTGGTTGCGATTTTCAAGGAAGCCACCCGACTCGAGGCGGACTTCTGGCAGATGGCCTGGCGCGCGGGCCAGCGTGTTCAATAGCAGGCATTGTCTGAGCTTCCCGACATGAGGTCGCGAGAGCACCGCCGCGCTTGAATCCGGCAGCCCATGTGCTTAAATGCCACTTGGCTGTATTTTTTAGGCGTTTGGCATTACGGCGGACCAATGGCAAAGAACGAGCGGACTGGCAAAGGCGTTGGTTCAACCTCCCGCGGGCTTCGTGCCCCCGGCTCGCTGACCAACAAACAGATCAAGACGATCGCGGCGGCGGCCCTGACCCGGCGGCCTGACCGCAAGCCATCATCGAAGCCGACGCACAAATCTCCTCCCGACAAATCGCGCGGGGGGGCGGCAATTGAACGCTTGTTCGCCGCCGAGCAGGACCACACCTATCAACCGCAAGCCGGCGCCATTGTCGTGCAGGGGCATTTCGATGCGGTCACGGGGCTCTCCACCGTCACCGACGCGCCTTCGCTCGGGCTGGGCAGGGGCGGGGTGGATGAATCGCAGCCGTCGGCCGAGCTGTTCAATGTCGTCATCGACGCCAACAGCCTGTTTCGCATCGAACCTGCCGCGCTCAAGCGCCTCGCCAATTACAGCGACGACGAAATTCACGCGCTTGTCGTGCCGAAGCGCACACTGGCGCGGCGGCTGTCGGAGGGCGAGCCGCTGACGGTCGAGGAGACCGACAAAGCCGTGCGGCTGGCGCGGGTTGACCGATTGGCCGCCAACGTGTTCGGCGAGCCTGCGAAGGCGCACCGCTGGTTGCGCAAGCCCAAGAAGTTGCTTCGCGGGGAAACGCCACTTGCTTACCTCGCGACGGAGGCGGGCGCGCGCGTCGTCGAAGAGATGCTGCACCGGATCGATCACGGCATCCTTGCGTAAGAATTTGGCGTGAGGATCTGGCGGATCTCCAACTTCGACGATCTGTCTGGCGTGGGCGGCCTCAAGGCCGACGGCCGCTGGCATGATCGCGGCCGGCACGCGGTCTACGCAGCGGATCATCCGGCGTCGGCACTGCTCGAAGTGATGGTGCATCTGGAAATCGATTTCGAGGACCTGCCGACGAGCTACCAACTGCTCGGCATCGACGTGCCTGATGACCTCGCCGTCGAGACGGTGAGCCGGGCCGACATCGAGAGTATATCGCCGGATTGGGCTGACGATCCCAGGGTGAGCCGCGACGTGTTGCGGACCTGGTTCACTGAGGTGCGCACGGCGATGGTGTCGGTGCCATCGGTCATCGTGCCATTCGCGCAAAACTACCTCATCAATCCCAGGCACAAGGACGCGGCGCGCATCCGCGTGGCGCATGTCGCGCGCTATCCCCATGACCTCAGGCTGTTCGGCCAATGGCCGGCCAACGCTACCTAACCCCCGCCACCACCCACACCACCACCGGCAACGTCACCGCCGCCAGCAGCGTCCCCAGCGCCACCGCGCCCGATACCGGGTTCACCAGCCGCTGATACTGAACCGCGAAGATGTATGCATTCGCGCCGGTCGGCATGGCCGCGAACAGCACGACGACGCCGGCCGCGAGCGGCGGCAGGTCGAGCAGCTTTGCCAGCACGAAGGCGGCCGCCGGCATCGCCAGCAGTTTGAGTGCGCTCATCACGACGACGCTCAACATCTCGCCTTTGACCTCGAACCGGAACAGGTTGATGCCGAGCGCGATCAGCGCCGCCGGCGATCCCGCCTGCGCCAGCAGCTCGACGGTCCGGTCGACGACCGGATGAAGGCCGAGGCCGGTGAGGCGCCAGACGAGGCCGAAGCCGATCGCGAGCATGATCGGGTTACGGGCGAGATCGCGCAGCACCGGCACGATCAGCGACGCCGCCGAGGCGGTCTGCTTGCGGTCCACCAGCTCCATCTGCAGCGTGCCGCAGAGCCAGAGCAGCGGCGTGTTCACCGACAGGATCAGCGCCATCGGTCCTGCCGCCTCGTTGCCCAGCGCCGACAGCGTCAGGGGAATGCCGAGCATCACGATGTTGCCGTAGACCGATCCGATCGCGAACACGACGCCGTCCTCGCGGTCCTCGCGCCGTTGCCGCAGCAGTGCCGAGAGGACAAGCGCCGCGATCGAGGTCAGCGCGAGCGCGCCGTAATAGGCGCCCCACATCCTGTAGGGGCTGACGCCGGAAAATTCCGAGACGACGATGGTGCGGAACAGCAGCGCGGGAATCGCGATGCTGAAGGCGAACTCGCTGATGCCCTTGTGCGCGGTCTCGGAGACGAAGCGAAACAGCACCGCGGCATAGCCGGCCGCGATCAGCGCGAACACCGGCGCGACGATCAGCACGGTGGCCATGCGCCGCTACGACCCCATCTCGATGATCCTGCGCGCCATCCGAACATTGGCATAGTCGATCATCTTGCCGTCGAGTGTCACCGCGCCCTGGCCCTGCGCCTCGGCCTGCTCCATGGCCTCGACGACCCGCCGCGCGTGCGCCAGTTCGGTGTCGGAGGGGACGAAGGCCCGCAGCGTCGGTTCGATCTGGTCGGGATGGATCACCTGCTTGCCGTCAAAGCCCATCGCGGCGGCCTTGAGCGCGCTGCTTTCCGTCAGTCTGGCATCGCGGAACGCGCCGCACGGACCGTCGATGGCGCGCAGGCCAAACGCGCGCGCGGCCACCAGCAGGCGCATCATCGGATAGGCGAACAGGTCGAGCGGAGCGGAGGCATAGCCGCTCTGGGCGGAGCCCACGTGCCGGTAGCCGTCCGGCGAGGCGCCGATTTCCGAAGAGCGGGCGCCGATCGAGGCGGCGAAATCGCCGACACCGAGATGAAGGGCGGCGACGCTTTGGTGCGCGGCGGCGAGCGCGTCGACATTGACGAGACCCAGCGCGGTCTCGATCAGCAGTTCGAGGGCCACAGGCGAGGGGCGACCAGGCGCGGCCGCGCGCAGCTGATCGGCAATGGCGGCGATGTCGCTCGCGCGCTCCGCCTTGGGCACGATCACCGAATCCAGCCGGGGGAGCGCCGCGAGCTTGCGGATTTCCTGTGCGATGAAGGGGCTGTCGACGGCGTTGAGCCTGACCGCGACGACCTTGCTGCCCCAATCCAGCGAGGACAGCGCCTGCGCAGTTTCCTCCAGTGCCGCGCTCTTCTCGGACGGTGGCACGGCGTCCTCGAGATCCATGAACACCGCATCCGCGGCCGAGGCGGCCGCCTTGGCGACGAGACGGGAGCGATGCGCGGGAGCGGCCAGATAGACCCGCGTCGGCCGTAGACGGACCATCGTCATGTCTCCTTTGCGAGACCGAGCTCGCTGAGGATGGATGGGTTGTGCTGGCCGACGTCAGGCACCGGATCCATCCTGGGCGACAGGCCCGGAATGGTGAGAGCCGGCAGGAAGCTCATCACCGGGCCGCAACGAGTGCCCACCGTTTGCACCCGGGATCGGGCGCGGAGCTGCTCGTGCTCCAGGAACGCCTCGACCGAATTCAGATGTGCGTTGGCGATCGAGGCCTCGTCGAGCAGCCGCAGCACCTCGTCACTGGTCATCGCCGCAAAACGCTGCTCGATATGGACCTGCAGATCGTCCCTGTTCTGCATGCGCAGCGGATTGGTGCGGAAGCGGGGATGGTCGGCAAAGGCGGCCTCGCCAAGCACAATGGCGCACAGCGATCGCCATTCCCGGTCGTTCTGGATGCCGAAGAAGATCGTGTTGCCGTCGCCGACGCGGAAAGGGCCATACGGCGCTATCGTTGCATGCCTTGCCCCGGTTCGCGGCAGCGGGCGGCCCGTACTCTGCGTGTAGAAGGCGGGATAGCTCATCCAGTCCGTAATGGAATCGAACAGCGAGGCCTGGAAGGCGGTGCCCTTGCCGGTGCGCTCGCGGCGATACAGCGCCATCAGCACGCCGTTGAGGATGTACATGCCGGTGGCGATATCGACCACGGAAAGTCCGACCTTGGCGGGCTCCGCCTCGGTGCCGTTGATGGCGAGGACGCCGGCCTCGCACTGCACCAGGAGATCGTAAGCCTTCTTGTTGCTGTAGGGTCCGCCCGTACCATAGCCCGAAACGTCGCAGGCGATGATCCGGGGATACTTCCGCAGCAGCGATGCGGCATCGAGGCCCAGCCGCTCCGCCGCGCCGGGCGCCAGGTTCTGGATGAAGACGTCGGCCTGCGGCAGCAGGGCGTCGAGCACCTCCTGGCCTTCAGGACTTTTGATGTCGATGGCGAGGCTCTCCTTCGACCTGTTGGTCCAGACGAACTGGCTCGACATCCCGTTCATCACATGATCGTAGTCGCGGCAGAAATCGCCATCGCCCGGCCGCTCGATCTTGATGACGCGCGCGCCCCAATCCGCAAGATGCCGGCTGGCAAGAGGAGCCGCGATCGCCTGCTCGAGCGAGACCACCGTCACCCCCGACAGCGGCAGCTCCGCCTCATTCCGCTCCATGCAATCGTCTCCGCTCCCGCTCACGCTTTTGTCCAGCGCAGGAGACAAGCCGACCACCCCACGCACGTTCTGTGATGATGGCATCATGCTCCTGTTTTGCCCGACGAGTCAAATCGATTTCGTAAAATCCGTAAATCGCGATCCGTAAAGTTCAATCGTCACATGGACTTGGCTACTGTGCATGGGGTTGTTTTCGCGTTTTTTGTTTTAGGGGGCCCTGTTGCCGAGACCGCACACGTTCCGCCTTTCGCATCTCGCCTCGGTTGCCAACGAACCGCCGTTCACCCACTATCCGCTCCGACTCGACATTTGGGGGGATCGATGCCGCGCTTTAAAAAATCTTTGGCTGCTGCGATCACGGGGATCGCCCTGGCCGTCCTGATCCACCCGGGTGAAGGCTTTGCCTACTCCCAGGAGGAGCAGCAGGCCTGCACTCCCGATGCGATGCGGCTGTGCGGCGAGTTCGTTCCGAACGTCGACGCCATCACCGCCTGCATGATCCAGAAGAAGTCGCAGCTCTCGCCGCAGTGCCGGGTGTTCTTCCGGCCGGGACCGGAGCCGGGCATGGCGGCCGCGCCCCGCGCCGGCAAGCCGACCAGCATCGCGCCCAAGAGCTCGGCCCGGACGGCGAAGAAGAGCACCAAGCCGGCCAAGAAGAAGAAATCCAGCGAAGGCTGAACGCGGACACCGCGTTCCCTCTTTGAAACTCGATCATGCCCGGGCCAAAGCGCGCAGTGCGTTTGAAGTCCCGGGCATTTGCGTGTCCGGCTCCTCGTTCGCTGTCCCCTGAGTCAAACTGACCCAGGCATCAGCCCCACACCAGCCACCGGACTCGTTTTGTTCGCCTCCGATTGCGGACGCTTGCGACAAGGCGGGATGGAAACGGTTAGCGAAGCGGATTGCGCGGCGAGGTTGCATTCCGCTTCGTCCCGCGGCGCTGCTCAAAAAACGCACGATTGATGGCGTGAAGCGGTCGTCGCACGCAGTAGTGTGACTCAAAAGCCAACGCGCTTTGTTATTTCATGGCGTCAGCATAACTTATGATAAATTTTTCTTTCCCGAATCACCGCGGTGATTCATTTTCGCCGCCTGGGGTCAATCTGGAGGCAGAGGTATGAACGTTATTGTTTTTGCATCGCGTAAAGGTGGCTCAGGCAAGAGTACGCTGGCCGCGCATCTCGCCGCGCAGATCAAGGCGACCAAGCCGATCCTGCTCGTCGATGCGGATCCGCAAGGCTCGCTCACGCTGTGGCACAAGCTGCGTGGCACCAACGAACCGCCGATCAAGTCCGCGGTGAACTCGGTCAGCGGCATCGTCTCCGCTGCCAAGCGCGACGGTTATGAATGGGTGTTGATCGACACGCCGCCGAACCTCTCGGCCGTCGTCGACGACGCCATCCGCAATGCCACCATGGTGGTGATCCCCGCCCGTCCCGGCGTGTTCGACGTCAACGCGGTGCAGGAAACCATCCAGATGTGCCGTGCGGCGCGCAAACCCTACGCGGTCGTGCTCAACGGTGCGCCGGCGCGCCGCGACGAGTCCGAGAGCCCGATCGTCACCATCGCCCGCGAAGCGCTGGCGAAGTTCCGTGCTCCGGTGTGGGGCGGCCAGATCACCAACCGTTCGGATCTGCTGATGGCGCTGAGCCACGGCGAGGGCGCGCGGGAATATCAGGCCGAGAGTCGTGCGGCTCAGGAAATCGCAAGGCTGTGGGCGGCGATCGAACGTTCGGTAAAGGCTATTCGCGGCACGGCGTCGGCGTCCGGCGCAATGCACAAGCAGGCGGCGTAATTTTTCATAAATCATTCCCCGGACGAAAAACGCGCGGACATCCGCGCGTTTTGCGTTTCTGGAGATCGCTGTGGAGGCTATGCCACCATCAGCATGTAGAACACGATCACCGGCGACAAAGTGAGGATCACCGACCAGATGCCGGCGGCCCAGAGAATGTCCTCGGTGGTGAAGCCCTGCTGTCCAGCGTCGTAATGCGACGCCATCTCGTTATGACTATTCACAAACGCCCCCGCGATTTCTTCGCTTATGGGCATGAACGCTACACGGGATAATTTAAAAATCCGGGTCGCAGTTTCGCGCGCTTTCGAACACAGGTGCTACCACGGGTTAACCATCCCGACCTGCGCTTGCATCACGCCAGCCAGACTCGAAACACCAGCACCGGCATCAGGCCGAGCATCACCGCCCAGAAGCCAAACGACGACACCACCAGAATTCCCCGCAAGAAATCGGCCGACGCGAACATGTCTGCCGCCGTCGGGCGGATGCGCTGCCCCATGATCGTTCCCCCATTTGAAAAGACTTTGAATGAAGACGATAGGCGCGTTTGCGTAAACGAGCCGTGGATGCGCCATGCGGCAGCAGCGAAGGCCGTTCGGGCGCGGTTAACCAAGCACTCCGCTCTCTCACTCCCTCTCCCCGTTCTTACGGGGAGAGGGAGGGGTGAGGGGCTATCAGCTACGCCGCGACTTGCGTCCGCCGTTCGATCTCGCGGTCGAGCTGGACGGCGAGTTCGCTGCCGATCTCGATCATCGGCAGGCGCACTTCGGGGCTGTCGATCAGGCCCGTGCGCCACAGCCAGTATTTTGCCGGTGCGGGACTGGGCTCGGTGAACAACAGCCGCGTCAGGTCCGCGACCTCCTGCCAGCGCGCCAGCGCCGCATCGTGATTGCCGCGCTTCAGCTCGGCATGGACAGCCGCAAATGTCGCGGTCTCGAGATGGGCTGACAGCACGATGCCGCCGTCGGCGCCGTCGCTGAGCGCGTCGAAATAATTCGCATCCTCGCCGGTCAGCACGCGAAAGTCCGCAGGACGGTCGCGCAGCAACGCGATGGATTGCTCGCGGCTTGCGCCGCAATCCTTCAGGCCGATGATGTTCGGATGCCCGGCAAGCCGCAGCAGCGTCTGGTTGGTGATGTTGACCGAGGTGCGATAGGGAATGTTGTAGAGCGCGAGCGGCCAGGCGGCGTGATTGGCGAGCGCCTCGAAATGCGCCAGCAACCCGCGCTGCGACGGCCGCACATAATACGGGCTTGCGATCAGATAACCGTCGATCGGCCAGTCCGCGGTCGCGTCGAGACGCTCCTTCAGCCGCGAGGTGTCCGCGCCTGAGAGTCCGAGGCAGATCGGAAGCTTGCTGTGGGCGGTGGCCAGCTCGTCGCGCACGATGGCGACGAGGCGTTCGAGCTCGGCGTCGCGCAGCGTCATGCCTTCACCGGAGGTCGCTCCCAGGATGAAGCCGTCGACAGCCTGTCCGCTGTAATGCCGTGTCAACCGGCGCAGCGACCTCTCGTCGAGGGCGCCGTCGCGAAACGGCGTCACCAGCGGCAGCCAGAGCCCGTGCAATTGTTCCTGTAGTCCGGTCATGTTCCATCTCCTTCTCGGGAAAAGTCCTGAGACGAGGGCACATGAAAAAACCCCGTCCAGGCGGCGGGGTTTTCGAAGTTTCGGCTCGCGATGACGAAGGCTGTGTTAGCGCGTGCAAAAATCCGAGGTCCCCAGATGGGGGCCTTTTTTCGAGGCGATTGCCTGCGACGAGCTTACGCACGACTTCGTGATCATTTGCAAATCATGCGGGGTAAGCATGGAACTGTCAATACACGTGGAGGGCGAAGGCCGAATCCGCCAAAAAAAAGCCGGGCTCGATCGAGCCCGGCTTAAGGTATTGGCCACGTGAGGCCGACACAATCACCTTCCAAGAGGGATTACTGAACTCCCGCGCCACTGGAGGAGGGGGACAAATGCGCAACGCGAAGGCTCAGCGTGAAAAGATTATGGGCTAGCTTCGCGCCATGCATCAAGCGTCCAAGCCGCATGTCAGACATGCGGAAATCAGGACGGCCAGCGCTGCGCCTTGCTCACTACGAAGTCGCGGAACACTTGCACGCGCGCGACCGTCTTCAGCTCTTCCGGATAAACAAAATACGTATCGAGCTGGATCGAATCCGATTCGCCGAACAGCTGCACGAGGCGGCTCTGTTCTTCGATCAGATAGTCGGGCAGCGCGGCAATGCCGAGGCCCTGCTGACAGGCGCGGACGAGGCCGAGAATGTTGTTGACCCTGAAATAGGCCTCGCGCGGACCCGAGCCGTTGCGCCCCGCTTCGACCAGCCAGTTGCGGTTCTGAAGATGCGGCGCGAAGTTGCCGTCGGAGAGCGTGATGATGCGGTGGGAGTCGAGCTCCTCCAGCGTGCGCGGCGTGCCGAAGCGCTTGATGTAATCGGGCGAGCAATAGGCGTGGAAGCCCATCGCGAACAGCTTGCGCTGGATGAGATCCGGCTGCGTCGGCTTGCGGGTGCGGATCGCGACATCGGCCTCGCGCATCGACAGGTCGAGCTCCTCGTCTGTGACGATCAGCGAAATCCGGATTTCCGGATAGAGCGCGGTGAATTCGCCGAGCCTGGGGATCAGCCAGTTGATGCCGACGCCGGGCGTGGTGGTGATCTTGAGATCGCCGCTCGGCCGCTCGCGGCTGTCGGTCAGTTTGGCGCGCGCCGCCTGCAGCTGCATGAACACGTCATGGGCGGTGCGGAACAGGAGGTCGCCCTGTTCGGTGAGGATCAGGCCGCGGGCGTGGCGGTGGAACAGCGAGACCGAAAGCTCCTGCTCCAGTGCCGAGACCTGGCGTGACACCGCCGATTGCGACAGGCCGAGCTGCTCGCCCGCGTGCGTGAAGCTGCCCGCTTCCGCCGCGGCGTGAAACACCTTCAGCTTGTCCCAGTCCATATCCGTAAATCCGTCGCGTGTTCTTGCCATGATGTCTATTCCGCTGCCGCGCGCTCGCTGGCGCGCAGGGCCAAAAATCGTTCCGCCTCGAGCGCTGCCATGCAGCCGAGGCCGGCCGCCGTGACCGCTTGACGATAGGTCTCGTCGGCGACGTCGCCGGCGGCGAACAGGCCGGGGACCGAGGTGGCGGTCGAGTTCGGGGCGACCTCGACATAGCCCGACGGTTTCAGCTTGATCTGGCCGGCCACGAGCTCGGTCGCCGGGGCATGCCCGATGGCGACGAAGACGCCGTCGGTCGGCACATCGGTCAAGGCGCCGGTCTTGACGTTCTTCAGTCGAACATGGGTGACCTTGTTCGGGTTCTCGGTGCCGCAGATCTCGTCGACGGCTGAGTCCCAGACCACTTTGATCTTCGGGTGCTTGAACAGACGCTCCTGCAGGATGCGTTCGGCGCGGAAATGATCGCGACGATGCACGATGGTGACCTGCGAGGCATGGTTGGTGAGGTACAGGGCTTCCTCGACCGCGGTATTGCCGCCGCCGACCACCATGACGTCCTTGTTGCGGTAGAAGAACCCGTCACAGGTGGCACAGGCCGACACGCCGCCGCCCTGGAATTTCGCTTCGGACGGCAGCCCGAGCCAGCGCGCCTGGGCGCCGGTGGCGAGGATGACGGTGTCGGCGAGATAGACGTCGCCGCTATCGCAGGTCAGGCGAAAGGGTCGCTGCGAGGTGTCGAGCTTCGTCACCAGATCGGTCTTGATCTGGGTGCCCACATGCAGCGCCTGCTTCTCCATCTGCTCCATCAGCCAGGGGCCCTGGATCACGTCGGCGAAACCGGGATAGTTCTCGACGTCGGTGGTGATGGTGAGCTGGCCGCCTGCCTGGATGCCCTGGATCAGGATCGGCTCGAGCATCGCGCGCGCGGCGTAGATCGCCGCCGTGTAGCCGGCGGGGCCGGAGCCGATGATGACGACCTTTGCATGGACAGCGGCGGACATTTCGACAGATGCCTTTCACGGGGGACTGCAGCGCGGGCGCGGAACGTGCCGGGAGGCCTCGCGGAGGCGCTGAAATATCAGAGGTAATCTAAGCCTTCTGGTGAGCTATGCAAGAATTGCATTCCCTGTCGGCGGATTTTTCCAACAGGGAACAAAAGTCGATTGCGCTGCACGCGCAATAAAATTGCGCCGAGTGCGCGGTCTGCGCTATGAGGATTGCGACAGACCCACCAATACCGCCGCAAAGGCCAGGAGTTCCAATCACGTGTCGCGGAACCTAGACGAGATCGACCTGAAAATTCTCACCGAGATTCAGGCCGACGGTCGAATCACGAATGTCGAGCTGGCCAAGCGGGTCGGCATTTCGCCCCCGCCCTGCCTGCGCCGAGTCCGGGCGCTGGAGGAGGAGGGGTATATCCACGGCTACCGCGGGCTTCTGGACGCACGCAAGCTCGGCTTCGACGTCACGGTATTTGCCGCAGTGCACCTCTCCAGCCAGGCCGAGGCGGATTTACGCGCCTTCGAGGAGTTCGTCCGCGCCGAGCCGCTGGTGCGCGAGTGCTGGATGTTGTCCGGCGAGGTCGATTTCATCCTGAAATGCGTCGCGCCCGACATGGCCACCTTCCAGGATTTCGTCACCCATTTGACTGCCGCTCCACACGTCCGCAACGTGCGAACCTCGCTGGTGCTGCACAATTCGAAATACGAGGCGGCCGTGCCGCTGGACGTGAGGGGACGAAGGTAGCGCCTCCTCCGTCACTGCCAGCAACACGCAGCAACAAAAAAGGCCGCGCATCGCGCGGCCTTTTCAAATCACACGCGACGGCAAATCGCTACCGCCACTCCACCTTGGTGATCTCATAAGCCTTGGCGCCGCCGGGTGCGTTGACCTCGACGGTTGAACCCTTCTTCTTGCCGATCAGCGCGCGCGCGAGCGGCGAGGTGATGGAGATGCGGCCCTTCTTGGCGTCGGCCTCGACCTCGCCGACGATCTGCCACACCGTCTTCTTTTCGGTGTCCTCGTCGACCAGCGTCACGGTCGCGCCGAACTTGATGGTGTCGCCGGACAGCTTCGAGATGTCGATGATGTCGGCGCGCGCGAGCTTGTCCTCGAGCTCGGCGATGCGGCCTTCATTGTGGGACTGCTCTTCCTTCGCGGCGTGGTATTCCGCGTTCTCCGAAAGGTCTCCGTGCGAGCGCGCCTCGGCGATATGCTCGATGATCCGCGGACGGTCCTCCGACTGGCGCTTCTTCAGTTCTTCCCCGAGTGCGGCAAAGCCGCCCGCTGTCATCGGTACCTTTTCCATCTCTTCTCTCGTCCTTCGGTCGCGCGCGCCCTGACATGTCAGCGCGCACGCAACTTGATTCGTCAGTTCTGTCCGGGGGCTCAACGCGCGTGCCGCCGAACGTTCATATGGGCTTGGCGCCGGAACAGAACAACCTTATGGCCGGACAGTTCCTCCGGCCATAGTGGCTTCATCGCCAATCACTTAGCGGAAGGTTGGGCCTCCCGCTCGCGATCAGGTTTCCGAAAAGTAGCTCTGCAGGGTCCGAACCTCAAGGTCCCCGCCCAGATAGGCGCGGATGCCCTGCGCGGCCGCCACGGCCCCGGAAAGAGTGGTGTAATACGGCACTTTATGCAAGAGGGCCGCGCGCCGCAGAGAACGGCTGTCGGCGAGCGCCTGCGGCCCTTCGGTGGTGTTGAAGACGAGCTGGACGTCGCCATTGGTGATGGCGTCGACGATGTGCGGCCGGCCCTCCAGCACCTTGTTCACCTTCTCGGTCGGGATGCCCTGGTCGGTCAGGAAGCGGGCCGTGCCCGACGTCGCCAGCACCTTGAAGCCGAGCGAATGCAGCTCGCGGACGGCCTCGGTGATGCGCGTCTTGTCGCTTTCGCGGACCGAGACGAACACCGTCCCCTTGCGCGGCACCCGTGTGCCGCCGCCGAGCTGGCTCTTGGCGAACGCCACCGCGAAGGAGCGG
This sequence comes from Bradyrhizobium sp. JR4.1, assembly GCF_040548605.1. Classification (NCBI taxonomy): domain Bacteria; kingdom Pseudomonadati; phylum Pseudomonadota; class Alphaproteobacteria; order Hyphomicrobiales; family Nitrobacteraceae; genus Bradyrhizobium; species Bradyrhizobium sp. JR4.1. The sequence continues at coordinate 39,350 of NZ_JBEPRY010000030.1, forward strand.
TCGATGCCCATGACCTCGCCGGTCGAGCGCATCTCGGGGCCGAGCACGGTATCGACGCCGGGGAAGCGGGCAAACGGAAATACCGATTCCTTCACGCCGACATGATCGAAGTTCGCCTTCTTCAGCTTGAAATCGGCAAGCTTCTCGCCGGCCATGACGCGCGCCGCGATCTTCGCGACCGGCGTGCCGACCACCTTGGCGACAAAGGGCACCGTGCGCGAGGCGCGCGGATTGACTTCGAGCACGTAGATCTCGCCGTCTTTGATGGCGTATTGCACGTTCATCAGGCCGACGACGTCGAGGCCGAGCGCCAGCTCGCGGGTCTGCCGCTCCAGCTCCTCGATCATCTTGTCGTCCAGCGAGTGCGGCGGCAGCGAGCAGGCGCTGTCGCCGGAATGGATGCCGGCTTCCTCGATGTGCTCCATGATGCCGACGATGAAAGTGTCCTTGCCGTCGCAGAGGCAGTCGACGTCGATCTCGGTCGCATCGGACAGATAGCGGTCGAACAGCAGCGGGTTCTTGCCGAGAACGGTGTTGATCTGGCCGGTCTTGTCGTTCGGGTAGCGCGCCTTGACGTCTCCCGGCACCAGCTCCGGCAGCGTGCCGAGCAGGTAATCGCTGAGCTGGTTCTCCTCGCGGATGATTTGCATCGCGCGGCCGCCGAGCACGTAGGACGGGCGCACCACCAGCGGCAGGCCGAGATCGGTTGCGACCAGGCGCGCTTGCTCGACCGAATAGGCGATGCCGTTCTTGGGCTGCTTCAGCCGCAGCTTGTCGAGCACCCGCTTGAATCGGTCGCGGTCTTCCGCAAGATCGATGGCGTCGGGCGAGGTGCCGAGGATCGGCACTTCGGCGGCTTCCAGCGCGCGCGCGAGCTTGAGCGGGGTCTGGCCGCCGAACTGCACGATCACGCCGTGCAGCGTACCGTTCGTGCGTTCCTTCGCGATGATCTCCAGCACGTCCTCGGCGGTGAGCGGCTCGAAATAGAGCCGGTCGGCCGTGTCGTAGTCGGTGGACACCGTCTCCGGGTTGCAGTTGACCATGATGGATTCGTAGCCGGCGTCGTGCAGCGCGAAACAGGCGTGACAGCAGCAATAGTCGAATTCGATGCCCTGGCCGATGCGGTTCGGTCCGCCGCCGAGGATGATGACCTTCTTCTTGTCGGACGGCGAGCTCTCGTCCGCAGGCGTGCCCGCGAACGGCGCCTCATAGGTCGAGTACATGTAGGCGGTGGGCGAGGCGAACTCGGCCGCGCAGGTGTCGATGCGCTTGTAGACCGGGCGAACGCCGAGCGCGTGGCGCTTCGCCGTGACCTCGGCCTCCGTCGTCTCCGCGATCACCGCGAGCCGGGCATCGGAGAAGCCCATGGCCTTGAGCGTGCGCATGCCGAAGGCGTTGCCCGGCAGGCCGTTCTTGCGGACCTTCGCTTCCATGTCGACGATGCCGCGCATCTCGCTGAGGAACCACGGATCGATCTTGCAGGAATTGAAGATCTCCTCGTCCGACCAGCCGAGCCGCATCGCCTGGGCGACCTGGAGTAGCCGGTTCGGCGTCGGCGTGCCTAGCGCAGCGCGGATCGCATTCTTGTCGTCGTCGCGACCGAGACCTTCGATCTCGATCTCGTCGAGGCCGGTGAGTCCGGTCTCGAGCCCGCGCAAGGCCTTCTGAAGGCTTTCCTGGAAGGTGCGGCCGATCGCCATGACTTCGCCGACCGACTTCATCGACGTGGTCAGCGTGGTGGAGGCACCGGGGAATTTCTCGAAGGCGAAACGCGGCACCTTGGTGACGACGTAGTCGATCGTCGGCTCGAACGAGGCCGGCGTGGCGCCGCCGGTGATGTCGTTGGCGATTTCGTCGAGCGTGTAGCCGACCGCAAGCTTGGCGGCGACCTTTGCGATCGGAAAGCCGGTGGCTTTCGAAGCCAGGGCGGAGGAACGCGACACGCGCGGATTCATCTCGATGACGACCATGCGGCCGTCTTCCGGGTTGACGCCGAACTGCACGTTGGAGCCGCCGGTCTCGACCCCGATCTCGCGCAGCACCGCAAGCGAGGCGTCGCGCATGATCTGGTATTCCTTGTCGGTCAGCGTCAGCGCCGGCGCCACCGTGATGGAATCGCCGGTGTGCACGCCCATCGGATCGAGATTCTCGATCGAGCAGACGATGATGCAATTGTCTTTCTTGTCGCGCACCACCTCCATCTCGTACTCTTTCCAGCCGAGCACGGATTCTTCGATCAGCACTTCGTTGGTAGGAGACGCATCCAGGCCGCGCTCGATGATGTCGAGGAACTCTTCCTTGTTATAGGCAATGCCGCCGCCGGTGCCGCCCATGGTGAAGGAGGGGCGGATGATCGCGGGCAGGCCGATCTCGGACAACGCCATCAGCGCCTGGCCGAGCGCATATTCCTGGTAGCGCTTGCGACGGTCGCTCTCGCCGAGCGTCCACTGCCGCTCGAGCTCTGCGAGCGCCGCGCCCGAGGCCTTCGCGCGATCGGCCTGGTACTTGTCGCGGAAGGACTTCTTCAGGGCGGAGGCGTTGGCGAGCCGCGACTTTGGTGTCTCGAGCCCGATCTTGGTCATGGCCTCGCGGAACAGCTGACGGTCTTCGGCCTTGTCGATCGCGTCCGCGGTGGCGCCGATCATCTCGACGTCGAACTTTTCCAGCGTGCCTTGCTGGCGCAGCGACAGCGCGCAGTTCAGCGCGGTCTGTCCGCCCATGGTCGGCAGCAGCGCGAAGCCGCCGGGAATGACGTGACGTTCCTTCTCGATGATTTTCGCGACGATCTCGGGCGTGATCGGCTCGATATAGGTCGCATCGGCCAATTCCGGGTCGGTCATGATGGTGGCCGGATTGGAATTGACGAGGACGATGCGATAGCCCTCTTCCTTCAGCGTCTTCACCGCCTGGGTGCCCGAATAGTCGAACTCGCAGGCCTGGCCGATCACGATGGGACCGGCGCCGATGATCAGGATGGTGGTGATGTCTGTACGTTTGGGCATCAACTCTCGCCGAAGTGGAATTTGGGCACAAAAAAAGGGCGCGCCTGCTGCGCGTCCCTTTGGCCGAGAGCGCGGTGGTCCCCCCTCGCGCGCGGGGTGGGTCTTAGACCAGTTTTCGGGGCGGCGAAACCCCGAAAAACGCCCATCAACCGGCAATTTTGACCGGTTTTGGCCGGGCCTGCCAGCCCCGGGCGAGATGGACCAGAAGAGCCGCCAAAACGCTCAATCCGCCGACCCAGCCGAGATCGGCCGGGCTCCACGCCGCAAGCACGGCGCCGCCCAAGGCACCGCCGATCGCAAAGCCGAGATACATGGCCGAGGCGTTGAGCGAGAGCGCGATCATCGAGGCCTGCGGCTCGATCCGGATGATGCTGGCGACCTGGGCCGGGTAGAACGCCCATCCCGAGATGCCCCAGAGGAAGATCGCAGCCAGCACCGTGTAATGCGCCTGTCCCGGCATCAGCTTCAGGACCAGCGAATGCAGGATCAGCGCGCTGGCCATGCCGGCAAGCCCGAGACCTGCTGTGGCGAGCGTGCCGAGCCGGTCGGCCAGGACGCCGCCGAGCATGTTCCCGATCGCGGCGGCGCCGCCGAACACCAGCAGCGCGAGGCTGATCTGCGACGCATCAAATCCAAGACCGCGCAGCGGGACCGCGAAATAGGTGAACACTGTGAAGCCGCCGAGCGCCCATAAGATCGTGATCAGAAGCGCCGTCAGGACATTGCGGTGACGCGCCACCGCCAGCCGATCGCTGAGCGAGGCCGTGTTGCGGGGCAGGCCGCGGGGCAGGCCGAGCAGGAGGCCGGCGAGCGCAACGGCACCGATCAGGGCGACCATGGCAAAGGTCGCGCGCCAGCCGAGCATGCTGCCGACGAGATTGCCGAGGGGAACGCCGATGACGGTCGCAACCGTGAGGCCCGAGGTGACGAGTGCCACCGCGCGGCCGCGTCGCTCCGGCGCGGCGACGGCCACGGATACGGCCAGCGCGGTCGGCATGCACAGCCCGGAGCCCAGCGCCATCAGCATGCGCGAGGCCAGCAGCAGGGCGTAATTCGACGCCACCATCGCCGCGAGGTTTCCGGCGATGAAGGTCGATAGCGCCAGGGCCAGCACGGTGCGGCGGTCGATATTGTTCAGCGTCACCGCTAGGATCGGGGAGCCGACCGCATAGGTGAGAGCATAGGCCGTGACCAACTGGCCGGCGGCGGGGACTGAAATCGCCAGGTCGGTGGCGATCGACGGCAAAAGCCCTGCAATGACAAAGCCTTCCGTGCCGATCGCAAAGGCCGCCAAGGCCAACCAGAATACGCTCATCCGAGAAATCCCGATGTTCAACGTTTATTGAACTATCGATGGGACGGGGTCAGGAGTCAATTGGTTCAAGAACTATTGAACATCGAGGCGATTTCACTATGATCCTCAGACCATGAGCCGCACGCCTCCCCACCCCACCCGCGAGCAGATCGAACTGCCGATGGTTCTGGATTGCCTGAGCGACCCGATCAGGTTGACGATTGTGTATCAGCTCGCGCAGCAGGAACGTGTCAGCGGCGAGCTGTGCTGCGGCGATTTCAACGGGCTCGCGGGCAAATCAAACCTCGCCTATCACTTCGCCAAGCTGCGCGAATGCGGCCTGATGCAGACCCGCGTCGCCGGCACCAACCGCTTCGTGCGGCTGCGCCGCGAGGATCTGGACGCACGTTTTCCGGGCCTGCTCGATGCCGTCATCGCCTCCGCGGCAAAGGATGCCGACCGGCTGCGACTCTTGCCTGAATGTGAAGTGGTCGAGGCGGAGTGAGGATTGGTCGGCCAGTCCGTCTACGCATGCGCTTCGCTCCAGCTACGCCGGACACGCTTCGCCCTTCGCCCTTCGGGCTTCGCGTGGCGGCGCCACGCGTAGCCCCCGCAGGGGCGAAGCGTGGAGACCCGGCCTGGATTTGAACCAGGATAAAGAGCGATGCATCGCCCTCGCGTAGACACTTCCGCCACCGGGCCGCGGCGATCATTGCCGATCAGGGTGCGACAAGCCACCTCAGGCAGACGTTATGCTTAACGAACCCAGGAAACTCACCGAACCCAAGAAACTTACCGAACCAACGGCGGCCGCGCGACGAACGTCATGCGCCAGCGATTGTGGCCGATATTGCGGTGAGCGCGCTGGACCGCGAAGCCGGCTATCTTGAGCTTGGCGGTGATCTCCTCCTCACTGTAGCGCTGCAGCCCGATGCGCGTGCGCAGATGACGGTAATCCGACAGTGCGGTGCTGATCAGCCCGATCAGCGCATCTTTCAAAAAGCCGTGACGCAGGCCGAAGCTGAGCAGCGCCGTGACGTCCCTGAACATGCCGACATTGGGCTGGAGGATGTCGCCGAGCACCAGCTTCCCGGAGGGCTTTAGGATACGCCGGAAATTGAGGAGCGCGGTGTCGAGCTCGTCCGGCGTCATGTATTGCGCGACCGAGTTCATCACGACGAGATCGATCGACTGCTCCTGCATGTTGTGGACGTCGTCGAGCGAGCGGACGCGGATTTTCGTGTTCGGGGCAAAGCGCGCGATCAACCGGCCGCGCACGCCGGGCGCGGGCTCGGCGAGGATCAGCTTTCCACAGGCCGCAGCGACCTCGCTCGCCGACAGCGCCTCGCCGCAGGCATAGTCGAGCACGGTCGCCTCGGGCGAAGAGATGTAGCCGATAATGTCCCGCGCGATGATCTGGAAGTGCAAGTCGCGATGCAGCTTGCTGACATAGATCGTGTGCGTCGAGTCGTAATAGTCGATCCAATCGTCCATGGTCGTCGAGGGTCCCGGCCAAACGGTTCCGATGCAGGAACCGGCGCTGCCCGCCTGCGTTAGGGGTGCGGCGGCGCGCCGTCAATGTCCGCGTCCTAACAGGAAGGTTTCCCGTGAGCAAAGCCCCACAAAAGGTCTCGCCCGACCTCGACACACCCACCGATCTGTCTTCCCAGGCGGTCAACAAGGTTTCGGAGGCGCTCAACGTGCTTCTGGCCGATGCGTTCGCGCTGTATCTGAAGACCAAGAATTTCCACTGGCATATCAGCGGCCGGCATTTCCGCGACTATCATTTGCTGCTCGACGAACAGTCCGACCAGATTTTCGCCACCACCGACCAACTCGCCGAGCGCGTCCGCAAGATCGGCGGTACCACGCTGAAATCGATCGGGCAGATCGCCAAGCTCCAGACCATCAAGGACAACAACGAAGACTATGTCCCGCCGCGCGAGATGCTGCGCGAGCTGATGCAGGACAACAAGCATGTCGCCGCGGCAATGCGCAAGGCACACGAGGTCTGCGACGACGCCGGTGACGTCGCCAGCGCCAGCATCCTCGAAAACTTCATCGACGAGACCGAGCGCCGCACCTGGTTCCTGTTCGAAGCCACGAGACAGGAAGGTGCGAACGAGGCGTAGGATAGGTCGTAGGGTGGATTAGCCGCAGGCGTAATCCACCACCTCTGCCTCCGCGGAAACAGAAGAGGTGGGTTACGCTTCGCTAACCCACCCTACTGCAACGTCTTTGTAGCTACCGCCACAACCGCATCAGCGCGCCATTCTTGCCCGTCACCGGATCGGCCGGCGGCAGCGCGACCTTTGGAATCGTCTTCAGCGCCTTGGCGTGGTTCTCCGGCGTTGCGCGGGTGACCTCCATCTTCGCGCCCGGCGGATAGGCGCCGATCACACAGAAATCCGCGCTCGCCTTAATGCGTTGGTGACCTGTGCCGGCGGGCAGGATCGCGACGTCGCCGGCCTTGATCTCCAGCTCCTGGCCGTGGTCGCCGCCGAAGCGAACGCGGGCGCTGCCACGCGCAACGCCGAGCACCTCGTGCACCGTCGCATGATAATGCAGATAATCGAAGACGCCATTGCGCCACGTGCCGCCCCAGCCGTTCGCTTCGAACAAGCGTTCGATTGTCTCTTCCGGCTGTCTGGAATCAAGCTTCACTGCGGCCTGGTAGACCAGGAAGGGGAGGATATTGTTCGGCACGAGCCCGTCATCCTCAAACACGATGGCGAGCGGCTCGGCATTGTCGCGGACGACGGACATAAGGGCTCCTGCGTGAGCGTAGCAGGGATCAACGACAGGAATTGAGCGGCGTTCCTCGTTCCGCTGTCATTCCGGGTTCGCGCTGCGCTGCGCCCCGGAACGACAAAAGCCCGGGAGAAGACCCGGGCTCGATGTCGTCATAGCAGTTGCAGGAGAGCGCGCACCTTACGCGCTCTTGTTCTGCCGCATCAGGTCCGCAAACCGCTGGAACAGATAGTGCGAGTCGCGTGGACCCGGTGAGGCCTCGGGGTGGTACTGCACCGAGAACACCGGCTTGCCGTCGAGCTGGATGCCGCAATTGGAGCCGTCGAACAGCGAGATGTGGGTCTGCGTCGCGCCCGTCGGCAGGGTGCTCTCGTCCACGGCAAAGCCGTGGTTCATCGAAGTGATCTCGACCTTGCCGGTGGTCTCGTCCTTCACGGGATGATTGGCGCCGTGATGGCCCTGGTGCATCTTCTTCGTCTTGGCGCCGACGGCGAGGCCGAGCATCTGATGGCCGAGACAAATTCCGAATGTCGGCGTGCCGGACTTGATCACGTCCTGGATCACGGGCACGGCATATTTGCCGGTCGCGGCCGGATCGCCGGGACCGTTCGACAGGAACACGCCATCCGGCTTCATCGCCAGGATATCCTCGGATGACGTCGTTGCCGGCACCACCGTGACCTTGCAGCCGACGCCGGCGAGCAGGCGCAGAATGTTGCGCTTGATGCCGTAGTCGATGGCGACGACGTTGAACTCAGGCTTGTCCTGACGGCCAAAGCCCTTCTCCCAGAGCCAGGGCGTCTCGTCCCAGGTGAAGCGCTGGCCGGAGGTGACCATTGGCACGAGGTCCATGCCCTCGAGGCCCGGCCATTCGCGCGCTTCTTCCTTCAGGCCGTGCAGGTCGAACTCGCCGTCTTTGGCGTGCGCGATCACGGCGTTGGGCATGCCCTTGTTGCGGATCAGCGCGGTCAGCGCGCGGGTGTCGATGCCGGAGAGGCCGATGATGCCGCGGGCCTTCAGCCACTGGTCGAGATGCTTGGTGGCGCGGTAGTTCGAGGGATCGGTGATCGCGGTGCGCAGGATCACGCCGCGCGCGCCGGGCGTCGCGGCCATGTTCACCGTCTCGATGTCGTCGTCGTTGGTACCGACATTGCCGATATGCGGGAAGGTGAAGGTGATGAGCTGACCGGCATAGGAGGGATCGGTGAGGATCTCCTCATAGCCGGTCATCGCGGTGTTGAAGCAGACCTCACCGACGGCTTGGCCTTCGGCGCCGAGGCCAAAGCCTTCGAGCACCGTGCCGTCGGCAAGCACCAACAGCGCGGTCGGTTTGTGGTCCGGCCAGGCGGGATCGTTATCATGTTGTGTCATGAGCCCGGTTCATAGTCTCCGCGGGCGCCGGCGTCAAAGCGGAGATGCAGCGATTCACATGCGTTTTTGCATATTTGACAGGTCGCCTTGGGCCCCTAAGCTCTGCGGCATAATTTCCGGCAAATTCCGGGGCTTGGGAGGCAATAATGGACCAGACGATGCCGATTTTGCTGGTTCCGGGATTAGCCTCCTCGTCCCGGATCTATGCGCCGGTGATCCCGGCGCTCTGGCGGTTCGGCCCGGTGATGGTCGCCAACCATGTTCGCGACGACAGCATGGCGGCAATCGCCCGACGGGTGCTGAGCGAGGCGCCGCCGCGCTTCGCGCTCGCCGGCCATTCCGTGGGCGGCTACATCGCCCTCGAGATCATGCGCCAGGCGCCCGAGCGGGTGACGAAGCTGGCGCTGATCAACACCCAGGCGCGGCCCGACACGCCGGAGGCGACCGCGCGCCGCCGCGGCCTGATGGAGCGGGCCCGGCGCGGTGAGCTGCGTGCCGCGCGCGAGGAGATGTTTCCCGAACTGGTCCATCCCTCTCGCCGCGACGATTCCGGTATTCGCCAGCTCGTGCACGAGCAGGGCGAGGACGTCGGCGTCGAAGGCTATCTGCGACAGCAGACCGCGATCATCGCGCGAGTGGATTCACGGCCGACGCTTGCGACGATCAAATGCCCGACATTGGTGCTGACGGGAGATGCGGACAACACGATTCCCAACGCATTCTCGAAGGAGATGGCGGAGGGCATTGCCGGCGCAAGGCTCGTCGTTCTGGAGAATTGCGGACACCTGCCGCAACCGGAGCAGCCTGCGGCGACGGTGCGCGCGCTGGTCGAATGGCTGGAAACCCCCGTTGTCTCAGGGCCGCGAACGGCCTAGATCAGGCGTCGGATATTCTAGGGGAGCACGATCATGCTGCGCGACGACATCAACAATGCGGTCAAGGAGGCCATGAAGGCCAAGGAAGAGCGCAAGCTGTCCACGCTACGTATGGTCAACTCGACCATCAAGAACGCCGACATCGAGGCGCGCGGCAGCGGCAAGCCGCCGCTCTCGGACGCGGACCTGCTCGGCGTGTTTCAGAAGATGATCAAGCAGCGCCAGGAGTCGGTCGAGCTCTACGAGAAGGGCGGCCGTGCCGAACTCGCCGCGCAGGAGCGCGACGAGATCGCGGTGATCTCGGCGTATCTGCCGAAGCAGATGTCGGACGACGACGTGAAGAAGGCGATCTCTGACGCGGTCGCCGAGACCGGCGCCGCCGGCATGAAGGACATGGGCAAGGTGATTGCCGTGTTGAAGACGAAGTATGCCGGCCAGATGGATTTCGGCAAGGCGTCCGGCTTGGTGAAGGCTGCTCTGACGGGCTAGGCCGTCATTCCGGGGCGACGCATAGCGTCGAGCTATGATGCGCAATTGCGCATCTGAGAATCCATCGCGCCGCCGACTCTGTTGATCGATGGATTCCGGGCTCGTGCTCCGCACGCCCCGGAATGACAAGAAAAAATGGGGAGGCAACCGATGACCGCCATCAAGCCGTTTCGCATCGCCATCAGCGACGATATCCTCACCGACCTCAAGTCGCGCCTCGCTCGCACGCGCTGGCCGGAGGCGGAGCTGGTCGACGACTGGAGCCAGGGTGCGCCGCTGACATGGATCCAGGAGATCTGCACCTATTGGGCCGACGGCTACGACTGGCGCGCGCGTGAGGCCCAGCTCAACCGCTTCGAGCAGTTCACCACCGAGATCGACGGGCTCGACATCCACTTCCTGCATGCGCCCTCGAAGGAGCCGACGGCGCTGCCGCTGATCATCACTCATGGTTGGCCCGGCTCGATCGTCGAATTCCAGAAGGTAATCGCGCCGCTGGTCGATCCTGTCGCGCATGGCGGCAACCCCGCCGATGCCTTCCACGTCGTCTGTCCGTCGCTGCCGGGCTTTGGGTTCTCGGGCAAGCCGAACACCACCGGCTGGGGCGTCGATCGTATCGCCGCGACCTGGGCCAGGCTGATGGACCGGCTCGGCTACGCGCGTTATGGCGCGCAGGGCGGCGACTGGGGCTCGGCGGTGACGACCTCGCTTGGCATGCAGGACGGCGAGCATTGCGCCGGCATCCACATCACGCTCGCCTTCAACGCCGCGCCGAAAGTCGAGGGCGAACCGACACCGGAAGAGAAACGCGCGCTCGCCGGCCTCAAGCATTACGTCGACCTCGACTCCGGCTATTCGAAGCAGCAATCGACGCGGCCGCAGACACTCGGCTACGGTCTGACGGATTCGCCGAGCGGGCAGGCGGCCTGGATTCTGGAAAAATTCTGGGCCTGGACCGATTGCAACGGTCATCCCGAAAACATCTTCACCAAGGACGAGCTGCTCGACAACGTCATGCTCTACTGGGCGACGGAGACCGCGACCTCGTCTGCGCGGCTCTATTGGGAAAGCTTCGGCAAGCGCCGGACCACGCCGGTCGTCAAGGTGCCGACGGGCGTCGCTGTCTTTCCCAAGGAGATCATCACGCCGGTGCGGCGCTGGATGGAGCCGAACTTCCACAACATCACGCATTGGAGCGAGATGGAGAAGGGCGGGCATTTCGCCGCATTCGAGCAGCCGGAGCTCTATGTCGACGAGGTCAGAAAGTTCTTCCGGACGGTGCGCTGAGACGCATTCTCCGTCTTGCCCGGGCTTGTCCCGGGCATCCACGTCCTTAAACTGAGGCCAAACAAGAACGTGGATGGCCGGAACAAGTCCGGCCATGACGACGCGGCCGGGAAACGACCATGCTCACCCAAGCCAGCACCTACGACGAACTCTACAGCAATTTCCGCTGGGAGATCCCGGCGCGCTTCAACATGGCGGAGGCCTGCTGCGATCGCCACGCCGACGGTACCGGCCGGCTGGCGCTGGTCTATCTCGACGAGAACGGCGCCATCACGCGCACATCCTTCGACGAGGTCGCGGAGATGTCGCGCCGCTTGGCCAATGTGCTGAAGGCGGATGGTCTTGCCCGCGGCGACCGCGTCGCGGTGTTCCTGTCGCAGTCGCTGGAACTGCCGATCGCGCACATGGCCGCGTTCCGATCGGCGATGATCTCCATTCCGCTGTTCGCATTGTTCGGCGAAGACGCGCTGGAATTCCGTCTGTCGAACTCGCAGGCCAAGGCGATCTTCACCGACGCGGGCGGCTGGGAGAAGCTTTCGAAGATTCGCGACCGTCTGCCGGAGCTTAAGAATATCTACATCGTTGGCGAACGAACGCCGGCGGGCACGACATCGTTCTGGGATTCGGTCAAGGCTGCATCGCCCGACTTCACGCTGGTGGAGACGTCTGCGGACGATCCCGCGCTGATCATCTACACTTCGGGCACGACAGGCAATCCGAAGGGCGCGCTGCACGCGCACCGCGTCGTGCTCGGACATCTCCCCAATGTCGAGATGTGCCACAACTTCCTGCCGCGTCCCGGCGATCTGATGTGGACGCCGGCTGACTGGGCCTGGATCGGCGGCCTCATCAACGGCCTGTTCGCGTTCTGGTATCACGGCATTCCCCTGGTCGGTCACCGCGCGCGAAAGTTCGAGCCGCAGGCGGCGATGCAGATGATGGCCGATCTCGGCGTGCGCAATGTCTTCCTGCCGCCGACCGCGCTGAAGCTGATGCGGCAGGCCGGGGTGACGCATCCGGGCGTCAGGCTGCGCAGCATCTTTACCGGCGGCGAGTCCCTTGGTGGCGAGTTGCTCGGCTGGGTGCGCGAGACTTTCGGCATCGACGCGCATGAGGTGTTTGGCCAGACCGAATGCAATCTCGTGATCGGCAGCAACGCGAATCTGTTTCCGATTCGCCCCGGTTCGATGGGCAAGGCGACGCCGGGTTTCGATGTTCGCATCGTCAACGACAGAGGCGAGGAGCAGCCACGTGGCCAGCGCGGCATCATCGGCGTGCGCCAACCCTGTCCTTGCACGATGCTCGAATACTGGCGCAATCCGGACGCGACGGCGAAGAAATATGCCGGCGAGTTCCTGCTCACCGGCGATCTCGGTATCCAGGACGAGGACGGTTACTTCTGGTACATCAGCCGCGAGGACGACGTCATCACCACCGCCGGTTATCGCGTCGGTCCGTCCGAGATCGAGCACACGCTGATGAAGCATCCGGCGGTGGCGATGGCGGCGGTGGTCGGCATTCCCGATCCGATCCGCACCGAATCGATCAAGGCCTGGATCGTGCTGCGTCCGGGCTTCGCCGCCGGCGACGCACTCGCGCGAGAAATCCAGGAGTTCGTCAAGATACAGCTCGCCGCCCACGAATACCCGCGCTTCGTGGAGTTCGCGGAGACACTGCCGATGACCGCCACCGGAAAGGTGCTGCGGCGCGAGCTGCGAGCGCTCGGGTAGAGCACATCGTCATCTCACCGCTGCGGCGTCGACAGCGCGGACCGCAGCATCGCGGCGAGGTCTCGCCGCCGGAACGGCTTGGTCAGGATGCGGGCATCGCCAATCCCGTCGGGGGCCTTGACCGGATTTTGGCTGTAGCCGGAGGTGAAGAGCACCTTGAGCCCGGGCCGCAGCTGGATTGCTTGCCTGGCAAGCTCCGGCCCGAACATGCCGCCGGGCATCACGACGTCGGTGAACAGCAGGTCGATGTCCCCGGACTGGTGCAACAGGTCGAGCGCAGCCGGGCCGCTCGCGGCTGTGATGACGCGATAGCCGAGCGTCTTCAGCTCGCTTTCGACATAGGTCCGAACCATATCGTTGTCCTCGACGACGAGAATGGTCTCGCTTCCTTCGCGCGCGACGATCCCTTCGGCGGGTGAGGCGTCCTCGTTTGGCGGCGTGGCCAGGCGGGGAAAGAACAGCCTGACGGCGCTGCCTTGCCTCGGCGCAGACTGCATCTGCACCAATCCGCCGGACTGCCGCACAAACCCGTAGACCATGCTCAGGCCAAGCCCGGTCCCCTTGCCGACCTCCTTGGTGGTGAAGAACGGCTCGAACGCCCGGCTCGCCACCTCGGCGGTCATGCCGCTGCCGGTGTCGGTCACGGCCACCATGACATAGTCGCCTGGTCGCTGTTCGCCATTGATGTCCAAGTCGGATTCACCGAGCGAGACGTTGCGCGCCTCGATGGTCAGCCTGCCGCCCAACTGCATGACATCGCGCGCGTTGAGCACGAGATTGAGCAGCGCAGTCGTTAGCTGGCCGGGATCGACGCTGATCAACCACAGGTCCGGTGCGAGCGCGAAGGTGCATTCGATGTGCTCGCCCAAGGGGCGGCGCAACAAGTGCTCCATCTCTTGAATCTTCTCACCGATGTCAATGTCTCGCGGCCTCAGGGGCTGCTTGCGCGCGAAGGCGAGCAGGCTGCGCGTCAGGTCGGAGCCGCGTTCGGCGGCTGTCGCGATGTCGCCGGCGATCCGGTGCAATTCCTTGTTTCCCGTCAGCCTGTCGGCAAGGTGCTCCGAATTGCCGAGAATGACGGTGAGGAGGTTGTTGAAGTCATGCGCCACGCCGCCGGTGAGCTGGCCCATGGCCTCCATCTTCTGGGATTGGCTGAGCCTCTGGTTGAGGTCCGCGATGGCCGCGCGTTGCTGCTCAAGCGACTCGGCGGTGCCATTGAGCAGGGTCATCAATCCGCCCAGCTCGCCGCGCGGATGGGGAGGTGGGATGCGCGCGCTGAGATCGCCGAGCCCAAGTCTCTTCGCCATGTTGGCGAGCCGCCCGACCTGGCGCCCGACGCTCACGGTCGCGAGGATCCATACACCGGCGAGCAGCAGCAGCAAGGCCACCGCGAGGATCGCCATGTCCTCGTAGAGCCGGCGATTCGCCGCCGCGACCAATCCGTCCTTGGAGCGTCCGACCAGGATGTAGAGGCCGGCATCACGGATCGAAGGTGAGTGGGCGACGGCCCAGACCTGCGTGCGGCCGTCGCGATCGGTCACTTCCTGAAATGCCTTTTGATCGGGAGTCGTCGCAAAGCGGAGCAGGTCGGATCCAGCAATCGACGCGCCCACGGGCGCGGTCCAGCCGGCTCCCGAGGGAGCGACGAGAACGGTGCCCTTGCTGTCGATGAGCAGGATATCCTTCTCGGCGAGCAGCCGCTTGTGGTGATACTCGGCGAATTTTCGCAGGTTGAACGAGGCGAGCAGCACCAGCTTCAGCGCGCCCGCCTCCGATCGCACCGGATATGCGATCTGGAGCACCGATATTCCGGTCAGCCGGCCGAATACCGGCTCAACCACGACGCTGCGCGAGACCAGGGCCTGCTTGAAATAGGCGCGATCCCTCAGATCGAGGGTGCGGTTGGTCCGCAGCGAGTCGCAGAACAGGCTGCCGTCCGGGTCGATCGTCAGGATTCCCGTGAACTGAGGGTATTCCTCGCGCACGTCCGACAGAAACGCCGAGCATGCCGCCTTGTCGCGCGTGTCGATGTCGCGCGCTCGGGCCAGACCGTAGTGAAGCTGCGTGGTGCCCTGAATCTTCTCGCCCAGGTCGCTCGCAATGTCGTCGGCCGAGGCCGCTAGATTGGCCAGTGCGGCGTTGATTTCACTGCTCCGGTTCTGCACGAAACGCAGCCCGACGAGGCTCGCCGGCACCAGCATGGCCGCGATGACGAGTATCAGTAGCCGGGTACGCAAGCTCATCGGTCGGACGGTCCACTCTGGTCATCGCAGGTGCTCGTTCAAGGACCCAATTTGCGGCACCATCCTCCGCTCAGTCCATAGGCAACGGGCCGAAAAAGTCCTCGGCGGGAAAGATTCAGAGCCGCGTGCAGCACGGATGAGCTCCCCGAAGGGAGCGCCGCCGCCGGCGCGACGGCTTTCCTCGGTCTGCGCCGGCGGCGTCGGGATACCGTCGTGCAGCAATCCAACTCGCGCGTGCGCGCTGGCCGCGGGGACGCTAAGATCAAGGTCAATCCGCGCGCGACGGAGATCGCGCCGGCCAACGAGGAGGTAGCTGATGTCCATTTCGGGCAAGGTCGATCCGGTGGTGCGTCCCGTCGCGGCGACCGACATCGCCGAGGCGCTGGTCGAGGGCCTGCGTGATTTCCAGGCGCTGCCGCTTTACGGCCTTTGCTTCGGTGCGCTCTACGCCGCCGGCGGCATCGCCATCATACTGTGCTTCACGGCGTTCGGCATGGTCTATCTGGTCTATCCGCTGGCCGCCGGTTTCGCGCTGCTCGGGCCATTCGTGGCGATCGGGCTCTATGAAGTCAGCCGCCGCCGCGAACGCGGCGAGCCCGTCTCGCTTGGCGCGATCTGGTCGGCCGTGCGCGCGCGCAGCGAGATCGGCTGGATGGCCTTCGTCACGCTGTTCGTCTTCGTGGTCTGGATGTATCAGGTGCGGCTTCTGATCGCGCTGCTGCTTGGCCTGCATGCCTCGTTCTCGAGCCTGCAGGAGTTCATGACGGTGGTGCTGACCACGAATGAAGGCCTGCTTTTCCTCGGCATCGGCAACGCGGTCGGCGCGGTGCTGTCGCTGATCCTGTTTTCGCTGACCGTGGTGTCGTTTCCGCTGCTGCTCGACCGCGAGGTCGATTTCGTCACGGCGATGGTAACGAGCGTGCGCGCGGTCGTGGCCAGCCCGCTGCCGATGATTGGCTGGGCCGCGGTGATCGTGATGGTCCTGATCGTCTCGGCGCTGCCGTATTTTCTGGGGCTGGTGGTGACGTTGCCCGTGCTCGGGCACGCGACCTGGCATCTTTATCGGCGGATCGTGGTGCCGGTGGCGTAGCAGGAAGCCGAACGCAACGGCAGCGAGCTATTCACCCGATGCCAGCCGACGCTCGCCGGATGAGGTCAGTTCGAGTTCGCCGAGGCGCCTGATCGCATAACCGAGGTTGGTCAGGCGCTCGCCGTGCGCTTGCGGAATTTCGCCTTGTACCTTGCCCTTGCCGATCTCGGCCAAGGACGCAAATTCATCGGCGCTGAGCGCAACGCTGTTGTCTGTCATCAGGCAACCTCGTCGGTCCATACTTTGAAATTGAGCAGCTTATTCGGACCGAAGGTCTGGGTGATCGGGACGTCCGCGGCATCGCGTCCTTGTGCGATCAGCACGCGGCCGATCCGCGGCGTGTTGTTGCGGGGATCGAACATGTGCCAGCTTCCACCGAGATAGGCCTCGAACCAGCCGGCGAAATCTCCCGCGGCCCAGGGCTTCGGCGTGCCGATGTCGCTGAGATAGCCGGTGCAGTAGCGCGCCGGAATGTTCATGCAGCGGCAGAACGAGATGGCAAGATGAGCATAGTCGCGGCACACGCCCTTGCCTTCGTCGTAGGCCTCCCGCGCCGTCTTGGTTGCGCGCGCGTGCTCATAGCCGAAAGCGATGTGACGATGAACGAAATCGCAGATGGCCTGCACCCGCGCCCAGCCTGGCGGCGTGTGCTCGAACAGTTTCCATGCGATATCCGACAGGCGATCGGTCTCGCAATAGCGACTGCCGAGCAGATAGACGAGCGTGTCGGTCGGCAGCGCCTCGACGGCGTGCTGAGCCGCGTTCGGGAACACCGGGTCGGGCAGGCCGCTGTCGCTCACGACGCCGTCGCCGGCAAGCCGAAAGGCGCCGGCCGGCGCCACGATGCGGCTGCACCAATTGCCGAAGAGGTCGCGATAGGGAGTGATCGGAACCGAGGGTCTGGTGGTCATCAGGTCGGGCACGATGACATCGGAGGCGCGCGTGAAGTGCGTGCCCAATACCATGATCATGGGCGTGGGCTGCGGGAATTCGTACAGCATCTCAAACCCGACGCGGAGCTTCATACGTTTTTCCCTTGGCTAAGCTCCCAACATGGCTACGAAGCGGCCGATCACAAGGCTTTGACGGCTTATTCGCTCGCGCGCGGCATTTGGCACTTCAAAAGTGCGGCACTGGTGAGAAAACGATAGCTAATTGCGGCGATTGCGCGCACGGTGCGGGAATGTCGAAAGATCTGTCGTTTCTGCGCCTATGCAGCGCCACGACTATTCGCGCGACGTGAAGCGCCTCATTCCCTCGCACCGGCGGAGCCGGCTCATCGCGACGTCGCAACAGCGGTCGTCGCGCATATTGCCCGCTCCAGCGGGTGAGTTGGACGCGGCAGCCTCGTGCCGCAGACGCCTGAAGGTTTCACCGCGATTCGATCATGAGATCGAACGCCAACCGAAAGCACCCGATGCAAGCTCTCTCCCCACGGCACGTCAAGACAGAAGAAGCGCTCCGGCTCGGCGTCGAGTCGGGCTGGTACGCGATCAAGGTCAGCGGGACCTTTGTCTCGGGCCCGCACGGCTCGGAAGCGGATTGCAGTCGCAAGATCGACGAAATCAATCCGCCTCCGGTGAAGAAGAAGCGATGACGGGGCGGAATTCGTCCGCTACGGCGTCTTGATACCCATCGCCTTCAACGCTTCCAGCATCTGCACCGGCGGCGCCATCTTGATCTGCGGCGCCTTGCCCGTTTCCAGCAGGCTCTTCAGCCCCGACAGGATTGCGGGCCAGCCGGTGCGGCCGCCGGAGAGGATGTCGTCGCTGAGCGGACGGTCGTGACGTTCGCTCATGGTGAGGCGGACGGCCTCGCCGGCTTGTTCGATCTCATAAGTGACAAGCGTGGTGCCGAGCTTCGCGACGAGGTCGGGCCAGTTGACGTTCCACGTCACCGTCAGCTTGGTCGGCGGATCGTATTCGAACACGTCACCCGAGATGTGTTCCGACCCGTCAGGCGCGCGGACGATGAATTTGCCGCCGAGTCTTGGCTCCATCTCAACCGCAAAGCCGGAAAAGTATTTGCGGCTGAACTCGGCGGAGGTCAGCGCCTCCCACACCTTGTCCGGCGTCGCGGCGATGTAAATCGTGTAGACGGTGAGCGGCTTGAACTGATCGAGGTTCATTTTGCATCGAATCCCTTGTTGAGGGCTGCACGCGGAATGGCCAGCACTTTGCCGCTTTCCAGCAGGCTCTTGAGACCGGACAGGATCGCCGGCCAGCCGTTGGAAACGGCGCCGAGATATTTGCCGCCTTCGACGAAGCCGTCATGCAGCACCGTCAAACGCACGAGCGAGCCGAACGGTTCGATGGTGAACACGACGCGCGAGATCGGCTCACTGCGCAGCTCCTCATATTTCTCATGCTTGAAGCTGTAGGACAACCGCCGCGGCGGATCGGCTTCGAGGATCTCGCCGGAATCCGTGGTCTCGCCATCCAGCAGCAGCGCGAAAGGGGAGCCGATTTTCCAGTCGGATCTGACCTCGGCGCCGAACCAGTATTGCTTGCTGAACTCGCTTGATGTCAGCGCCTCCCACAGCCTCGTTGGCGTGGTCTCGATGTAGGTGACATAGACGAATTGCGGCTTACTCATCACGCTTCTCCAACTGGCGTTTCAACTCGCCGAGTGCGGCGAGCTTGCCGCGCTCGAATTTCTTGATCCAGCGTTCGCCGATCTGATGGATCGGAACCGGATTGAGATAGTGCAGCTTCTCGCGGCCGTGCCTGATGGTCGTGACCAGATTGGCGTCTTCCAGAATGGCAAGGTGCTTGGTCACCGCCTGGCGCGTCATCGCGAGGCCTTCGCAGAGCTCGTTCAGCGTCTGGCCGTTCCTGGTGTGAAGCCTGTCGAGCAGCGACCGTCGTGACGCATCGGCGAGCGCTTTGAAGACCTCATCCATGGCGGCGATAATAGGCAACCAAATGGTTGCCTGTCAAGATGGTCTCTTTGGCGCCAGCAAATGGCTGTGCTAGCGTCAACGCTCAGCCAACACAGATTGGTTCCGGGAGGACTTTGATGTTCCGTTGGGTCCCGCTTGCGATAGGCCTCGCCGTTTCTGCCTGCAGCATCGCGGCACAGGCACAACAGGAGCAGACCATCGGCGCGCCGCCTGAAGCTTCCAACATGAAGCTGGTCGGTGTGAGCGACCTTCAGGCGCGCAGCGCGTATCAGCCGACCATTCATCACCAGGGCGACCGCTGGATCGCCTATATCGGTCATCACGGCGGCACTGACGATGTGCCCGCGCCCGTCAATCCGATGACGGGGCAGGCCGAGCCGAACGGAACCTCGATCGTCGACGTCACCGATCCCGCGAAGCCAAAGTATCTGCGGCACCTGCCGGGGCAGGAAGGCAAGTATGAATCTGGCGGCGCGCAGATGGTGCGGGTCTGCGACGCCAAATCGCTGCCGAAAGGGGATTCCAATGCGGTCTACATGCTGCGCACTTTCGGTGGTCAGGCGCATGAGATCTGGAACGTCTCCGATCCCGCAAGCCCGGTGCTCATCACGCGCATTGACGGTCTGAAGGACACGCACAAGAGCTGGTGGGAGTCCGACACCGGCATTGCCTTCCTGGTCTCGGGCGCGCCGGACTGGCGCACGCGGCGCATGACGCAGGTCTATGATCTCAGTGATCCCGCCCATCCACAGAAGATCAGGGATTTTGGCCTGCCCGGTCAGGAGCCCGGTTCGACCGGCCCGGTGCCGACCGAATTGCATGGACCGATCTCGACCGGGCCCAACGGCAATCGTGTCTTTTTCGGCTACGGCACCAACAAGGGCGGCATCCTGCAGATCGTCGATCGCGACAAGCTCTTGAACGGGCCGAAGGAGCCGACGCCGGACAATCTGCGTTTTCCGGAGATTTCGCGCCTGCCGATGTCCGCCTTCAACGGCGCACACACCACGTTTCCGATGCTCGACATGCCGGTTGCGGAATTTGCCGAGGACAAGGACGGCAAGACCCGAGACATCGTCATGATCGTCGACGAGGCGATCCTCAACGAATGCGGCGAGGCGCGGCAGATGGTCTGGTTTGCCGACGTCACCACCGAGACGCGGCCGATGATGATCTCGAGCTACACCGTGCCGGAGGCGAGCGGACAGTTCTGCCAGCGCGGCGGCCGCTTTGGTTCGCATTCCGCGAACGAGAGCATGGCGCCGGTCTATTACAAGAAGATGGCTTTCATCGCCTTCTTCAATGCCGGCGTGCGCGCGCTCGACATCCGCGACCCCTATCATCCTAAGGAAGTCGGCTACTTCATTCCGTCGATCACGAGCGCGACCGACAAGCGCTGCATCCCGATCGAGGGCGGCCAACGCTGCAAGGTCGCGATCCAGACCAACAATGTCGAGACCGACGACCGCGGATATGTCTACATCGTCGATCGCGCCAATACCGGCCTGCACATTCTCGAATTGACCGGATCCGCGCGCGCCGTCGCCGGTCTGCCGAAGACCTGACGATGCGGCGTGGGGCAGCGTTAGCAGCAATGGTGATCGCACTCGGTGTGTCCGGGGTCGCGACCTATCAGCTTGCGCCGGCACCCGCCGAAGAGACGGCGCGCTGGCGCGAGATCGCCTGGCCGTTCCCGCGCGACGGCTGGCCGTCCGGGCGCGCGTTCCGTTGCGATGGCGCCTGCGCCGGCACTGAGCTGTACCTGCGCGCAAAACGCGGCTTTTGCAGCTGTGACCGCGGTGTCGCCGATGACGACGAGGTCGATCGTGTTGCGGATATCGATCTGATCAGCCCGCGCTTTGCGGCCGTCGCGCCGGGTGAGGAAGTTGGCATTGGAGCGATGCGCGGCCGTGCCAGGCGCTATGATCTGGACAGGCCCGACCACACTCGTCACGCCGCGCTCGGCATCGCCGTCTCACGGGGCTGCGATCTCTTCGTTGCGGCTGCGCAGGGAAGCCGGGGAACAGGCGTGATGCAGCGCGCGGTGCTCGTGTTCCTGCAGACGCCGGAGATGAAGACGTGGGTGACGGCTGCGCTGGACGGAAACTGAGGGTCATGCATTAATGTCCCAAACCGCTCTCAGCGAGTCCTCCCATGATGTCTCTGCAAGCCTATCTCGCCTTCCTTGCCGCCTGCATCGCGCTCGCGCTGCTGCCGGGGCCGATCGTCACCCTCGTCATCGCCAACGGGCTGCGTCACGGCACGCGTGCGGCGCTGACCAATGTGGCCGGTGCGCAGGCCGGCCTCGCCATCGTCATCGGCATCGTCGCGGTCGGCCTGACCTCACTCATGGCGACCATGGGCTACTGGTTCGACTGGGTGCGCTTTGCCGGCGCCGCCTATCTGGTCTGGCTCGGCATCAAGCTGATCTGGGCGCCGGTCGAGGGCGTCAAGGTGGACGAGCCGCCGGCGCCGCCGCGCGGCGGATTCTTCCTGCAAGGTTTCCTGGTGCTGCTGTCGAACCCGAAAGTGCTGGTGTTCTTCGGCGCCTTCATCCCGCAGTTTATGGACATGAACCGCGACCACTTCCCGCAGGTCGCGCTGCTGGGAGCTACCTTCATGGTCACTGCGGTGATGACGGACGCGCTCTACGCCATCGCCGCCGGGCGTGCCCGAAAGTTCTTCTCGGCTCGCCGCACCCGCATGATGTCGCGCATCTCCGGCGGCTTCATGATCGGCGGCGGCATCTGGCTGGCGCTGACCAGGGCGAAATAACCGCCATCGGGCTAATCGACCAGCCTCGCCGCCCGCAGCTCCAGCTCGATCTCCGCGAAAATCCGCGCCAGCCGCTCGGCCCATTGTTGCTGGCCGGACTGGTCGGCGATCAGATCCTGGCGGATCTCGATGCCGGTGTTGACGAGGCCGCGGGCTTCGCCATGCACGGGGATGGTGTAGTCGGTGAGGTCGTTCACCGCATAGGGTTCGTTATCGCCGACGACGAGATCGCCCTCGCTGCGCAGATGCTTGAGCAGCAGCTGCGGCAGCACGGTGTCGCGATTGTAGAGCGCGCCGATGTGCCAGGGACGCGCGACGCCGGCGTAAACGGGGGTGAAGCTGTGCAGCGACACCAGCACCGTCGGCCGCTTGTCGTGCACGCGGCGGTCGATCGCGGCATCGATACGGCGGTGATAGGGCTCGAAAATCTCGCGCCTGCGCGCTTTGCGCTCCTGCTCCGAAATTCCCTCGTTGCGCGGGATCGCGGTTGCTTCGGAAATCACGGGGATCGAGCTCATGGCGGCCGGCGGCCGGTTGCAGTCGATCACCAGCCGCGAATAGCGCTGCGCGATCAGATGTGCGCCCAGCATCTCTGCCAGCCGGTCGGCGACCCCCGCGATGCCGATGTCCCAGGCAATGTGCCGCGTCAGCTCGCCTCCCGCGACGCCCAGATCGCCAAGCGTACGCGGCAGGACCCGTCCGTAGTGGTCCGAGGTGAGCAAAAAAGGCGATGTCCCTTGCGCGTTCACCTCGTGCACGGGGGGGACGTCACCCTCGCTGAGGAGTTGATTGGTCGCCTCGATTGTGTCTAAAGCCATCCTGATTGCCTAATGAAACAGCAGTCACCCCAAAGAATCGGGCTGGATTGCTATAGATTGGTCCGCCCGACATCACCATGATTGCCTGACGATGCCGCTGCTGACGATTCATCACAAGACCGAATATCGCTACACCCGCCCTGTGGCGTTCGGCGAACACAGGATCATGCTGCGTCCCAGCGACGGGCATGATCTGCGCGTGCTCGACTCCAGGCTCGAGATCTCGCCCGAGCCGATGTCGCTGCACTGGATCCACGACGTGTTCGGCAATTCGGTCGCGATCGCGAATTTCGACGAGCGCGCGGACACGCTGGTCTTCGACTGGCACGTCACCGTCGAGCACAATCCGGTCGAGGAGTTCGCGCTGACGCCGGACGACTCGGCCTATTTCTATCCGTTCGCCTATGACGACGAGGAATTTCCCGACCTCGTCCACTACATCACGCCGCAATATACCGATCCCGATGGCGAGATCGCGGAATGGGCGCGCGGCTTTCTCGACGAGGACGCGCCGACGCCGACCTTCAAGATTCTGAGCGGCATGACCCACGGCATCCGCGAGCGGTTTAAATACCGCAAGCGCCACGAGTTGGGCACGCAGCATCCGCTCGACACCTTGCAGTCCGGTAGCGGGACCTGCCGCGATTACGCGCTGTTCATGATCGAGGCGCTGCGCCATCTCGGCATCGCCGCACGATTCGTCTCCGGCTACATCTTCCTGCCGGAGGATATCGCGCAGCGCCATGTCGGCGGTGGTTCGACGCATGCCTGGGTCCAGGTCTACCTGCCGAGCGCGGGCTGGATCGAATTCGATCCGACCAATGGCATCGTCGGCACCCGCGATCTCATCCGCGTCGCGGTCGCCCGCGATCCGCGCCAGGCGATCCCGCTTCACGGCGTCTATATCGGCCCAGCGGGCGCGTTCGATGCCATGGACGTGACCATCAGGGTGGTGTCGGACGAGCAACGCAGCGGCGAGGAGCTGGAAGCCGAAGTTTCGTAGACGCTCACCGCCGTCGTCCTGGCGAAAGCCAGGACGACCATGGAATGTGTGGCGCTGTCGCTCTGCATCATTCGCAGCTATAGAGCCCGCATGATCTCCAATCGTCTTTTCGTCTACGGCACGTTGATGCGCGGCTTCGACCATCCGATGGCGCGGCTGCTTGCCGGGCACGCGGATTTTCTGAGTGAAGCGACCTGCCGCGGCCGGCTCGTTCTGGTGAAGCATTATCCGGGGCTGCTGCTCTCCGATGTGCCGTCCGACCGCGTCCACGGCGAACTCTTCCACCTGCGCGTACCCGACGAGCTCCTGCGCGAGCTCGACATGTACGAGGCCTGCGGTGAGGGCTTTCCCGAGCCGACCGAATATCTGCGCCGGCTGGTCGACGTGACAGGCGCGGACGGGGTGACGGCACCGGCCTGGACTTACATCTACAACTGGCCCGTCACCGATCTGCCGCGCATCGAATCCGGCCGCTTCCTCGATCACTAGGCCGAAAGCACTTCCTTCACCGCGCGCACGTCGACCTCGCGCTCGACATAGGTCCACTCCTCGGTCCGCCGGAGCATCGCGACCAGCTCCTCGAACAGCGAGGCGTGCGCGGGCGCGAATTCGAACCAGGTTAGGAAATCGAAGGGCCCGCCAAGGTCGTGGCAATGATAGAGCTGCCGCGCAATCGCAGGCAGGAAGCGCAGGCTGCTCGCGATGTGATGCGACTTGTCTTCAAATATCCTGCGGCGTTCTTCCTGGGTCAGATCCCACCAGGCCTGCGACTTGCGGATCGGGATCAGCGCGGCGCTGGTTGCTTCCAGCCGGCCGAGGCCGGCCTGCATGGCAGTGAGCTGCTCCTTCTCGCCGCGCTCGGTGTAGCGCAAGCTGCTCGCGACACCGACCAGCCGCCAGGCATTGCGCGAGGGCACCAGCGGCAGCGCGATGGCCTCGCTGTCGGTGACCGACAGCGCCGGCATGAAGGCGAGGGGCTCGCCCGTCACCGGCGAAATCGAGGTGATGCGCCAACCCCCACTCTGGCCGCCTCGGAAGGTCCTGAACATGGCCCATGGAAGCGTGGAACCGGGGCGGGTTCAAGGCTTCTGTCACGAGCCTCCGAAGATATTCTCCGGATCAAGCCCGCTTCTTCGGCTTCGACTTCTGCTGCATGAAGGAGCGCAGCACCGCATTGATGCGCCGCTGATAGCCCTCGCCATCGCGCTTGAAGAAGTCGAGCACGTCCTCGTCGAGGCGGATGGAGATCGCCTTCTTCCTCGGCGGCATCACCAGCACGGCGTCCGACCAGTCGACGTCCTTGAACTCCGCCCAGTCGGGATCATTTGCGATCGAGGCTTCCAATTCCTCGTCCGTCATTGCATCGACACGGGCCCAATCGCTATTACCCTTGCGGCGATCTCCCCATCGACGCTTCACGATATGCTCTTTTTTCATCTGGCCTCGGACGTCGCGCTGAAATGATACGGATCGCTTTGTCTCTTCGCGTGAAGATCACTGTCAGAAGTCGGTCGTCGAGTTTTCCGATCGCGATCCACCGCTCTTCGTCGTTGCGATTCGACCGTTTGATGACGACACGTTCGTAGAAGACCTGACTGGCATCGTCGAAGCTGATGCCATGTTTGATCGGATTAGTCCGGTTCTTCTCTTCGTCCCATTCAAACCCGGCAGACGCGAGAGAGCTGAAATCCGGCATCAGTTTCTCTGTATATACAATCGTATTTTTGGATTATCAAGCCTGTGGATATGGACTGAACATATCATGAACATTAAATAAGGCGTTGAAGCAAGGCCGGCGTTCGCCTTTCTGAGGTGGGCGCTTCACGCGGCCGAGCTGACAGAGTTCCATTCCGCCATGCGCTTCACGCCCCAATTCCTCGACGAGCTGCGTGCCCGGCTTTCGGTCTCCGAAGTCGTGGGCAAGCGCGTCAAGCTGAAGAAGGCGGGGCGGGAGTGGAAGGGACTGTCGCCGTTCCAGCAGGAGAAGTCGCCGTCGTTTTTCGTCAACGACCAGAAGGGTTTTTACCACGACTTCTCCTCGGGCAAGCACGGCGACATCATCAGCTTCGTGATGGAGACCGACGGCCTGCCGTTCGCCGAGGCCGTGGAGCGGCTCGCCAATATGGCGGGCCTGCCGCTGCCCGCGGTGACACCGGATGCGGCGCGTCAGGAGCAGCGGCGCCGCTCCCTGCATGACGTCATGGATCTCGCCGCGAAGTTCTTCGCCGAGACGCTGGCCTCGCGCGTCGGCGCCAAGGCGCGCGGCTATCTCGCCGATCGTGCGATCTCGCCGGCGACGCAATTGCAGTTTCGGCTGGGCTATGCGCCGCCCGATCGCTTCGCACTGAAAGAGCATCTCGGCAAGCTCGGCGTCTCCGTCGACGACATGATCGAGACCGGCATGCTGGTGGCCGGCAACGACATCCCGGTGCCCTATGATCGCTTCCGCGACCGCGTGATGTTTCCGATCACGGATTTGCGCGGCCGCGTCATCGCCTTTGGCGGGCGCGCGCTGGAGAAGGACGTTCCGGCCAAGTACCTGAACTCGCCGGAGACGCCGCTCTTCCACAAGGGCGACAATCTCTACAACCACCAGACCGCGCGCAAGGCCACCCATGACGGCAGCGCCCTCGTCGTGGTCGAAGGCTATGTCGACGTCATCGCCATGGTCACCGCGGGCTTTGCCGGCAGCGTGGCGCCGCTCGGCACTGCACTCACCGAAAACCAGCTCGCGCTGCTCTGGAAGATGGCGGACGAGCCGATCCTCTGTTTCGACGGCGACCGCGCCGGCCAGAAGGCGGCTTATCGTGCCGCGGATCTCGCCTTGCCGTTCCTCGCGCCGGGCAAGAGTCTTCGTTTCGCGCTGCTGCCGGAAGGGCAGGACCCCGACGATCTCGTGCGCTCCGGCGGTCGCGGTGCGATCGAGGAGGTGATCGCGGCGGCGCGTCCGCTCGCCGAGATGATCTGGTCGCGCGAGCTCGAAGGCGGCAATTTCGCCACGCCCGAGCGCCGTGCCGCGCTGGAGGCGCGCATCAAGGAGCTCTCCAACGGCATCCGCGACGAAGTGGTGCGGCGCTATTATCGGCAGGATCTTGCCGAGCGGCTTCAGCGCGCCTTTGCCCCCGAAGGCGGGCGCGGCGGCTTTGGCGGCGGCCGTGGTAATTTCCGCCCCGGCTCGGCCGGTCGTCAGTTTCAGCCCCGTGGTGGGGGAGGCGCGAATCGATTCGGCAATCAGGGATTTGGAGGCCGCCGCGGCCCGCCCGGTCCGATCCAGCTGCCCTCCGGGCCCTACCAAGCGGCGAGCGCGCAGCTCGCCGCAAGCCCGATCATGCGCGGCCAGCGCAGCGCCATCTCCCGCCGCGAGGCCCTGATCCTGCAAATCCTGATCAACCACCCCTGGCTGCTGCACGATCACCTCGAGGAAGTCGCGGCCCTGGAGCTCGCCCATCCCGAGGTCCATAAGCTCCGGGCCGGCATCATCGCCGCTTTTGCCAACGACCATCACCATTCGCCGGACCCTGGCGAGCTCGCCGAGAAAATGCGCAGCGACCTCGAGAAGGGAGGTTTTTCTCAGGCTCTTCAAAGGGTTGAGGGCGGCATCACGACCGCGGCGGTGTGGGGCGCCCGCGAGGGCGCGGCACGGGACGACGTTCTCTCCACCTGGCATCAGCTGGTTGCCTTGCATCGGCAGTACCATTCACTACTTAGAGAGCTGAAGGACGCCGAGCTGGCCTTGGGGGAAGATCCCAGCGAGGCCAACATGGCGTGGCTGCGCGACGTCAAGGCTCGGATAGGCGAAGTCGATGGCACCGAGGCCCTCATCGAGGGTTTTGGCGAGCTGTCGGGTCGGTTCCAGAAGAGCGTGTGATGAAAGAATCATGCGGACGGCCGGGGCCGGAACCGCTAAAAGACTCGCCAAATCCGAGGTTTGGCGGCAAAAACAGGGTTAATCGAGGCTTAACGGTCTTGTAGCACTTTGGCCACCAGGCGGCCGCAGGCAGAACAGATGCGTCAGGAATGAATCCGCGCAATTGCTGTTGGCACTATACCTGCAACCGCTGCGACAAAGAGGCTCTACGAAGCGTTAGGCAAATCCGGCGAGTGAAAGGTCGGGGGTGGCGACAAGAGGTCCGCGCCGCCCTTTCCGTGTCGAGATCTGACGAAGCGAGAGCATCGAACAACAGGTTCAAGTGATTTCACGCGGGCGCGGCGAACGTCTGTGTGAAACGCGTTTAGGAGCAATGGATGGCCACCAAGGCAAAGACGCTGCAGGCGAAGGACAAGGAAAAAGACGACAAGGCAGCGGACGCGCCGGAGAAGGACTCCCAGGACGCGCCCTCGCCGTTGCTCGATCTGTCCGACGCGGCCGTGAAGAAGATGATCAAGCAGGCCAAGAAGCGCGGCTTCGTGACCTTCGATCAGCTCAACGAAGTTTTGCCGTCCGACCAGACCTCGCCCGAGCAGATCGAGGACATCATGTCCATGCTCTCGGACATGGGCATCAACGTCACCGAAGCCGACGATAGCGAAGGCGAGGAAGACAAGGACGAGAGCGGCGAGGACGAGACCGACAACGAGCTGGTCGAAGTCACCCAGAAGGCCGTCACCGAGGTCAAGAAGAGCGAGCCGGGCGAGCGCACCGACGATCCCGTGCGCATGTATCTGCGCGAGATGGGCACCGTCGAGCTGCTGTCGCGCGAAGGCGAAATCGCGATTGCGAAGCGCATCGAGGCCGGCCGCGAGGCGATGATCGCAGGGCTGTGCGAAAGCCCGCTGACCTTCCAGGCCATCATCATCTGGCGCGACGAGCTCAACGAAGGAAAAATCTTCCTTCGCGACATCATCGATCTCGAAGCCACCTATGCCGGGCCCGACGCCAAGGCCGGCATGAACAATGCGATGATCGCGGGTCCCAACGGTGAGACCGGTGAAGCGCCGGCCGAAGGCGGCCAGGTCACCGGCGCCGCGCCCGCGCATGTCGCGCCGCCCGCCGCACCGCCGTCGCCGACCCCGTTCCGCGCCGCGCCTGTGCCCGGCAATGCCGGCGAAGCCGCGAAGGATCCGGCGGAGTCCGCCGCCGAAGCCGACATGGACGAGGACGACGAGTTCGAGAACCAGATGTCGCTTGCGGCGATCGAGGCCGAGCTCAAACCGAAGGTCGTCGAGATCTTCGACAAGATCGCCGACAGCTACAAGAAGCTGCGCAA
This sequence comes from Bradyrhizobium sp. JR4.1, assembly GCF_040548605.1. NCBI lineage: Bacteria > Pseudomonadati > Pseudomonadota > Alphaproteobacteria > Hyphomicrobiales > Nitrobacteraceae > Bradyrhizobium > Bradyrhizobium sp. JR4.1. The sequence goes on from NZ_JBEPRY010000030.1 coordinate 68,187, forward strand.
GCTGCAAGAGCAGGACATCCAGAACCAGCTCGAGAGCACCTCGCACGGCCCCTCGCTGTCGCCGCACCAGGAGCGCAAGTACCGCAAGCTCAAGGACGAGATCATCGTCGAGGTGAAGTCGCTGCGCCTCAACCAGGCGCGTATCGACTCACTGGTCGAGCAGCTCTACGACATCAACAAGCGCCTCGTCTCGCATGAGGGCCGCCTGATGCGCCTCGCCGACAGCCACGGCGTCGCGCGCGAGGACTTCCTGCGCAACTACACCGGCTCGGAGCTCGATCCGCGGTGGCTCAACCGTGTCTCGAAGCTGTCGGCCAAGGGCTGGAAGAACTTCGTCCATCACGAGAAGGACCGCATCAAGGACCTTCGCCACGAGGTGCATCAGCTCGCGGCCCTGACCGGCTTGGAGATCATCGAGTTCCGCAAGATCGTGCACTCGGTGCAGAAGGGCGAGCGCGAAGCCCGCCAGGCCAAGAAGGAGATGGTGGAAGCCAACCTCCGTCTCGTGATCTCGATCGCCAAGAAATACACCAACCGCGGCCTGCAGTTCCTCGACCTGATCCAGGAAGGCAACATCGGCCTGATGAAGGCGGTCGACAAGTTCGAGTACCGCCGCGGCTACAAGTTCTCGACCTACGCCACGTGGTGGATCCGGCAGGCGATCACCCGATCGATCGCCGACCAGGCGCGCACCATCCGCATTCCCGTGCACATGATCGAGACGATCAACAAGATCGTGCGCACCTCGCGCCAGATGCTCAACGAGATCGGCCGCGAGCCGACTCCTGAGGAATTGGCCGAAAAGCTCGGCATGCCGCTGGAGAAAGTGCGAAAAGTCCTCAAGATCGCCAAGGAGCCGTTGTCGCTGGAGACGCCCGTCGGTGACGAAGAGGATTCGCACCTCGGCGATTTCATCGAGGACAAAAACGCGATCCTGCCGATCGACGCCGCGATCCAGTCGAACCTGCGCGAGACCACCACGCGCGTGCTGGCCTCGCTCACCCCGCGCGAAGAGCGCGTGCTGCGCATGCGCTTCGGCATCGGCATGAACACCGACCACACGCTGGAAGAAGTCGGCCAGCAGTTCTCGGTGACGAGAGAGCGTATTCGCCAGATCGAGGCCAAGGCGCTGCGGAAGTTGAAGCATCCGTCAAGGTCAAGGAAGCTGCGGAGCTTCTTGGATAATTGATACACGCCATCATTCTTCGATTGTCCCTTCAATCCAATAACGGCGAGCCCGAAAGGCTCGCTTTTATTTTGCCCTCGGGCGAGGCCTTGCAAATACGACAATGATTGCGCAAAACTTGGTCCGCAACCACAGGGGGTGGTTGATGGCGATGTTACGCAAGATAACGGACCAAAGAGCAACGTTTGGAATACCTATCTGGGGGCAAGCAATGAAGATTACTCCGACGTCACTAACTCTAAACCAACTGTTTGGCTCAACAAACGAGCAGTATGTCATTCCTACATACCAGCGCAGATATTCATGGCATGAACGCCAAGTTGGGGAGCTTATCGATGACATCGTCGCAATAGAAAGCGGGGACACACATCTGCTTGGCAGCATCGTTTGCTTAGCGGGCCATCATAGAGCCGGCCTGAACCACCTCGAATTGGTCGATGGACAGCAGCGACTTACTACTGTGAGCATTATTCTGGAGTGCATCAGAGAGCGGCTTGAAGCAGAGGGGACACCGGATGAAGCATTCGAAATTGGCCAACTTCTAAACGCAAAGCCGCTCAGCGGACAGCACGTCAAAAAAATTGCGCTTGAATCGATTGATGCCGACGAATTTGCACAGCACCTACTTCATGGCGATTCAACAGGTGTCAAAAATCAGAATCTGGCTGGCGCGTTTAACTTTGTGCGCGGGCGTGTAATGCAACGAACAAAGAAATCGCCCATCTCACCGTCTGGTACAACACCCGCTGCCCTGTCTGCGATGCCGGCATCGACTGGCAGCGCAACAAGCTGCTCGCGTTGGTGCGCGCGGGCACGATCGAATTCAGGGATATCAACGAGCAGCCCGATGCGCTGGCGCACTTTGGCGCCACGCTCGACGATATCAGGCGCCGCCTGCATGCGACCGATGAGGCCGGCCGACTTATCGTCGGCGCGGATGTCGCGATTGCGCTGTGGAGGCTGACGCCGGGAGAGGGGTGGCTTGCGGGGTTGTTCGGCAATCGCGTGGCGCTGCCGTTCACCCGGTTCTTCTATGACCGGTTTGCCGATCTGCTGTTTGCCTGGAACAGGCGGGCCGGGCGCTGGTGAGCGCCTGCCTGGATCGGCCTATTTCTTCTTCGCGCCGACCCGCTCGAGGTTCTTGATCTCCAGCGCCGGGCGGCCGGATTTTTCGGCGATCTCGCGGTCCTGCTCCATGATGAAGGCGCGGGCCGGCTCGTCGCCGTCGAGGCCGCCGAGCAATTCGGCGGGCACGCGCCGGTTGGAGCGTTGGGAGCCGTCTTCATAGAAGACGTTGAAAAAGGCGAATTCGCCCTTGGGATTGGTTCCGGGTTTTTTGGCCATGGCCGGCTTTTCGTCGATCAGGGGGCCATAGTCAAATGACTTTGGCAGGTTTCCGGAGGCCGGCTGCGGACGCTGCTGCGGCAGAACTGGCTGGGCGATCGATCGACGAACCCGTTTGCGCGGCGCCTGGATGTCGGGTGGAAGCGTCCAGCGCTTCGTAAAACCCGATGCGCTTCTTCGAGGAGACCCTTACCTTCAGCCTTGCCTCACCCTTGCCGCAACAAACGGCGGGCCGCGAAGCCCGCCGTTTATTTTGGTCTTCAGCGTCGCCCGGGGCTGGCAGGGCGACAACCTAGAATAGAATGTTATAACCGGCGCCATGCCATGGCAAGGCAAATCGTTGGCGCTGCGATGTCGCAGCGAGCGCATGAGATATGCAGTGGTCGCGACATCGCGTTTCGATCAGCATCAAAGCAATTGCTTGGACGGCTAAAGCACTTTGTTCATATTTCCTGCTCTCGCAACGCAACGCAGCGAGCGCTGCGCGCCTTGTCAGAACGCGCGTTTGCCTGCACGTATTCCCGCGTGCGTGCAGAAGTCGCGCTGACAAACATGTTAATCCGTTTTCGCCCTTCACGCTGTTCCCATCACGTTACGAGTGCCGCATGCACCGTTCTCACGGCGCCACCAGCTCCACGCGCCGGTTGAGCGCACGGCCTGCGTCCGTTGCATTCGGGCCGACCGGCGCCAGCAATCCAACACCGGCAGTGCGCAACCGCGCCTGCGCGATGCGAAAGTTCTTCACCAGCTCGGCTGCGACGGCTTCGGCGCGGCGCTTCGACAGGTCGAGATTGTATTCATAGGCGCCTTGGCTGTCGGTGTGGCCGACGATGAAGACGTTGAGCTGCGGCTGGCTCGTCAGCAGCTTTGCGATCTGCTCCAGCGTCGGGCGGCTTTCCGGTTTGAGCACGGCCTTGTCGGTGTCGAAATAAATGCCGTAGAGCGCGATGTGGCCGGTCTCGCCAAGCTCCTTCGCCATCGCGGCGGCGTCCACCATCTTGTTCGCGATGGCGCCGAACTCGGCGACGGTGACCTGCGTGGTGATGTCCTGGTTGTTCTGGCTGACCAGGACGCTGGCGAAGGTCTCGCGCCCGCCCTCGGTCTTGCGGCCGGCGTAGTAACGGTAGTTGAAACCATCGACCCACATCTGCGGGACCGGCAACGTGTCGATGGCTTCGGTAAAGGGAATGGCGCCGCAGGCATCGGTGTCGCAGGCGAGCAGGGTCTCGAAGCCGGCTTTCGCAAGCTGCGTCTCGAAATTGCGCGACACTTCCAGGATCGAGGGGCCGGGATTGGTGCGATAGGCGATGCGAAAGACGCGACCCTCGAGCCGCCGCGCATCGACGGGCTGGCCGTCCTTGAAGGGAGCCGCCTGCATCCGCGCCGCGTCAAAATCCTTCATCACATATCCGGTGATGACGCTGCCGGCGAACCGGCCGATGCCGGGATAGTCGCGGCTGCCGGCGACATCGCGCGTCTGTGCGGAAGCGGCCGTCACGGTGAGGGAGAGCAAGGCGAGGACGGCGAGCATCCGGCGCGACATGGACATAGACATGGTCATCTCGATCGGTTGGGGAGGGGGCGAGCGCATTTGATTTGTCGCAGACAGGATGCGATCGGTTCTGGCGGGGATTTGCCGCTTTGACGCGAATCCGGTTCCCGGGCATGATCGCGCGCTGCCTTCCCCGCCCATTCCCTGTAGGATTCATCCGAATGTCGAAATACGCCTTGGCCATCGCCGTCATCGCCTCTCTGGCCGGCGGATCGGCGCAAGCCGCGCGCTGCGGCGGCGACTTCAACAGCTTTGTCGCCAGCATGGCCTCGGAAGCGCAAGCTGCCGGCGTCTCGGCGAGCGTGACCAGCGCGGCGCTCAGCGGTGTGCAGCAGGACGGCGCGGTGCTCGCCTTCGACCGGCGCCAGCGCTACACCTTCAACAAGAGCTTCGAGCAGTATGTCTCGACCCGTGTCGGCCCTGGCCGCATCAATGGCGGCAAGGCACTGCTGCAGCGCCACGCCGCACTGCTGTCGCGCATCGAACAGCAGTTCGGCGTGCCCCGTTATATCCTAGTTGCGATCTGGGGGCTGGAGAGCGATTTCGGCAAGGGCGACATCGGCAAGCTGCCGGTGATCCGCACCCTGGCGACGCTCGCGCATGACTGCCGCCGCACCGAGCTGTTCCAGGGCGAGCTGCTTGCGGCGTTGAAGATCGTGCAGCGCGGCGACCTGCCGCTGCGCGACCTGATCGGCGCCTATGCCGGCGAGATCGGCCAGACCCAGTTCCTGCCGTCGTCGTACGTCAAGTACGGCGTCGATTTCGACGGCGACGGCCATGTCGATCTCCGCCACAGCGTCCCCGACGTGCTCGCCTCGACCGCGAACCTGCTCCACACCAGCGGCTTCAAGATGGGCCAGCCTTACGGCGAAGGCACCGCCAATTTCGAAGCCATGCGCGAATGGAACAGGGCGGTGATCTATCGCAAGACGATCGGGTATTTTGCCGATCGGCTGGCGGGGCAGTGAGGGCGTGACGTCTCTCCGCCGTCGTCCTGGCGAAAGCCAGGACCCATTACCCCAGGCGGGACTCGTTACAACGACTGGCAGTCACGTACCTGGTAACTGGCAGTCTTCGCCAAACTGAATTCGGTGGCTATGGGTCCTGGCTTTCGCCAGGACGACGGCCGCGGGTGAATGATGCCATTCGCCTCATGCCTCACTTCGTCCCCTTCGCCATTCTCTCCAGCTTGCGCTGTAACGGCGCCCAGTACGTTCCCGGGCGGAAGCGCTGCAGGAGATCCATGAAGCGCGCGTCGTTACCGATCAGGATGCGTGGCTCGTTTCTTTCGATGCCCCTGATGATGCGCAGCGCGGCGTCTTGCGGCGTGGTCTTGGCTGCGTTCTCGAACCGCTCGATCGATTGCGACCGGCGCGCATTGTCGGTGACGCCGACCCCGGTGTGCGAATTGCGGGCGATAGCGGTGGCGACGCCGCCGGGATGCACCACCGACAGCCTCACGGCGCTGCCCGCCATCGCAAGCTCGTGCCGCACGCTCTCGGAAAAGCCGCGCACCGCGAATTTCGCCGCGGCATAGGCCGACTGTCCCGGCGGGGCGATGATGCCGAAGATCGAGGACAGGTTGACGATGTGCGCCTCGCCCATCGTCTTCAGATGCGGCAGGAAGGCGCGCGTGCCGTGCACCACGCCCCAGAAATTGATGTCGAACAGCCAGTCCATCTGCGCCTGGTCGATCTCCTCGAACGAGCCCATCAGCGCCACGCCGGCATTGTTGACGACGATGCCGAGCGCGGGATGCGCGACGGTCGCCTCACGCGCGAACTGCGCGATGTCGTCGGGTTCGCTGACGTCGAGGCGATGCAGGCTGACCTTGCATGCAGCTCCGATCTCGGCCGCGAGCGTCTTCAGCCCGGCCTCCTCGCGATCGGCGAGCGCGAGATCGCAGCCGCGCCGCGCAAGCTCGATCGCCAGCGCGCGGCCGATGCCGCTTGCCGCTCCGGTGACGGCGGCGGCGCCGCGGATCGCAGTCATGATGATCCCCCGTCGAGCCTCTCGAGCGGAACTATGATTTACATTTTTTCATATTGGAACCGAACCGCATCGCGGTTCCCACCTTAACCTACGTTACTTGATGAAGACAGGCAGCATTGGGAGCCGCCGATGGGACAAGCACAGCCATTTCGCGCCACCGCACTGATCGTGGAAGACGACCTCATGCAGAGGGAGATGCTCAGTCTTCTTCTCGAAGAAAGCGGCTACGACGTCATTCAGTGCGAGAGCGCCGAGGCGGCCGAGCTGGTGCTCGACAAAAGCGCGGGCGTGCTCTGCCTGATGATGACCGACGTCCAGCTTGCCGGCCGCATGAACGGGGTCGAGCTCGCGCACGTCGCCAAGGACCGCAACCCCAGGCTCGACATCGTCGTCACTTCCGGCCGCCCCTTGATGCAGGCCTTGCCCGACGGCGCAAAGTTCTGGGCCAAGCCCTGGGCGCCGCTCGACGTGCTCCGAGAGGCCGAGATCGCGCAGCTGTCCTGACGGTCGGTCCGGCTGGCCGGCTTTCGTGGTCCCGGGCGCGGTGATAAGGTCGGTCCATGACCTTGTCCTTCCTGCTCACTTCGCTGATCGTCGTCGCCTCGCCCGGCACCGGCGTGCTCTACACGCTGGCCGCCGCGCTGACCCGCGGCTCGCGCGCGAGCATCGCGGCCGCCTTTGGCTGCACCCTTGGAATCGTGCCGCACATGACGGCCGCGATGCTGGGGCTCGCCGCCGTGCTCCACACCAGCGCGCTCGCCTTCGCCGCACTGAAGTGGTGCGGCGTCGCCTATCTGCTCTACATGTCCTGGCAGGCGCTGCGCGAGACCGGGGCGCTGGCAGTCGACGGCGAGATCCGCGAGCGTTCGGTCGGCCGGGTGATCGTGACTGGCTTCCTGATCAACATCCTCAATCCAAAGCTGTCGATCTTCTTTTTGGCCTTCCTGCCGCAGTTCATCGCCGCGGACGAAGCCCATGTGTTGGCGCGGATGCTGGAATTGAGCGGCGCCTTCATGGCGATGACATTTGCGGTGTTCGTGGTCTACGGCCTCTGTGCGGCCTCGGTGCGCGAGCGCGTCATCTCCCGCCCGCGCGTCATGGCCTGGCTGCGCCGGAGTTTTGCTGCCGGCTTCGCCGCGCTCGGCGCCAAGCTGGCGTTCGCGGAGCGGTAGCTTCTCCAGCCGATAAAAAAGCGGGCCTTGCGCCCGCCACCTTCGATCTCTCGACCTACCCGAAGCCCGGGCGGAGCGAGCTCCACCCGGGCAAAGAATAAGAAGCCTCGTTACTTCTTCTTCGCTGCCTTCTTGGCCTTTTTCTTCGTCGCCTTCTTCGCCTTCTTCGCTTTCTTAGCCATAGGATCCTCTTCAGGGTTAATGGTAAAACGCGACACGAGGGATGCTCGGCGGAGGGCCAGCCTCGCAACATCCTCGACGACGAACTCAGCAGATTCGCGCGCTTCTGCCCCGCGCTGTCACATCCGTGTCATCGCGTTATCCACAGCTCAGATGCGTTTTCTGGTGATTTTGACCCGCGAATCCGCATCGCCGGCCATGCCTAACGATCCGACAATGCGCCAGCCGTTCATGATTCCAAAACCAAAGGCATGTTTTCGCGGATCGCAGTGAGACTCCGTTAAGCGCGACGGCCGCATTGTCCTCCGCAAGAAAACGGGGACGGGTCATGAACGGACAGCTGGCAGGGACAGAGGGCGCGACGCTGCGCGTGTGGCGCGCGCCATGCTGAACGTGCCGACGCTCTGGACCGTGTTCGTCGTCAACTTCCTGGCGCTCGGCCTGATCTGGGCCTACGTGACGCGCTCCTATCCGAAATTCGCGGCCGCGCGGTTCTGGATGGCATCGTGCTTCGTCGGCGCGACCGGCACGATGGCGGCCCTGATCCGCCTTTTCGTCGTTTCGCCTGTCCCGCTTCTGCTCGGAGCCGCCGGCGTCATCGCGGCGAGCTGCCTTGCCGCCATGGGCATTCAGCGCTTCTACGGTCGGCCGGTGTCCTGGCGCCTCATGACCGCGACGGGAATTCTCAGCCTCGGCGGCGTCGTGTTCTTCATGGTCGCATACGATCACATGCAGCTGCGTATGCTCAGCTACTCGCTCGGCCAGGCGCTCCCGCTGGCGCTATCGCTGCGTTTGCTGCTCTCGCCGCCGGAAGGCCGCGCCAGTCCGGGAGCCCGGCTCTCCGGCATCGTGATCATCACCATCATCGCGATCTTCGCGGCCCGTGCGGTCGGCAATCTGCTCGGCGGCGATTTCTCGTCGGTCTCCGGAGGGCAGTCTCATGCCGTCATGGTGCTGGGGCTCCTGTTCCTGTCGATGACGCTGAATTTTGGCTTCCTGCTGATGGCGATGGACCGCCTGCGCAACGAAGTTGCCGACCTCGCGCTGCTCGACGATCTCACCGGTGTCGCCAACCGGCGGCACCTGTTGCAGCGGCTGGGTGAAGAATGCGCCCGCTCGGAGCGCAGCAGCGAGCCGTTCTCGCTGCTGGTGATCGATCTCGACGGCTTCAAGGCCGTCAACGACACCCATGGCCATGCCGCCGGCGATGCCTGCCTGCAGCACTTCACCCTGATGGCGCAGACGCGCTTGAGGCCCGGCGACATGCTTGCCCGCACCGGCGGCGACGAATTCTGCGTCGTGCTGCCGTCGTCGACCTTGCGCGAGGCGGCTGTGATCGCCCGCCGCGTGCTCGAGGTCTGCCGCCAGGATGCCGTCAACTGCACCGGCATCGACATCCCGATCGCGATCTCGATCGGGGTGGCGCAGTGGGACCGCGGCGTCGGCCAGTTTCCGGACCGCCTGATCGCGCATGCCGACCACGCCCTCTATGCCGCCAAGAAGAACGGCAAGAACGACTTTGCGGTCCACGATCCGGCGCCGCCGCTCATGCCTGACCCGATCGGTCCAGGCGAGGCCTTGCGCAAATTCGCGTAAGGGCGTGCTAATCTCTGGTCCGCATTGGACCGCATGATGATCTCTCGCCTGCTCGCGGCCGTTCTCGCCGCTCTCATTCTGATCACACCCGCCGCCGCGACCGACGCCGAGCTCGCAAAGCTCGCGCGCGCCTCCGGCACGCCCGACATTCCCGGCCTGAAGATGGTGTGGCTGGCGCCATGGGGCGATGTCGGCAACGCAAAACCCTGGCGCAACATCATCGTGCACCAGACCGAGGGACCGGCAGGCTCGGCGCGCGGCGGCGCGCAGGTGCAGGCTAAGAATCCCACGCGTCGCGGCGTCACATTGTGGGTCGAGACCGACGGCACCGTCTATTGGGCGGTCGCGGAAAACCTGGTGCCGACCCACGGCGACGGTGCCAACCGCAACGACAATAAGTACATCGACAACAAGCCGACCTATCGCCAGGTGGTGCGCGACAATTCGATCGGCGTCGAGTTCGCCGGCAACTATCCCGACGTCACCACGGGCCCGACCGCGGCGCAGGTCGCGGCGTGGAAGATCCTCGTCCAAATCCTGCGCGCGCGCTACGGCATCCCGCTCGACCACGTCTATGCGCACAACTGGATCGACTACAAGGACGCCCGCTATTGCGAAGGCTGCTGGCTCGCGACGCTGGCGCGGGTTTGGGGGGAGTAGGTTAGGGAGGCGCTGGTGGTGCGCTCTTCCCTTCTCCCCTTGCCGGAGAACGTGGCGCAAAGCGCCGGATGAGGGGTATCTCTCCGCGAATGACCATGTGAGAGGCGTGCTCGCGGAGGCAACCCCTCACCCGTCTCGCTCCGCGAGCCACCCTCTCCCGCAAGGGGAGAGGGGAAAAGCAGCTACACCGGCTGCGACATCCAGCCGAACAGCCGCCTGACCAAGCCCGGCCGCTGCGGCAGTTCCGGCGGGCCGTCCGCCGCGAGCACGCGTTTGAAGAAGTAGTCCAGGAACACCATGTCGTTCGGCTCGGTGACGGTGAATGTCTCGTCGCCGAAATAGACGCTGTAGTTGAAGAAGAACGGACCCATCAGCGGGATCGTCGCGGTCGAGGCATAGTCCTTCGAGATCACGAACTCCGACGGCTCGAGCCCGTGGTCGCGCATCGCCTGCTCGACCAGCGGCAGCTTGCGCATGAACTGGGCGGAGAAGCCGCCGACGGTGGATTGCAGGATGATCGACACGATCTGTGCCCGTTCTCTTGATGCTGTCGGCCCAATGCTTTTGGTCGGTCGACCGGCAGCGCGGGTTCAAGGTGCCTGGTCCGCGTCACGGCGAACATGCTGCACCTCACACGCAAACAAAAAAGCCGGCGTTGCCGCCGGCTTTTCTGTCTCTTGTCGATCCGCCAATCTCTGGCGCCAAAAACCTCGCGCTTAGAGCGCGGCTTCCAGCGCGGCCTGTTCGGCCTTTGCGATCGTGCCCTTGACCGCGGACTGCACCTTCTCGAAGGCGCGGACCTCGATCTGGCGGACGCGCTCGCGCGACACGCCGAACTCGGCGGCAAGGTCTTCCAGCGTCATCGGCTCATCGGCGAGGCGGCGCGCCTCGAAGATGCGGCGTTCGCGCGGGTTGAGCACGCCCATGGCGCCGTTCAAGGCGTCACGGCGGTGATCATACTCCTCGTGCTCGGCCAGCATGGCTTCCTGGTTGGGCGAATTGTCGACCAGCCAGTCCTGCCATTCGCCGGCTTCGCCGTCGTCGCGGATCGGAGCGTTGAGCGACGCGTCGCCACCGAGGCGGCGGTTCATGTCGACCACGTCCTGAGCCGTGACGCCGAGACGCTTGGCAATGATGGCCACCTGGTCGGGGCGGAGATCGCCTTCGTCCAGCGCGGAAATCTTGCTCTTCGCCTTGCGCAGGTTGAAGAACAGCTTCTTCTGGTTCGCGGTGGTGCCCATCTTCACGAGCGACCACGAACGCAGGATGTACTCTTGAATCGACGCCTTGATCCACCACATCGCGTAGGTGGCGAGACGGAAGCCCTTCTCGGGCTCGAACCGCTTCACCGCCTGCATCAGGCCGACATTGCCTTCCGAGACGACCTCGGAGATCGGCAGGCCGTAGCCGCGATAGCCCATGGCGATCTTGGCCACGAGACGAAGATGGCTGGTGACGAGTTGGTGCGCGGCGTCGCGATCATCGTGCTCGCGCCAACGCTTGGCGAGCATGTATTCCTGCTGGGGTTCCAGCATCGGAAACTTGCGGATCTCGCCGAGGTAACGGGAAAGGCCGGATTCGCCATTAAGGACCGGCAGGGTAGCTGTACGGGCCATAGTGCGCCCTCCAAACAGGTTCAGGCCCCCGATAGCGGCGGGCCAGGCAGACGACCGCTTGGTTAAAGCCGATCGGTGCTGCGATGTTCCGCGTTGGTCTTCAACGCAAGCGCAATATACTCCATCGGGAGGCAAAAAGGGAAGGATTGCTGACGTCACGTCCCCGTGTGGCAGCTATAACTTTTTGTAATGTAAAGCATTTCTGAAGCGGCCTGCGTCATAGCGCCGCTTGCAGGGCCCCCTGAAGGAGAAGCAAATCCTCCGGCAGAGGCGCTTCCCAGTGGAGTAATTCTCCCGTCCTCGGGTGCTCCAATACCAGCAGGTAGGCGTGCAGGGCCTGCCTCCCCAGCGCGGCGAGAGCGGCCTGCGACTCGGGGCTCAGCTGGTTTGCCTTGGTCTTGAAATGCGGGCCGTAGACGGCATCGCCCATCAGGGGGTGGCCGATATGGGCGAGGTGGACGCGGATCTGGTGGGTGCGCCCGGTCTCGAGCTCGCAGGCGAGCAGCGTCGCGATCGGCTTGCCGTCGCGCCCGTTAAAGCTTTCCAGAAGCTCCCAATGCGTCACGGCCTCGCGGCCGCCCTGGCGCACCGCCATCTTCTCGCGCGCATGCGGGTGGCGGTCGATCGGCGCGTCCACGGTGCCGCGATGGCGGCCCGGCAGCCCCCAGGCGAAGGCCATATAGCCGCGCCGCATCGGCCCGGTGCGGCCATGGTCGGCGAATTGCGCGGTCAGCGAGGCATGCGCGAGGTCGTTCTTGGCGACCACCATCAGCCCGGTGGTGTCCTTGTCCAGCCGGTGCACGATGCCGGGCCGGCGGACGCCACCGATGCCCGACAGTGATGAGCCGCAATGGGCGATCAGCGCATTCACCAACGTGCCGGTCTCGTGGCCGGCCGCGGGATGCACCACCAGCCCCTTGGGCTTGTTGAGGACGACGATGTCGTCGTCCTCGAACACGATGTCGAGGGCGATATCCTCGCCTTTCGGCTCCGGCGCGGCCGCTTCCGGCACGTCGATTGTGATCGTATCGCCGGATGCGACGTGATAAGCGGGGTCCCGGATCGCGGCGTCCCTGAGGCTCACCGCGCCCGCCAAAATCAGGGCTTTCAGCCTCGATCGCGACAGCTCGGCAAGGTGCACAGCCAGCACGCGGTCGAGCCGGGTCGAGCCCTCGGAGCCTTCGACGACAACCTCCAAACTTTGCGCAGAGCCAGAATTTTCCATGACGACGTCTGATACCGTTGTTCCCGAACCGAGCCCCGAGCAGGCCGCGCTGTTCGCGCGGGTGCGGCGGATGATGCTGATCGCGGGGTTGACCACGGCGCTGGCAATCTGCGCCGTGCTGATCGCGGTGGGCTACCGCCTTTTCAAGTCCGAGGGAAGGGCGCCCGAGCCTGTCGGCGACGTCACCGCCACCCTGCCCAAGGGCGCCAAAATCGTCTCGAGCGGCGTGGCCGGCGACCGGCTCGTGATCACGCTCGATGTCGGCGGCGTCACCGAGATCCGCACCTTCGACGCCCACACCTTGCGGCCGGCCGGAAAGCTGAAATTCGCCAACGAGCCGTAAGGCGGGCCTGGGGCGCGGAACTCGCCTCAGCCGTCGTCCTGGCGAAAGCCAGGACCCATAACCACCGAATCCGGTTGCGCGCACGAGATCGTCGTTCCGGTTCGCCTTAACCACGCCCATTCGGGGTGATGGGTCCTGGCCTCTGTGCGCAATTGCGCACGAGGCCAGGACGACGCCAGATGGACCTTTGAAACCCCTCGATCCCCGCTTGCCGCCGGCAAAATTCGAGGCTATGTCCTCTCCCTCACGCTCCCTTCGTCTAGCGGTTAGGACGCGGCCCTCTCAAGGCTGAAACAGGGGTTCGATTCCCCTAGGGAGCGCCAGTCCGTAAAAGCCCTCATTGAAATCAACAACTAGCACGAATACAAGCGCTTAGCTGCCGCGTGGTGGTCACAAGCGGTGGTGCTATTCGTGCGAATATTGATGGGCGTCATCAAAGACAGACACGGGACGTATTGCGCCCGAAAGACGGTGCCAGAGGGACTTCAGGCGGCGGTTGCTCGTGAGCTGAACAACGGCAAGCCGGTGCAGAAGCACTTGAAGAAGTCGCTGGGCACCAAGGACCCGCGAGAGGCCAACATTCGTGCCAAGCCGGTGCTGGCGGAATTCGACCGCATCATAGCCAAGGCCAAGGCAAACCTTGCGGCAACCACGGTGCCCATAGCCAAGCGCACGAGCCTGAACGACACCGAAATAAAGCGTATGGCCGAGTGGGTGTACGCAACGGCGCTGAAGGAAGATGAAGCGCTAAGGTTTTCGGGCAGGCTAGAGACAATCGGACCAAACGGCGAGAATGTTAACGAGGATGCTCTGGGGGACATCTTACGCGATTGTCAGCAGCAGTTTGCTGTCGGTGATGTTTCTTTCGCCGAGCAGCGCGCCCAGAACGCCCTAGCAAGCTTCGGCATCACGTTAGACCAAAGCGGGCTGGCCTATCACAAGCTGTGCATTGAAAGCGCCAAGGCGTTCCTAACGGCCCTTGATGACATTGGGCATCGTTACGCGGGTGCAGTTATTGAAACTCCGCGCTTACCCGATTCCAAAGCCTTAGACAGCCACCGGGAAGGCGGAACGCTGCAAGATGCGCTGGCTGGCTGGAAGAAACACCGCGTAATGCCCAAGGGCACCGTGAATGAGACGAGCCGTGCAGTGGACATGTTCATCCAGCTTCACGGAAACATGGCTGTGGCGGCAATTAAGAAGCGGCACGCGCTGGAATATCGTAGTGCCCTCCAAGACGCCCCGCGCCATCGCACAGGCAGCCTGCGAGGGGCCACGTTGCCTGAGCAAGCCGCTTGGGGCCGCGAGCACCCAGAGGTACCCCGGATCACCGCCGCAACCATCAACAAGCAGCTAGGCGGCGTGCAAGCCATCTGTGTATGGGCGAGCGATAATGGCCTGATCCCCGATAATGTGCAGTGGGTCGATCCCTTCAGCAGACTGAGGTTGCCAACGGAGCGCTCTGAGCGAACGTCGTTTGAGATTGCAGAATTGCAATCCCTGTTCAACGCGCCGCTATTCACCGAACACCGCTTCCCTGTTGGCGCGCACGGCGCGGCCGGATTTTGGCTGCCGGTGCTAGCGCTCTACACCGGAGCGAGGCAGGCAGAGCTGGGCCACCTTACCGCTGACAACGTGAAGGTTGATGCCCAGACAGGCGTGGCGCTCCTCTACTTCGTCACCGAGAAAGCACGAGGCAAGCGGACTAAGACAGATGCCTCCGAGCGCACCGTGCCCGTTCACCCGGAAGCGATCCGCTTGGGCTTCCTAGATTATGTAGAGGGGCGCCGCAGTGCGGATAGTGCGGATGCTTGGCTATTCCCTTCCCTGTCACCAGACAGGGGGACCGCAGGCGTGCCTGCGTGGTCGAAATGGTTTGGTCGGTATCTGCGTGACGAAGGGGGCGTGACCGACAAAGCCAAGGTCTTTCATAGCTTCAGGCATACGGTGAAGGACGCGCTGCGTAGAGGCGGCGCTGACCACGAGATACGTGAGGACCTTATAGGCCACGCTCAGGCGTCCACTGTTAGTGGTGGCTACGGCGCTAACGCCATGCTGTCCCGTTGGGGCGCTGAGGCGCTGTCGGACGCCATCAAACGCATTTCCTATCCCGGCCTTGACCTGTCGCGTGTCAAGCCGCTGGGCGCGCCACCGCGTACGCGCGACAACACCAAAGCAACTAAGGGACACCGGACGCATACCGGAGCACAAGGATAGCACGGAGGCTTCTAGCTATGGCATACGCAGAGACGCGAGACGGCAAGCTAACAGGCTTGTGGGCGGGCGAGGTGGAGCGCAAAGACGCGGGCAGGGTGTTTAGACAGACATTCGCGACACAAAAAGAAGCCGAGAGCTACGAAGCGTTCGTGCGCAGCGTCAAGCCCGCCAAGATGAAGCGGGCTATGGCCGTGCGGCTGCCCGCCCGCAAAACGTAGCAGCACCAGCACAGCGCTCGCGCGAGAATGTAACGATAGGAAGAAGACTACGTTGTTGAAATACGCACTTTCCGCTGCCACAGAGACGGAAGCACCTAATAGCGCTGAGCTGCGCGATGCTACTTTCGCTTCTCTTGAGGGACACCCATGCACCGAAGCGGCGCAGGCTCTCACCGAGGCCGTTAACGAACAGGTGCTGCATCTGTTAGCCCACATAGAGTTTTTCGGGGAGCGCAAGGCGAACCGCAAGAAGCTCAAGCCAGCTATCGCAGCTTTCTTAGCTGATCTACTGAGCGCTGAGGGCAAATGGGTTTATCGGTCACTCAAAAAGGACAGCTTCACGGGGCAAGAGGTCGGCGCGTGGGCGTTCATTCCTCTCCAGCACGCCATGCGAGAGCTTGGCCTTGTGGAGCATCATGGCGGTGTCGTTAGTCATTGGGTCCGATTTGACGAAGGCGGACCGGCACTGGCCAATCGTCGAAGGGCGTCGCGTTATCGTCCTACCAAGAAGCTCATAGAGCTGGCGGGCGAGCACGGAATTCGCTTGGAGAACGCGCTAGACCACTTCGACTATGGCTTGCCGAAACAGCCGCTTCAGAAACGCGCCGCGAGCACTAGAGTTGGTCGCCGTAAGGTCCAAGGCGAACTCATGAAGTTCGAGCACACGGACCTGTCCCTAAAGCTGGAAGCGGACGTGCAGGAGCTGAATGAGTTTCTTGCAAAACAGACCTTTGGTGGGGGCTGCGTCCACCGAGGCTACGTGCGTATGTTCCACAACGGCGATGCGGCAGACTTCAATTGGGATCAAGGCGGGCGGCTGTACAGCCAACCGTCAGACAAGAGCTACCAACAGCAGCCCAGCGAGAAACGCCTTGAGATGACCATCAATGGTTCGCCGATAGTCGAGATTGATTTGCGAGCAAGCTACCTGACCATCTTCCACGCTTGGCATGATGTGCAAATCGACAAGGAACAGGACCCTTACGTCATTCCCGGACTGGGCGAGGAGGCGCGGGATGTCGTGAAGCTTTGGGTGGCCGCGACCTTCGGCAACAACGAGCCGCTGCGCAAGTGGCCCACAGACCTTCTGAAGAAGTACGAGGAAAAGCATGGCCATCCTCTGGACCGCAAGAAGTACCCAGCGGTCCGGCTAGGTGAGCAGATAATCAAGCACCACCCGCTTCTCGGCCAATGGGGGCGGCCGCCGAAGGATGGGCGAGCGCGCACTTGGGCTGATCTCATGTTTGACGAGAGCCGCGTTGTGGTTGCGGCGATGCAAGGGTTGATGCGGGCTGGCGTCCCTAGCCTAGCGGTGCATGACAGCCTGATTGTTCCCGAACAGCATGAGCGCCAAGGCGCTATGGCGTTGATGGCAGCTTTCGGTGGGCATTTCCGCGTCGGGAGTATCCCGGTCAGTCCCAGCCTCAAAATCAACAGCAGGCGGGGAAGCTACAGGTTCCTACCGTGATGCCGCCGCCTTACCCTGCCATTGGTGCCTATAATCCCTAACCCACAATGATAGAGAGAAAGGGAAAAGGGGAGGAGGGAAGGGAGCAGGAGAAGAACTGCGCCTGTACCATAACGGAGAACGAATTTGACTGTGACGTATTCCTCCGGGGTGGGCCGCCTTGTTGAGTTGCAGGTATCCGACGAGGATCTAGCTTTAAGGCTAGCCTTAAGGTCGGTAGATGCGGGTAGAG